>CBFHZX010000079.1:0-1605 GCA_965660425.1 Sulfitobacter sp. | reverse complement strand
CACACCGTTATGACCCAGCGTGTCAACAAGGCCTTCGATCTTGTTCCAATCCAGCTTGAGGCCAGGGCATACGATCATACGGTTATACTTCACCACGCGGCACCCATCGAGGATGACAGCGTTGTTTTCGGGCTCAAAGGCTGCAACGGCAACCTTGATCCAATGCACGCCCTGCGGGATCAGCGAGCCCATTGTGCGCGATGTCTGCTGGGGTTCAAAGATACCACCGCCAACCATGGTCCAGCCGGGTTGGTAGTAGTGGATGTCGGCCGGATCGATGATCGCGATCTCAAGCCCTGGCTTGCGGGATTTCAGACTGGCCGCAGTGGCAATCCCGCCTGCGCCTGCACCCACGATAACGATGTCATACTGAGCGTCGGCAGTATCGGTCGGCGTTTTGCCTCCGTTCACGATGCGTCGCACCACACCGCCCATATCATAGCCCGCCGCCTTGGTCGCGGCCAAGATGTCGGCAACGCTGCGCGTCTTTGCCTGAGACAGCGACCAAAGCGTGGCTGACCGAGTCCCAGTGCGGCAATAGGCGAGTACTGGACCGGGTAAATTGGCCGCAACGGTGTCAAAGGCCGTCGCATCCTCGTCGGATACTTTGCCTGAGACAACAGGCTGATATGCAGTTTCAATGCCTATCTTCTTGGCCGCCTTTTCGATCTCGGCAAAGGTGGGTTGATCAGCACCTTCACCATCGGGGCGGTTACAGATGATGGCACGAAACCCTGCATCCTTGATCGCTTGCATATCAGATGCGATGATCTGCGGCGTGACCGAAAGGGTCGCGGTCAGTGTCTTGATATCCATTGTTCTGTTCCTCCTTACAGACCGTTGACCGGCACTTTAAGCATGGGGTTGCCGTCACTATCCGTGGGCACTTCACCCGCACGCATGTTCACCTGCAGCGATGGAATGATCAGTTTAGGCATGGACAGCTGTGCGTCACGCTCGGTGCGGAATGTGATGAAGTCCTCGCGGGTCTTGTCGCCACCCACATGGATGTTGTTGGCTCTCTGCTCTGCGACAGTGGTCTCCCACTCAATCGCGCGTCCATTCGGGCCGTAATCGTGACACATGAACAGGCGTGTCTCATCAGGTAGCGAAAGAACTTTCGTGATGCTGTCGTAAAGCTCACCGGCAGACCCACCGGGGAAATCGCACCGCGCAGAGCCGCCATCGGGCATGAACAATGTATCACCGGCAAAAGCCGCATTGCCGATCACATGCACCATGCAGGCGGGCGTATGGCCTGGCGTGTACATGGCAAAGGCCTGCATATTGCCGATTTGATAGGTGTCGCCATCCTTGAACAGCGCGTCGAACTGCGAGCCGTCGCGTTGGAATTCAGTGCCCTCGTTGAAGACCTTGCCGAAGGTTTCCTGCACAACCATGATCTTCTCGCCAACGCCGATCTTACCACCCAGTTTCTGCTGGATGTAGGGCGCGGCACTCAGGTGGTCGGCGTGGACATGGGTCTCAATAATCCATTCCAGTTTACCGCCCATCTCATTAATCCGCACGATCATTGCGTCAGCGTGATCATAGGTGATCCGCCCGGCGGCGTAGTCGATGTCCATCACGCTGTCGATGATGGCA
>CBFHZX010000078.1:0-2005 GCA_965660425.1 Sulfitobacter sp. | reverse complement strand
AAATGTAGGGCGAAAAGGTTTTGTTCTTTGGCGCGCTGCCCCTACCTAAGATGCAGTAGGTAAGGAGAGAAACATGGCGCAGCGCTGGAAAAACACCCACAAAGATCATCACGTGACCGATGAGGCGGTGTTTATGAACCGTCGGCAGTTGATGGGTGGTACGGCGGCGGGCCTCGGGTTGGCGGCTGTTGGTGCTACGGGCAGTTTCGCGCAAAGCGAAGAGCTGGTCCCGAGCAGCTATGAGGATATTACTCAATACAATAATTACTATGAGTTCGGCACGGGCAAGGATGATCCCGCCAAATACGCAAGTGCGCTGACTACTGAACCGTGGAGTGTGACCATCGACGGTATGGTCGAAAAGCCTGGTGCCTATGCGTTCGAAGACATTATGAAGGCCATGACCATTGAGGAGCGCATCTACCGCTTCCGCTGTGTCGAGGCGTGGTCAATGGTGATCCCGTGGAACGGGTTCGAGCTGGCTGATCTGCTGGACATGGCAGGTGTGCAATCGGGTGCCAAGTATGTGGCGTTCGAGACGGCCCTGCGCCCTGACGAGATGCCAGGCGTGAAGTTTCCTGTGCTCGACTGGCCCTATGTCGAGGGTCTGCGTCTGGACGAAGCGGTACATCCGCTCACTATGATGGCCACGGGCATCTACGGCAAAGACATCCCCAACCAGAACGGCGCGCCGCTGCGGCTGGTGGTGCCGTGGAAATACGGGTTCAAATCCATCAAGTCGGTCGTGCGGGTTACGCTGATAGACAAACAGCCGCCCACCAGTTGGAACAAAGCCAACGCGCGCGAATACGGGTTCTATAGTAATGTGAACTCCGAAGTGGATCACCCGCGCTGGTCGCAGGCGAGTGAGCGTGTGGTCGGGGGTGGCCTCTTCTCGCGGCGTATCCCCACGCTGATGATGAACGGTTACGCCGATGAGGTGATGGAGATGTATGCAGGCATGGATCTGAGCAAAGACATCTAGCGTATAGTATAGAGTGAACAGAATGGGCCGGAGCGTAGAGGCTTCGGTCCTTTGCATTTGAGGGAGGCGAGCATGAGCGGCATCATAGACAAGACGAACAGCATATTGCGCCATGTGCCGACATGGCCTGTCTATATACTATGTCTCCTGCCTGTGCCGTTGCTGCTGTATCTCGCGCAAACGGGCGGGCTGGGGCGGGAGCCGATCAACGCACTGGAGCGGGAGTTTGGCGAGATCGCCTTGCAGCTGTTGGTTGCGGGTCTGTGCGTTACGCCGCTGCGTGAGTACGTTGGGCTGAACCTGCTTAAGTTCCGCCGCTTGCTGGGGGTTATGGCCTTTACGTATGTGGCGCTGCACCTGACGGTTTGGGTAGTGCTCGATATGAGCCTGTTGTGGGGGCAGATGTGGGCCGACATTTGGAAGCGTCCCTATATCACCATCGGCATGGTGGGGTTTCTGGTGCTGCTGCCGCTGGCGCTGACCTCCAACAATCTGTCGGTGCGCAAGATGGGCGCGGCGGCGTGGCGCAAGCTTCACATGCTGACATATGTGGCGGTGCTGTTGGGCGGCGCACATTACCTGTGGCTTGTGAAAGGCATCCAGTTTGAGCCGATTGCCTATATGGCCGCGATTCTGGGATTGCTGTCATTGCGAGTCGCCAAATCTGCGCGCAAACGGGCGAAACGAGTCGCCTGAACAGCCTGATAATCGATGCGCTTGTGGGTATGTCTGTGGAAAACACCAAATGTAGAATGAGGGCTGCACAGCTTGACCCATGGTCTGCGCAACAATGCTTCCACAATCAGGCTGTTGGCGCAATCATTCTTCCCCAAGGCGTTGAAATTCTGTGAAAAATCGAAAAACAGCAAAAAAGTGAAATAAGGCGAAAAAAGGGGTTGCGGGTCACCGCCACTCTATCTAGAACGCCCCTTACCGAAGCGCGGCAATGTGGTTCGGGGCAGCGGACGGGGCGCGGCGGAGACGCTGAGGAACAGAAGCGAAGATAGAATTCAGAGATAT
>CBFHZX010000077.1:0-2426 GCA_965660425.1 Sulfitobacter sp. | reverse complement strand
CAACTGAACATCCCGCAACGCCTTTGGTCGCTCTCCCCCACCACCTTTTCAGGTGGCGAACAACAGCGCGTCAACATCGCTCGGGGCTTTGCCCACAACTACCCTGCGATGCTGCTGGATGAGCCTACGGCAAGCCTTGATGCCGCCAACCGCGAAGTGGTCCTCTCCCTGATCGAAGACGCAAAGCCACGAGGCGTGGCCATCATCGGCATTTTTCATGACGAGGCTGCCCGCGACCGCGTTTGTGACCATGAAATTGACGTTGGCCGCTACACGTCAGGAATAGCAGCATGACGCAGGACGCCAAATCCAATGGGCGCCTCATCGCCGTCGTTGGCCCGTCAGGTGTAGGCAAAGACAGCGTTATGGCAGGCCTCAAGGATGCCATTCCCGAGATACATCTCGTCCGCCGCGTCATCACCCGCGCACCAGAGCTAAGCAGCGGGGTCTATGACGCAGTGTCCGTCTCCAAATTCAAAGCAATGGCGCAAGACGGCGCATTCGCAGTGCATTGGGGTGCGCATGGACTGCATTACGGCATCCCGATCACCGTCAAATACCAACTTCGCAGAGGCACCGATTGCCTTGCCAATTTCTCCCACAAGGTCTTGGTTCAGGCGTCCGAAGTCTTTCCACATCTTCTCGTTCTCAACATCACAGCAAGTTCCGAAACACTGGCACAGCGTCTCGCGTCCCGAGGGCGTGAAACGGAACTTGAAATATCTAAAAGGCTCGCAGAGGCTGATAAGCCGTTGCCCGCAGGGCTTCAGGTTATCCACCTAGCAAATGATGGTCCCATCTCGCAGACTGTTGCGCGGGGCGCAGCACTGCTTCAACCGGCGAGCGTGTAGCGATGCAACACCTCGAACCGCCCGTCTTCTCGCTCACCGCACAGCGCGATCTGGTCCAAGACAAAGGGTTCGGGCAGGTCGGGCAAGGCGCGTTGCACGGTATCAAACCATGCAGTCAAGTCCTCTCTGGGCACGCGTCCCGAGAGGGTAAGGTGAAATTTGAACTCTTCCATCACGTAAGGGTAACCCCATTCCAGCAACAGCGCGTCCTGACGCGCACTCAAGGCTCTGGTGCGGCGGCAGGCCAGTTCGGCTGTGTTGGCCGCAGCGCGGAACCCGTCAAGCTCACGCACACAATCCGCCGCCACCCGTTGCAACGCAGCAGTATCACCCCGTGGCGTCAGCGCCAGAAATCGGCCCAGCGCCTTAACTTCCAACCCTTCACAAGCGGCGGCCGCTGTCCCTTTCGCAAGCTGCGCTGTAGCCTGCTCCAGCTCTGCCACTGTGCGACCGCCCCTCAGGCGAAACGGCGATTTAAGTGTGCCGTGAAACCCGTATTTGCGCGGTGTCATCGTAATGTCATGCAAGTCGTGCATGTCAGGCTGAGGCACTTCGCACCCGCGCATAACATCCCAACCCAGCCAAGACGCGCCGAAATCGGCCAATGGCCCTGCGGGTGGCACATAGTAGATAGCAAATCGAGAGTATGACATGAATTCCCCTTTTTCCACGACCTCATTAACGAAGGCTTGTGACAACCATGTGTCAAGTGACCTGTGTCTCACCAATGCGCAGCTTGTGTTAGAAGATCAAGTAATCACAGGTGCGGTGACCATCGAACAGGGCGTCATTTGTGACATCACCGAAGGGGATCATATGCCGACTGGTGCCTTAGATTGTACGGGTGACCTCGTTATTCCTGGCCTTGTCGAACTGCATACAGACAACCTCGAACGCCATATCGAACCGCGTCCACAGGTCGACTGGCCTCATTTACCCGCCCTTATCGCACACGACGCAGAGCTGGCGTCTACAGGCATCACGACAGTGTTTGATGCCATGCGCGTGGGGTCCATTCACAGTGGCAAGGGGCGCTATATTGACTACGCCCGAAAGCTGGCAGACGAACTCTTGGCGGCACGCGCACAAGGGTATTTCAAGATAAGTCATTTCCTCCACCTCAGAGCTGAAATCTGCTCCGAGACGTTGCTTGAGGAATTAGCGGCGTTCACTTCGTCAGACAGGGTCGGCATAGTCAGCCTTATGGATCATACCCCTGGCCAGCGTCAATTCCGTGACCTGACCGCGCTGAAGACCTATATCGCCAAGAAACGCGGGATGAGTGACGCGGAGTTTGGCGAACATGTTGAGCACCTGTTGGGTCTGCAAAGCCGCCTCGGCGCAAAGCACGAGGCAGGCGCCGTGAAAGAGGCCCGCCGTTTGGGTGCAGTTCTGGCCAGCCATGATGATACCACAGTGGATCATGTCGACACCTCAGCGAGCAACGGCGTAGGGTTTGCAGAGTTTCCCACAACAGTTGAAGCCGCAGCAGCCTGTCGCATTCACGGCATCGCTGTAATGATGGGTGCACCTAACCTGATCCGCGGCGGGTCCCACTCGGGCAATGTTGCTGCT
>CBFHZX010000076.1:0-2862 GCA_965660425.1 Sulfitobacter sp. | reverse complement strand
AACAGTGCATTCAGGGTCGTTTTAAACATCGATGAAGCTCCATTTGGTGTATATCTCCCTTTTTTGCTTATGAGAACCATTCACAACTGTAAATAAGAATGATAACGATTCTCAAACATACTGGGTGAATGAGAATTTAGGGTGCATTTGATGGGTGTCGAGAGTGATAAAACCGAAAAAATGTCCGCAGCGCTGAAAAAAGCGGGCATCCGCGTGACGCGGCAACGGATCGCACTGCTAAGCGTCTTGGCCGAAGCGGATGATCATCCTGACGCGGTCGACCTGCACAGCCGTGCCAAGGAGATCGAGCCGAGCGTCTCATTGGCGACAGTCTATCGTACGCTATCGGTTCTCGAAGAAGGTGGCGTTGTGCACCGCCATGCCTTTGACGGTGGAGGTGCGCGGTTTGAGACAAGCCACGAAGCCCACCATGATCATATCCTTGACGTTGATACGGGTGAGGTGGTCGAATTCCAGTCGGACAAGATCGAGCAGTTGCAAGACGAGATTGCCCGCGAGTTGGGCTATGAAGTCGTCCACCACCGTCTTGAACTATATTGCCGCAAGAAGCGTTAGCTCTTTTTTAATTGCCGCTCGCGCCACACGATGAGCAAGCCGCTTGCGAGGATCAACAAAGCACCAGGAAATAGTTCTCCCCATGGTGCTTCGCCAAAAAAGATCCAACCGAGCAGGAACGCCAGAGGAATGCCGAAGTAGTTGAAGGGCGCCAGATCGCTTTGCTCGCCCCGACGGTAGGCCATGATGAGAAGCAGCACGGCACAGCCTCCAAAGCCGCCCATGGCCATCAGCCACCAGATGTCATTGTGCTGCTGCAACGGGGTAAAACCGCCTGTGGATAGCGTGAGAATGACCGCTCCAATCAGAGCGACAACACTGGAATACAGATTGATCAGCGGGGTGGGGATGTCGTCATCCATAACGCTGATCGTCACGCCAACAATTGCATAGCAGGCTGCTGCGCCCAATGGCAGCAATGCGGCAAGCGTAAAAGCATCCGAGCCAGGGCGTACGATCCAGACCACGCCGACAAAACCGACAATCACCGCACTCCATCTGATCCAACCAACTTTCTCACCCAATAGCGGCACGGCGAGTGCTACTGCAAAAAGCGAATTCGCATAGGTGATGGTGGAGGCTGTGGCAAAGGTGAGCAATCCCAGCGACAAGTAGAACGAGAATTGCGCAAAGGTCAGAACCGCCCCGCGAAACAGCGCCAACTTCCACTGCCGCACAATCAAAATACGTCCCTTACTGTGCCATTCGCGAGAAGCATAGAGAACGATGATTGAAGGGATCAGTCCAAACATATTGCGCCATGCCGAAAGTTCTGCCGCACCATATCGTGGTGATAGATGTTTGATGATGAGGCCCATACCGTCAAACAACGTCAGCGCGCCCAAAAGCAATAGAATAGCAGTGAAAGTCTGGTCAGATTTCATTGGGGTACCATGCGCTGCGCAATGCGTATTGACCAGCGTTTTGCTACTATTCTGGGTCAACCTTCCCGCGCATCGCTTTGACTTCCCCGCGCACTTTCTTTGCTTTCAGTCGCCGCTTTTTCGATCCAAGCGTGGGGCGCGTTACGATGCGGCGCTTGGGCGGGGTTGCTGCCTGCTGGATCAGCTCCTTGAGGCGATCCCGAATAATCTCACGGTTGCGGGCTTGGCTGCGCGTCTCGTCACATTGCAGTACCAGTGCACCTTCATTGGTCCAGCGGCGTCCCGCTAATTGGCGCAAACGGTTCTTAATCGGCAGGGGCAGCGAGGGAGATGTGGCTGCTTCAAACCGCAATTCCACGGCGGAAGAGACCTTGTTCACATTCTGCCCGCCCGGTCCGGACGCGCGCATAAAGCTCTCGGTCAGCTCCCAGTCCTGAAGGATGATTTTGTCGGTAACATGCAACATAAGCGGGGATCATAGTGGATGCGGCGCATACTGGAAGGGGCAGTCGCCAAATGCGAAAAGGGCCGCCCTGAAACAGGGCGGCCCAATCGAATTGTATAGGAGGCGGGATCGGTTAGACCGATGGCCCACTTCGGACTTCATTATGCTAAGGGCTGCCCTAGCAAGTGACCTCCAAAGCTGTTCCGACACCTCTCTCCAGTACCTTTCTTGACACTAGATCACCTCCTTTACAGTTGTTAAAATCAACGTCAGGTTTGCATAGGTTTCGCAAAACACAAAGTGTTTTTTACAAGTTTGTTCAAGCAGCGCGCAGGCCGGCTGTGATGATCCTAAACGGAACAAGTGCGAGCAATGCCAGTGACAGCTTTACCGCCCAATCCGCCACTGCGAGCGAAACCCACAAAGGCGCTTCCGGCCCCATGCCAAGAATTGGCAAAACGTCCGCCGCCCATGACACGTCTGTTGCAGAATGCACGAAAGAAAGGGCACCCGAGAATGCAACAGAGAAGAAGATCGCTGTATCGACCGTGCTGCCGATTAAGGTCGAGACAAGCGGCGCTTTCCACCAGCTTGCATTGCGCAGGGCAGCAAAGATGCTGACATCCAATAGTTGTGCGATGAGAAAGCCTAGGCCGGATGCGATGGCAATGCGCACTGTAACCAATGGGCCGAACTCACCCATGATCTGGGTCCCAATCAGGGAGCAGAAGACACCCACCACAAAGCCAACCAGAACCACGCGCCGCGCAGCAGCAGTGCCATAGACGCGGTTCATGATGTCGGTGACAAGAAAGGCAAGCGGGTAGGTAAACGCCCCCCATGTCAGCCAGTTGCCATAGAGAAACTGAACAAGAATATTGGAGGCCACAACGATAAGGGCCATGGCAATAATGCCAGGAAGATAAGTGCGTGTCATAATATAAAACCGTTTTTTGC
>CBFHZX010000075.1:0-3318 GCA_965660425.1 Sulfitobacter sp. | reverse complement strand
CATTTCGGTTCCTCCAGTTTGGGGATGCGCGGGCTGCAGTCTCAATGGTCCGTGCCGCGCTCCATCATCATATCATGCACAGCGTCCATGCCGCGCTCGACCATAGTCGTCACTTCGGCGGCGTGAGTGTGTAAGGCTGCGACGACCTCTGGATCATCCGAGGTCTGAACCACGGCCAAACCGTCATCAGGGATATCGATGCTTGACGTGATTGCCGCACCGCGCAGAAAGAAGATATCAAGCGTGGGGCTTTGGATAATGATCTTGGGATCATCCAGCTGGTCCACACGGTCAATCATGCCGATCGAGTGACTGATCAAAGCGTCCCGCACTGCTGGGTCGGAAGATCGGGTGATGGTCCTGATCCCGTTCGGCAGGTTCTCGACCTCACGCGTGATCGTCTCGAAACCTCTGAACAGCACAGCGATCTCAGCGCTTTCCTCAGCAGTCGCATTCTCTCCCCGCAGACCCGGCATGTTGACCTCGTCATGCGTATGCCCCGCACCGTGGCGGTGCCCGCCTGCGTGCATGTTTTGCGCAAGCGTCACCGCTCCAGCGCTGGCGATGCCAAGAGCCAGAGCGATTTTCACAACGCGCTTGGGAGAGAACGGTTTTTTCATTGGGCGGCTTTCGCAGGTCCAACAGACGACAGAAGCCGCCGCATGTAAAATCCTGCAACCACTGCGACAAGGAACAGGGCGACTTCCCAGCGGCCAGTGCCGAGCGCCGGAATAGCAGCACCCGGGCAGAACCCCGCGATGCCCCAGCCGATGCCAAACAGCGCAGAACCGCCGACCAGCTTCATGTCGATGTCAGTGCCCGTTGGCACCTGAAAGCGCCCGCCAAACAAGGGGGCATTGCGCTTCCATGCCAACCGATAGCCAAAGACTGTAATGACCAGCGCGCCGCCCATAACAAAGGCAAGGCTGGGGTCCCATGTACCCGCGAGGTCAAAGAAGTTCAGAACCTTGGCAGGGTCCATCATACCGGAAATCGCGATGCCTGTCCCAAAGACAAGGCCGGTGATCAATGCAAAAATCAGTTTCATATCTTAGCCTCCAAACACATGGCGGATCAGAAATACGGTGATCGCTGCGGTCAGCATGAATGTTGGCACAGCAACCAGCGAGCGGATTGAAAACCGTGACAGCCCGCAGACACCATGGCCAGAGGTGCAGCCAGACCCAAGGCTCGCACCCAAACCCACAATAACACCGCCAATGATGATCATCGTAGGGCTAACTGGAATGGTGAGCGCAGGCATTGAACCCGTGACAGTAAACAGCAGCACAGGGCCAAGAATCATCCCGATCACTAGGGCCACCCGCCATGACAGCTCTTCACGATTCTCGAAAAAGACGAGCCCTGACATAATGCCAGTCGCGCCAAAAATGCGCCCCAAGCCAAGCATCAGCAGAACGGCTCCGAGGCCGATCAATGCCCCTCCACCAAGCGATTGAAACGGTGTAAATGCAGTCTCGAACATCACAGCTTGCAAGTCCGAATGCCAAAGATGCGATAGAGCGGGCAGAATTTCATCGCAGATGTCCCGAGCATCACAAGGCCCGCAATAACCGAGATAACAGTTGCCGCTGTCCCGTCAAAAATGGCCAGCCCGCTTACAAACGGTGCGGCCAGTAGAACGATACCCAAAAGGGCGCGGAATATGGGGTCAAGGTTGCCTAGATTCGTAGTCATGTCGCTGTCTCCTTCAAAAAATACACCATGGATATCTCTTTTGCTGGCAGGGTTCAGTGACATTGTCACCAAACCTTCGGATTCATTCAGGCGTTATGCTCCGCAAGGGTTTGAAGCTCTTGACGCTCCTTTAAAGTAACGCTTCCACGCGCCTGCTCGATCCAGCCGCGCCGCTGGAATTCCTGTAATTGACGTGAAATCACTTCGCGCGCGGTACCAAGCTCGACAGACAGTTTTTGATGCGTGGTCGGGATTGTGTCGGCTCCGCTTGAAAGCTTGATCAACTTGTCCGCAAGCCGCACGTCAACGCGTTGAAAGGCGACCTCGTCAATCATCAGGAACAGGTCCGTGATACGCTTGGAAAAGGCCGCAAATACGAAATCCCGAAACGGCTTGGACCCCGCGACCAAATCATCGAAAACCTCACGTGGCACTCCGGCGGCCTTCACGACCGTTTCCGCAATGCCCTCTGCCGAGTAGTCATCATAAGCCAGAAGGCAGGCCGTGGTCAGCACACAGCTTTGCCCCGCTTCGATTCTGTAGAGAACAATCTGGTGGCCCGTCTCCGAGACCTGCTGCACCCGCACCGTACCGTCCAGCAGAAACAGCATGTTTTCGGGCGACTTACCGGGACCAAAAACCATCGTGTCCTTCGCCACACCGACGATTGTGCTGCGGGTGGTCAGGAGTTGCTTGGTTGGCAGATCAAGCCGCGAAAGGCCCGGAAACCGCTCGACCCAATCGGCATCATTGCTCATGTCGCAGCTGCTTCTGATCGCGGAATTTCAAGCGGGGCGATGCGGTCCATCAGCTGTCCGCGATTGGCGGCAATATCAGCAATTGTAAGGCCATCCAGAACCGCCATGAAGGCTGCCGTTGCTTCCTGCATTTTGCGCGACAGGATGCAGACGCCCATCAATGGACATGTGTTTTTTTAGGGTTGAAACACTCGACCACATCCAGCGGCCCTTCTGTGATCCGAACGACCTCGCCGACGACAATTTCTTCGGGCGGCCGCGCGAGACGGAATCCGCCGTTTCGACCCCGAACAGTCTCAAGATACCCAGCTTTCCCCAATTCATGCACGATCTTCATAATATGGGGCCGCGAGAGGCTGTGGATTTGCGCCACGTCATCAATACGCACAAGCTCGGGCGATTTGAGCGCCGCGAGCTGCAAAGAGCGCATCGCATAATTGGTATAGCTGGTCAGTTTCATAGGTGAACCCTGTTGCCGCACCAAAAAATACATTCAAAATATTGCTTTTGTAAAGGCCCTGCATTAGATCGCATAAAAGAACTATTATAAATACAGGAAATAAACGATGACACTCAGAATCGGCGACACTGCGCCCGACTTTTCCGCAGATACAACAACTGGCCCGATCAGCTTCCATGACTGGATCGGCGACGATTGGGCGTTCTTTTTCAGCCACCCTGCGGACTTCACGCCCGTCTGCACAACCGAAATGGGCCGCACATCGCAGCTGTCGGAGCAATTTACAAAACGCGGCGTGAAACCCATCGGCCTGTCGACGGATACCGTGGAAGAGCACGTCAAATGGATCGACGACGTGAACGACACCCAAAACACAGACCTGCGCTTCCCCATTGTTGCAGA
>CBFHZX010000074.1:0-4229 GCA_965660425.1 Sulfitobacter sp. | reverse complement strand
ATGGCATTTTCGACACGGCTTCGACGCCGCTGGCATCCAACGCGTTCTCACCCATGGCGCCGCCGAGAATGATGAACTTGTCATTCCCCTTGGCAAATTCCTGAGCAACCTTGGCCGCGGCCACAGGATCCTCAGAATAGGTCAGAACGGTCATACCCGTCAGAAGGTTAGCAATGCTTGCGCATGGCTTGCCCTCAAGGGCGATCTTGGCGAGCCGGTTTTTGGCAACACGCACAGACCCGCCCGCAGCGCTTGCACGCGCACGCAGATCTTGCATTTCAGCAACTGTCAGACCGACGTAGTGGCTTACCACTACAACGCCAGAGCTTTCAAAGATTTCGCCGAGTTCTTCGACGAGCTGTTCTTTTTGTGCTCTATCCACAGTTTCTCTCCAATATATTCGGAGGGGGGTGACCCTCCGAGGCTCATTCAACTGGACAACATGTCCAGCATCGGGTCCTTACGGGTCCTTCCCAAGATCATCCGAGAGCGTGGCCCGCGAAAAATCTAAGTTATTCCCCATCTCGGGCAGGAATTATGAGGAGTTGCCACCTCACCCACCTTCTCGGACGAAGTGCACAACAGCGCACGACGAATCGCGCGCTAGCGTGCAAGGAAACGCTTAGTCGGCTTGGGATGATTTGCCAACAGTAAAACGCTTCAAGAGGAGGCGGAACCGCGCGTGGCCTGAATAAGCGCCTTGAGCTCGGTGGTGGAGATGTTCTCGGTGCGCGGAAGATACAGCACGTCGCACAGATCGCGCAGTTCATCAAACTTGCCCGCCCAATCGTCGCCCATCGCAAACAGGCCCACGCCGTACCGTTGCACATCATCACGCTTTTGCGCCCAGTCGTCCGCGGGGATCACCTGATCGACATAGCGGCACGCCTCGAGGATCTCCACGCGGTGCACATAAGGGATGGCCGTGCTCTTGCCTTTGATGGTGTTGAATTCATCCGTCGAGCAGCCGACAATCAACTTGTCGCCAAGCGCGGCCAGACGCTTGAGCAGCCGCAGGTGGCCCACATGAAACAAATCAAACGTGCCATAGGTCAAGATTACTCTATCACTCATGCGTTCAAAACCTCTTCCAGAGCATCCCAGAAGGCGGCAAATTTCTTGTTCGCCACAGTCCAGTCGAAGCGGAACCCCGGATCGGGGGTGCGCCAGCCCTTTCCATAATTCACCTCCAGCATCGCCTCGGCATCACGCGGGATCGGCAGACCTGTGGTTTTACACGCCGCCAGCGGCAGCAGGTCCGTTTTGCCCAGCTCTCCGCTGGTATGGGGATAGACATAAAGCTTGTCGCCTTCCAGCCATGCGGGGAAGACATCGATATTCACATCTGTGGTTGATTTGAGCTAGAACACCGCCGGATTGCGGCGCGTACCGCTTTGTACGACCAAACCGCGCGCAACAAGCATGTCATAGCCTTCGATCCATTCGGCAGCGGCATCCTTCAGGGTGGTGGCCTTCATCAGCACGGCGATATCCACGTCGTCATCATGGGCGATAAATCCGCCCTCACGCACGGCCCGAAGCAACGTACCAGAGTTCAGGAAAGCGGGGCCAAAGACATCCTCGACCGATTTGATGGCAGCGGCGGTATCGCCCCACAGGGCGGTGTGATCCACATCCGCCAAAGCGCGTTGCAGGAAAATCCCCTCGAGCGAAAAACCGTGCTGCTCGGCGCCCTCAATCCACTCTGCAAAGGCGTCATAGAGGGCTTGCTCCCCTTGCGCCATGCGATGCTGGTTCAAACGGTACAGTGATTTTTGCGCACGGCGCGGGCGCTTGCCATGGGCGATCACCGCGGCGACAAAAGCCTCAAGCGCAAGCGGGTTGCGCTCCTGCTTATCCGACAGGTCAAGTGCGTCATAGCTCTTGAGCGCCACATCGGCGCGGTAGGGAGCTTGGCTTCCTTCCAACTGCGCGAGGGCCGCATCGCGCAAAGCCTGCAAAATTTCGGTCGTTAAATTGTTCAATGGGTCCGCCTGCATCGCATCATGCTCTGTTTTTTCCGCCACAATCTGTGCGCAGCGCATGTCGCGCAATGAAGGGCTGCGACGGGCACCCAAAATCCCAGCAAGCGCCACTATATTGCAACACCGCCCTTAAAACGAAAAAGAGCGGGCACAGCGGCCCGCTCCTCTCCATAAACTTCAAGCAGATCGCTTATTCTCTTACAGCACCGTCAACGGCAACTGTAACACCTGGGCCCATGGTGGAGCTCAGTACGATCTTTTGCAGATAGGCGCCTTTGGCACCTGTCGGTTTGGCCTTTGCAACGGCACCGATAAAGGCGCGGATGTTCTCGACCAGCTTTGCCTCGTCAAAGGATGCTTTGCCAACGCCTGCGTGCACAACGCCGCCTTTTTCCGCTTTGAACTGGACCTCACCGCCTTTGGCCGCTTTCACGGCGGCAGCAACGTCCATTGTCACGGTGCCAACCTTGGGGTTCGGCATCAGGTTGCGGGGGCCAAGCACTTTACCAAGACGGCCCACAACGGGCATCATGTCAGGTGTTGCGATGCAACGGTCAAAGTCGATCTTGCCGCCTTGCACGGTTTCCATCAGGTCCTCTGCGCCAACAACATCCGCACCAGCGGCTGTTGCTTCTTCGGCTTTTGGACCACGGGCGAAGACGGCAACGCGCACGTCTTTGCCTGTACCGTTGGGCAGGCCCACAACGCCGCGGACCATCTGGTCGGCGTGGCGCGGGTCAATCCCGAGGTTCATGGCGATCTCGATTGTCTCGTCGAACTTGGCGTTCGCGTTTGATTTGATCAGGGCCACAGCTTCTTCAACTGTGAGGTCTTCTTTGCCTGCGAATGCTTCGCGTGCGGCAGCGGTGCGTTTTCCGAGCTTTGCCATATTACTTAACCTCGATGCCCATAGACTTTGCGGAGCCCATAATGATTTTCATTGCCTGATCGACATCGTTCGCGGACAGATCAACCATCTTCGCTTCGGCGATCTCGCGCAGCTGCTTGGCTGTGATCGTGCCAACAGTCTCACGGGACGGCGTTTTCGCGCCCGAGTTCACTTTGGCGGCTTTCTTCAGGTAGTAAGACGCAGGCGGCGTCTTGATGTCCATCGTGAAGGACTTATCCTGGTAGTAGCTGATCACGGTCGGGCAAGGTGCGCCCGGCTCCATATCTGCTGTCTTGGCGTTGAACGCCTTACAGAATTCCATGATGTTGATGCCGCGCTGACCCAATGCAGGACCTACGGGCGGGGACGGGTTTGCTTGACCCGCTTTAACTTGCAACTTCATCGTACCGACGAGTTTCTTGGCCATGTGACCATCTCCTTTATAAGCGCCTCGGGACGCGTTCCCGAGATCGGTTTGCTCCGTGGTCCGGTGCCCGCACGCGTGCGCGCCGCCTCCCACGTAAATTGTTGCAGAAGCAACAGAGCGCCGCTTAGACGCTATGGTGCATTTTAGCAAGGGGCGATTGCCCCGCCATCGAAAATTTAGACCGCTTTTGCGCCAGAAGAACCGTTGAAACTCAGGCGCAATACTTGGTTTACTTGGGTAAGCCAAAGAGGACAGGGCACACCAATGCACCCTATCAAGAAGGCCGTTTTAGCACTCGGAATTACGTTGGCACCTGCCCTCGCAGCTGCACAAAGCGCGGTGGTTTGTGGACAAACCTATACGGTGGCACCAGGTGCTACGCTGAGCAAGATTAGCACAAGTGCGTACAGTGTCAGCGCTTTTGGCATTCTGGTTGAGGCAAATAAATCCACGCTCGGTGACAATCCGAACCTTCTGTTCGTTGGTCAAAAACTGGTCATCCCCTGTCGCGACACGGCTCCCGCAGTGGCCGCAACCGAAGCGAAGAGCACGCCAGTTCCCGCCACACCCACCGACGGTGAACCCGTTGTCCTGACATTTAACAAAGCATCCGACCCGCGGTTTGTGATCAACGCAATGATCGTTGATCCGTTTCTCAAACAGGTGGAAATTGCCACTGACGGGCGCGTACGATTTGTTGAACCTGCGGAAGTGAATATCAACCCCAGCGCACAGTTCGAACTGGTGACGTCAGGGGCTGTAGACGGCGCGTATGCCTTCAACGGCTATCTCGAGCAATCACATCCATTGTTGCAAATGCCGATGATCCCACTGATGGGCGGCGCGGCCGAGCAGACCGCAGTCTCTCTGTGGAACCTGCATGACGAATACCTGTCAAAGACAGAGTATTTCGATGATGCGCATTTGC
>CBFHZX010000073.1:0-5218 GCA_965660425.1 Sulfitobacter sp. | reverse complement strand
TACTTATAGCAGGTGGAGGCATCGGCGGGTTGTCCTTGGCTTTGACGCTCGATCAGATCGGTGTGCGCGTCATTGTCTTCGAAGCGGTTGAGCAGCTTCGTCCCCTCGGTGTCGGGATCAACCTGCAGCCAAATGGCGTGCGTGAACTTCTGGAAATGGGATTTAGCACCGACGAGTTGGATCAGGTGGGGGTTGCGGCAAAGGAATGGGCGCTGGTCGGGCTGAACGGCAAGGACATCTATGCCGAACCGCGCGGATTGGATGCCGGTTACGCATGGCCCCAATATGCGGCGCATCGCGGCCAGCTTCAAATGGCGCTCTACCAAAAACTGGTTGACCGCGTCGGCGCCGATAAAGTGAAATTGGGCGCACGCGTTGTGGGCTACCAGAACAATACAGATGGCGGCGTCACCGCGTCGATTGAAACGGCAGACGGCAAACAAACAACGCAAAGTGGAGCCCTGCTTATCGGCGCGGACGGCATTCATTCAGCGATCCGCGCGCAGATGCACCCCGATCAACCCCCAATCCACTGGGGCGGAGCGATCATGTGGCGCGGCACAACAAAGGCGAAACCGATCCGGACCGGATCGACGTTCATAGGGCTGGGCACCCACAGACAACGCATGGTGATATATCCAATCTCAACCCCTGATGCGGATGGGCTGGCCTGGATCAACTGGATTGCCGAAGTTACTTACGACGATCCAAAGGGCCGCGATAGCGGCTGGTTCAAGCCGACAAGTATCGACACGTTCATCCATCATTTCGAAGACTGGAACTGGGATTGGCTGGATGTGCCCTCGCTTTTGCGCGGCGCCGACGTTGCCTTTGAGAACCCGATGATCGACCGCGATCCGATCCCTACCTGGCAAGACGGTAATGTGGCCTTGCTTGGCGATGCCGCACACGCCATGTATCCGACCGGCTCTAACGGCGCGACGCAGGCCATCGTGGACGGGCGCATCCTTGGTGCAAAGATGCTGGCGCATGGGGTGAACGCCAATGCCCTCGCGGCTTATGATCAAGACCTATGCGGCCCGATTTCAGAACTGGTCCTGCGCAACAGGGAGGCGGGACCATTTGGATTGCTCAACATCGTCGATGACCGATGCGGCGGGATGTTCGACAAAATCGATGACGTTATCTCGCAAGAGGAGCGCGCCACGTTTATGGCAGGGTATAAAGCTGCGGCAGGCTTTGCCATCGAGACACTGAACGCCGCGCCGCCGATTATCAAAAAGGGCCGCAAAGCTGATACTGCGGGGTGACGCCTGCTGATTGCCCAGAAGGACGATTGGGCCGTTAAAGCGCGTCAATCGCCCAGACCAGCCAAAGCGTAATCCCTGGGAAAGCCGCCAAAATCACAACCCGTACGATATCAGTGATCACAAAGGGCAACGCACCTTTATAGGTTTCGCTGATGGGGGTGGTTTTGGACATCCCGTTGATGATGAAAAGATTCATTCCCACAGGCGGCGTAATCAATCCCACTTCCACCACGATCAGCACAAGAATGCCGAACCAGAGGCCGAAGTCATTCACACTCATTCCGAAGTCGAGCACAGACATAATCGGAAAGATGATCGGCACGGTCAAAAGCACCATAGAAAGGCTGTCCATCACACAGCCGAAAAGAAGGTACATGATCAACACGATCGTCAGTACGAACCATGGTGCGAACCCTTGCTCGCCAACCCACGCCGAGGCTTCTTGCGGCAATTGCGTGAGCGACAGGAAGTTGTTGTAAATGCCCGCGCCCAGAATGATCAGGAAGATCATCGCCGAGGCACTTGCCGTGGACAAGATGGACTCCGTCAGGCGGGGCCACGTCATCTCGCCACTTGCGAGTGCAGCGATGAAGGTGCCTGCTGCGCCAACAGCTGCCGCCTCTGTCGGGGTGAAGATACCTGCATAGATCCCGCCAACAACCGCCACGAAGATCAAGATTACCGGCCATATTTTCCCCAACATCACAAGTCGCTGCCCCCAAGGAACGCGCGGGCTTAGCTGGGCTGCATTTGGTCGGACGCGCACCCAGATGGAAATCGCGATCATGTAACCCAAGGCGGCCAGAATGCCCGGCACGAACGCCGCCACAAACAGTTTCGCAATGTTCTGTTCCGCAAGAATTGCGTAGATCACGAGGATCACCGATGGCGGGATCAGAATGCCAAGGGTGCCACCCGCGGCCAGCGCGCCGGTAGAGAGGCTATCGGGATAGCCATAGCGCTTCATCTCGGGCAGAGCGACCTGACCCATGGTTGCAGCCGTCGCGAGGGACGATCCGCAAATCGCGCCAAACCCTGCGCATGCGCCGATGGCCGACATGGCCACACCGCCCTTGCGGTGGCCCAGAAAGCTTTCTGCCGCTTTGAACAACGATGTAGACATGCCTGACAGGGTGGCGAACTGACCCATGAGCAGAAACAGCGGGATGATTGAAAAGGAATAGTTGGAAAAGGTGCCGTAGGTCAGCGTCTTGAGCTGGTTAAGCGTCATCATCGGTGTGCCGATCACTAAATATGTCCCGCCGACGCCCACGGCTATCATCGCAAGTGCGATCGGCGCGCGTAGGAAAACAAGGATCAACAGTACCGGAAGGGACCAGATCGCCAATTCGATGTTCGTCACGCCCGCATCCCCTCGGAGTGGTCCGGATGCCCGACTAGTCGGCGCGCGGCGCGCACTGTGCAGAAAACGGATACGATAACAAAACCGACTGCACCGATCAGACCCGCCGCATAGCCTTGCCAGACAGGTATTTGTGCGATCAATGTCGTCTCGGCGTATGAAAGTTTATCCTGCATCCCAAGATATAGCCGATAGGTTCCAACCGCAGCCGCAAAAGCCATTCCCGCGTTGAAGAGCAAATCCAGAAACTGACCAGCTTTGGGTGGAATGGCAAACTGGAACAGATCGACGCGCGCATGGGCTTCGCGATATTGCGCCCACGGCAGAAAGGCGAAGATGGCAGCGGCCATGCCGATTTCGGTCATGTCATAGATCCCGCGAATGGGGCCCAGGCCGATGTCCAGGGGGACAAACACGCGCCCCATGATCGAGACGCAAGTCAGCAGCGTAAGCGCCAGCAAGACCGCACCGCCGGCCAAGGCGAGCAACCGCGCAAGCGCATGAGCCAGTCTGTTCAGTGTGTGAAACATGGCATCTCCGCCCTGATGAAGAAAGTGCAAGGACGCCGAAAGCCCCCTTGCCCAGGTGTATTGGCAGGTCAGCCGCCGTGCTTTTTGATCAGCGCCTTGGCCTGGTCGATCAATGCAGCACCGTCGATCCCCTTGCTGTCCATGTCGGCGACCCAACGCTCGATCACAGGCTCTGCCGCGGCCTTCCAACGGGCGACTTCTTCTGCATCCAGTTCGACAATGGTGTTGCCCGCCTCTTCAGCGATCTTCCGTGCAGGCGCATCCTCGTCCCACATGACTTGCGTGGCGAATTTGGACAGCTTGGCCCCCGATGCCTCATCGATAACCGCCTTGAGATCATCAGGCAGCGCATCGTACTTCGCCTTGTTCATGACCAGAACGATCGTCGCGGCATAGAGCGCCTCATCGCCGGAAAATTCCGTGTGGTTGGTGACAAGTTCCGAAAGGCGGATCGCCGGGGTCACTTCCCATGGAATAACTGTGCCTTTGACAACGCCTTTGGACAACGCCTCGGGGATCGCAGGCAGCGGCATACCAACCGGCTCTGCGCCCAACTCGCTGAGCATGTCATTGATGATACGGGTCGGGCCGCGCACGGTCAGGCCTTTCATGTCCTCAAGGCTGTTCACGCCGTCCTTGGAATGAACGACGCCGGGGCCATGCACCCAAGCGCCAAGAACTTTGACATCCTTGTATTCGGTGTCTTGCCAATTGGTTTCCACCATCTCCCAATAGGCCGAGGCGGTGGCGACAGGGTTGGTCATGATGAAGGGCAATTCGAACACTTCGGTGCGCGGGAAGCGGCCCGGCGTGTAGCCGACCACTGTCATTGACAAGTCGACAACGCCATCGCGTGCTTGGTCCATCAGCTCAGGTGGACGGCCGCCCAAAGACATGGCGTCGAAATGCTCAATCTTGATGCGGCCACCGGACGCTTCTTCAACACCCGCGGCCCAAGGCTTGAGGATCTTTGCAGGAACCGTCGCCGGGGGAGGCAAAAACTGGTGCAGCCGAAGCGTGACATCTTGCGCATCGGCCGAACCGCCCATTGCAGCGGCGGTCAGCAAACCAGCAATCGCTGTCTTGATAAAGTTTCGTTTCGTCATGTCTTTTCCTCCCAGTGAGACAAGTTGGTTGCAGAGGTATATTCCGTATCTCTGCTGTGATTATCTGAATTTTGGCGGGCGCTTCTCCAGAAACGCACGCAGTCCTTCTTTCGCGCCATCAGATGTTTGAGACATGGCTGCGGCAAGACTTTCAGTAAGGAGCCCCTCAGAACGGGGCATCTCAGCGATACGCGCAATAGCCTGCATCATGAGGTAGTTCGAGAACGGAGCATTGTCGGCAATCTTGCGGGCGAGCTTCTTGGCAAGCGCCAGTCCTTCGCCCGCGCCGACAGAGTAATGACAAAGCCCCATGGCAAGCCCTTCTTCGGCGCCATAGTTGCGCCCGGTCAGCATCATTTCCCGCATCCGGTCCGCGCCCAGCAAGCGCCCTACACGCACCGTGGCGCCCCCGCCGACGAATATTCCGCGACGGCCCTCGGGCAATTGAAACCGCACATCCGGCTCCGCGATGCGCACATGCGTGGATGCCGCGATTTCCAGACCGCCGCCGATCACCGCACCGGTTAGAACCGAGACAACGGGCAAGCCACCAAATTCGATGGCATCTGATACCCGGTGCCAATTGCGAGAGTGATACACCCCTTCTATGGGGCCGCGATGCTCATGTTCAGCCAGATCCAGACCAGAGCAGAAATGCCCACCTTCGCCGCGGAGGATTACTGCGTTCACGCCTTCGGGCGGACGGGTGAAAAAGGCGTCAAGCTCAGCGATCAACTGGTCATTCATGGCGTTACGTTTCTTGGGTCGGTCAAAGATGACCGATGCGACGTCGCCGTCGATCTCGACGCGCGTTACGTCCTTTTTCCCGAAGCTGTCCGCCATACACTGATCTCCTTGTTAGTTAATCTGTTGTATAGGTTAACGGTTCTGCTGTATAGCATTTTCACAAGGAGGCACATCATGGTTGATTTCAGCGCCGTCAAGGCA
>CBFHZX010000072.1:0-5453 GCA_965660425.1 Sulfitobacter sp. | reverse complement strand
GATTGGGCCTGCGGGGGATGGATCACCAAAGTGGTCACAGACCGATATTCGGGAGCAACGGCCAGTTGCGAGGCGCTTGATGCCGATAAATACGGCCGCACCGTTGCGCGCTGCACGGCGCTGGGCGGGGACGTCGGCGCGTGGCTGGTGCGCGAGGGCTTTGCCTTTGCTTATGTGAAATACGGCGATGACTATGCGCAGATCGAGCGGGAGGCGGCAGGGATGGACCGCGGTCTGCACGCAGTGCGGTTGCAAACGCCCGCCCAACACCGTGCCACACGTGCCAAAGGGCGCATCCCGCCAAATGATGCCTGCAAGATCAAGGGCAACATCAGCGCCAATGGCACCCGCATCTACCACGTTCCCGGACAGGCGTTTTACGAGCGCACGGGCATCAACACGCGCAAGGGGGAGCGGTGGTTCTGCTCTGCCGCTGCGGCACAAGCGGCGGGATGGCGCGCAGCGCGGCGTTAATCCACGCTATAGGGCAACACATCGCGGCGGTCAGGGTTCACCACAAGGCTGCGCTCGAGCGGCGGGACAGAGCGCTGGTGGCAATTCTGGCGCGTGCAAATGCGACATGAAATCCCGATCGGTTCAAAGGCGGAGTCCCTGCTTAGGTCCAGCCCGTCAGCGTAGACCAGTTGCGGCGCGTGGCGTACCTCACAGCCCAACGCCAGCGCAAACCGCCGCATGGGCGCGCCGAAACGGCCAGCGGATTTAGAGATATCGCGTGCAATCGAGATATAGCGCACGCCGTCTGGTGTCTCGGCCAATTGGCGCAAAAACTGACCTGGTGTTTCGAAGGCGCGGTGCACGTTCCAAAGCGGACAGGCCCCGCCAAAGCGCGCAAATTGCAGCCGCGTGGCGGAGTGACGTTTGGTGATCGTGCCCGCCTGATCCACCCGCACAAAGAAGAACGGCACCCCCTTTGCGCCGGGTCTTTGCAGGGTGGAAAGACGGTGGGTGACCTGCTCAATACTGGCGCCGAAATGCTGGGCCAGTACTTCGAGGTCGTGGCGGCAGGCCTGTGCCTGAGCCTGAAATGCGCTGTAGGGCAGCAGGGCTGCGCCTGCAAAGTAATTGGCTAGTCCGATCTTGGCGATGTCGCGGGCCGCTGGTGAATGGAACCGCGCGAGGTCTAGCGTGGCCTCCAGCAGCGTATTGTTTTGCTCAAGCGCCAGCTGCAGCAACAGCTGGAAGCTTTGTGTCTCGGCAGGGGCGCGCGCAGAGATGTGCAATACCCCATTTGCACGGTCCAGCAGGCGCAATGTGTCCATATCGCTTAGCGTGATCGTCAGGCCCGCCGCCTCCAACGCTTGTTCTGCAGCAGTGCGAATGTCGGGGCCTGCGCGGCTGGCAAAACGCTCGGCGGCGCGGTCAACGGCGTCGATATAGTTGTCGCAATAATGAAAGAAATCGCGCACTTCCTCCCACGGGCTGGGCGTGGGGCGCGCATCCTCGCGGCCCAAGGCTTCGTCCAGCAGGGCAAGCCGCTCGTGCGCCTGACGGTAGCCTTGGTGCAGCGCGATGAACGCACGCGCAAGGCTGGGCGCGTTGGAGGCGGTGAGCCGCACATCCGCTAGCGCGGGCATCTCATTGGCAAAGAGCGGATCGGCAAGGATTTCCTGAATGTCGCTGGTGAGCCGCTCTGTATCGCCTGCGCTCAGCTCGGTCACGTCCATCCCGAACTCGGACGCCAGCGCCAGCACCACGGCGGTGGAGACGGGGCGGTTGTTGTTCTCCATCTGGTTGAGATAGGGGAGCGAGACGCCAAGGCGGGCGGCAAACTCCTTTTGGGTCAGGCCAATCTTGAGCCGCTGTTCGCGCAGTTTCGCACCAGCATAGAGTTTTTGCGTGGCCATCCGCCGTCCTTTGCAAAGTTTGCTATGCTCTGGTGTAGCTTTGCAAACCCCGCATCACAAGTCGCCCTGCGCGCGCCGCGCGAGCACGCGCTCGCGGTGGAGGACAAAACTGATCGCGGCAAGCCCGAATATGGCAGTGATCAACATCATCCACAGCAGCGGGAAGGCCCCTGTTTGTGGTGTGAGCAGCACGCCGACCCACGCGCTCAGCAACGCACCGCCTCCGATCATGATCGCCCCGCCAAGGCCCGACGCGGTGCCCGCCAGATGCGGGCGCACGGAAAGCATACCTGCATTGGCATTGGGGATCACAAGGCCGTTGCCCAGCCCCACAAGGGTCATCATGCCGAAAAAGCTGATTGGTGTGCCGTGGCCCGATGCGAAAATCAGGAGCGAGATCGTGCCGCCAACCGCATTGGCCACACAGCCCCAAAGCACCATGTGGTTGACGCCAAAACGCACCGCATAGCGGCCTGTGAGAAAGTTGCCCGCAAAGTATCCAACCGCGGGCGCGCCAAAGAAGAACCCCAGCGTGGCAGGCGACATGCCAAATACGACCTGTCCCACAAACGGCGCACCGCCGAGATAGGCAAAGAAAGCGCCTGAGCTGAACGTGGCAGCAAGGGCATAACCCCAAAAACGAACGCTGCGGATGATCTCGGGGTATTCGCGGAACTGCGCGGTGAGGGATTTATCCGATGGCACTGCCGTCTCACCCATATCCGCCCACGCGAGCAGCATCGTGGCAGCTCCCAGCACGAACAATGCCCAGAACACGGCCTCCCAGCCGAACCATTCGTCCAAAACGCCGCCAATCGCAGGGCTGATCATCGGCACCACGGCCATGCCCATCGTTACATACCCCATAATCGAGGCGGCCTGATCTTGGGCATACATATCACGCACGGCGGCACGGCTCAGTACCATAGAGGAGGCAATCGCGGCTTGCGCCATGCGGCAGGTGAGGAAGGTCTCGATGTTGGGCGCATAGATACAGCCCACCGTGGCCACCAGAAACAGCCCCAGTCCCCATAAGATCACAGGCCGCCGCCCGTATTTGTCCGAGATCGGCCCGACAAAAAGCTGCAACACCGCCGAGAACCCGAGGTAAATTGCGACGGACAGTTGCATCACCGCGTAGTCCGTCTCAAAATGAGCGGACATCGCGGGCAGGCTGGGCAGGAACATATTCATCACGCAAGCGGACATGCCCGCGAGCAGGATGAGGGTCAGGATGTGGGGCGGGGACCTCCGGTCACCCAGCTTTACTGGCTGGAGGTCTTCTCTGATCTGTTGCATTGTTAAAGAGTTAGGCCGCTGCATAGGGTTTGTCGATAGCATGTGCTATTCGGGCTGACTTCGCTAATTTGCATTTTGCAACTGACTTTCTGAAAATAGTTTGCAAATTTGCTAAATCGCACTTTGTCTCCCCCTCCCGTTCCGCTACATTCGCCCAAATATTCCTTGGGAGGGTCCGCCATGAAAGATATCCTGCAACAGCTTGACGACCGCCGCGACGACGCGCGCCTTGGTGGAGGTCAGAAACGCATCGACGCCCAGCACGGGCGCGGCAAGCTGACCGCACGCGAACGCGTACATCTGCTTCTGGACGAAGGGTCCTTCGAAGAGTTCGATATGTTTGTGACGCACCGCTGCACAGACTTCGGGATGGAGCAGCAAAAGCCAGCAGGTGACGGTGTTGTCACAGGCTGGGGCACCATCAACGGGCGTCTGGTCTATGTATTCTCGCAGGATTTCACGGTTCTGGGTGGTTCGGTCTCAGAGGCGCATGCCCGCAAGATTTGCAAAATTCAGGACATGGCAATCCAGAACGGCGCGCCCGTGATCGGGCTAAACGATTCTGGTGGTGCGCGTATTCAGGAAGGCGTCGACAGTCTTGCAGGCTACGCCGAGATTTTCCGCCGCAACACCGAAGCCTCGGGAGTGATCCCGCAGATTAGCGTGATTATGGGCCCCTGCGCCGGTGGCGCGGTTTATTCCCCCGCAATGACCGACTTTATCTTTATGGTCAAAGACAGCTCTTACATGTTTGTGACTGGCCCCGACGTGGTCAAAACAGTGACAAACGAACAAGTTACAGCCGAGGAATTGGGCGGCGCAAGCACCCACACCAAGAAGTCTTCTGTTGCTGATGGCGCGTTTGAGAATGACGTCGAGGCACTGGCCGAGGTCCGCCGCTTGGTAGACTTCCTGCCAGCCAACAACCGCGAAAAGCCCCCGGTCCGCCCGTTCTTTGATGCGCCCGACCGTATTGAGCCGTCGCTGGATACGCTGGTGCCTGAAAATGCTAACACGCCCTATGACATGAAAGAGCTGATCCACAAGTTGGCGGATGAGGGAGACTTTTTCGAGATTCAGGAGAATTTTGCCAAGAACATCCTGATCGGTTTTATCCGGCTTGAAGGCCGCACCGTGGGTGTAGTTGCCAACCAGCCGATGGTTCTGGCCGGTGTTCTGGACATTGACAGCTCACGCAAGGCGGCACGTTTTGTGCGCTTCTGCGATGCGTTTGAAATCCCGATCCTGACGCTGGTTGACGTCCCCGGCTTCTTGCCCGGCACCTCACAGGAATACGGCGGAGTGATCAAACACGGCGCTAAACTGCTGTTTGCCTACGGCGAAGCGACTGTGCCACTGGTCACCCTGATCACCCGCAAAGCCTACGGCGGTGCCTATGACGTGATGGCGTCCAAACACCTCGGCTCGGATTTCAACTATGCGTGGCCCACAGCCGAGATCGCTGTGATGGGTGCCAAGGGTGCTACCGAGATTATCCACCGCGCTGATTTGAACGACCCCGAAAAGATCGCGAAACACACAGCCGATTATGAAACCCGTTTCGCCAACCCGTTTGTCGCGGCTGAACGTGGCTTTGTAGACGAGGTGATCCAGCCACGCACAACCCGCAAGCGCATCGCCCGCGCTTTTGCCAGCCTGCGGAACAAGAAGTCGTCGATGCCGTGGAAAAAGCACGACAATATTCCGCTGTAACACGCGCGATGGTTCCGCACTTGCATATGCGCGGCACCCCTTGCGGTGGGTTTGTTCACCGTAAGGGGCTGTGGCGTAACCTCAGCCAAAAGGCAGCACTATGAGCGTTTGGTCTACATCCAGCTTTACCATCACTCACGCTGATAGCGGCGCGTTTGAAGGCGCGGGCCTGCGCCCGTTCTTCGAATATCGCCAATTGGGCATTCCTGAAGCCACAGGTGGTAAGTTCGGCGCGCATGTGATCCGTGCCGTGCCGGGTATGGAAAGCCCCGGCACATGGCATACCCATGATCTGGATTTCCAGATGGTCTATGTCACCAAGGGCTGGGTGGTGTTCGAATATGAAGGCGAGGGCGAGCATGTCCTGCGCGCAGGGTCCTGCGTGCTGCAACCGTCCGGCATACGCCACCGCGAGGTGCGCCATTCCGACGATATGGAGCTGATCGAGATCGTCTCGCCGGCCGAATTCGCAACCCATGCGGCGGATGCACCATGAAGCTCGGTCTTGCCTTTGCCCTGCTGGCCAGCCCGCTGGCCGCCGATGAATTGCCCTCCGGTCAGGACGTAACCCTGCAT
>CBFHZX010000071.1:0-6955 GCA_965660425.1 Sulfitobacter sp. | reverse complement strand
CATTGGCGCATGTTGCATCATTGGGCTGGCTGGTCCCTCAGACCCCACCACAGCGCCGAGCGCTTTTGAGTGGGTCATATAGAGGAAGATGCCCGTCATAATATAGATCAGGAAATCACCGCGCACAGCAGCACCGCGCAGCCCGAGAACCGAGAACATGACATAGAATGCACCGACAAAGATCACGGCCTGAAGAATATTCGTTGCGATCGCCAAAAAGGCGTTATTGTGGCTTTTGCGTACAGAGCGGACGATGGAATGATAGATCAGTTCCAGCATCGACATTAAGATACTGGTGGTGGACCTGTGTGTTTATTCCGTTTTGAACATATCAATACTGCCTTGCGGTTATGACCACTCTTGCACGGAATTATTGCCGATCCGTTACAGTCGCATCATAAGGGTTACCAAGCTAATATCAACGAAGGATGGCGACAGTTGGGCATGGATTACGAAAAGTTGACGGGCGTGATGCGCCGTCTTTCGCTGGAAGCGGGCGATGCGATCATGGAGATTTACGGGCGTGACGATTTCGATGTGAAATCCAAATCTGACGACAGCCCTGTCACCGCGGCGGATGAAGCGGCTGATAAGATCATCTCGGACAGGCTGCGCGCAGCGTTCCCTGATGTGCTGCTGATCACCGAAGAACAGGCCGACACGCATAGCGCCACGAGCGATACTTTTCTCATCGTGGACCCGCTGGACGGAACCAAGGAGTTCATCCATCGCCGTGGTGATTTCACCGTGAACATCGCACTTGTGGAGGGCGGTGTGCCCACGCGTGGCGTCGTCTATGCGCCTGCCAAGGGGCGGATGTTCTTTACCGGGGCTGACGGACAGGCCGTTGAGGAAACGGGTGATTTTGATAAGGACAGTGTGGGGCCACTCAAGGCAATATCAGTCTCTAACCCTGACAATTCCGCGCTTATGGTCGTGGCGAGCAAGTCGCATCGTGATCAGGCCACGGATGATTATATTGGCAAATATCAGGTCAAGGATATGAAGAGTGCGGGAAGCTCTCTCAAGTTCTGTCTGATTGCCACAGGCGAGGCGGATATCTACCCCCGCGTGGGCCGCACGATGGAGTGGGACACGGCGGCGGGTCATGCCGTGCTCAAGGGCGCGGGCGGCGATGTGGTGCGGTTTGATGACCACAGCCCGCTGACCTATGGCAAGGTAGACTACGCCAATCCGTTCTTTATCGCCTACGCACCCGGTGTCGATCTGAAGGACGCATAAGGGATCATGGGTGACCTGACCGTCAGCGTAATTATCGTGAGCCGTGCGCGGCCTGATGCGCTGCGGCGGTGTCGGGTATGAGGGCGCGCCACGGATTGAGCCTGCGTCGGTTCACGGCACGCATATGCTGGATGATTTTTATGATGACGAGTTCGAAGCGTTGGGCGCTGAGGTCTATCAGCGTGACTATATGATGTTCGGGTTTGGTCGCTGGCGGTAGATTAAGCCGCCTGCGCGCCCTCGGCCTCTGTCAGAATCGTATATAGCGTGTTTGCACTTGGATTAGCGCGCAGTTTTGCACAAACGCCCAAATCGCGCAGGGTGCGAGAGACAAGCGCCAATGCTTTGAGATGATCGACACCTGCATTCTCAGGTGCAAACAGCGCAAATGCGATATCGACGGGCTGGCGGTCAACCGCGCCAAAATCAACAGGCTTATCCAACAAGACAAACAAGCCCACGACCTTATCAAGGCCAGCAAGACGCGCGTGGGGCAATGCCACGCCGCGGCCCACACCTGTGGGCCCCAGCGCTTCGCGGGCAAGCAATGCTTCGACAACCGTAGTTGCCTCAAGGCCGTATGCAGTGGCTGCCAGATCACCCAGTTCCGTCACAAGACGTTTCTTGCTAGTGGTTGATGACAGCACTTTTACCGCATTAGGCGCGAGGAGATTCTCGAAGTTCATGTCTTGTCGTTCCCCTGAATAGGCGCGCGGTTCCTGCGCCAATATCTGCTTCTCTACGTAGGGTCAATCCAGCCGATGTTGCCATCTTCGCGGCGGTATACGACGTTAACCCCGTCCTCATTTTCTTTCTTGAACACGAGCACTGGTGCGCCTGAAAGCTCCATTTGCATGACCGCTTCGCCGACAGACAAGGTTGCGATTTTTGTCTGCATCTCGGCGATGATCATAGGCTGGAGGGTTTCAGGCTCCTCAGAATCCGTCTCCTTTTCGGAGGCCAGGATATACGATGAAGCGCCCAAAAGCTCAACAGGTTCCGACCGCTCACGGTGATGATCTTTCAATCTTCGCTTGTAACGGCGAAGTTGCTTTTCCATTTTGTCGCTACATCCGTCGAAGGCTGCATAAATTTCGTGCGCATGTGCTTTTGCAGAGGCAGTGAGGCCAGTGGAGAGGTGCACGGTGGCTTCGCAGACGAATTCGTGGCCTGATTTCGAGAACACGACAAGCGCATCCGTCGGTCGTTCAGCGTATTTTTGGACAGCACTGTCGAGTTCTGCTTTCACGTGTGTTTGCAGGGCTTCGCCGATGTCGATCTGTTTTCCGCTGATTTGGTACCGCATAGTGTCTCCTTCAAATGTATTGATCCAACGCGACGGGGCGCCTGAGAGGGCGGCCTTACGAGGTTGAATGCGGGAACATGGCGGTTGGTTGCAGGTTGAAATCTATCCTCTCACCCGAGGGTGGCGCGGCAGATTGAAACGTGCGCAGCAATTTCGCCATACCTGATTAGACGGGCAGAACCTGATCTGTGTCAATGATTTATCAGGGGAAAGCCAGATGGTTTGGCGGAATTTTCGTTAAGAGATCTTAAAGTTATCACCAAGGTAGACGCGGCGCACATCGCCGTTGTTCACGACTTCTTTGGGGGTGCCAGACATCAGCACGCGGCCTTCGTGCAGGATATAGGCGCGGTCCACAATCTCGAGGGTTTCGCGCACGTTATGGTCCGTGATCAGCACGCCGATGCCGCGCTTTTTCAGGTCTGCAACGAGATGGCGGATGTCACCCACGGAGATGGGATCAACCCCCGCAAACGGCTCATCCAGCAGGAGGTATTTGGGGTTGGCAGCAAGGCAGCGGGCGATCTCGACGCGCCGCCGCTCCCCACCTGAGAGCGCCATCGCAGGTGCGCGGCGCAGGTGTTCGATGGAGAATTCGCCCAGCAATTCATCAAGGCGGAGCAGCCTTTTGCGGCGGTCCTTTTCGACGATGTCGAGCACGGCCATGATGTTTTCCTGCACGGAAAGGCCGCGAAAAATGCTCATTTCCTGCGGCAGATACCCGATGCCAAGCTGCGCGCGGCGGTACATGGGCAGGTTGGTGACGTCTTTTCCGTCAATCAGGACGGTGCCGCCTTCGGGCGTCACAAGGCCCGCGACGGAATAGAATGTGGTGGTTTTGCCAGAACCGTTCGGCCCCAGCAGCGCGACAACCTCACCGCGCATCAGCTCCATCGAGAAATCGCGGATGACGATTTTCTTGCGGTAGGATTTGCGCAGATGTGCGATACGCAGGCCTGCACCGCCTTCGGCGACGGTTAACGCAACCATCAGTTGCCACCTGTTTGCAGGCGCGTGCGCACGTTGCCTTGCATCCGCGCCGTGCCGTCGCGCAGGCGGATGGTCATGGTATCGGCGCTGAGCGCGCTGGCCCCTTGGGCGAGCAGGACCTTGCCGCGCATCACGATGGTGCCCGCTTCAATGCTGTAATCGGCGCGCTGGGCCTCGGCGGCATCATTGCCAGACACCAGCGTCACGCCGCCAGTTGCCTGCATAGAGGCGATGCCATCGGCGGTCTCATTGTAGACGACTTCGACGCGTCCTGCGGACAAGCGCATATCGCCCTGACCGATCATAACATTTCCTGTAAACACCGCCACGCCCGTTTGCTGGTCTACGGCTAGCTCATCCGAGCTGACCTCGACAGGCAGGCTGGTATCTTGTGCGATGGTGCCAAAGGCGACGCTGGCCCCCTGTGCAGTGGCAACGGTGGACAAAAGCGCCGCAAACAGCGCTGTCAGGAGTAAACGAAGGCCCATATTTTCACGCACTTTCTTCATTGATTACGGCGTATATACCAGTTTCACGCCATTACTGAAAACCATTTGCGTGCCATCTGCCTCTTTTGGCGAGAAGATTCGCATATTCCCCGCCGTGAACACGCCCAATGGGCCAGATGCTTCGACTTGCTGCGGCGCTGTGACATTGAGTGCAGAAATAAGTGCGGTTACTTCGGCAGTGTCCACACGGTAGCCTGTAGAGGTGACGAGCGAGACACCGCCCGTCATATCGGCGCGGCCGCCTGTCATATCCAGTTCGACCACATCGGCCAAAAGCTGGAATGTGGTCCCTTGTTGTGTCTGCAGACGCGTGCGAACGCCTTCGGCGCGGTTGATGCCTGTGCGGCCTTCAACCGTGATAAGCTTGTCTGCAGAGAGGGAGATTTGCCCCCCGTCTGGTGTGCTGCCCGAAAAGAAGGGGCCAGTGATCTGTTGATCTCGAAGGCGGTCTTGGATTTCCTTTTCGGCAAAGGGGATTGCCGTCTCGGTCTCCATGGCCCGGGCGACCAGAAACAGCGTGGACAGGATTGCGAGCGCCGCCAGCGGCAGCAGCACCTTGAGCAAGGCCACCATGCGTGAATATCTGTCGCGCCTGTTCAAGGTGCGGCCCTCCTCAGGCGTGGGCGAAGATGTCCGTTTCGGGCCAGCCTGCAAGGTCGAGTTTTGCGCGCATGGGCAGGAAGTCGAAGCAGGCTTGGGCCATTTCCATGCGGCCTTCACGCTCGAGCATACCATTCAGGACATCGCGCAACTGGTGCAGATAGAGGACATCGGAAGCGGCGTAGTCTACCTGCGCTTTCGTCAGCTCGGGCGCGCCCCAATCGCTGGATTGTTGTTGCTTGGAGATGTCGATGGACAAACGCTCGTTCAGCAGTTTGGCAAGGCCGTGGCGGTCCGTGTAGGTGCGCACAAGGCGACTGGCGATTTTGGTGCAGTAAACAGGTGCGGTGACTGCGCCGAAGGCATTGAGCATGGCGGCGATATCAAAGCGGCCAAAGTGGAAGAGCTTGAGCACGTTCGGGTCTTCGAGAAGGCGACACAGGTTGGGCGCCTCGGTCTGGCCCTTGGCGATCTGGACCAGATGCGCGTGGCCATCCCCGCCCGACAGCTGGACCACGCACAAACGGTCGCGGTGCGGGTGCAGGCCCATGGTTTCACAGTCGATGGCAACCATTAGCCCAAGGTCGAGGCCGTCTGGCAGGTCGTTTTGATATACGGTGTTTGTCATGGCGCTCTCTATACAGGCAGGAGGGGAAGGGGAAAAGGGATCAGCGTTCAGGTCGGCGTGATATGGGTGAGTGCAGGGCGCGGCAAGCGCGATAGCAGGGCGTCTACCAATTTGTGGCACGCAGCACCCGTCCAGTTGTCGGGACTAAGGGTGTCGGGCACGGGCGGATGGCGCAGCACTATGCGCCGCCAGTTGTGCACGATCAGACAGCGGATCACTGCAATTTGCAGCGGGGAGAGCGTGCTGGCCTGAAGGGTATCAAAGGCGGTTTGCAGATGCGGGAGCAGTCGGGCGTATTCATCCTCCAGCAGTCCGGGGGCGAGTTGGGCGCGCAGCCAATCGGGCGGGATGCCTCCGCGCAGCATCAAGGTTGAAGCGGGAGGGTTTGACCCTGCACTACCTAGATAGACACGCGGCAGCAGTGGGATGAAGCCTGCCGCGGCCATTTCATCTGCGGTGGTTGTGGTCTCTGTCAGGGCCAAGGCCCACTCAGCGTGGCGCGCGTTCGGGTCTGCGTAGATGCGCGCACTGGCGGTTTGGGTCTCGGCGCGACTGGTGGGGGTGAGGCTGTGACGGCCTGTGCGCCCCTGTTTTTCCGACACGATCCAGCCGTCGTTGCGCAAGCGGTAGAGGGCCACGCGCACGGCCTCGGGGCGGATGTCCATCTCGGCCATGATTGCCGACAGGACGGGCCCGTCGATGGTGCTGCCTTCTTCTTGGGCCAGATCGCCAAACAGCGTGGCCATTAGTGACCAGACGCGATGACCGCCCAGCGCAAGCAGTGCGGTTTTTGATTGGCTGTAGGCGTCAGCGGGCATCGGGGTGATCCATCGGTTTATCGTGCAGCAGTATAGCGCGATTGCCGCCAGCCACCAGCCACCAGCGGCCTGTGAATGCAGGTAGGGTCTATACACCGCCGCAAACTCGGCTAGTTTTCGGGCAGAATATGAATGAAGGAGCGCAAGCTATGAACGTATCGGGACAAATCGCATTGATCACAGGCGGCGGCAGCGGGTTGGGCGCGGCCGCAGCGCGGCATTTCGCAGCGCAGGGTGCAAAGGTCGCGATCCTTGATTTCGATATTACGCGTGCGCAGGCCGTTGCCGAGGAGATTGGCGGCATTGCTGTGCAGGCTGATGTGGGCGACGAGGCGGCAGTGGGTGCCGCGTTTGATGCCACGGTGGCGCATTTTGGTGCCGCCCCGCGCATTGCGGTGAGCTGTGCAGGCGTAGGTCTTGCGGCGCGGATTGTGGGCCGTGAAGGCAAGATGTCTTTTGACGTGTTCGAGAAGACTTTGCGGGTGAACCTCTTTGGCACTTACAACGTGATGAGCCATGCTGCAGCACGCATGGCCGAGCTTGAGCCGATGGAAGACGGGGAGCGCGGTGTGGTGATCAACACGGCCTCGGTTGCTTATGAGGACGGGCAGTTTGGGCAGGCGGCTTATGCGGCCTCCAAGGGGGCGATTGCCTCGATGTGTTTGCCTGCGGCGCGGGAGTTGTCGCAGACGGGTATCCGCGTGGTGGCGATTGCACCGGGTCTGTTCCTGACCCCGATGATGGAGAGCCTGCCCGAAGAGGTCACAGCCAAGATCACCGCGAACATCCCCTTCCCTGCGCGTCTGGGCGCACCTGCGGAATATGCGCTGCTGGCGGAGCAGATTGTGGGTAACCGTTTCCT
>CBFHZX010000070.1:0-7039 GCA_965660425.1 Sulfitobacter sp. | reverse complement strand
ATCAAGACCGAAGACTACCCCCTGACAGCACCCATGTTCCTTTACTTTCCTGCACGTAGGTTGCCGCAACTGGCGCGTGAGTTTCTTGCCTTTACCCGTGGACCAACGGCGCAGATCGTGATCCGCCGCAGTGGCCTTGTTGATCAAACTCCCGAAGAGATTGCGGTGGAAGAGCAGGGCAACCGGTTTACCAATGCGATTAGTCAGGCGGGGACTGAAATCACCTTGGGCGAGCTACAGCGCATGACCTCGACGCTGGTGCCGATGTCACGTTTGAGTACGTCCTTCCGTTTTGAAGCGGGGTCGATCCGCTTGGATGCGCAGAGCCGTTCCAATGTGCAGCAATTGGCGCGCGCGCTGGAGGTAGGGCAATACGATGCGCGGCGCCTGATGTTTGTTGGGTTTAGCGATGGCAACGGCGCTGCGGAGGCAAATCGTGACATTGCATTGCGCCGTGCGGAGGCTGTGCGGCGTGCGGTCAGTGACGCGGCCATTACCGCCAATCTAGCGCGGGTTGAATTGGGTGTGGATGCCTTTGGCGAGGCGATGCCGATGGCCTGTGACGACAGCAGCTGGGGCCGCCGCACCAATCGCCGCGTCGAGGCCTGGGTCCGTTAGAGATAACCTTCGGCGCGAAAGCTAAGCTCTTGGGATTTTCCGATAATCAAGTGGTCGTGTAGCGTCAGATCAAGGGCTGTGCAGGCGGCATTTACGCGGTTGGTCATCTCGATATCTGACTGTGAGGGCGTGGGATCACCCGAGGGATAATTGTGCACCAGAATGATCGCGGAGGCGTTGAGTTCCAGCGCGCGTTTGGCGACCTCGCGCGGGTAGACCGGCACGTGATCGACGGTGCCTTTGGCCTGCTCCTCATCCCCAATCAGGGCGTTTTTGCGATCAAGAAAGAGCACACGAAACTGCTCCGTCTCGCGGTGGGCCATCGTGGTGTGGCAGTAATCCAGAAGGGCATCCCAACTGGAGAGAACATGGCGCTGCATAACTTTTGAGCGGGCCATGTGGTGGGCGGCTGCCTCCACGATCTTGAGTTGGGTGATGACTGCATCGCCCACACCTTTGATGTCGCGCAGCCGCGCCTCGGATGCGGTGAGAACGCGGTTGAAGTCACCGAAGCGGGCCATGAGAGCGTGGGCCAGTGGCTTGACATCGCGGCGGGGAATGGCACGGAACAGAACCAGTTCGAGCAGCTCATACTCTGGCATCGCACCAGCTCCTCCCGCCATGAAACGGGCGCGCAGACGTTGGCGGTGATCGGCGATGTAGGAGGGCTGTTTGCCAGTCACAGGTTCTGCGGTGAGAGCTTCGTCCATGAGGAAGGAGAGGGGCTGTTTGTTGAATTGCGTCATGCTGCTAAGAATGGCCATCAGAGTGTTAGGGAATGGTTAATGGATTGGATTGAGTGACGAAAAAACGGGGGGTGTTATGCGTACAGCTTGCGTACACCCCCTGGTATGCCGCGCGGGTTGAGGGGTTGGATTTCAGTTTAAAGGCAAAATGAAGAAAGGGGCGCGAGGATATAGTCCTGCGCCCCTTCGGGATCGTGGTTGGTGTAGGACCGATTAGCCCGTCATCGAATCCCAGAAGGATTTGACTGATGAGAAGAAGCTGCTGCTTTCGGGGTTGTTCTCTTCCGAGAGCTCTTCGAATTCGCGCAGGAGTTCTTTTTGGCGGCTAGTGAGGTTTACTGGTGTCTCGACGGCCAGTTCGATGATCATGTCGCCCGTGGCACCGCCGCGTAGGTGAGGCATGCCTTTTCCGCGCAGGCGCATCTGGCGGCCAGACTGGCTGCCCGAGGGGATTTGCACGCGGCCACGGCCCCCGTCGATGGTGGGGACTTCGATACTGCCGCCTAGCGCTGCGTTGCCCATGGTCACAGGGACGCGGCAGAAGAGGTTAGGGCCGTCACGCTCGAACAGCTCGTGTTCCTCGACCTCGATGAAGATGTAGAGATCGCCAGAGGGGCCGCCGCGCATGCCTGCTTCGCCTTCGCCAGCGAGGCGGATGCGGGTTCCTGTTTCCACGCCTGCGGGGATGTTCACCGAAAGTGAGCGGTCCTTTTCCACGCGGCCAGCGCCACGGCATTTGCCGCAGGGGTTTTTGATGATCTGGCCGAGGCCCGAGCAGGTGGGGCAAGTACGCTCTACCGTGAAGAAGCCTTGTTGCGCGCGGACTTTGCCCATGCCTGAACAGGTGGGGCAGGTTGTGGGTTCTGCACCGCCTTCGGCGCCCGAGCCGCTACAGCTGTCGCAGGCGACAGAGGCGGGGACATTAATGGATTTTTGCAGGCCTGCGAAGGCATCCTCGAGCGAGACGTGCAGATTAAACCGCAGGTCAGAGCCGCGTGCGGCGCGTCTGCCGCCGCCTTGGCCGCCACCGCGTCCGCCCATGAAATCACCGAAGAGATCGTCGAAGACATCAGAGAAGGCCGACGAGAAGTCACCTTGTCCGCCGCTGCCGAAGCCGCCCCCTGGACGCCCGCCGCCGCCCATGCCGCCCTCGAACGCTGCGTGGCCGTAGCGGTCATAGGCTGCCTTCTTGTCGGCATCCTTGAGCACGTCGTAAGCTTCACCCACTTCTTTGAACTGGGCTTCGGCGTTGGGGTTGTCGGCGTTACGGTCGGGATGAAGCTCTTTTACCTTGGTACGGTAAGCTTTCTTGATCTCGTCAGCCGGCGCACCTTTGGCGATGCCGAGCGTCTCGTAATAATCACGTTTTGCCATGAGTAGTATCCTTTACAGGAACGTGAAGGGCCGGCCCGTTCTGCACAGACCGGCCCTGTCATTGGTTCCGCGGGCGGATTACGCGCGCTTGTCGTTGTCGAGGTCCTCGAAGTCGGCATCGACGATATCGTCATCTGCCGCACGGTTTGGTGCCTCGTCTGCCGCTGCGGCCAAGTCGTCTTCGCCCGCTTCCTGTGCGTTCTTGTAGATCGCCTCACCCAGCTTCATGGCAGCCTCGGTCACGTTCTGGATGCCGGATTTGATCTTTTCGGCGCTGTCGGCCTCAAGATCATCCTTGAGCGCGGCAATCGCCAGCTCAATGGCTTCGATCGTGGTCGGGTCAACCTTGTCCGCATGCTCTTCCATGGATTTCTCCGTGGAGTGGATGAGGCTTTCGGCTTGGTTTTTGGCCTCGATCAGCTCGCGGCGTTCTTTATCCGCATCCGCGTTCTCTTCGGCGTCTTTGACCATTTGCTCGATGTCGGCATCGGACAAACCGCCAGAAGCCTGGATCGTGATCTTCTGCTCTTTGCCGGTGCCTTTGTCCATCGCGCCGACGGAGACGATGCCGTTGGCGTCGATGTCAAAGGTGACTTCGATCTGGGGCATGCCGCGCGGGGCGGGTGGGATGCTCTCGAGGTTGAAGTTGCCGAGGATTTTGTTGTCCGCCGCCATTTCACGTTCGCCTTGGAAGACGCGGATCGTCACAGCGTTCTGGTTGTCTTCGGCTGTGGAGAAGATCTGGGACTTCTTTGTCGGGATCGTGGTGTTGCGGTCGATCAGGCGGGTGAAGACACCGCCGAGCGTCTCGATACCCATGGACAGAGGCGTCACGTCGAGCAGAACGACGTCTTTGACGTCACCTTGCAGAACGCCCGCCTGAATGGCGGCGCCCATGGCGACGACTTCGTCGGGGTTCACGCCTTTGTGCGGCTCTTTGCCGAAGAACTTGGTCACTTCTTCGATGACCTTTGGCATGCGGGTCATGCCGCCGACCAGAACGACTTCGTCGATGTCGGAAGCGGACAGGCCTGCATCCTTGAGCGCTGCTGCGCAGGGCTTCATGGAAGCTTTTACCAGATCACCCACCAGCGATTCCAGCTTGGCGCGGGTGAGTTTCATCACCATGTGCAGCGGCTGGCCGTTGGCACCCATGGAGATAAACGGCTGGTTGATCTCGGTCTGGCTTGAGGACGACAGCTCGATCTTGGCTTTTTCGGCGGCTTCTTTCAGACGCTGGAGGGCCATTTTATCGGCGGTCAGATCGACGGAGTGCTCTTTTTTGAACTCGTCCGCGAGGTAGGTGACGATGCGCATGTCAAAGTCTTCACCGCCCAAGAATGTGTCACCGTTGGTGGATTTCACCTCGAACAGTCCATCGTCAATCTCGAGGATGGTCACGTCGAATGTACCGCCGCCAAGGTCATAGACCGCGATGGTTTGCGTGTTCTCTTTGTCGAGACCGTAGGCGAGGGCTGCTGCTGTCGGCTCGTTGATGATGCGGAGCACTTCGAGGCCCGCGATTTTGCCTGCGTCTTTGGTGGCCTGACGCTGGGCGTCGTTGAAATAGGCGGGGACGGTGATGACCGCTTGGGTCACGTCTTCGCCAAGATAGCTTTCAGCCGTCTCTTTCATCTTGCCCAGAATGAAGGCGGAGATTTGGGAGGGGGAGTACTTCTCACCCTTGGCCTCAACCCATGCGTCGCCGTTGCCGCCGTCAACAACATTGAAGGGGAGGTTTTTCTTGTCTTTGGCCAGATCAGGATCGTCGTTGCGGCGACCGATCAGACGCTTGACACCAAAGACGGTGTTTTCGGGGTTTGTAACGGCCTGACGCTTGGCAGGCTGGCCTACCAGACGCTCGTCATCTGTGAAGGCCACGATGGAGGGCGTGGTGCGCGCGCCTTCGGCGTTTTCAACAACGCGAGGCTGGCTGCCGTCCATGATGGCGATGCAGGAGTTTGTTGTTCCAAGGTCAATACCAATTACTTTGGCCATATCTTCGATCCCTCTTCTAGCTTAAGGCGATTGCTCGAAACACTGGCCCGTTGTGGCGCCATTGCCCCGATTTGGTTGACGCTGGGGACGGCTCGTCTCCAGCGGTTCGGTGGGTATATAGTGAGGGGGCATCGGTGCTGCAACCACGGCAGCCACGAAGATGTGACTTTACGGGGCTAATTCCTGAAAATTATTCATAAAACAGGAGGGATTGCAGTGAAATTAGAGGTTAAGGGCTTTGATATTCATTGTGGATTTCTGGATATCGCGGCGCAGCGGGGGATTCTGGAGGCTGTGCGCGGGGTAGTGAAACAGGCACCCTTGAGCCGCTATAGCATTGCGCGGGGCAAGCAGATGTCGGTGCGGATGACGGCGGCGGGGCAGTATGGCTGGGTCGCTGACACTGCGGGGTATCGCTATGATGAGCGGCACCCTGACGGGCAGGTGTGGCCCGCGATCCCTGCGCCGATTTTGGCGGTTTGGGATGCTTTGACGGGGCTGGAGCAGCAGCCCGACAGTTGCCTGATCAATTTCTATGATGCGGATGCGCGGATGGGGATGCATTGCGATGACACGGAGGCGGATGCGCAGTGGCCTGTCGTCTCGATCTCGCTCGGGGATGAGGGGTTGTTCCGCATGGGGAACCTCACGCGGGGTGGCAAAACGCAGAGCCATTGGCTCCGCTCGGGCGATGTGGTGGTGATGGGTGGTGCTGCGCGCCTTGCCTATCACGGAGTGGATAGGATTAGAGCGGGGTCAAGCACGCTGTTGCCCAAGGGCGGGCGGCTGAACCTGACGCTGCGGGTGGCGCATTAGTATCCAGGACAGACGAGGGAGCCGCGCTGGATCGTGCCATCGCCTCTGACGCATCCTGCCAGCCCCGTTTGTTCAATGTCCGTGCCCTGAGCATGCACGGCCCCGCCCGTCTTTGTGTAGGTCTGGTCGGCATAGTTAGGCTCAGCCACCTCGAAATACTCGACTTGCCCGCCTGCGGCCAAGCAGGCCGAGGGGCATATGGTGCACACCAGCGCCAGTATGATTTTGTTCATGGATTGTGTGTTCATCGCCTGTGGCCCTCGTTGCAGAATCAAAGGTATATGCGGAATGGAAGGTTAAGACGAGTGGGTTTCGGGACGGCCTAGCCCCCTGTCAGCCTGCAACAGCCCGAGAGAAACACCTGACCTGCGCGAGATTGCAGGATCAGATCGAGGGAAAGTCCAAACTCTGCGTCCGACATGCCGTCGGAACAGATGTGCCGCTCAACAATCGCGGTGGCGCTGTGCGTTCCGTTGCCGCCGCGCAGCGCATAGCGGTCGGGGCGGTTGAGTGCGCGTGTGCGGGCGGTGACCTCATGATCGAACGCGGGGCCGTCCATGGGGGCATAGATTATGCGGTCGGTGAGAGTGACGGACCAAAACGGCTCTGTTCCGAAGCATTGGAGATTTTGCATCAAGGGCACAGCGGGTGGCTGTGCGGTGAGGTAGGCCATCGATGTCTAGCCTGCGAGGTCATAAGAATTGACCACGCCCCAGCGCTTGTTTTCCGACAAGCGGATCACTTCGACGTCTTTCGCATCAGGAGCGAGGGTGCCAAGGATCGGCGCGCCTGCATCAGGCTGTGTGCGGATATTGAGTGTGTCACCCTGCGCCAACCCCGTGACGGAATAGAGGACGGGAAGATCCTGCGCCGTTGCGGGAAGTGCCAATAGCATAAGCCACAGGCATAGAAGGATCACCGCCGCGCGCTCCAAGATATGCTGGCGTGTTTGCGGGTGTAGAATTCGCCCATCAAGCCAATCAGCACCAGCACCAGACCCACCCAGAAGGCATAGATCGGATCGCTGTAGCGCGGGTTGTAGTTGATGAAGGAGTAACCGCGCGACTGGTCGATTGTGTGGAACAGCGGGTTCCAGTCGAACATGGCCAACATTAAACCCGGCAAGGTGTTGGCCACGAACATCTTGCCTGAAGCGATCATATTGGCGCGCTGGTAGATCGTGGAGAAGATACCCACGGCAGTTGGGAACCACGGTTTGATCGCCAGTAGCACAAGGCCAAGGGCGGCCTCTGTGAACCACGCCAGCACAAGCATCGCAAATGCGCCGACAGGCTGGTCAATCTCCAGAGGTACAAATGCCACGTGATAGACAAACAGGATCATCGCCAGTGACAGCACCTGAATATAAAGCGCACCAAACGCGGCCGAGCAGATAGAGATGATGGTGTTCATTGGCGCATGTTGCATCATTGGGCTGGCTGGTCCCTCAGACCCCACCACAGCGCCGAGCGCTTTTGAGTGGGTCA
>CBFHZX010000069.1:0-7188 GCA_965660425.1 Sulfitobacter sp. | reverse complement strand
AGCGCGCAAGGCGGTGCGCAGCAAAAAGCTGTGTGCACAGAGCAGCAAAACAAGACCCAAGACCAGTGCTTCTACTGGGGTTGTCCAGCCAGTTATCGTAGTTCCCGCGCCTAGCGCACTTATCGTCAGGGCGAGACACGCGCAGAATGCGCCAAATATGCGGGGTGAAATCATGCAGGCTTGCAGACCCAAAAGCCGCACCAGCGCAGGCATGATAAAGTAGAGCAGCCCAAATATCACCACGACACCTGACGTCAGCTGCAATGTCAGGGTCGCTATCGTCAGCACCAGATAGTGCAGCGGCCCCACCATCACCAGATACAGCAGGGCCCGTCGCCGCATGAGGATTTACCGCCCGCCACGCGCCATAAAGGCGAGGCGTTCAAACAGATGCACGTCCTGCTCGTTCTTGAGCAGCGCGCCGTGCAGTTTGGGTAGGGCAGAGGCCCCATCGGCGCGCAGATCAGCAGCGTCCATATCCTCGGCCAGCAACAGCTTGAGCCAGTCGATGACCTCGGAGGTCGAGGGTTTTTTCTTGATACCCTGCTGGTCGCGGATCTCGTAGAATTGGGCCAGCGCTGTGGTCAGCAGCTCGGGCTTGAGGCCCGCATGATGCACCTCGACGATCTTCTTGAGCGTTTCCATGTCGGGAAACTGGATGTAGTGGAAGAAACACCGGCGCAGGAAGGCGTCGGGTAGCTCTTTTTCATTGTTGGAGGTGATGATGACGATGGGGCGCACGGAGGCCTTAATGGTCTCGCCTGTCTCGTAGACGAAAAACTCCATCTTATCGAGCTCTTGCAGCAGGTCGTTGGGGAATTCGATATCGGCCTTGTCGATCTCGTCGATCAGCAGGACAACCTTTTCGCCTGCCTCGAACGCCTCCCACAGCTTGCCCTTGCGGATATAGTTGGCCACATCGTGGACCTTTTCCTCACCCAGCTGGCTGTCGCGCAGACGGCTGACAGCGTCATATTCATACAGGCCCTGTTGGGCGCGGGTGGTGGATTTGATGTTCCATTCGATCATACGCAGACCCAGCGCTGCAGAGACCTGTCGCGCAAGCTCCGTCTTGCCTGTCCCAGGCTCGCCCTTGACCAGAAGCGGGCGCTCAAGCTGAACCGCCGCGTTCACGGCGATTTTCAGATCATCTGTTGCGACGTAATCCGCAGTGCCTTGAAATTTCATATTTGTCCCGACTTTCCAGTTGTCATTTTAGTGCTATTTCTAAGTGCACAATAGCGGATCATTGTGTAGTGACAATCGGTGATCAGTCCTATAGAGAGCGCGCGAGGGATGACGTTACGGGGTTTTCGCAACGTCACAATGTCGAAAGCCGTTGAGGGGATGGGCAACATGAACAAGCAAAATGTTATGACCGAGGATTATCGTCCGTCCGAGGATGAGCCTTTCATGAACGATCGGCAGATCGAGTATTTTCGTCGCAAGTTGCAGGATTGGAAGGCGGAGCTTCTCGATGGAAGCCGTGATACGATCGAGACCATGAAAGATGGCACGCGCAATATTCCCGACGTGAATGATCGCGCCTCCGAGGAGACAGATCGCGCGCTGGAATTGCGCACCCGCGACCGCGCACGCAAGCTCGTGAGCAAGATCGAGGCAGCGCTGCGTCGCATCGACGAGGGTGAGTTCGGCTATTGCTCGGTCACGGGTGATCCTATTTCGCTCAAGCGCCTTGATGCGCGCCCGATTGCGACCATGAGCCTTGAGGCGCAGGAAAAGCACGAGCGCCGCGAGAAGGTGCACCGCGACGATTGATCGCCTTTGGCGATACGACAAATGATGCGCGAAGAGTGATTGAAGTTTTGGACGCCGTGGTGAAAACTGCGGCGTCTTTGCATTTGAGGAGGCGATGATGGGCGTGAGCAATGCACTCGTGATCGGTGCAGGCATCGGCGGGCTGGCCGTTGCGGTGGCATTGGCGCGGCGCGGCGTTGCGGTCACTGTGTTGGAGCAAGCGCCCGAGATCACGGAAGTGGGCGCGGGTTTGCAGGTCAGCCCGAACGGGCTGGCGGTTCTGCGCGCTTTGGGTTTGGAAAAGCGGCTTGTCGCGCGCGGTGCAGTGCGCGGGCGCGCTGTTGTGATGCAGGCTCATGACGCGGCAGGGCGCGATGTGGCACGGCTTGACCTTATGCGCTTGCCGTCTGAACAGGCCTATTACTTCATGCACCGCGCTGATCTGGTTGACGTTTTGCTGCAAGCCGCGCGCGAGCAGAACGTGAGCTTCGAGCTGGGCTGCGCCGTGGGCTCTGTCACATCTGGGGAGACGCCGCAGATCGGGTTGGAGAACGGGGAGACGCGCCGCGCCGAGGTGATCATCGGGGCTGACGGTATTCATTCGCGCGCACGTAGGGCACTTAATGGCGCTGATGACGCATTTTTCACCGGGCAGGTGGCATGGCGCGCGACGGTGCCAAACAGTTTTGGCCACGAAGATGTGGCAATGGTGACCATGGGACCTGCGCGGCATCTGGTCAGCTACCCGCTGCGCGGGGGCGAAATGGTCAACCTTGTCGCGGTGGAGGAGCGTGAGGGTTGGGCCGAAGAGGGCTGGAACCATGTGGATGATTCCGCCAACCTGCGCGCGGCTTTTGCGGGGTTTGATGGTATCGCTGCGCAGATGATCGGGGCTGTAGAGGCGCCGACACTTTGGGGGTTGCACCGCCATCCTGTCGCGCAGGTCTGGCAGCGCGGCGGTGTGGCGCTGCTGGGTGATGCGGCGCATCCGACCCTGCCGTTTCTGGCGCAAGGGGCGAATATGGCGCTGGAGGATGCGTGGGTGCTGGCCGAACATGTTGTGCAGGGCGGCGTTGCTGCACTGCCCGCGTATGAGGTCCTGCGCAAGCCGCGTGTGTCCCGTGTGATCAAGGCCGCGAATGGCAACGCTTGGCGTTATCACCTGCGGCCTGGTCCCTTGCGCTTTGCCGCGCACAATGCGCTGAGATTGGGGAGCAGGATCGCGCCTGCGAGGATGTTGGGCGCGTTTGACTGGCTTTACGGGCATGATGTGACGGCGCGCGCTCCTCGCTGACGTGCCGGCACTCCTCGCTCACTTGGCGCGGGCGACCATGCCGAACAGGTCACGCGGATCATCGGGATCGGCCAGCATGTCGAGGGGGGTAAAGAAGTCCGTGCCCTTGATCGCATCGCGCACGTAGCACAAAGCCGAGAAATCCTCGATGGCGAAGCCTACGCTGTCGAAAAGCGTGATTTGTTTCGCGTCAGTGCGGCCTTTGGCTGTGCCCGTGAGGACTTCCCAAAACTCGGTCACGGGGTGATCAGCGTCCAACTGCTGTATCTCGCCCTCGATGCGGGTTTGTTCGGGATATTCCACAAAGCTATCAGCGCGGTGCAGGATGGCGGGGGCCAGCTCTGTCTTGCCGGGGCAATCGCCGCCGATGGCGTTGATGTGCACACCTGCGCCCACCATATTGTCCGTCAGGATGGTGGCGTATTGCTTGTCGGCGGTGCAGGTGGTGATGATCTGCGCAGCAAGGATTGCTTCTTCTGCGGTGCTGCATTGTGTGATCTTCAGGCCCGAGGACGCCAGATTGCGTGCCGCTTTCTCGGTAGCGGTGGGGTCTATATCGTAGAGGCGCACTTCGGTGATGCCCACGATGGCCTGCATGGCTAGGCTTTGGAATTCTGACTGCGCACCATTGCCGATCATGGCCATGACGGTGCTGCCTTTGGGGGCCAGAACGCGCGCGGCCAGCGCGGAGGTGGCAGCGGTGCGGAGCGCGGTGAGGATCGTCATTTCGGACAGCAACACGGGATAGCCGCTGGCCACATCGGATAAAAGTCCAAATGCTGTAACGGTTTGCAGCCCGTCCTTTGTGTTGTCGGGATGGCCGTTCACGTATTTGAAGCCGTAAACATCGCCGTCTGAGGTCGGCATCAGCTCGATCACGCCCACATCAGAATGGGAGGCCACGCGGGGGGATTTATCAAACAGTGGCCAGCGGCGGAAATCATCCTCAATACGGTCGCAGATACCGCGCAGCATCGGAGCGAGGCGTACGTGGTGGATGAGCTGCATCATGTGATCGACGCTGACGAAGGGAACGAGTGCTTTAGCGGATGGTTTCAACATCTTGTTTATCCTCAAAATTCAGGTGCGGGTAGGACGGTCAAACACGTTGCGCCCCAAAGCGGAGGCGGCCAGATCGACCATGAGTTCGGCGGTGCGGCCACGCTCGTCCAGAAAGGGGTTCAGCTCGACCAGATCGAGAGAGGTGAGCAAGCCGCTGTCGTTGACCATCTCCATGACCAGATGCCCTTCGCGCACTGTCGCACCGCCTGGCACAGTGGTGCCCACGGCGGGCGCTGCGGCAGGGTCGAGGAAGTCTACATCGAGCGAGACGTGCAACATGCCATTCGCTTCTGCCACGCGCTCGAGAAATGCACCCAAAGGCTGCGCGATACCTGTCTCGTCGATCTGGCGCATGTCTACGCGGGTGACGGCGGTGTCTTGTAGCGCTGCACGCTCGGCAGGATCGACAGAGCGCAGGCCGATCATTGCGATATTCTCGTAGGGCAATGGCGCTGGCAGGGCAGGCCAATCGGGAAATTCGGACCGTCCCGTCACATAGCCCATGGGCGTGCCGTGCAAATTTCCACTGTCTGTGCTTTCCAGCGTGTGAAAATCGCTGTGTGCGTCGAGCCAGAGTACGAAGAGCGGGCGCGATTGGGCAGCGGCAAAGCGCATGGCTCCCAGCACAGTCCCCGCCGCCAGCGCATGATCTCCGCCCATTGTGATGGGCATGCCACTGGCGAGCGAGGATTCAGTGGTGTCGGCCAAAGCATGGGTCCATGCAATCGTCTCGGACAGGCGATGGAGTTTAGGGTGTGGCGCATCGGTGAAAGGGATTGGAGCTACATTTCCGATGTCTGTGACAGTGTGGCCAAGGCTCTCAAGCGTTTCGGCAAGGCCAGCGGTACGGTAGGCATCCGGCCCCATGATACAGCCACGGCGGATCTTGCCGCAATCGAGGGAGGCGCCTTGCAGAATACAGTTTTGAGGGGTCATGGGGAGGTCTCCAATGGTGTTTGGTATGATATATGCGGTGCATCTGGGCTATTTATAGTCTACAGAATACTCAATATGTTTGCAGACTGATCAAATTGGATAGCAATATGGACGATACGGACGAAGCGATGATTGCAGCATTGCGCCATGATGCGCGCGCCTCCTTGTCTGACCTGGCGGCGCGTCTGGGCATGTCACGGACCACTGTGCGCAGCCGTCTGGCGCGGCTGCAGGAACGGGGAGAGATTATTGGCTTCTCTGTTGTGACCCGTGCCGATGTGGCCCGTGATCCTGTGCGCGGTCTGATGATGATCGGGATCGAGGGGCGCGGGGCTTCGCGGATCAAGCGGCAACTTGGCGCGATGTCGGAAATGCGGGCCATCCATTCTACAAACGGGCGATGGGATTTGATCGTCGAAATCGGTTCGGCCACTTTGGCGGATTTTGACCGCGTGCTGGACCGCATCCGTCAGCTTGACGGAGTCGTGGCGTCAGAGACAAGTTTGCTGCTCAGCACGCAAAAATCAGGTTAGACAGGTTTCGAAAACCCTGAATTGTCCAACCCTGCCTGAAATCAAAGATCTCAACGGGCGAGGCACTAGTGCCTCTTTTGTCTATTTCGAAAACGCCTTAGGCGTCGCGCGCAGCCTTGATCCATAAGGTCGTCAGGCAAAGCGACAGGATCGCGTTCCAGCCTGCCATGCTGATCCCTGCCAGTTGCCAAGCGATGTCGTCACATCGCACCAGCGGCGCGGTGAGGATTTGGTCCATCAGCTCTTGGGCGCTCAGATCGGAGACGCCGCCCGCGCTGCAGGTGGTGGGGCCGTCCCACCAGTTCTGCTCAACGCCCACATGGAACATGCCGATGGCGGCGGTTGTTAAGGTGGCGAGGGCCGCGAACCACGCGAGCTTTTCTTCGCCTGTAAACATGATAATCAAGCCGATGTTGATGGCCGCTACATGCGGCCAGCGTTGCCAGATGCACATCTCACACGGGGCCAGTCCGCTCAAATGCTGGAAGGCAAACGCGCCTGCCAGAGTGGCGATCGAGCCGAAGGTGGCAAGGAGGATCGGTTTCGTCATCAAAACAGTTTGATCGCGAAAAATCCGCCGAGCAGGAGTGCCACGGCGAGGGTGAACATCAGGGGCAGGCGTTTCTCGATAAAGTCGCGCACAGGCGCGCCGAACTTCCACAAAAGCAGTGCCACGAGGAAAAAGCGCAAGCCCCGCGCCAGTATTGACGTCGCAATAAAGGTTCCCAAAGGCATGGCTGTCACGCCCGACATGATCGTGATGACCTTATACGGGAAGGGTGTAACGCCCGCGATCAACACTGCCCAAAAGCCTACATCATTAAAGCGGGTCGCGAATTCGCTCATGGCGTCGGCCTTGCCCAAAGCGGTCAGGATAGGCTCCCCGAGGGCTTCAAAGGCAAGCGCGCCGATTGCATATCCCAAAAGGCCGCCGATCACCGATGCACCCAAGGCCACGCCTGCAATTACGAAGGCGCGGTTGGGGCGTGCGATGATCATCGGGATCATAATAATGTCGGGGGGTATCGGGAACATGGAGCTCTCCAGAAACGCCACAAAAGCAAGAACCCAGAGCGCATGACGGTGCTCAGCGAGGCTTAGGGTCCAGTCATAGAGGCGTTGGATCATCGGAGGCTCCGTAATATTACTTCAAGACCATTTCATGTAGAGGGGGTCAAGAGGGTCAGCGCATTGAGGTGCGTGTAGAAGGTGCAATCCCCGAAAAAGCTAAAATTGTGCTGGTACCCGTGGGCGGACTCGAACCGCCACGCATTGCTGCAACAGATTTTGAATCTGTCGTGTCTACCATTCCACCACACGGGCACGCGGAACTCGTACAATAAACCAGCCGCCAGTTACAAGCTTTCTCATGGAGGCAAATGACTTTCCTTTTCGTTTTTTTGCGAACCATTGGGGCGAGTGGTCGCCGAGTGTATGGTCGGCACGCGCCAAAGGGTGGTTTTTTGACGTTCTCGTGTCTCCTCAAATGAGCACGGCTGCACGGGAAGTGCGGTAACTATAACGCTTTGACCTTCGCTATTTTTCGGAAGTGGACTGCTGTTTAGTTCGATTTTGATTCGAAAGATTATGGCGGAGGGTTGGTGG
>CBFHZX010000068.1:0-7327 GCA_965660425.1 Sulfitobacter sp. | reverse complement strand
GCAAACGCTGTCCAGTGGGCGGCACGGGTGGCAGTGTATTTTTTGAGTTCACTCAAAAAAGGTCACGAGAACCCCGCCGCAGCACTCGGTAGCTAAATCAGAAAGGCCGCTCCCCACAAGGAGCGGCCTTTTTCGTTCAAAGACTCACAAGATTCGCCCAAGTTTCTTCCTCTGCGTCAATCTGCCCAAATTTTTTGCACTATACTGCTGCAGCGCGGCATCGTTCTGTTTGCGCGTAAAAGGTGCAACAAATTCAATGAACCTCGACTGCGATGCATGCGCAGCAATTCTCTATTGTATACTGTCGTCTACTGTTAACGCATTAAAAACGATTGATTTTTTTCAATACTGCACGACCTTTAGTTCCATAAAGGAGACGGCGACATGGATCAAATTAATCTTTCCGCTTGGATCAACCGCAGCGAAGTCACGACGGGTGGTGTCTCGAACATGGCTGCGCAAACGGCACATGCTGTACTGGGTGCGCCGCAGAGCGCGGACCCGCGCGAGGGCGACACGCTCCCCCATCTTTGGCATTGGTTCGGTTTTCCCCCGACTGCGTCGATGGCTGATCTGGGGCCTGACGGGCATCCGCGTTTGGGCGGGCTCATGCCGCCTGTGCGTCTGAACCGCCGCATGTGGGCAGGGGGCGCGCTTGAGTTTCTGGCTCCGCTGCATGTGGGCGAACGTCTGACCCGCGAGACGCGTATCACGAATGTCACCGAGAAATCGGGCGCTGCGGGGGACATGGTCTTTGTCACGCTCGAACATGACATCAGCGGGGAGAGCGGCCTCGCTGTGCGAGAGCAGCAGGACATCGTTTATCTCAACATCCCTCAAAAATTCCGCGCGCCAAAGGCGATCCCCGCCCCTCAGAGCGATCTGAGCGAGCAGGTGGACATCACTACGCCGCTCTTGTTCCGCTACTCCGCCATTACCTTCAACGCGCACCGCATCCATTACGATCTGCCCTACACGCAGGAGGTTGAGCATTATCCTGATCTGGTTGTGCATGGCCCGCTTCAGGCGAAGCTTTTGATGGATATGGCGACACGGCACCGCGGGCGAGCGCCTGCTATGTTCTCGTTCCGCGGGGTGCATCCTGTGTTCGCCTCGGACGCCGTTGAGATGGCGGCGACCAAAACATCCGATGCCGAATGGTCGCTCTGCACCGTGGCGGGCGGCACACATCAAGGCATGCAAGCCAGCGCAATTTGGGAGATATAAAATGAGCACTATTTTACAAGGTATGCGTGTGGTTGAAGGCTCTGCTTTTGTGGCTGTGCCGCTGGCGGGGATGACGCTTGCGCAGATGGGTGCGGATGTGATCCGTTTTGACCGTGTGGAGGGAGGGCTTGATGCAGGGCGCCTGCCGCTGGCGCCTTCGGGGCAGAGCCTGTTTTGGGCGGGCCTGAACAAGGGCAAGCGCTCTGTCGCCGTTGATATGAAGTCCGATGAAGGGCGCGAGTTGGTGACGCGTATTGTCACAGCACCGGGTGAGGACGCAGGGCTGTTCCTGACCAATCTGCGCGTCCGCGGCTGGATGGATTACGACACCCTGCGCCAGCACCGCGCAGACCTGATCACAGTGACCCTGCTGGGGGACCGCCACGGCCGTCCGCAGGTGGATTATACCGTGAACCCTGCGTTGGGCGTGCCCGACATTACTGGTCCCGAGGGACATGAAGGGCCAGTCGCCAATGCTGTGCCTGCATGGGATTTGCTAGCGGGTAACCTGTGCGTTAGCGCGCTGCTTGCGGCAGAGCGTCATCGCTTGCGCAAGGGCCTTGGCCAAGAGGTCGAACTGTCGCTCAAGGATGTTGCCGCCGCCGCGATGGGGCATCTGGGTTTGATCGGCGACGCCGTCGTGAATGAGGAAGCGCGCGCCAAATCGGGCAATGCTCTTTATGGCGCTTACGGTCAGGATTTCGTCTGCGCGGATGGTGCGCGGGTGATGGTTATTGGCCTCACGGGGCGACAGTGGTCGGGACTGGTCAAAGCAACGGGCACGGCGGATGCATTGGCCGCGCTGGAGGTGCGCACAGGGCTGAGCCTGCGCGACGAGGGCAACCGCTGGACCCTGCGCCACCAGATTACAGCGATTCTCGAGCCGTGGTTTGCGGCCCGCGCCGTCAGCGAGATCGGCCCGATGTTCGATCAGTTGAAACTCACATGGTCTACGTTCCGCACAATCAAAGAGGCGGTGGCACTTGATCCTGATCTGAGCCCTGCGAACCCGATGTTCGAAACACTTGATCAACCTGGCCTTGGCACGTTCCCTGTACCTGGCTCGCCGGTGACATTCTCCAGCGGTCCGCGCAAACCACCCCAAGCGGCCCCCGTTCTGGGCCAGCACACCGAAGAAGTGCTTGGCGATGTGGTTGGCATGACTGACACAGAGATCAGCCAGTTGTTTGACAAAGGCATCGTGCAAAGCCCTGAATTTGCGCGCTCGCGCACACCAGCCTGACGCGGGTCAGGATTTTCCAGCCTTGATGTGTGATGCCTCTTGATCCTGCGTGCAATCCAGACTACCCAACGCGCAGGCATAGGGGTTTAGCTCAGTTGGTAGAGCATCGGTCTCCAAAACCGAGGGTCGTGGGTTCGAGTCCCTCAGCCCCTGCCAAATCACAAACATCTTGGGTTTGATTGTTTCGCTGCTGCGCGCAGTCATCGGCGCGCGGGCTTTTGATGCTGCCGAGCTGACAATGCCACGCTTCTGTCACAGCACGTCCATCCTCATGCCGCATAATGATCCGAACGTGTTTGCCGGTAATTGATCGAAATCGGTATGAGCAGATGACAGCAGCATCCAAAATGGCACCGCAGAACCCTGACGCAGACAATGGTGAGTTGGACGCCCACTCACTCAGTGCGATCCGCTCGATTCTGACAGAGGAAGAACCTGCAGCGCCGCGCCGTGTGCGAGGCAAGCAAACGGCGACACCCAAACACGAACCCGTCCCGCGCTCAAAAGCCGAAGCCCTCCCCGAAATTCAAGCAGCTGAAGCGCCTGCGACGCCCGCGTCCAGCAAAGGCACGTCTGCCAAGTCACGGTCATTTTTCGGGGTCTCTTTTGGAGGTAAGGCTGCAGCGCTTGGTCAAGCGCCGAAGGTGCAATCTCCTGAGATTGAAACACCGCGCAGGGTTGAGCCTGCCGCAAGTGTAGGACTGATCGAGAAGGTCAGGTCATACCGCCCGACCCGAGCGCATCTCGTATTTGCGGCCTTTGCGGCGCTGGTCTTGTTTCGCCCGTGGCTGGTGTTTGGCATCTTGTTCCTGACAGGGTTCATCATGGTCGGGGTTTTGTTAATTACGGGCTATGACGGCTTCTGGCAGGGCATCATCCCTATCAGCCGTTGGTACACGAAACGTAGGCCTGAACGTGCAGAGGCTGTGTATCAAAAGCTGGACCGCTTCGCCGTCCGCTGGGACGCAATCCTTGACCGTTTTCCCGAAGGAACTGTGGATGGATTGTATCTTCCCGACTTTGGCGAGTTGGCAACTGTGGATCAGCGCCATGAAGAAGCGATGGACCGCCGCATGGCAGGACTTTCGGAGAATGGCGCATAGCGCTGTCGCAATTGCAGCCTTGAAACGCGCCTGCGTAGTCGTTAGATGATGGACACGCGTTTAACAGGGATGTATTCCATGGCCACCGTCAACCCGCTTCAGTTCATTCAGCAAACCCGCGCCGAAGTGGCAAAGGTTGTTTGGCCGACCCGCCGCGAAGTCATGCTGACCACCGTTATGGTCTTTATCCTTGCGGCGCTGACAGCAGTATTTTTCGCTCTGGTTGATATCATCATCCGCTCTGGTTTGCAGTACGTCTTGAATGTGTTTGGCTAAGAGACCGCCCCCTGCGGCTCACTGCCATTCCAGTCGTAAAATTAGCGACCAACCCTTGAATCCCCACGGCGCGTGGGCTACCCCGCACATCTGTATTGTGGCTTGTGTATCTTGATTCGAGATGCGCATACCAATGAACAGCACAGGGCGTCGCTCTGGCATGGTTTAAGAATTCGCAAGTGATCAGCACTTAGGACAAGGACGGAAAACTCAGATGGCAAAAAGATGGTATTCGGTCAGTGTCCTGTCCAACTTCGAGAAAAAAATCGCCGAGCAGATCCGCAACACTGTTGCCGAGCAAGAGCTTGAGGATCAGATCGACGAAGTGCTGGTGCCGACCGAGGAAGTGATCGAAGTCCGTCGCGGCAAGAAGGTCACCACCGAGCGCCGCTTTATGCCGGGCTATGTGTTGGTGCATATGGAGATGTCGGACAAGGGCTATCACCTCATCAACTCCATCAACCGCGTCACAGGTTTTCTGGGGCCACAGGGCCGTCCGATGCCGATGCGTGATGCCGAAGTGACTGCCATTCTTGGCCGCGTACAAGAGGGTGAAGAAGCACCTCGCACGCTCATCCATTTCGAGATTGGCGAGAAGGTCAAAGTGGGCGATGGCCCGTTCGAGGATTTCGACGGCATGGTCGAAGAGGTCGACGACGAGAATCAGAAGCTCAAGGTTATGGTCTCCATCTTTGGCCGCGAAACGCCAGTCGAGCTCGACTTCACTCAGGTTAACAAGCAAGTCTAAATGGCGGCGGTTGCGTTCAAGGACGCAGTCGACCAGCTTGAGGCGCTGCGCGCCGCCGAGCCATTTGACGCTTGGGCCGTGCGCGGCGCTGTTTACGCGCTCTCTCAATCTTATGCTCCTGGAACTTCTGCGCGGCTGATACGGCGGATGGTGGACAATTGCCTGAGCATGTTGGGCCTTACGGTTGCTGCGCGCCCTGTTGTGGCGGATGAAGGCCATCAGCGCAGTCTCGATTACGCCCTGCACAGCTGCCTTAGGGCGCTTTTCGTGGACGACCGTGCAGACAGCCGCAGCTTTGTGCAAAGCGGCGTTGACCGCACGCGCGCCCTTGGGCCAGAGCTGTGGTGCGGCGGGGCCGAGGTGCCGATCCCGCTGCCCAACATCCCGCTTGACCCCGAGGAGGCCGCAATCCTGATTGCGCCTTATCTTAACCATCTCGAAGCACAGCTCGACGATGATCCGCTATCCCATATCCATCTATGCTGGGACATTCTGAAATGCCCCGCGCCGCCCTTCGACACTGTATTTGCCCGTTGGCTGGAAGCGGTGGACCTGCGCCGTGGCACGGATGATCTTACCGCGATCCGCCGTGCAATGGCGCTCAGCGCATTGGCGCAGCGCGGCCAGCAGCGTTTGGGGTGGCAAAGCGTTGAGACATACCTTCTCCCACAGCTTCGTGACCCGCATCCCCTCGTGGCGGCAGCGGCGGCGAAATTTCTGGGAATGCTATACGATGACCCAGAGGAAATGATCAATTCTGGCACGCCCCTGCCGCTGCCTGAAATGCTGGATCAGCTGGCTGTCCTCCCGCAGCATCGCCGCGCCGTCGCGGGGGGCTTTGTCGATGGTCTTATCGAAGGCTCGTTGCATGACATGGGAAAACTGGCCGCGCTTGAGGGTTTTGATCTCGATGCTTGGGTGATGGCTGTGCTTGCGGAGAAGCTGCACGAGCCCTTTTTGCCCTCGGCCCAGTCGTTCTGGTTTCATGTGCATGAAGGCTATTGCTTTGACCCCGCATTCGTCACGCGGATGATCGACGCGGGTCATTTGTGAGAGGCGATGATGACCGCCACCGAGATGCACTGCCGCGTGGAGGGGATGGATGTGGTCCTTGAACGGCTGGTCACGACACAGGAGGAGGGCGTCAGCGGCCCCGCACAACAATGGCTGGACCTGCACTATAAAGACGGCTCCCGATCCTAGCTATCAAGCGATTTCACGATGCGTGCAGGCACTCCAGCGGCCACAACGTCTGACGGCAGGCTTTTCATCACAACCGAGTTGGCCCCGATGCGGGTATTATTGGCAATCGTAATGCCGCCAATCAGGAAGGCGCCCGCGCTAATGTCGACGTTGTTGCCGATGGTGGGCCGATCATCGCGCGCGTCCATATCACGGATGCCAAAGGTGGTGTTCTGACGGATCACAACATCATCCCCGATAGCGCGTGCAATCAGGATCATGCCGCCAAAATGCTCCAGCTTTACGCGCCGCCCGACGACCACCGTATAGGGCAGGTCCATACCGCAAAACCACTGCGATGCCTTTGCGCCGATGCGGTAGAGGATGGAGAATGGGATACGGATCGGGCGTAACGGTATCGACATGCGCCAATTGCCAAAGCGGTGCCAGAACATCGTCCAGAACCCTTGGGAGAGCATGTCGCGCTCATGGGTCTCAAAGTCCTCTGCAAGTAAGGCCCAAAAACCTATGTCAGCAGGGTTTCGGTTGATCGTTCCACAATTGACCTGCGCCTCTTTGGCGATCTGGCGCAGAGTGTCCTGCTCTTTGTTGTTTTCAGGGTTGATGTTTGTATTCGGCATGTTGGTTCACAAACCCATTGCAAAAGGTCAAACTCGTTAACTCCGCCTCAAAGGTACATTGCGTACGTAAGACCTCTCGCGGCACATACAACAGCACAAGCGATCATATGCGCCAACTCTAGTTGGACAGGGAATGGACTAGCGGAAAATGAGCAGGTAGCGAAGCGCCGCCAGATTTGCGCGGTATGATGCAATTGCCTGCTGGGCGGGAATGCCCAGATCTGTTGCGGCCTTCGCCCACGTCACCAGACCTGATTGCGCGGCTTCTTCCAGCTCGCGCAGCAACGGGCCGTCAGGGTATGAAACCTTGAGCCCCGTATCGAGCATGATCTGGCGGTGGCCATTGTCAAAAGCGTCCCACTCGGAGGAGCGGTTGGCGAGAGTTTGACCAGCAAGCGCGCTGATCGCCTGTTGATCGGCTGGTGAAATGCGCGCCCATGCTTCATTTGAGAGGATGACCGAAAACGTAGGCGTGTAGATGCCATTCTCGACCTTGGTAACGCCGCGCTCTGCGTTCCAGATGCCCGCACCACGCGCCGCGCCATGGGCCATGGGCCATCATAAAGGTCAGCGGGCCATCCTTCGCCTCGTCGTGACTTCCATACCGCATCGCGTTGAGCGTTTGCACACGTTTGGGGCCGACGGTGTCCAGCCCCTCGAAATAGGGCACAGGATAGTTGTTAACGCTGGCAATGGACTGGCCTGCCTGTATGGATCTGTCCAGACGGTGCCAGATATGTGCCGTTGGCGCAGAAATAAAACCCAGCAAATGCGCATCATCGAAATACTCTGTCTTTGACAGGTATTCGTCATGCAGGTTCCACAGAGAGACTGCGATCTGCTCGGCCGCGCCGCCCATCAGTGGGATCATCGGCATTTGCAACAATGGATGTGATTGCTCGAGATA
>CBFHZX010000067.1:0-7597 GCA_965660425.1 Sulfitobacter sp. | reverse complement strand
GTTTGAGAATCGTTATCATTCTTATTTACAGTTGTGAATGGTTCTCATAAGCAAAAATGGGAGATATACACCAAATGGAGCTTCATCGATGTTTAAAACGACCCTGAATGCACTGTTTTGCGTTAGCCTGTTTGCGCTGACTACCACCGCGGCTTTTGCCGAAGATAAGTTCAAGGCCGTGACTACGTTCACAGTGATTGCCGATATGGTGCAAAACGTCGCAGGTGATGCAGCGATCGTTGAAAGCATCACACGGCCCAGTGCGGAAATTCACGGCTACTCCCCCACGCCGCGCGATATCATTCGCGTGCAGGACGCCGATCTGGTGCTTTGGAACGGTCTGAACCTTGAGCTTTGGTTCGAGCAATTTCTATCCAACCTCGATGGCGTGCCCTCTGCCACCCTCACAGACGGGATTGATCCGATAAGCATCGCAGAGGATGAATATAACGGCAAACCCAACCCGCACGCTTGGATGGGTCTGGATAATGCGCTGATCTATGTCGATAATATCCGCGATGCATTTGTTGAAAATGATCCTGACAATGCTGAGATCTACCACGCCAATGCAGATGCGTATAAGGCGCAGATAACAGATGCTATCGCACCACTTCGTGCCGCTGTGCAGGCCGTGCCAGAAGCCCAGCGTTGGCTTGCGACCTGCGAAGGTGCCTTCAGCTATCTAATACGCGATTTCGGAATGAAGGAGCTTTATCTGTGGCCGATGAACGCCGATCAGCAAGGCACGCCCCAACAGGTGCGTAAGGTAATTGATACCGTGCGCGAGAATAACATTCTCGCCGTGTTCTGCGAATCCACCGTATCCAAAGCACCAGCCGAACAGGTCGCGCGCGAGACCGATGCCGTCTATGGCGGTGTCCTCTATGTGGACAGCCTGACAGAGGCGGACGGTCCTGTGCCTACCTATCTGGACCTGCTGCGCGTTACCTCTGAGACGATTGTGAAAGGCCTCACTGAATGAGCGAAGGCATCCGCGCACGCGATGTAACCATCACATACCGCAACGGGCATACCGCGCTGCGCGATGCCTCGTTTGACATCCCCAGCGGCACGATTACCGCGCTGGTGGGGGTGAATGGCGCAGGTAAATCGACCCTGTTCAAGGCAATTATGGGATTTGTCCCAGCCGCCAAGGGCGAGATCAGCGTTCTCGGGATGCCCGTCAAAGAGGCGCTTGCGCGCAATATCGTCGCCTATGTGCCCCAATCGGAGGAGGTCGACTGGTCCTTTCCAGTGCTTGTCGAAGACGTGGTTATGATGGGCCGCTATGGCCACATGGGATTCTTCCGCCGCCCAAAAAAAGCGGATCACACAGCAGTCACAAGTGCATTGGACCGCGTGAACATGGCCGAATTCCGCCACCGCCAAATCGGCGAGCTATCGGGTGGGCAGCGCAAGCGCGTCTTCCTTGCCCGTGCGCTTGCGCAAGAAGGTCAGGTGATCCTACTGGATGAGCCTTTCACAGGCGTTGATGTGCAAACCGAGGATCAGATCATCGACCTGCTGCGCGAGATGCGCGATGAGAGGCGTGTGATGCTGGTCTCGACCCATAACCTTGGCTCGGTGCCCGAGTTTTGTGATCGTACGGTCTTGGTCAAGGAGACTGTGCTTGCTTACGGCCTCACCGAAGAGACGTTTACACATGACAATCTCGAACTCGCCTTTGGCGGTGTGCTGCGTCACTTTGTGATAGGTGGTGCGGACCTACATGACGACGATGATGCCCGCACCATCCGCGTGATCAGCGATGATGAGCGGCCCTTTGTTGTGTATGGCGGCGAGACACAGAAAACAGAAAAGGCGGATGCCAAGTGATGGAGACACTGCTGCTGCCGTTCACCTATGGCTACATGTTCAACGCCATGTGGGTGAGCGCGCTGGTAGGCGGTGTTTGCGCCTTCTTGTCTGCTTATCTGATGCTCAAGGGCTGGTCCCTGATCGGCGACGCGCTGAGCCACTCGATCGTACCCGGTGTCGCGGGGGCCTATATGTTGGGGCTGCCATTTGCCTTGGGCGCCTTTGCCGCGGGGGGGTTGGCCGCGGGGGCGATGCTATTTCTCAACCAACGCTCGGGGCTTAAGGAAGATACAATCATCGGACTGATCTTTACCTCTTTCTTCGGTCTTGGGCTGTTTATGGTGTCGATCTCACCCGCTTCGGTTTCGATCCAGACGATTACGATGGGCAATATCCTTGCGATTACGCCGTCGGACACAATCCAGTTGGCTATCATCGGGTTTGTCACGCTGGCTGTTCTGCTGGCCAAATGGAAGGACCTGATGGTCACCTTCTTTGACGAAAACCATGCACGCTCCATCGGGCTTAGGCCTGACGTGCTCAAGGTTGTCTTCTTTATGCTGCTGTCCGCGTCATGTGTTGCAGCGCTCCAAACGGTTGGGGCATTCCTTGTCATCGCGATGGTCGTCACACCGGGGGCGACGGCATACCTGCTGACCGACAGATTTCCCCGCTTGCTTGTACTGAGCGTCAGCATCGGCGCGCTGACATCTTTTGCCGGCGCATACCTGAGCTTTTTTATCGACGGAGCCACAGGCGGGATCATCGTGAGCTTGCAAACGCTGATCTTCCTGATCGCGTTCCTTTTGGCACCCAAACACGGCTACCTGACCGCAAAGCGCAAATCGCGCGAGGCGCTGCGCCCATGATCGAGACACTGCTCCAACCGTTCCAGTTTGCCTTCATGCAAAGCGCGTTTTTGATGGTGCTGATGGTCGCTGTGCCGACAAGCCTGCTGTCTTGTTATCTGGTGCTCAAAAGGTGGTCCCTGATGGGCGACGCCATCAGCCACGCAGTCCTGCCGGGGATCGTGGTGGCCTATGTCGCGGGTATCCCACTGCTTGTGGGTGCCTTCACAGCGGGGATGTTTTGCGCTGTCGCGACAGGGTTTCTGTCCGAGAACAGCCGCGTCAAGCAGGACACCGTAATGGGTATCGTCTTTTCCGGCATGTTCGGTTTTGGCATCGTGATGTACACCAAAGTCCAGACGGACATTCACCTTGATCACATCCTGTTTGGTAACATCTTGGGCGTCGGCGTGGCCGATCTTTGGACAACGGGCCTTATCGCCGCTTTTGTTGGGCTGGTTGTGATAGCCAAGCAGCGCGACCTGATGCTGCATGCGTTTGATCCTGTGCAGGCGCAGGCCGTCGGGCTGCGCGTGGGCTGGCTGCACTACGGGTTACTGGCGCTGATCTCGCTCACCATCGTTGCGACGCTGTCGGCGGTGGGAATCATTCTGGCGATTGGTCTGCTGATCGCACCCGGAGCGATTGGCTTTCTGCTTACGCAGAAGTTCTCAAAAATGCTGCCCATTGCGGTAGGGGTCACGATGGCATCAGGCGTTCTGGGGGTTTACGCGAGCTTCTTTCTCGACAGCGCGCCTGCGCCGACAATCATCCTGATTATGACCGTGATCTTTATTGCAGCCTTCATCCGTGCAGGCGCGATCACGCGACGGACCTCGGCGCAAAGCTAGCGCGCGATATTCTCGGTAATTGCCCGCTTATAAAGCTGCCTGATCCGCTCCGTCACGGGGCGCGATCCGTCACCAATGGGCTTGCCGTCAATCTCGGAAACCATCGTTTGCGCGCCGAAGGTGCCTGTTAGAAACGCCTCATCCGCGCCGGTGGCTTCATAAAGGGAATAGTTTTTCTCGAAAACGGGGATGCCATCGGCACGGCACAGATCAATCACTTTCTGTCGCGTCACACCGTTCATGCAGTAGTCCCCCGTTGAGGTCCAAACCTCTCCCCGCCGCACGATGAAGAAGTTGCAAGCGTTAGTGGTGTTCACAAAACCATGCGGGTCGAGCATGAGCGCTTCATCCGCGCCTGCCTGCTCTGCCTGAAGGCAGGCGATGACACAGTTGAGCTTGGAGTGGCTGTTGTATTTAGCGTCCTGCGCCATGGGTAGGCCCCGCACCTGCGGGACAGTGGCAAGGCGGATACCTTGCGCGCTCAGCTTTTCAACGGGCTTTGAATGCTCCATGATAATCACCAGCGTGGGGCCGCTTTGCGACAACTGCGGATGCTGGAAAGGTTTGACCTTCACACCACGCGTCAGCATCAGACGGCAATGCACATCCGTGGTCATGTTGTTGGCCTCAGCCGTCATGCGCAGCGCTTCGGCGATGCCAGCCTTATCCATGCCTACGTCTAGTGAGACCGCTTTGCAGGAGTTGAAAAAGCGGTCCATATGCTCGTCAAAGAACGCCCAGACCCCGTTGTACAGCCGCATCCCTTCCCACATCCCGTCCCCAAGGAGAAAGCCGCTGTCATAGACAGAGACGGTCGCCTCGGCGCGGGGTTTCAATTCTCCATTGATGTAAATCAGGATGTCTTGATTGCGGGCGTCCTCATCAGCTTCATGGGTGGTGGTCATACGATCACCTCTTGTGCAGTTTGATCGCCAAGGTCGAAGACCCGTTTATAGCGCGCAATCTCATCCTTGGGGCCCATCGCCTTGTTCGGGTTATCCGAGAGTTTCACAGTCGGCGCGCTATTGGCGCTCACCGCTTTGCACACAAGGCTAAAGGGGGCGAGTGCATCCTCAGGTACAAAGCCGCGGAAATCATTGGTGAGAAGCGTTCCCCAGCCAAAGGAGACAGATGTTTTGCCAGAGAACTGTTGGTGCATTTCCTTGATCTTGGCCACATCAAGCCCGTCACTAAAGATCACGCGCTTTGCCTTCGGATCCTCGCCGCGCGCCTTCCACCAATCTATCGCCTGCTGCGCCGCTTTGGCGGGATCACCGCTGTCGATGCGGATACCCGTCCAACCCGCCAGCCAATCAGGCGCGTTATCAAGGAAGGTCTGTGAGCCATAGGTATCGGGCAGGATAATGCGCAGGTTTCCTTCATGGTCGTGATGCCAATCCTCCAACACCTTGTAGGGCGCTTGGAACAAGGCATCATCATTCTCGGCCAGTGCAGCATAGACCATGGGCAACTCATGGGCGTTGGTGCCAATAGCTTCCATCTCGCGCTTCATGGCGATTTTGCAATTGGAGGTGCCCGTGAATTTCGCACCCAACCCCTCGCTCATCGCTTGAACGCACCAGTCCTGCCACAAAAAGCTGTGGCGACGCCGGGTACCAAAATCAGCAATCGACAGATCAGGAACATCGCGTAGCGCCTCTACCTTTTCCCACACGCGGGTCATCGCACGGGCATAAAGCACCTGAAGTTCGAACTTCTCCATCTTGTCCAGAACCGCACGGCCGCGCAGCTCCATCAGCACCGCGAGGGCGGGAATCTCCCACAGCATAACCTCGTGCCATTTGCCCTCGAACGTCAGCTCGTACTGATCCCCTTTGCGCTCAAGATGATAGGGCGGCAGGCGCAGGTTCTCGAACCACTCCATAAAATCGGGGCGAAACATCTGGCGCTTGCCGTAAAATGTATTGCCACGCAACCATGTAGATTCCCCACGGCTCAGGCTCAGCGTGCGGATGTGGTCCAGCTGCTCACGCAATTCGCCTTCGTCGATCAACTCGGCCAGCGGTACATCCTTGGAGCGGTTAATCAGGCTGAATGTCACCTGCGTGTCAGGTTTGTTGCGAAAGATGGATTGGCACATCAGGAGCTTGTAGAAATCCGTGTCGATGAGCGACCGCACGATGGGGTCGATCTTCCATTTGTGGTTCCAGACGCGGGTGGCGATATCAACCATGATGTTTGCTCCGTTAGGCCGTTGTTTTGTGGTCTATGATACGCAAGGGAGCAAGGGGTTAGTCGAGTATAACGCCCGCATCGCGCATCGCCTGCTCTGCCCCCGCAAGAGAACCATCGAGATCAATTGCGCGGCACAGATCAGTGCAAACAGTGGTTTTGAACCCAAGCTTCGCCCCATCTACGGCGGAGTAACGCACGCAAAAATCCAGCGCGAGGCCAACAAGCGTGACCTCTGTTATACCCCGCGTGCGCAGATACCCCTCTAGGCCTGTTGGCGTTTTATGGTCGTTCTCGAAAAAGGCCGAATAGCTGTCTATGGCGGGGTTATAGCCTTTGCGAATGATCAAGTCTGCCTGATTAGTCTCTAATTCAGGATGAAAGCTACTGCCTTCTGTGCCTTGCACGCAATGATCTGGCCACAGGACTTGGGGGCCGTAGGGCATGTTGATCATGTCATAGGGCGCTTTATCTGCGTAGCTTGAGGCAAAGGACGAGTGACCCGCTGGATGCCAATCCTGTGTCAGCACAACAGCCTCAAAATCCGCCATGATCGCGTTGATACCACTGACGATTGCGTCACCCTGCGCCACAGCAAGTGCACCACCTGGACAAAAATCGTTCTGGACGTCGATGATCAGAAGCGCGTGCATGGCAAAATCCCTTTGGTACATTCATCGGGTTGGACTATTTTACCGCACTCCCCTCTTGCGCAACAACCCCTGTGCGGCCTATTTGGCATCCCATGTATACAATCGCCGCCCTTTATCACTTTGCCCGTTTTGACAATCCTGAAGCACTCAAGCCGCCGCTGTTGGAGCTGTGTCTGGCACACGGAATTACAGGCACGCTTTTGCTGGCGCGTGAAGGGGTGAATGGAACCATCGCGGGACAGAGTCAGGAAGCCGTTGATGTTGTCATCAGACACCTGCGCGCCCTGCCCGACTGTGCCGCGCTGGAATACAAGATATCGCACGCAAAACAGGCACCTTTTGGAAAGATGAAGGTCAAGCTCAAGCGAGAGATTGTGACCATGGGCCAGCCTGATGTAGACCCCCGCGCCAGCGTGGGTCATTATGTGACACCCGCAGATTGGAACGAGCTTATCAACCGCGAAGATGTCGCCGTCATCGACACCCGTAATGATTATGAGGTGGCGATAGGGACATTCGACGGTGCCGTTGATCCCCAAACGGCCAGCTTTGGCGAATTTCCCGCATGGTGGGAGGCGAATAAACAACGCTTTCACAACAAAAAGATTGCGATGTTCTGCACCGGCGGTATTCGCTGTGAAAAATCCACCAACTATCTGCTTGGGCAAGGCGTAGAAGATGTCTACCACCTCAAAGGCGGTATTCTGAAATATCTTGAGGACGTACCCGCCGAGCAAAGCACGTGGCGCGGATCGTGTTTCGTTTTTGACAACCGTGTCAGTGTTGAGCACGGCTTGGCGCCCGGACCGCACCTGCTGTGCCATGGGTGCCGCCGTCCAATCCTTCCTGCGGACACAGACCGTGCGGGATATGAAGCAGGTGTCAGTTGCCATCATTGCGTAGACGAGACGACCGAGGACGACAAGATACGGTTCCGAGAGCGCCAGAAACAGATTGCGCTGGCAAAACGGCGCAAGTGGTAGACTACGCCTTAGAACCACCTGAAACGCTCTATTAACCAAGAAAATCACGTTATCAGTTTAATAACTGTTCCACCGCTATCCCTAGGCTTGGGTGAAAATAGGTGGTGGATATGAGTGCAGATTCGAATCTCGCGCCAGTCATCATTAAACGTAAGAAGGTCGTCCAAGGGGGCGGACACCATGGCGGAGCATGGAAAGTCGCGTATGCGGATTTCGTGACGGCGATGATGGCCTTTTTTATGTTGATGTGG
>CBFHZX010000066.1:0-8411 GCA_965660425.1 Sulfitobacter sp. | reverse complement strand
AGCAGGGCTTTCGACCGATCAGTTCAAAACCTCACTGCTCCAGATTTGGAGTGTAGCGGCTAAATTACGGACAATGGATCAAATTTGCTGAACGGGCCCTGGTCGTCTGCCGAAGCGGCGCTAGCCCAAAGCATACCCGACTCCGCGCACTGTGCGCAGGGGGTCCGAGCCGCCGTGCTGGGACAATGCCTTTCTCAGACGGCCAATGTGAACATCAACAGTGCGCGTATCGACATACAGATCCCGCCCCCAAACACGGTCGAGCAGCTGTTCGCGGCTCCAAACCCTGCCGGGCTTTTCCATGAATGTCGTAAGCAGGCGAAATTCAGTTGGTCCGAGCCTAAGCTCGTCTGCCCCACGAGTGACCTTGTGCGTTTCTGCGTCCAGAACAATGTCTTCAAATTCAAGTTGCTGACCCAGTGTTGACGGGCGCACACGGCGCAGCTGGGTACGCACCCGTGCCATAAGCTCAATGACAGAATAAGGTTTGACGATGTAATCATCCGCACCCGTTTCCAAACCGCGCACCTTGTCCACTTCCTCGGACCGCGCAGAGAGCATGATAACGGGAATAGCGCGTGTCTCAGGCTTGCTCTTGAGGCGGCGGCACACTTCGATGCCCGAGATATTCGGCATCATCCAGTCCAGCACGACGATGTCGGGCGCATCCTCTGAAATAACGAGAAGCGCTTCTTCGCCATCCCTCGCACGGCTTACCGCAAACCCCTCAGCTTCGAGATTATAAGCCAGTACCTCTAACTGGGCCGGCTCATCCTCTACGACCAAAACGCGGGGCTGATCAGTAGACATCTCAGAGGCCTCCTTAGCTAGGCAATGATGTTTTGTCGCCTTTCGGGCGCGCTTCATCGGGTATCGATCCGGTAACGAGGTAGACAACCTGCTCCGCGATCGAAGTGACGTGATCGCCCATGCGCTCAATGTTTTTGGCGATAAAGTGCAAGTGCATACAGGCAGTAATGTTGCTGGGGTCTTCCATCATGAAGGTCAGGAATTCGCGGAACAGCGCGTTGTACATCTGATCAACTTGCATATCGCGGTCGATCACATCCTGTGCCAATTCTGCGTCACGTGCGACATAGGCGTCCAGAACGTCCTTAAGCATCCCCTCGACCTCTTTGGCCATGCGGCGCAAGGCAACTGCACTGCCATTCACAGGCGCCATCTGGGACAAGACACCCGTGCGCTTGGCGAGGTTCTTGGCGTAGTCCCCGATGCGTTCCAGGTTCGAGCTCACTTTGATCACCGAGAGCACAAGGCGAAGATCGCTTGCTGTGGGCGCCCGCAGGGCAATCACGCGCGCGGCCTCTTCGTTGATGGTTTCCTCAAGCGCGTCGATAGCTTTATCGCCTTGGCGCACTGCTTCGGCACGCTCTTCGTCGCGGGTTTCAAGGCTGATCGCCGCCTCGAGGATGGCATTCTCAACCAGCCCGCCCATCTTCATGATCTGTGCTTGGATCGCCTCCAGATCACGGTCGAAGGCGGATGCAATATGTTGCTCGTTCATGTTCAACTCCTTAGCCGATACGGCCAGTGATGTAGCTTTCGGTGCGCGGGTCGACGGGGTTGGTAAAGATGTTGGACGTCTCGCCATACTCAACCAAATTTCCAAGGTGGAAGAAGGCCGTTTTCTGACTCACCCGTGCGGCCTGCTGCATCGAGTGGGTTACGATCACCACCGAATAGCTCTTGCGCAGCTCGTCAATCAGCTCCTCGACCTGAGCCGTTGCAATGGGGTCAAGGGCCGAACAAGGCTCGTCCATCAAAAGCACTTCGGGTTCTGTCGCAACAGCCCGCGCAATGCAAAGGCGCTGCTGCTGGCCACCTGACAGGCCCGTACCAGGCGCATGAAGGCGGTCTTTGACCTCATCCCAGATGGCGCCGCGGCGCAGGGCGTTCTCTACGATATCGTCCAGATCAGCCTTGTTCTTGGCCAGACCGTGAATTTTCGGGCCATAAGCCACATTATCATAGATCGATTTGGGAAACGGGTTCGGCTTTTGGAACACCATGCCGACCTTGGCACGCAGCTGTACAGGATCGACTTTGGGGTCGTAGATGTCTTCCCCGTCAATCATGATGTCGCCTCTCACACGGCACATATCAATCGTGTCGTTCATCCGGTTGATACAGCGCAAAAACGTGGACTTGCCACACCCCGAAGGGCCAATAAACGCTGTCACCGTCTTGTCTTCGATTTCGACACTCACATCCTTGATGGCATGGTTGTCACCGTAAAAGACCTGCACGTCTTTGGCTGCGATTTTAACCTCGTTCGTGTCCACTTTTCTCTCCACAATTCTCATATCATTCATTGTCTCGCTCCCTACCACCGGCGCTCGAACCTGCGCCGCAGGATCACGGCAATGGCGTTCATAGTGATCAGGAACAGCAATAGAATGATAATGCCACCCCATGCTTTCTCATAAAACCCGGGGTCCGCGCGGCTTGCCCATGTGTAAATCTGCGCAGGCATGGCCGAGTTGGCGTCGGTAAAGCCGCCAAAGAAGGTCTCTGGATACTCACGCGCCACAAAGCCAACCATGCCGATCAACAGCAAGGGGGCCGTCTCGCCCAAGGCCTGCGCCAGCCCGATGATGGTCCCTGTCAGGATACCCGGCATCGCGAGCGGCAGCACATGATGGAACACCGACTGCATCTTGGACGCACCGACACCCAAAGCCGCATCACGGATAGACGGCGGCACAGCAGCAAGGGAGGCGCGCGTCGAGATGATGATCGTCGGCAGTGTCATAAGTGTTAGAACTAGCCCGCCGACCAACGGCGCAGACTGCGGGAAACCCGCGAACTGGATGAACACAGCCAGACCCAGAATGCCGAACACGATAGAGGGCACGGCGGCGAGGTTGGAGATGTTCACTTCGATCAGATCGGTCCAGCGGTTCTTGGGCGCAAACTCCTCAAGGTAGATGGAGGCGGCCACCCCGATGGGCAGCGACAGGAACAGTACGACAAGCATCATAAAGAACGAGCCGATCACGGACGCACCAAGCCCCGCACCGCCCGGGTTATCCACACCAGAATCCGTGCCTGTGATAAAATTCCAGTTGAACGCGCCACCGACGATACCTGCCTCTTCGAGAGCATCCACCAGATCAAGGTCCGTCGCCATCAAAAAGCGGCTGTCCACCAGCGTATCGCGCGTGATCCGCCCGTTCATATACCCGTCAACACGCGATGACGCAGCAAGCGCGAAGGACACAGGCGTGCCAATGCGGTCGGGATTCTCAAGAAAGAAACTGCGGATGGTGCCGCCTGGCTTGCCCACAATCCGCTGGATCGCTTTGCCGTCAAATGCGACCTCCATACCGCTGGCATCAAGCTGCTCGGTCAGGGCATTCACGAATATCTTCTGATATTCACCGGTCTTGAGCATCTTGGATTCTGCGGTATCGAATTGCTCTTGGGTTAGCGTAAATTCAATGTCTACAACCGTCTGGGTAAAGGCAGGAAGCCCCGAGCGCAGGATCGACGCAAACAGGAACACCAGAAACAGAAGGCCCACAGCGATTGCAGCCATGCCGTACATGCGGAAACGGGTCTCGGCAGCGTTGCGTTTGCGCGTGCGCGCATCCTGCGCCATCAGGCTGGATTTTTTCTTCGAAGCGTCGGTGGGTGTCATACTTGCATCAGTCATTAGTCATACTGCTCCCGATATTTGCGCACGATATAAAGGGCAAAGACGTTGAGCCCCAGCGTTAGAACGAAAAGGGTCATACCAAGAGCAAAGGCGACTAGCGCCTCGGGCGAGGCGAAATCGGCGTCTCCCGTAAGCTGGCTCACAATCTTGGCAGTGATGGTGGTCATGGCCTCAAACGGATTGAGCGACAGCCGCGCCGCGGCCCCTGCGCCCAGCACGACGATCATCGTCTCGCCAATGGCGCGCGAAGCCGCCAGCAGGATCGCACCGACAATGCCCGGCAAAGCGGCGGGCAGGATGACCTGACGGATCGTTTCCGACTTTGTGGCGCCCAGCCCGTATGACCCGTCGCGCATCGCCTGTGGCACTGCATTGATAATGTCGTCAGACAGCGAAGACACGAAAGGGATCAGCATGATGCCCATCACAAGGCCCGCAGTCATCACCGCCGTGCCACCCTGCATCCAGCCAAGTGTCTCTTTGCCAAACATACTCACCAGCAAAGGGCCGACAGTAAGCAAAGCAAACAGGCCGTAGACGATTGTAGGAATACCTGCGAGAATTTCGATCAACGGCTTGGCGACACCGCGCACTTTTGGCCCTGCGTATTCTGACAGATAAATTGCGGAAAACAGACCAACGGGCACGGCAACCAGCAGGGCGATGAACGAGATGTAGAAAGTCCCCCACAGCAGCGGCAACACGCCAAGGTCAGAGGCCCCACCCCGCCCCGAGAAGCTCGGCGCCCAATTGGTGCCAAAGAAGAAATCGGCCGCAGGATAAAGCTTGAAGAATTCGATGGTGTTGAACAGCAGCGCAAACAGGATGCCAATGGTGGTCAGGATAGCGACAGAAGCAGCAGCGATCAGCAAGGCAAGAATGCCGCGCTCAACATTGTTGCGGGCGCGGAATTCTACCGTTGATTTAGAATAGGCATAGGCGGCACCACCCAGCGCAATGAGCAGAACAAGTACCGTCATTAGCATAGAGCTGGTGGCATTGAGCGTACGGTAGAGCTGCGCACCCTTCAATACTTCGGCGCTTACATCAGAGCCAAGTGCCACGCCAACTTCACCAAGACGCCCGCGAACGTCAGAAGTCTCCGTGCTAATGGATAGAGCCTCATCGCGGCTCATCGCGCCTTGCTCGATGGCCGTATCAAGACCGTCTGCAACACGGCGCACATCGCTCATCACAAGACCGATGGAACTGCCCTCAGACACCATCGTATCTGGCAACGTCGCAAGAACGCGGGAGTTCACGAAGAATGGCTGCGCCAGCATCCAGATGATCAGGACAGCAGCAGCAGGCACAATCGCCCACATCGCCACGTTCGAGCCATAATAGACAGGCAAGGAATGAAGAACACGGCGATCGCCACCTGCGCTTTTCAACGCGCGGCTGCGCCCCATTTGATAGCCAACCGCCGCAATGGCCGCGAGGATCAATAAGAGCCAAGTAAACGGCATATGGGTTCCAATCATCGTGTTCGTTCATGTGGCAAATGCCCCGATAGGGGGCATCAAGTCATTTTGGTGGAGATGGCGCGCTGCGCCACCTCCGATCGTTTAAAGGCTTAGCTACCGCCGCCCATGGGTGTCTCTGCTTCAATTGCAGTCTGGGTCTCCGCCAGCGCGGGATCTGCAACCAGACCGTAAGCGGAGAGTGGGCCGTCTGGACCAGCAATCTCATCCGCAACGAAGAAGGATGCAAACTCTTTAAGACCCGGGATGACGCCGATGTGCGCTTTCTTCACGTAGAAGAACAGCGGACGCGACACAGGATACTCACCCGTGGAGATGGTCTCGGTGGAGGGTGCAACACCGCCCATTGTCGCCACTTTCAGCTTGTCCTGATTGTTCTCGTAGAACGCCAGACCAAAGATGCCGATGCCATTCGGGTTGGCGTCGATACGGGCCAGCGTTTCTGTGTAGTCGCCGTCGATGTCGACAGACGCGCCGTCCTGACGTACGTCGATGCACGCATCCTCTGCGTCATCCTCAGACATGCCGGCTTCCATCATAGCGGCCATTGCGCCCGTGGCCTCACAGCCTTCCAGCAGCACTTTGTCTTCGAACACTTCGCGTGTGCCGTGCTTGGTGCCAGGGATAAAGGCCATGATGTCTGCCGCTGGCAGGTCGGCGTTGAAGTCTGCCCACTGCGCGTGCGGGTTGTCGACGATTGCGCCGTCTACAAGAACCTTGGAGCCCAGCGCATTGAAGATGTCGGCAGGCTGGAATGCAGTGTAGGCAGGACCGTCGATCTGGCTTGCAAAGACGATGCCGTCATAGCCGATGCGCACTTCGATGATGTCTTTCACACCAGCTTCGGCACAGGCTTTGATCTCTTTTTCACGGATGGCGCGGGAAGCGTTTGCGATGTCGATGGTGTTCTCGCCAACACCTTCGCAGAACCGCTTGAGGCCCGAGCTGGAGCCGCCTGATTCGACAACAGGTGTCGGGAAGTCAAAGTTCTCGCCGAAAGCTTCGGCAACGATGGAAGCATAAGGCAAAACGGTGGAAGAACCAGCAACCTGTACCTGATCGCGTGCAACTGCAGTTGTTGCGGCCATCGCGGTCAGCGCCAGAGCGGAAGTAGAGAGTTTTACGAAAGACATGCGTGTCTCCTGTCAGAACATTCAAATTGCGACCCCCCATGGGAATCTCCCGATCCGTTTATGGGGACTACGTAACAACTTTGTGACAGTTGCATTACACGTTTATGACAATGTCTGAAATAGTTGAAGGTTGTTCAAAAACTTTCCTGAATCGGCAGAATAACCGTGAATGTCGTGCCCTGACCCAGCTCACTTTCCACACGCAGGCGGCCGCGGTGACGGTTGATGATATGCTTTACAATCGCCAGCCCAAGACCTGTCCCCCCAAGTTCTTTACCACGGTGGTCATCAGCACGGTAGAATCGCTCAGTGAGGCGCGGCAAATGGATCGGATCAATGCCCGCACCATAGTCGATGATCTGGATGCGCACGCCTGCTGCCCGCAAAACAGGCTCGCGGGCACTTTCGGTCACGCGGACTGTCACGCGGCCTCCCGAACCGCCATATTTGATCGCGTTCACAATGATGTTGGTAAAGACCTGTTTAAGCTGATCCCCGTCCGCAGTCATGGAGACGGGGTGCTCGGGATATTCGGTCTCGAAAGTGACCTCCGCATCGCGTGCCAAGTTCTGTAAGGTGTGCAACGTCGAATTCAGAATATCATCTAAAACCACACTCTGTGTCGGCCTTACACGCTCGTCTCCCTCGACCCTATTAAGTGACATCAGATCACCGACAAGGCGGTTCATCCGCTCTGCCTCGTTCTGCATGATATCAAGGAACCGTACCGCCGCCTTGGGATCATTGCGCGCAGGACCGCGCAGCGTCTCGATGAACCCCATGAGCGCCGTCAAAGGGGTACGCAATTCGTGGCTGACGTTGGCCACAAAATCGCGGCGCATCTGGCTCGCCTGCTCCTTGTCCGTCATATCTTCGAAAGACACCAGCACGACGCCAGCTGCGCCTTGACCGAAACCCGGCACTGTGCGGCAACTAACCCGAAAGGTCGTATCTTGTGCTCCATCATTGCTGAGGTATTGCGTCGCGCGCGGCATACCGTCCGTCAGCGTTGCCTCGATCGCCTCAAGAAGAGCGGGCTGACGCAACATGGTGACATAGTTTTGGCGACGTGCCTGCTGACCAATCAGGCTCAAAGAATCAGTATTGGCCGCGATAATGCGCTTGGAGCCATCAATGGCAAGGCTGGGAAGCGGAACCGCTGCCAGAAGAGCATCAAGGGTTTCATCAGACATCCGAGGCCTCGCAAATACAGGTGCAGCCTTGATGGCATCACCAAGTTTATCCCTTAGGGCATACACAGCCACCCGTTCAACCAAGACATGAATGAGCTTCGAGTGTGCATTGTTATGTATAGTCAACAGCACCCACGATTGAACGAAAAGCCCCGAAGAGCCCTGTCACAGTATTTTTGCGTAATTGTCACGGACCTGAAACGTAACCGTCGCAAATCTGTGATGTTCGCCGCGTAATCGTCCCCCGAACATGGGGGCGATATGCTTAGAATCGATGAACTCACAAAACGCTTCGGAGACAAAACAGCCGTGGATGCGGCCAACATCTCCGTAGACACACCATCCATGATCGGCATTATTGGGCGGTCAGGTGCGGGAAAGTCCACTCTTTTGCGGATGGTTAATCGGCTCAGTGATGCTTCGTCGGGTACCATCACGTTTGAGGGCGAAGACATTACCTCGCTCCACGGTGCTGCGCGGCGCAACTGGCAATCACGCTGTGCGATGATTTTCCAACAGTTTAACCTCGTGCCGCGCATGGACGTTGTATCCAACGTACTGCACGGCACGCTGAACAAGCGCTCGACGGTTGCCACGCTGTTCAACCTCTATCCACAAGCGGACATCCATAAGGCAATCGAAATTCTTGACCGCCTTGGCATCGCTGAACAGACGTCCAAGCGCGCCGAGGCCTTGTCAGGCGGCCAGCAGCAGCGCGTGGCGATTGCAAGGGCCTTGATGCAAGACCCAAAGATTATCCTCGCAGACGAGCCGATTGCCTCTCTTGATCCGATGAATGCGCAAGTGGTGATGCAATCACTGCGCGCGGCTTTGTTGCACAAATAGGGCGGAGGGCGTGCTACCCCTTCCCCCAGACGGATTTAGCCTACTGGCTCAGTGACGGGTATGCCAAGAGCAGTGT
>CBFHZX010000065.1:0-8420 GCA_965660425.1 Sulfitobacter sp. | reverse complement strand
GCTATCGATTGTTCGGGGGTCAGCGCGGCAAGCGTGCCAATCGACATATCGGCAAAACTGGTGCCGAGTGCGGCCTCGACGGCTTCTCCACCGCCATCCAATGTCACAGGCGGAGACGCGCTGCGCAGACTTGCGGCCCCTGCCACAACGACAGATGCGACAGCAACACAAAGGCATTTCACAAGGATCGAGCTTTTGATCATTTCAGCGCCCTCTCGGTCACGAGGATCACGCGCTGGGCGCCTGCCGCCCGCAAATCGCGTGTGAGGGCCACCAGATCGGCGGCGGGCAGTGCACGGTCGGGCACAAGGCGGATCACGTCGCGCTGCTCATCGGGTAGACCTTCCAGATAAGCCGCAACATCCAGTTGATCGGCCCCGCGATAGACAAGCCTGCCGTCGGGGTGGATCACCAAAGCATCGGGTGGCGCGCGCCCTTCCAGATCGGCAGTGCGCACCAGATCAAGTGATCGGTCAAGCGGTCGCGCCAGTGTGCCCGCCACCATGAAAAACACCAGCATCAGGAACACGATATTGATCAGGGCAATTGTCGGTTCGCGTTGCGCGGTGCGGAGGGCAAGCTTGCGCATCTGTCACGACGCCAGAACGCTGACACGCAGCGCAGGCAAAGCGCGCAGCGCCGCAAGAAGATCGGTCAACCGTTGTGCATTTACACCCTCGCCCAGACTTACCAGCAAAACAGTCCCTTCGGGAGCCTCGCCAAGGGTGGAGAATTCGAGAGCTGCAAGATCGAGGGCATCGCCATTGAGCCGCAGAGCTTCAGCGCCAAGCTGCAAAAACAGCGGTGGCGTGTCCGAGGGCGCGGCAGTGCCTGCCGCAGCACTGGTCAGCTCAATCTCGGCGAATTTGGAAAAGGTTGAGGTCAGCATGAAAAACAGCAGCAGCAGGAATATGACATCAATCAGGGATGTCATTGCAAGGCGGCGGCGTCTGCTGCGTGGTTTAGCCACTGGTCTGCTCCGCCGATGCGGGCGCGATGATAGTGAGGATCGCCTTATCCGCCAGCACCCGCTCCGCCTCCATCCGCCCCTCAAGCCAGCTAAGCGCGAGGGCCGTGGGCATTGCCACCACCAGCCCCACAGCCGTGGTCAGCAAAGCGACCCAGATGCCACCTGCAAGGATCGACGGATCAACCTGTGCGTCCGCTTCCTGCAGCGCTTGGAACGCAGCGATCATCCCCAGCACCGTGCCGAACAGCCCCAGAAGTGGTGCGAGCTGCGCCACAGAATCGAGCATGCGAAATCCGCGCTCCAGCTTGGAAAAGAGCGTCTCCGCTTCGGCTTGCAAGCGGAGCGTTGCTTGATCAGAGCCATCCATTGCCATTGCAACCACAGGGGCAAGATAGCTGGTAGAGCGGGCAAGCTGCGCGCGCGCCTCCTTCTGCGCGCCCGCGTCCCATGAGGCAATCGCTTGTGTCAGCGCTTTGTGACGACCAACGCCTGCACGGGCAAACTGCCATATCTTATACAGCACGACCGCAAGGGTCAGCATGGCCACAACCATCAGGATCACGACCACAGGGCCGCCAGTTTCCGCGATCTGGCGCAGCGGGGTGAGCAGCGCTTCCATCAGCCGATCACCTCAATGGCGGTGCGGGTGCTCACGGTGAAGTTTTTGGTACAGGCAGCTTCTGGCAATCCCGCACCCGCACAAGTGCTTGCGCCATTGATCAAAACACGGCCCAAGCCCTCGCAAGTGACCTGAGGGATGCCAAACTGGCGTACGCGTGGCAGGGCAGGTGGCAATGTCCCGAAATCAAACAGGGTGATCACGCTGACCTGACCTGCGCTGTCAAACAGGACCGTCTCATAGACGACCTGATCAATGCTCTGCTCATGGCCGTTTGTGATCAGGAACGTCAGCTGGCAGCTGTTCTCGACGGTCTGGATGGCGTTCAATTCAAGCGTTACGCGCTTGCTTGCGTCCGTCTCTTGGGCCTGCGCTCCTGCGACAGAGAAAAGCAGCGCTGCAATGTAGGCAAAAGATACGCGGTTCATAGTCTATCCAATCCAATGTCGGGCCTGTCTGCCGCCCGCTGTGACCCGATGGGATAGCAAAACGCGGAAATTTTGAAAGCCCTAGTTTTCGAAAACCTGTGGAGCCGCGCAAATCTGCCGCTCGGGCAGTGCGAATCCCTCTTTCATAGAATCATAACTTGGATTAGGGGTCGGACATCTTTGGTCTGCGCGGTTCGCCGCATGGATAATAGGGAACGCGGTGAGAGGAGCCATTTGGCGCTCAATTCCGCGACTGCCCCCGCAACTGTGAGCGGCGAGTGTTGTTGGCATATACCACTGATGCAGGTGTGCATTGGGAAGGTCCGACAGTGCTGTGACCCGCAAGTCAGGAGACCTGCCAAAGTGTTCACCCTGTTCGGGCGCGTGGGGCGTCAGGGCTGCGGATCTTCCGCTTGTGGTGTTTTCACCGTCTGCGGGGGGCAATCCCTCTCAAGGCATCAAAACGTCTATCGGCCCCCTGTCGGGCCGCAATTTGGGGATACTTATGATCCGCTCTACACTGATGGCCACTGTGGCCTTGTCACCGCTACCGCTGACATCTGCACTCGCACAACAAACATTTGATCTGGGCACCATCGCCCTGTCGTCTAGCCTCTCTCCCGTTGAGTTGGGCCGCACGGGCACCACCGTTGAGGTGCTCGAGGGCGTGGATGCGGGCGGTAACGACACATCCGTGATCAAACGCCTTGATCGCCTGCCCGGCGTGAACTCCACCTCTAACGGGGGCCTGGGCACCTTAGGCAACATTCAGGTGCGTGGCCTGCCGTCCCGCTATGTCGGCGTGCGCGTCAATGGCATCGACGTGAGCGACCCGTCCAGCACCCAAGCTCAGTTCAACTTTGGCGGCCTGACGCCATCGGGGATCGAGCGTGTCGAAGTGCTCAAAGGTTCACAATCGGCACTCTACGGCTCTGAAGCGATTGCGGGTGTGGTCAACATTTCCACCTTCACCCCCGAAGAAATGGGATTTTCAGGAACAGCGCAGGCCGAGGGCGGCTCGTTTGATACCTATTTAGGGTCGTTCAGCGCAGGCTACCGCGCCGAGCGGGGCTTTATTGCCTTCTCTTATGGCCGCATCGAAACCGACGGCTTTTCCGCGCAGTCGTTCAACAGCGAAGATGACGGATTTGAGCAGACAACGGTTGACATAAATTCCGAATACGATGCAACGGACACTCTAACATTTGGCGCCGCACTGCGCTACCGCGATGGCGAAGTTGAAATTGACCGCGGCAGTTGGATTCCTGACGCCACAGGCGAAAACTTCGTTACCGAGCGCGGCGCGCGGGTCTTTGCCCGCCTCGAGACAGGTGCCTTTGTACACACGCTGAGCTATTCCGCCATGCAGATCGACCGTGAAGACCCATTAAGCGAATATACACGCCTGTTCGAGGGCGCACGCCAAAGCCTGAGCTATCAGGCAACGGGCGAATTGGGCGCGCATGCCACGCTGAACTTTGGCGCCGACTGGACCGAGGAGCGCCTCCTGCTCGTTGAAGCGTCTGAAGCTGAGTTTGCTGCGGATGAAGAGAACACCTCGCTGACCGCCGAGCTGCTCTATGCTGCCACTGATACTGTCGATGTGTCCGCAGCACTACGCTATGACGACAACTCCACCTTCGGAGGTGAAATGACAGGCCGCGTGGCCGCTATTTGGCGCGCTCGGGAAGATTTGACGTTCCGCAGTGTGATCGGCACAGGCTTCCGCGCTCCGTCGCTCTATGAGCGGTTCAGCGAGTATGGCGTTGCAAACTTGCAGCCGGAAGAAAGCCTGAGCTTCGAGCTGGGTGTCGAGAAGGCTTATGGCGAGCGCGGCTCTGTCAAAGCGACGCTTTTCCGCACCGAAGTCGACAATCTGATCCAGTGGGATCCTACCTCCACGGCCTGCGCTTCCGACGATCCTGGCTGCTACAATCAGGTTGCTGGTGAAACGGTTTCCGAAGGGATCGAGCTGTCGGGTGAATACGTGCTGCGCGACGGGATGAGCCTTTATGGCGCCTATACCTACACAGATGCACGTAATGATAACACGCGTCTCATACACACGCCGCGCCATGATGTGGTTGTTGGTCTGAACAGTGACTTCGCCAGCAAGCTGAGCGGTTACGTCGACGTACGTCACGTGGCTGATATTGTTCCCAACGTCCCTGCTAACAACCTTGTGGGCGATTACACTCTGGTCGGGGCGGGCATCTCTTATGACGTGAGCGATACGGCCGAGGTCTATCTGCGCGTCGAGAACCTGTTTGACGAGGAGTATGAGACTGTGAGCGGCTATAATCAGGCTGGTCGCAGTGTCTTCCTTGGTGTTCGTGCGGATTTTTAAGTCCATTAGACGTGCAATCACGGGGGTATTGATGGCCTCCGCGATTGCTGTGCCTTGTTTTGCGCAGATGCCCGCACGGGTTGTCTCGATGAACCTGTGCACGGATCAACTAGCGATGATGCTCGCTGCCGAGGGGCAGCTTGTATCCGTCAGCCGCATCGCCCTTGACCCTTATGTCTCTGCTATGGCCGCCGAGGCCGCCGCCTACCCTATCAATGCAGGTCGCGCAGAAGAGGTGCATGTGTTGCACCCCGATCTCGTTTTGGCAGGCAAATATTCCTCGCGGGAGACGGTGGCATTGCTGCGGCGATTGGGCATCGAGGTGGTGCAATTCGATATTGTGCAATCGCTCGATGATGTTGCGGGGATGATCACTCAGATGGGCTTGGCACTCGGCCGTGAGGCAAACGCCGCCAAGATGGCCGCAGCGTTTGAGGCCGACCTTGCCGCATTGCGCGCCGATCTGGCAGATCAAGCTCCGCAGGACATGCCCCGCGCGGCACTCTACTACGCCAATGGTTATACTTCTGGTGATAGCTCGCTGGCAGGTGAAATCCTTGCTGCAGCAGGACTGCGCAACGCCCCTGCCGAAGCAGGATATACGTGGGGCAAGCTGCCGCTGGAGATGTTGGCGATGATCGCGCCCGATGTCATGATTACCACGCGTCGCTATCCCGGGGGAAGCCGCGCCGAGGCGATTATGGACCATCCCGTCATAGGTTCGTTGCGCGGCACCAGCACGGCTGCCGCCTTGACGGATCACGATTGGGTTTGCGGCACGCCCTTCGTGTTGCGCGCCATCGGTGATATGGTCAAGGCTCGCCGCGCGGCTGGGGGCGACGGATGAGCCGGCTGATGATCTGCCTTGTCGCGGCGCTGCTGGCTCTGGTCACCGCATCTTTCCTGATTGGCCCTGCCGAGCTTGGTGTGGGCGAAAGCATTGCCGCGCTTGTGAGCGGCGGGGATACTCCCGCGGCGATGGTGATGCGTGAAATCCGCCTACCACGGGTGCTGCTCGCGGTGATGATCGGGGCAAGCCTTGGGCTGGCGGGGGCCGCGATGCAGGGCTATCTGCGCAATCCGTTGGCCGATCCTGGGTTGATCGGGGTCTCGGGATCTGCCGCGCTTGGTGCGGTGCTGTCGATCCAGATGGGCATCGCGGGCAGCGTTGCTTTTGCCCTGCCTGCCTTTGCGCTTGGCGGCGCGTTGATTGGCGTGTTTGCCGTTCTGCTGCTGGCGGGGCCGCGTGGCACGTCACTCACGCTGATCCTCGCGGGGATCGCGATTTCTGCGCTCGCAGGGGCGCTGACATCCTTGGTCCTCAATCTGTCGCCCAACCCCTTTGCCGCAAACGAGATTGTGTTCTGGATGATGGGATCGCTTGCGGACCGCTCCATGGTGCATGTAGCCATTGCGCTGCCGCTGATTGCGGTTGGCGCTGTGCTGCTGCTTAGCCTGTCGCGGGGTCTTGAGGCGCTAACATTGGGAGAGGACGCGGCAGCGGCGATGGGGATTAATCTACATCGTCTGCGCCTCACGCTAATCTTTGGCACGGCAGCGGTTGTGGGGGCCTCAACTGCGGTGGCAGGGGCCATCGGGTTTGTGGGGCTCGTGGTGCCGCACATCCTGCGGCCCTTTGTTGGCGCACGTCCCGGTGCGCTGCTCTCGGCCTCTACGCTGGGCGGGGCGATCATGCTGCTGGCCGCTGATATCGCCGTGCGCATGATCCTGCCCGAGCGTGATCTCAAGCTTGGCGTGCTGACCGCGATTGTCGGCGCGCCGCTGTTCCTGCACCTCATCTACCGCACGCGACGGGAGGGTTTATGACCCTGCTCCATGTGCAAAACCTCGGCGTGTCATTGCGCACGCGTGAGGTGCTGAACGACATCTCCTTTGACGTGGCGGAGGGAGAGATGATCGGCCTCATCGGGCCCAATGGCGCAGGTAAGACCACCCTGATGCGCGCCATTCTGGGGCTGGTGCCTGCGCGGGGCCTCTCTTCGCTCGCTCAAGTGCCGCCTGCACAGCGCGGCAAACACGCTGCATGGATGCCTCAGGCCCGCGAGATTGCGTGGCCCGTCGATGTGCGCACGCTGGTTACACTCGGACGCATCCCACATCAGGGCGCGGGTGCGCCCATCGCACCCGAGGATGCCGCCGCTGTGTCGCGCGCGCTGGATCACATGGACCTTTCGGAGTTTGTCGAGCGCACTGCCACACGTCTGTCGGGGGGGGAGCAGGCGCGCGTTCTCATTGCACGCGCACTGGCACAAGAAACGCCGCTGCTGATGGCCGATGAGCCTGTTGCAGGTCTTGATCCGCGCCACCAAATCTCGACGATGCGCTGTTTCGCGGATCTGACACAGGCAGGCAAATCGGTGATTGTCTCGCTGCATGACTTGGGGTTGGCTGCGCGCCACTGCACGCGCCTTTTGGTTGTGCATGAGGGCAAGCTGGTAGCGGACGGCGCTCCGCAAGAGGTGCTCACGTCCGAGATATTACGCGATGTGTTCGGGATTTCTGCATGGGCGCGCATGACCGAGGACGGCTTTGTCTTGCTGCCGTTGAGCGCGCTATGACGGGCCGGGTCACGCTGGAGCGTCCATGGCTCACCTTTGATCTGGGCACCCGGATGCAGGTGCTGAGCTGGGCAATCAATCGCCCCGGTTTTGTGAAAGCCAACCGCATTTTGTGGCGTGAAGTGCGTAACGCTGACCTGCCGCAGGATATGGATGTGCACGGCTGGCTTGGTGACACACTTGAAGCACGCGATGACAGCGATGCCGTGTGTTTTCTGACTTCCCGCGATGTGGGCTTCTTCACCCAAGCCAGTGCCGAGGTTGGTGACGCCGTGGCGCACTGCGTGGCAACTGTGGGCCTGTCCAATGCCGAGCGGGTCGGCCACCGTGTGGACCGCAGCAATTTCGACTGGGGCACGATCAACATCGCCGTTGCACTGCAATCGGGGCTTAGCCAGACAGGCCTGATCGAGGCGCTCACCATTGCCGCCCAAGCACGCACTGCCGCGATACTTGAGCTGGGCTTGGCGTTGCCTACGGGGATTGCGACAGGCACAGGCACCGATTGCATCGCCGTGGCCGCGCCGCAAAGCAGCGCTGATTACGCAGGGCTGCACACAGAGATCGGTGAGGCGATCGGCCGTGCTGTCTATGACGCGACCCTTGAAGGCGGCCGCGACTGGATGCGTGACATGAAAGGGTAAGCCGTGCTGCTTGCCAAGCGGCCGAAGGCTTGCCACTCTGAATTCATCTAATCAGAGGAATTCCCCATGACCCTGCGCCCGCTTGACCTTGATCCGACACATTGCCTGATCGGGGGCACATGGGCCCCAACCGACGCAGGCGAGACGCTTGCGCTGATTGATCCTTCCGACGGAAGCACACTGTGCGAGATTGCGCGGGGCAAAACCACTGATATTGACCGCGCTGTGACCGCGGCGCGCGCAGCGTTTGACGGGCCATGGGGCCGCAGCACAGCGGTGGAGCGGGGCCGCATCCTGTCCAAGATCGGCGCGCTAGTGTTGGAGCATACCGAGACGCTGGCCGAGTTGGAGGCACGCGACGTGGGCAAGCCACTCTCCCAAGCCCGCGCCGATGTGATCGCTCTTGCGCGCTATATGGAGTTCTACGCAGGTGCAGTGGACAAACTGCATGGGCAGACGATCCCCTATCTCGACGGCTATACCGTCTATACCCTGCGCGAGGCGCATGGTGTCACAGGCCATATCATCCCGTGGAACTACCCGATGCAGATCATTGGCCGCTCTGTGGGGGCGGCGCTGGCGACGGGCAATGCCGCTGTCCTGAAACCAGCAGAAGAGGCTTGCCTTACGGCGCTGGCGTTTGGTGAGCTGGCACGGCGGGCTGGTCTGCCTGACGGTGCGTTGAACGTGGTGCCTGGATTAGGGGCTGAGGCGGGGGCGTCGCTTACGTCTCACGCATGGGTCAATCACATCTCCTTTACAGGCTCCGTGGGCACGGGCCGCCTCATTCAGCAAGCAGCGGGGGCCAACGTGATCCCCGTCACGCTCGAGCT
>CBFHZX010000064.1:0-9148 GCA_965660425.1 Sulfitobacter sp. | reverse complement strand
TCAACTGCCTCTGTTGCTGTGTCGGCAACCGCTTCGGCTGCTTCTGTCGCCGCGTCTGCCGCTGCCGTTGCTGTGTCCGCAACCGCATCCGTGGCGGCTTCCGCAGCTTCACCAGCTGTCTCGGCAACTGAGGCTGCTGTGTCAGCTACAGCATCCGTCGCAGCAGCAGCTGTATCCGCCACTGCATCTGTAGCCACTTCGGCCGTATCAGCAACCGCATCAGCAGCGTCGCTCGCTGCAGTTGTAGCCGTCTCCGCAACGCCGCCCGCGGTTTCCATCACATCAGACGCCAATTCCTGAACACTACGGCCAGAATAAAGCACATAGCCCCCGACTGTGATAATTGCTGCAACAACAATCCAAACCAGATTTTTCATTATGTCTTCCCCTATTTTCGGCGCGATGTAATAATGTTGATGTAAACGCGGCGTTGTGGCCCAAATGCGCTTGCATTGCTGCGGGTTCAAGGGGAAAACGTCGAATATAGCACCAATCAGGCATGTTTACTCCTTGAACGGACCTGATTGCGCGACTAGTTTGCTCAACTCATAGACTTCACAATTCAAGGACGACCATCATCGCTCGCAGACCCCATAACGCACCGCCGCAACGTGACACCGGCCAGCGCGTAAACGAAAACATCCGCTCGCCCGAAATCCGCCTGATTGGCGCAGATGGCGAAAACGAAGGGGTTGTGACCCCTGCCCGCGCCATGGTGATGGCCGATGAGGCAGGGCTCGACCTTGTAGAAATTTCGCCAAACGCAAATCCGCCTGTGTGCAAGATCATGGATTTCGGCAAGTTCAAATACGAGACGCAGAAGCGTGAGGCCGAGGCCCGCAAGAAACAAAAGATCATCGAGATCAAAGAAGTCAAATTCCGCCCCAATACGGACAGCGGCGACTATCAGATCAAGATGCGCAACGTCTATAAGTTCTTGGGCAATGGCGACAAAGTGAAAATCACCCTGCGCTTTCGCGGGCGTGAGATGGCACACCAAAACCTTGGCCGCGAATTGCTCGAGCGGGTAGCCGCAGATGTAAAAGAGCACGGCAAGGTCGAGAACTTCCCGAAGATGGAAGGCCGCCAGATGGTCATGCTGATCGGCCCCTTGCCGAAATAACGCACGCCCCCTCTCCAGAATACAAAAGGCCCGCATCACGCGGGCCTTTTTCAATTAGAGCGAAAGGGCAACCAAAGTGCCCCTTCACAATCAAGCCTTAGCCCATGGCGGCAACGGCACGCTTGGTCATCACACCGACCAGATGCGCGCGGTAGGTGCCCGATCCGTGCAGATCGCTGATCATCTCGGAACCATCCGCCTTAAGACCAGCCACAGCATCGGCACTGAAATTTGCGCTCAACGCCTCTTCGGCTTCGGTCCAGCGGAACACGCCATTCTCCGACGCGCCCGTCACTGCGACACGCACACCATCAGCAAATTTGGCCACAAACACAGCTACAAGCGGGAAACGTGATGCTGGCTGCAAGTGCTTTTCATAATGCGCAGCCTTGGGCACAGGGAATTTTACTTCCGTAATGATCTCGCCTTCTTCAAGGGCTGTCTCAAACATCCCCTGAAAATAATCATCTGCGGCGATCTCGCGACTGTTGGTCACAATTGTCGCCCCAGAGGCCAGAACACCCGCAGGATAGCAGGCGGAAGGATCGTTGTTTGCGACTGATCCACCAATCGTGCCGCGGTTGCGCACCGCAGGATCGCCGATCCGCGCAGCCAGTGAGGCCAGTGCGGGATAATCCGCCGCGGCTTCCGCAGCCACAGTCGCATGGGTAGTCGCCCCGCCAATACAAACCTGCCCAGCTTCGTTTTTGCAAACGCCCTTCATCTCGGCGATGCCATGCAAGGACACCAGCACCGAAGGTGCCGCAAGCCGCGCTTTGAGTGTCGGGATCAATGTCTGCCCCCCGCTCAGCGGTTGCGCCTCTTCGCGCCCCAGCGCCGTGACCGCATCCGCGACCGTGGTCGGCATTTCAACATCAAAATTATACATCTTTTCTTCCTCTCGAACGGGAACACGTCCCCCGCTTCATTTTGCCTTTAAACTGAATGGCGCGCAGCGCCATCGACATCTCCGTCATGCAACAGATTTGCAGGAAGAGGCACACCCCTCCCCGCTGTCAGTTATCCGTTCATCGCTTCCCAGACGCGGTTGGGGGAGACGGGCATGTCGATATGCTCCACATCCTTCCCGCCCGAGCGCATCGCGTCCAGTACCGCATTGACCACCGCCGCAGGAGAGCCGATGGCCCCCGCCTCACCGCAGCCCTTCACCCCGAGCGGGTTGTGCGTGCACGGTGTCTGGCACGAGTGGTCCACGTCATAGAACGGCAGATCGGAGGCGCGCGGCATGGCGTAATCCATGTAGCTGGCGCTCAGAAGCTGGCCGTCGCTGTCATAGGCGCAATTCTCGAGCAGCGCCTGCCCGATCCCTTGCGCCAGACCGCCATGAACCTGACCCGTCACAATCATCGGATTGACGATATTGCCGAAATCATCCGCCGCCGAGAACCGCTCAACCGTGACCTGACCCGTCTCTGGATCAAGCTCCACCTCACAGGCATAGGCGCCCGAGGGGTAGGTAAAGTTGGACGGGTCATAGAACGCCGTCTCTTCCAGACCCGGCTCAATCTCCTCAAGCGGATAGTTGTGAGGCACATAAGCCGCCAGCGTCACATCACCCCAAGCTACGGATTTATCCGTGCCCGCAACGGTGAAAGCACCGTCTTTCAGCTCAACATCGCTCTCAGAAGCTTCCAAAAGGTGGCTCGCGATCTTGGTGGCCTTGGCGATGATCTTCTCGGTGGCGCGCACCATGGCAGAGCCGCCCACGGCGAGGGAACGGGAGCCGTAGGTCCCCATGCCCATCGGCGTGTTGGCCGTGTCACCATGCACGATTTCCACCATCTCCTCTGGGATACCAATCATATCTGCAACCACTTGGCTGAAGGACGTCTCATGCCCCTGCCCGTGGCTGTGGGAGCCTGTCATGACGACCAGACCACCCGTCGCGTTGACCCGCACCGTGCAGCTCTCGAACAGACCCGCACGCGCGCCAAGTTGTCCCACAAGATTGCTCGGCGCGATACCACAGGCCTCGATATAGCAGTTCACACCAAAGCCGCGCAGCTTGCCTGCCGCCTCGCTGGCTTCACGCCGCTTTTGGAAGCCCGCGATGTCGGCCATCTCTTCGAGCTTGTCCATCGTGGCCACATAGTCGCCCGTGTCGTACTCCACCGCCACTGGCGTGGCATAGGGGAACTCCATGACAAAGTTCTGGCGGCGCAGCTTGATCGGATCAACCTTCAGCTCGTGTGCGCATTTGTCGATCAACCGCTCCAACTGATACGTCGCCTCGGGACGGCCCGCACCACGGTAGGCATCGACAGGCACGGTATTGGTGAAGACCGCCTTCACGTTCACATAGATGAGCGGCGTCTTATAGTTGCCCGCCATCAGTGTGCCATGCAGCCAAGTCGGAACCGACGGCGCAAAGGTGGACAGATACGCACCCATGTTGGCGTATGTGTCCGTGCGCAGGGCCGTGAAGTTGTTGTCTTTGTCCAGCGCCAGTTCGATCTTGGTCACATGGTCACGGCCATGGGCGTCCGACATGAACGCCTCGGATCGGCTTGAGGTCCATTTAACAGCACGGTTACAGGCTTTGGCAGCAAAAGTAACAAAGGCCTCTTCCTGATAGTGGAAGATCTTCGTGCCGAACCCGCCGCCCACATCGGGGGCCACAACGCGCAGCTTATGCTCTGGAATACCCAGCACAAATGCACCCATCAACAGGCGGATCACATGCGGGTTCTGCGAGGTGGTGTAGAGCGTGTGATCGCCCGTGCCACGGGCATAATCCCCCACGGCCACGCGCGGCTCCATAGGGTTGGCGACAAGGCGGTTGTTGACCAGCTCGAGCGTGGTGACATGCGCCGCTTCCTCGAATGCAGCATCAACCGCGCCCTTGTTCTCCTCAACAAAGCCCCAGTCATAGCACAGGTTCGAGGTCAGATCGTCATGCACCTTTGGCGCATCCGCTTTGACCGCTTCCTTCATGTCAACAACTGCGGGAAGCTCGTCGATATCCACGACAATCGCCTCGGCCGCATCGCGGGCCTGCTCCAGCGTTTCAGCGACAACAGCTGCGATAGGCTCGCCCACATGGCGTACTTTGCCGTGCGCCAGCACAGGGTGGCGCGGCTCTTGCATCGGCTCGCCATGCTTGTCCGTCACCTGCCAGCCACATGGTACAGAGCCTACGGCCTCAAAGTCGGCCCCTGTGAAAACCTTCACCACACCAGGCATGGCGTCTGCGGCCGAAGTGTCCACACTGTTGAGCGTTCCGTGCGCGATGTCAGAGCGCAGGAAAAACACATGCGCCTGCCCGTTTACGTTAATATCGTCGGTGTAATTACCTTCGCCCGTCAAAAAGCGTACGTCCTCGCGCCGCTTGCTGCTGGCGCCGATTCCATGATCCTTTGGCATTTAAATTCTCCCAATGTGGTGCTTCTGCGCACCCTAGCTATCTGTGCGGACAATACCGCTACCCTGCCCAGCGCCTCCCCGCGCGGGCAGAGCGTTATTTTACTCCGCCGCGATGGCGCTGACGTCCTGACCTGAGGCGGCCATGATCGCCTTGACGATGTTGTGGTAGCCCGTGCAGCGGCAGATGTTGCCGTCCAGATAGTGGCGCACGTCTTCTACCGTGGGCTTCGGGTTGTCCTTGAGCAAAGCCGCCGCCGACATCACCATGCCAGGGGTGCAGAATCCGCACTGCAAGCCGTGGTGATCCTGAAACGCCTGCTGGATTGTGTTCAGCGTCCCATCGGGTGCTGCCTGCCCCTCGATTGTCGCCACTTCGGCGCCGCTGGCCTCGGCCGCCAACATTGTGCAAGATTTAATGGCTTCGCCGTTCACATGCACCACGCATGCGCCGCACTGGCTTGTGTCGCACCCGACATGCGTGCCTGTCATCCCTAGATTCTCGCGCAAGAACTGCACCAAAAGCGTGCGGCCCTCTACTTCACCGGATACGGCTTTGCCATTCACGGTCATATTTACCTGTGTCATTCACGTCCTCCCAGACTTTTATCTTACGAATTGCATTGAGTTAAGCATGGCTTTTGCCCCTTGAGAACCAAAAAGATTGCTTGACGCGGTATGTCTCATTCTGAGGGGCTGGCGCGATCAGGATTTGGGGCGGCGCGGCTGGGGCCGTGTCGGGATCTCCTTGAGCAATCCCCCCACGCCCATCGCGCCGATATCCTGCGCTGTGACTTCAATACCGCAAACCACGCGCGCCAGCACCCAATCCGCCCCGTTGAGCGCGGGCGAGCGGGCGCATCCGGGCAATCCGATGACAGTCTGGTTGCCCAGCGCGCCCAGAAACAACAGATTGCCTGGATCAACAGGCATCCCGAACCGCGTCACACGCCCGCCGCTTTGCACCAAAGCGGCGGGGGCCACATCGTTGATGTCGGAAGTGGCAGAGCCTGTAAGGATCAGCACCAGCGGCGTTTGGGCATCTGTGATCGCAGCACTCAGCGCCTCTTGCGTATGGGGCACCACAACAACATCGCTTAGGCTGACATCAAGCGCACTGAGCCGCGCCTCAATCGCTGTGCGTCCTTTGTCGCCTGCACCACCCTGAATTTCTGTGATGATCAAGGTCGCGTCGCTCAGCACAGGCGGTGCAAGCGTGATAGCGCGTTGTGCGTGCGCCACGGCAAGCGCGAGCGCGGGTTTCGCTACGCCATAGGAGATGATCTTGATCGTTGCGACCAGATCGCCTTCGCACAATTGATGGTGTTGCGGCACGGTGGCCACGGTGATCATCGGATCGCCCCCGTTCACGGCATGAAGCGCTGCAACATCCAGCACAGCCACGCCCGCGCTCTCGGCAATCAGGTTCACTCGCCCTGTGAAGGCAGCGCTGCGGCGTAGCCCTATGCTCTGCACCATAAGCGCATCAGCCAACGCGTCGGCGGCCGTGTTCTCGTCCACGTCATCCGCGTCCAGCATTGCAACGGTGACCCGCTCCACCCCCGCAGTGCGCAGGGCAGCAATGGCATCGCGGTCAAGCACGAGCCCTTTGCGCAGCCGCCCCTCCCCTAGCCCGACGGAATGGGCAAGGATGTGGCCAAGGGCGCTATCCAGAGAGACCTCGCCGAATGTCATGCCATGCGCAGACTCTCGATGATCTGCGCAAGGATCGAGACGGCAATCTCGGCAGGGCCAGACGCCCCTATGTCAAGTCCAACAGGCCCGTTGATCCGCACAATCGTGTGTGCGCTGAACCCCGCTTCGGTCATCCGCTCAACGCGCGCCGCATGCGTGCGTTTGGAGCCAAGCGCCCCTATGTAGAATGCCCCCGACCCAAGCCCGATGTGCAGGGCGGGATCGTCCAGCTTAGGATCATGGGTGAGCAGCACAAGAGCGGTGCGCATATCCACCCCTACTTCGCCCAGCGCCGCATCAGGCCAGTCGTTGATAACTTGGGCATCAGGAAAGCGCGCCTGAGAGCCAAAAGCCTCCCGCGGGTCAATCACGTAAGGATCAAACCCCGCGATCTGCGCCATGGGCACAAGGGCTTGGGCGATGTGCACCGCCCCCACCACCACAAGGCGCAGAGGCGGATTGTGGATGGCAACGAATGTCTGCCCGTCTTCCTCAATTCCAGAGCGGTCCTTGCGAAAGCGGTCCTCATAGCCGTCCTGCACCAGCTTGCGCGCACTCCCATCAAGGGCTGTGACATAGGCCACGGGCGTGCGGGCGGCGCGGGCCTCTACCAGCGCCTCCAGCATCTCAAGCGGCATACCGCCCGCGCCAATCGGCTCTACCAGCGCGCGGATGGTGCCGCCGCAGGCCAGCCCCACAGCAAAGGCATCACCGTCACTCACCCCGTATTCCAGCAGCTTGCTCTCGCCCTCGTCCAGCGCCTCGAGCGCCTCCAGCACAACGGCCCCCTCAACACAGCCGCCCGAGACGGAGCCTTCCATCGCGCCATCCGAAGCGACGACCATCTGTGCGCCCACACGGCGCGGCGCGGACCCCCAAGTCTCAATCACTGTGGCAAGGGCCGCGCCCTGCCCGCCGCGTATCCATGCGAGTGCCTGTTCGGGTGCGCCTGTCAGTGTGTTCATCACGGGCCTCCAATCTGTGCAAATCAGGCTACCACCGTCCGACAATCCCCGCCGCTGTGCAAGGTGTCATTGTGTTCTCTTGCACGCGGGTCGCCCCCCTATTACATCTAACTCGAACAACACAAAACGGAGGCGTCCCATGCCCATGCAAGCCAATGAGATCGAAGACCTGTTGCGGATCACATTTCCCGATGCCCAGATCGTGGTTGAGGGCAATGACGGTGTGCATATGTCTGCCATGGTCATTGATGAGAGCTTTCGCGGGAAAAACCGTGTGCAGCAACAGCGCGCCGTCTATGCAGCACTCAAGGGCAAGATGGACGGCCCCGCAGGCGAGCTGCACGCGCTTGCCCTGACCACCAAGGCCCCTGAATAACCGTGGACTGGATGCTGATCCTTGGTGCGATTGTTGCCTGCGGGGTTGTGATCAGCGCCGCGCAATACCGCGCCGCCAAAGGTCAGTACCGCCGCCTCTCCAGCCGCCAACCTGTACGGCCCACCGAACAAAAGCCCGAACTGGGGATGGAGGCGATTGACATGGCGCAGATCCGCCGCGCCCAGCGCAGCAACGACAGCCTTGAGCGGGTGAACAATATCTGGACCAAGCGCGGCAGTCTCACCAGTGTTGTCAGCACCTCTGTTGATGCCATGCCCGACGATGAAACCTATGCGCGGCGCTATCACGCCGCCTTCCACAAAAAGAACAAGGATTAAACCAATGAGCGATGCAAACACCAAGATCAAAGAAACCGTCACAAACAACGACGTTGTTCTGTTCATGAAAGGTACCAAGGAAATGCCGCAGTGCGGCTTCTCCTCCAAAGTGGCGGGTGTGCTGAACTATATGGGCGTCGAATATTCCGACGTGAACGTGCTGGCCGATGAGGACATCCGTCAGGGCATCAAGGACTACTCGGACTGGCCCACCATCCCCCAGCTTTATGTGAAGGGCGAATTCGTCGGTGGATGTGACATCATCACCGAAATGACGCTGTCAGGTGAGCTTGATACATTCCTTGCCGACAATGGCGTAGGCTTTGACAAGGAAGCCGCCGATAAAATCCGCGAAGCCAACGCGTAAGCCTGAGCGGTACGACCAGACCCAAAAGCGCGCCTCGGACGATCGGGGCGCGCTTTTTTGTTTGGGTAGGAGGTAGCAGAGAGCGGAAAGCGGGCTTTCGCTGCAATTTACCCCAAGCTCTGCTGTGCGGGACAATCCGCCATGCGATCTTCTTGCCCCCGCTGAGGCGGTATAACTTCGCACATGCAGCCTCTGTAAAACGGAGCAGCACCCGAATGCTGTGGAGCGCCTCTAATTCAATACTCTAAATCAGGCGCGGTCCGGTGCTTTCCAACGCTCTCGAAGGCACATGCATACGCCAAAAGATCACTATCTGTGTTGCTCCGCCCCGCAAATGTCAGGCCTGCGGGCATGGCTGTGTCGGTCATAACACCCATCGGGACGGTAACTGTCGGTATGCCAAAATGGCGGATCGCAAGGTTGCCATTTGCAACCCAAACACCGTTTGGCCACGCATGATCGGCAGCGTATGGATTTGTATCGGCATCAGCGCGCCCGACGTCCGCAACAGCTGGAAAAACAACGCAATCAAGCCCGAGATGATCCATCCAGTCTTCAAGGTCGATGCGGCGGGTATGCTCAAGCCCACGAAGACTGAGCCTCCCCTTTTGAAGTGGTCCGCCCCTATAGTTAGGAAAGCGGAGGACCATAGATGGCGAATAAGAGACCCAAGCCCGAAGAGATTGTCGTGAAGTTACGGCAGGTTGAAGTTCTGATGGGGCAAGGCATGCACCGGATCGATGCAATCAGACAGATCAGTGTGACTGAACAAACCTATTACCGTTGGAAGAAGAAGTATGGCGAAATGGGCACGGAGATATGGCCTCAGACGGCCATAAACCAGACGAAGGGCTCAGCAAAAGCGAACTGACGTTCTGTGATACCATGATGGGCAAATTCGAA
>CBFHZX010000063.1:0-10522 GCA_965660425.1 Sulfitobacter sp. | reverse complement strand
CCAACACAGCGATAATTGGAATGGATGCTGATGCGATGATCGTGAAATACTTCGTCCTCTTATAATACCGCTGCGAGCTTCCACTCTTAAGATCATACCAGTCAATTTGGTCTTCCAGACGCTTGTAACCGCTGTTGTCATCATCATTCATTTTTCCGAAAATCTTGTCAGCATATCGAGGGACCACAGATGCCATCCGAAACCATTTGCAGCAGATGGAACCTGAAGACGTTCTGGGCCATTCGGCAAGCCCATAAGAAGCAATTCATTTCCAGCCGCTAAGGATGTTTCAATTTCCCAATTCACTTTGCCATGTAGTTTGCCCTAAAAAGCAGATTGTAGCAGAGCAGCGCTGTATTTTTGGCTTTATCTGGGCCTTGATGTAAGATGTATTGTTACTTTTATAGGCGATACGGACAGACTCATCGTAGAATTCAAGTGGAAAGCCTTTGTTCCACTTAAGCAACCTAATTCCGTCTACCTGCTTTTTGTTTTCCATCTGAAAACTAAGAAATATCCTACGCATAGCCACCCCAATTGCATTTCCGCACTACAAATATAACTGGGAATGCTTTATGCGAATTACAACCTTAGTGTGCATTTACCTTTCAGCGGTTGGAAACGCGCTTCGCTCTGTACTACGGTGCCTTCTACCGCGGCCGAAAATGGCCGACTTTTCGCCGTTTACCAGCCCTGATTCTGCACCGTGTGGGAACGCGCATTGCTTTGCAATACGCTGCCTCCCACCGTCGCTAAAAACGGACGGCTTTTAGCCATCCATTTTTAGCGCTGAAATAAATGCTTCCTGCGGGATATCTACTTTCCCAAACTGACGCATCTTCTTCTTACCCGCCTTCTGCTTGTCCAGCAGCTTGCGTTTGCGCGACGCGTCACCGCCGTAACATTTGGCCGTCACGTCTTTGCGCATCGCGGAGAGTGTCTCGCGCGCGATGACCTTGCCGCCGATCGCCGCTTGGATCGGGATTTTGAACATGTGGCGGGGGATGAGGTCTTTTAGTTTTTCCACCATCGCGCGGCCGCGTTGTTCGGCGCGGTCGCGGTGGACCATTGTGCTCAGCGCGTCGACAGGCTCGTCGTTGACGAGGATGCTCATTTTGACCAGCGCGTCCTCGCGGTAGCCGATCATCTGGTAGTCGAAGCTGGCGTAACCCTTGGTCACCGATTTGAGGCGGTCGTAGAAGTCGAACACCACTTCGTTGAGCGGCAGGTCGTAGACCACCATCGCGCGGGAGCCTGCGTAGGTGAGGTCTTCCTGAATGCCGCGGCGGTCTTGGCAGAGTTTGAGGACGTCGCCCAGATATTCGTCGGGGACAAGGATGGTCGCCTTGATCCGCGGCTCCTCCAGATGGTCGACGAAGGTGAGGTCGGGCATGTCGGCGGGGTTGTGCAATTGCTGCACTTCGCCGTCGCGCATGTGGATGTCGTAGATCACGCTGGGCGCGGTGGTGATGAGATCGATGTCATACTCGCGCTCGATCCGGTCGCGGATAACTTCGAGGTGCAGCAGCCCGAGGAAGCCGCAGCGGAAGCCGAAACCGAGGGCAGCTGAGGTCTCCATCTCGTAGGAGAAGCTTGCGTCGTTGAGGGCCAGTTTTCCGATGCTGTCGCGCAGGTCTTCGAATTGCGCCGCGTCCACGGGAAAGAGGCCACAGAAAACCACGGGTTGGGACGGCTTGAAGCCTGGCAACGCCTCTTCGGTGCCCTTCTTCTCATGGGTGATCGTGTCGCCCACGCGGGTGTCGCGCACCTGTTTGATGGAGGCCGTGAGGAAGCCGATCTCCCCCGGGCCGAGCACGTCGATTTCGGTCATGTCGGGGCGGAAGACGCCGATGCGGTCCACGTGGTGGGTGGAGCCGTTCGACAGCATCTTGATCCACTCGCCCTTTTTGAGCTGGCCGTCCATGATGCGCACCAGAACGATCACGCCAAGGTAGCTGTCGTACCATGAATCCACCAGCATGGCCTTCAAGGGCGCGTCGAGCGTGCCTTTGGGCGCGGGGAGGTGTTCGACGATTGCTTCCAGCGTCTCGATGATGCCCTCGCCCGTTTTGGCGGAGACGCGGATGGCGCCTGACGCGTCGATGCCGATGACGTCCTCGATCTGCTCGGCCACGCGGTCACAATCGGTGGCGGGGAGGTCGATTTTGTTGAGCACGGGCACGATGTCGTGGTCCGCGTCGATGGCGTGATAGACATTGGCCAGCGTCTGGGCCTCGACGCCTTGGGTGCTGTCCACGACCAGCAGGGAGCCTTCGACGGCGCGCATGGAACGGGAGACCTCATAGGCGAAGTCCACGTGACCCGGCGTGTCGATGAGATTGAGGATGTATTCCTCGCCATTGAGCGCCTTGTAATTGATGCGCACGGTCTGGGCCTTGATGGTGATGCCGCGCTCGCGCTCGATGTCCATGTTGTCGAGCATCTGCGCCTTCATATCGCGCAAGGCAACGGTCTGCGTCTCTTGGATGAGACGGTCAGCAAGGGTGGATTTGCCATGGTCGATATGGGCGACGATGGAGAAATTGCGGATATGTGAAAGCGGTGTCATGCTAGGGATATGATGGGGTTTTGAGGAGCGGTCAAGGCAGATGATCGTACCGTCAAACTTGTCGCACCTTTGGCTGGGCGCCAGCCGAACACGACATGTGAAGCGCGCGGCAGGCGCCGTCTTTGGGCATATACCGCCTAGACCCGCGTGCTTGGGTCGCGGACGTGATCCCCATTTACAACGGCAGGCGCAAAGTGGCGCGGAATCCGCGTGGTGCGAGGTTTTCAAAAAGCAGATCGCCACCTGATTGCTTTGCAAAACCCGCAACCATAGACAGCCCCAACCCCGACCCTTCGCCCACACCGCGCGTTGTGAAGAACGGATCTGACGCGCGGGCCAGAACCTCTTCCGACATGCCGGGACCGCTGTCTTCTACGGTTATATCAAGGCAGGTGCCATTTGGGTTTTTCTCGGCACCGATACGAATGCGACCTTTCGCGCTGCCGATAGCATTGCGCGCATTGATCACAAGGTTCAACAGCGCGCTTTCAAGCAGAGTTTCATCCGTCTCAAAGACAAGATCAAACTCGGCTGCTTGGTATTCCAGTTCGATCGTGGCGGGCAAAATACGCGGCAGAACGACACAAAGTCGCTCCAACATCCGCGACAGATCAAGCTGTGTCGTGCGCAATTCGGATTGACGCCCGTATGCGAGCAGTTGCCGCACAAGCTCTGCTCCTCGATCAGACGCAATTTCCGCGGCTTGTAAATACTCTTTGTTCTGTTTGTCATTCGGATCAATCGAGGCCAGCTCGACATTGCCGCGAATTACGGTGAGCAGATTGTTGAAGTCATGTGCCACTCTGCTGGTGAGCTGCCCCAATGCGCGCATCTTCTGGCTTTGGATCTCCTTGAGCGTCTTTTCCTCAAGCACGATCCGCATTTGAATGATCTGCCGAAAGCTGAACCAAAAATATATCAGTGCACATAAGGCCCCAACTGCGACAGCGACACTCTTTGAAGTGTCTGAAACATTGTGCACTTCCGCCAGAGTCAGCCCAACACCTGCAACTACCACACAAAGCGCATCAATATACGCGGAAATACTGAACTCTGTGTTTCGCGCCAGACAATGCAGGGCCACACCAATGCACCCTGATGAGGCAAGCAAAACAAGCTCTCCGTCCGCAATCATCGCCACGAAAATAATCATTGCGCTGAAATAAAACGTAGGCACTACGCTAGATGCAATCGCGGCCAGCAACTCCCACTTTTGCACATCTCCGGTTCTGCTTTTTAAAAAAATGACATGGGCTAATGTCAGGACACTATAGCTAATCCCCCAAACCAACGTGATTATCAGCGAAGTGGCAAACCACAGCGCAAGGCTGCAGACAAAGGCGATACCGATGCGCAGAGCGACATCGGTCAAATCCATCGCATCACCGCGCTTTAGTGCTGTAAACTCCGCATTGAGCCGAGTCTGTGTCATTGCCATACAGAATACTACTCCACCAAAGCTGTGTCTGAACAGTCACTTACGTCCTGAACTGGGAAATACACCGCGCAACACAACCAGCGGGGGAATTTTGCGCTGCTTTTTTGCATCAATCTGAATTTTGCATATTACTGTAACGCCGATCAAAGGCCACGCGTTGACCATCAGCGGTTGGCAAATGGCAGCGCGCCGTATGGCTTTCAGTGCCGCGCAGTACCATTTGCGACGTGCCACAAGCCAGACATTGGGAGGATCACTCCTCTCTTTCCCCGTCCTATTGATCCGTGCTATTCTAAGCACAAAGCAGAACAGCCGCACCAAAAGGGGCCAACCCCGTGAGCGGCTCGAGACAGAGGCAGAGTGATGAAATCAGTGATTTTGGCCCTTGTGGCTGTAGGGATGCTTGGCGGGTGTGGCGTTGGGAAATCTGTGTCTCGGGCGGTGTTCAAGCCTGCGACACTGGATGCGAACGGGCCGATTAAGCGGGCGTGTTTGGCGCAGAACCGCCGTGCGGCGACGTCGGCGCAGTGCGGATGTGTGCAGGCAGTGGCGGACCGCGAGCTGACCAATGCACAGCAGCGGCGCGGGGTTAAAGCGTTCAAGGACCCGCATAAAATGCAGGAGTGGCGGCAGTCGGACCGCGCCAGCGACAATACGTTTTGGGATGTTTGGAAAGCCTACGGCCAGACCGCATCGCGTTTGTGCGGTAGTTAGGGCAGCCTAGACGGGCGGCTTTGTGGGCGGTCCGAAACGCTCTGCCAGCCGCGTCTTGATCTGGTCACGGGCGGCGCGGAATTGGGTGAGTTTGGCCTCGCGCCCCTCCCCCAGCCCTGTGGGGTCTAGGATGGGCCAGTATTCCACCTCGAGGTGGTAGAAGCGCGTCAATTCCAGTGCGCGGCGTTGGGAGGCGGGCGAAAGGGCCACCACCAGATCAAAGCTGCTCAGATCATCGCCCCAATCCTCCATCTCGTCAAAGCTGCGCGAGCGGTGGCGCGAGAGCTCAACGCCCATTTCCTGACAGACAGCGATGGAGAAGCCGTCGATCTCGAGATCATTTTTGACGCCCACGGATTGGACATAGACGTCCGTGCCGTACATCTGCTTCATCAGCCCTTCGGCCATGGGGGAGCGGACGGCGTTGTGGTCACAACAAAAGAGGACCGATTGGGGAAGCTCTTGCGTCACCCGTCAGCCTCTAAAATGCAGGACGCAGATGAGGGTGAAGAGCCTACGCGCGGTGTCGATGTCGATCTCGGCCTTGCCCTCGAGCCGCTCTTGCAGCACGCGGGAGCCTTCCATGTGGATGCCGCGGCGCGCCATATCAATCGTCTCGATCTGGGCGGGGGGGAGTTTTTTGACCGCGTCGAAGTAGCTCTCACAGATTTGGAAATAGTCCTTCACCACTTGGCGGAAGGGACCCAGCGAGAGGTGGAATTCGGCGGCTTTCTCGTCCAGCTCGGTAGTCACATCGAACACCAGCCGCTTGTCGCGGATCGACAGGCCAAGGTGGTAGGGGCCGATGGGGGCGGCGCGATCCTCGCGCGCGGGCAGGACGAATGTGTTGTCTTCCAGCAGGTCGAACATGGCGACACGGCGCTCCTGCTCGATCTCGGGCGTGGGGGGCGGCAGGTTGGCATCATCGAGGACGATATGGGTGATGCGGGGCATGGGGCGCATCCTTCTCTGAGTAGGTTTGCGACTGAATACGCGAGGCTCGGCCTGCTGGCAATGCGGTGGGGTAGGATCAGGTGAGCTGCAGAGCGTTCAAGAACAGCAGGACGAGGGCCAAGCCCGCCAAGGAAGAGCGTGCCACCCGCGCCAGCCCTGCAAACTCCGTTCTCCGATCAAGCGCCGTAATGATGATGCTTATGCCAACAAGGACTACAAAAGGTTGGGAACCCGAAGTCGTCTGCACCCCTTGGGCGAACCAAATTATGATACCCGCCGCCAGAAGGCTCACTGGGCCGAGCCAATGGCGACGCCTGATCCTGGGTTCTGCATCTTCGGGTTCGTACGCGTTGCGGATCTCCCAGAGCATCGCCATCACGACCGCCGCCGCGACAAGAAGCGCGAAGATGGAGAAGCGACCCAATGATGTCCAATTGCCCGCCCCCACGATCAGACCAAGAATGAGCGTCACGTCGAACACGAATGCGCAGCCGTAGCCAAAGATGTCTTACCGGTTGAGCGCGGTGATTCCTCTTATGGCGCACCATTCTGCCTCCCGAAGGGTCATTGACGTGAAGCATGTCAGAACGGCGAGCGCGGCCATGAGGGCAACAATAGTTGTGCTTTGGCTGAATTGAATCTGGAACACGAAAGTAATGGCCGCGAACATAGGGGGCGCGATCCACTTGCGCGGTGCGGCCTCGACCAATGGCATCATCGATTCAGCTTGTCCAATCGCGCGGTGACAGAGAGGCCGTGCGCCTCAAGGCTTTCGGAAGAGGCGAGGCGTTCGGCGGCAGGGCCTACGGCGCGCAAAGCCTCAAGCGTCATGTGGGCCAACGTCGTGCGCTTCATAAAGTCCAGCACCGAGAGGCCAGAGGAGAAGCGCGCAGAACGTGCGGTGGGCAGCACGTGGTTGGGGCCTCCGACGTAGTCGCCAATGGCTTCGGGTGTCCATTGGCCCAAGAATATCGCGCCTGCGTGGGTGATGTTTGCGCTGAGCGCGTGCGGGTCGGCGACGCAAAGCTCGAGGTGCTCAGGGGCGATGCGGTCGGTAAGCTTGGCGGCGACATCAAGGTCGGGGACGGTGATGATCGCGCCGAAGTCGCGCCATGAGAGGCCTGCAATAGCAGCGCGCTGGAGGGTCTCGAGCCGCTGCTCAACCGCGCGCGCCACTGCGATGCCAAAGGCGGCATCTGTGGTGATGAGAATGGATTGCGCGCTCTCATCATGTTCGGCTTGGGACAAAAGATCGAGGGCGATCCAGTCGGGATCGTTGTCAGCGTCGGCAACCACGAGGATTTCCGAAGGGCCTGCGATCATATCGATGCCAACCTTGCCGAACACACGGCGTTTGGCGGCGGCGACGAAAGCATTACCCGGGCCAGTAATTTTGTCCACGGGGGCAATCGTATCGGTGCCATAGGCGAGTGCGGCCACGGCCTGCGCGCCGCCGATGCGGTAAATCTCGTCCACGCCCGCGATCTGGGCGGCGAGCAGGACCAATGGGTTGAGGATGCCATCGGGCGTAGGCACGACCATGGCGAGGCGTTGCACCCCTGCGACTTTAGCTGGAATGGCGTTCATCAGCACCGAGCTGGGATAGCTGGCGAGGCCCCCTGGCACGTAGAGGCCTGCGGCGGAGACGGCGGTCCAGCGCCAGCCAAGCGTGGCGCCTGCCTCATCCGTCCATTCAGCGTCTTCGGGGAGTTGGCGTTGGTGGTAGGCGCGGATACGGGCGGCGGCGAGTTCCAGCGCTGCTCGGTCTTCCGGGCTGACCTCCTCACTCGCTTTCGCGACCTCCTCGGGGGTGATGCGCAGAGTGTCGGGGGTGAGCGTGATGCGGTCGAATTTCTCGGTCAGCGCGATCACGGCGGCGTCGCCTTGGGCGCGCACCTCTGCGATGATGTCCGCAACGACTGCGTCAACATCGGGACTGTCTTCACGCTTGGCGTTTAGCAGGGTTGTGAAGGCCGTCTCGAAATCGGGGGCTGTGGCGTCGAGGAATACGGGCATGGGGGCGGCTCCTGTGGTTGTGTCAGGAATTAGCGGGGAATGGGACGGTGCTCAAGAGGGGTGCGGCGTTTGGGCAGGGGGCGTGGGATTTCAGTTTAAGGGCAAAATGAAGGGGATGCCTGTGGCAGGGTGTGGAGCATCATCAGATCATGTTCTGGACCGCTTGCACCGATTACCGCATTGGGGAGGCGACCGTATTGAAGGAAGCCTTCGCGCTTGTAGAAGGCGGTGGCGCGGGTGTTGGCCTCGTTTACCGTCAGTTCGAGCTGCCAGATGCCTTTGGCTATGGCGTGATCAACGGTGGCTTGGAGCAATTGCGTTGCTGTTGGCGAGCCGTGGAGTTCGGGAATGACATAAAGCGGTCCAACCTCGGCGCGGTGGCGCATGGAGGGGGACGCGTGGGGAGTGATGCCGATAAGGCCTACGGGTCGTGCACGCTGCCACGCGAGGAATCTGCCACCCTTCTCTAGCCTTGCGGTGTCGGCGTCGATGGGACTGGCATCGTGTTGTGCCAAACTCAGCAAGAAGTCACTCGGGTAGCGTGCGATGCCGTCACGGCGAAGAGTGCGCCAGTGCCCTTTGTCCTGCCCTGTCGCCTCAATGATTTTTACCATTAGTCGGGGTGTCTGGGGCGTTTTTTCGACGGAGCAGTGTAGGGGCGTGTAACGTCCTTGAGGGTCGCATCCAGAGCTTCGACGGTGAGGCGGATCGCGCCGTCACCTGCAAGCGTGAGCAGGATATGACCCGAAGGGGCGTTGGTTTCCTCAAATGCGATGTGCAGAAGGGACAGGACCGTATCGGCGTCGCCTTTTGGCACGCCTTGGGAAGCAACGGCCTGAACCGTGTTGAAGACCAGCACGGATTGCACGCGCTCGGGCGCATGGCGGTCTGCGCCCGAGTCCTCCCAGCGCATGCGGTTCAGGAGCAGGGCAAACCGCCCTGCCCGCCTGTCCCACTGCATTTCGGAGGCGGGGAACACGGCGTCTTGGGTAAGGGAGGAGATAACTTGCAGGTCATCCGCGTCCAGCGCGCCGAGGTTGAGCGGTGCCTCGGCCCCGTCCTCAAATGTGGCGTCCATGCTCATTCGTCTTTGATCCGTTCGATATTTGCGCCCACGCCCGAGAGCTTTGTGACCACATGCTCGTAGCCGCGATCAAGGTGGTAGACGCGGCTCACCTTCGTCTCCCCCTGGGCGGCCATGCCTGCGAGGATGAGCGAGACGGAGGCGCGCAGGTCGGTTGCCATGACGGGTGCGCCTTTCAGTTTGTCGACGCCTGTGACCACAGCTTTGCCGCCCTGCACGTCGACTTTTGCGCCCATGCGGATGAGCTCTGGCGCGTGCATAAAGCGGTTCTCGAAGATTTTCTCCTCAAGCGTGGAGGTGCCTTCGGCGGTGCACAGGAGTGCCATCATTTGTGCTTGCAGGTCTGTGGGGAACCCGGGGAACGGCTCTGTTGTGACGTCCACGGCATGCACGCGGTCGCTGCGGCGTTTGACCTTGAGGCCCTTGTCCGTCTCGGTCACATCGATGCCCGCAGCGTCGAGTTTTTCGCAAAACGCACCGATCAGGCTGATGCGGCCGCCCAGAAGCTCCACCTCACCGCCGCAGATGGCGGGGGCGAGCATGTAGGTGCCAAGTTCAATGCGGTCGGTGACAACAGGATGGGTGGCCGCACCGAGGCGGTCAACACCTTGGATGGTGATGGTCGGCGTGCCGTCGCCCTCGATTTGCGCGCCCATGCGGCGCAGGCAGTCGGCGAGGTCCACGATCTCGGGCTCGCGCGCGGCGTTGTTGATGACGGTGGTGCCTTTGGCCAGAGTGGCGGCCATCATGATGTTTTCTGTCGCGCCGACGGAGGCAAAGGGGAAGTCGATCACGGTCCCTTTAAGGCGGCCGCCCTCGGCCTTGGCGTAAAGGTAGCCATCGCGCAGGTCGATCTGTGCGCCCATCTTTGCAAGACCGTCGGTGTGGATGTCCATGGGGCGTGCGCCAATGGCACACCCGCCCGGAAGCGAGACTTCGGCGTATCCTTCGCGCGCCAGCAGCGGCCCAAGCACCAGATTGGAAGCGCGCATCTTGCGCACGATGTCGTATTCGGCGCGGGTGTTGATCGCACCGTGGCAGGACATCGAGATCACGCGGCCTTCCTGTAGCGTCGTGATTTCGGCACCAAGCGATTGCAGCAATTGGGTGGAGGTGCGGATATCGCTCAGCCGCGGCGCATTGGTGAGGGTCAGCGGCTCCTCGCTCAGCAAGGTGGCGGGCATGAGCGCGAGGGCTGCATTTTTCGCGCCTGCGATCGGGATTGAACCAGAGAGCGGGCCACTGCCCCGTACCAGAATTGCATCCATGCCTTAGTCTTCCTTGTGTGGCGAGTTTTGCGCTTTGCCTGTTGTCATGTCCTGCCCCTCGTTTGCACGCGCGCGGGCCTGCCCTTTGCGCCTTGCCATGTTGGCTTTGAGCGCTTGGGACAGCCTTGCCTGCTTGCGCGCGGCGGCGGCGGCTTTGGCCGATTGCGGCTGCGGGATCGGGGGCTGTTTGTCTGCCATATCGTGTGTCTAGCGCAGGTGGCGCGCAGGGTCCAGATAGCTGCGAATTTGGCTTGCACGATGCTGCAATTGCCGCTAGTCAGCGCCAGATAGATGCTGTGGTAGCTCAGTGGTAGAGCGCGTCATTGGTAATGACGAGGTCGGGAGTTCAATCCTCCCTCACAGCACCATTAACTCCTGATCGTTTGAGTTGAGACGTTGCGAAGCATGACTGCCGCTTTCAGCGCGTGCACTTTTGAGTGTGCTGGAGTGTGGACTTTTGCAGCCAAGTTGGCACAACG
>CBFHZX010000062.1:0-10559 GCA_965660425.1 Sulfitobacter sp. | reverse complement strand
AACAAAGCCGCCAACGACAAGACGGTGCTGCATTTCGAGGACAGCGAGGTATTGGTCGCGGCCAAACAGCTGAAAGGTCTGGTCGGGGTTGAGACCATGCAAAATATCGCCACCTCCTATCTGCATCTGATGTTTGATGGACATGAGGTGCTTATGTCTGATGGTTGCTGGTCAGAGAGTTTTCAAGCCGATGTGGCGGCGCTGGTTGGTATCGGAAATGCTCAACGTATTGAGATACTTGAGGTCTTTCCCGAGTTGGCAACCAAAGAGGGGATCGCGCGCTATACCCCTGCAAGGCGTAGTGCCTCGCGGCGGGAGGCAGCGCTGCTCAAGTAAGCGGCTTGCCCGCGCGCCACGCGTCCCATGCCTCTGGTGTATCAAGATCGGCGCGTGCATGGGTGTCGGGTAACGCGATCAACTGAACCTTATCGCGGTGCGCCTTCACAACCGCGCTGCCGCCGCTGTCGCCCGACAGATGCAGAAGCGAGGGGAAAAGCGTCTTGTGAAAGATGATTGGATGTCCTGCGCGCCCGTCTTGGGTGGTAGCGCGCCAGATCAGGATTTCAGAATTTAGATCAACGGCTTCCAGCATCTTCTTCATGTCGTTCGTGTCGATGTCGGGCATATCAGCGAGGAGCACCATGACCGCGTCACACACATCCTGCACCGTAGCAACACCTGCGCGCAAACTGGCGTTCATACCCTCATCCGCATCTTCAACAGAAACGATTTTGCATTCCAGCCCCTCAAGCGCGCCATAGCGCAGGTGTGGGGCGGCAGGCAGGGTCACGAATACTGGGCAGCCCATTGCGATTGCCCGTGCCACCTGACGGCGCAGCATGGGCGCGCCGTCCACCTCCTCCAACAGCTTGTCACGGCCCCGCATGCGGGTAGAGCTACCTGCCGCCAGCACCAATATGGCAATGCGATCAGCCACGCATGCGTGCACCGTCTGGGTCAAACAGCGGTGTCGTGATCAGGCGGGCAGGGCGCATCTGGCCCAAGATTTCGATCTCGACGTCCAGACCTTCCTTGATGGTTCTTGTGGGCAGGAAGCCTTGGGCCACGGATTTCTCGGCATAGTGAGAATAGCCGCCCGAGGTGCAGAACCCTACAACTTCACCACCGAGCCAGATCGGCTCGTAGCCCTGCACATCAGCGTCCAGCGCATCCACCTCGAAGGCCACCAGTTTGCGCGCGGGGCCGTCTTTGCGCTCGGCCTCTGCGGCGGCACGGCCGATGAAATCCACGTTCTTCTTGAAGCTGACAAAACGGTCCATCCCCGTTTCGGCGGCGGTGTAGTCTGGCCCGAATTCCAACAGCCACGCGCCAAAGAATTTATCAAGCCGCAGCGACATCATCGCGCGCATCCCGAAGGGCGTCATCCCGTGCGGTTGGCCCGCCTCCCACAGCGTTTGCCAGAGCTGGCGCTGGCCCATGGCGTCGCAGTAAATCTCATAGCCCAGATCGCCTGTGTAGCTCACGCGCTGGACCAGACAATTGGTCATGCCCACGGTGACGGGCCGCACATCGAGGAATTTCATCGCTGCGATATCATCTAGCGTGCAGGCCTGTAGCACCTCGCGCGCCTTTGGCCCTGCAATCTGGAATCCCGTACGGCGGTTGGAGATATTCTCCACATGCACACCGTCCTCCATCTGCTGCTCGAACCAGCGGGTGTGGAAGTCCTGCGCGCCATAAGAGGCGGTCAGCTGGAACAGTTCATCTCCCAGACAAGAGATCGTGAAATCCCCGATCAAGCGACCCTTAGGCGAGAGCATTGGAGTCAGAGAAATACGCCCCTGCACAGGCACACGTCCTGCCATCACGCGGTCAAGCCATGCGCGTGCTTTTTTTCCTGAAATCAGGTACTTGCCAAAATTCTGTACCTCGTTGATGCCCACGCCTTCCCGCACGGCGCGCACTTCGCGGCCTGTGGCGCCAAACGCGTCCGAGCGGCGGAAGGAGGATGTCTCGTAGGCAGGCTCGCCCGCTTGGGCAAAGTAATTCGGCACCTCCAGCCCGAATTGCTGGCCCCAGACCGCGCCCATGTTGCTAAAGATGTCATACATCGGCGTGGTCTGGTGGGGCCGCGCGGCGGGCAGCTCTTCGTTTGGGTAGGCGACGGAGAAGCGCTTTTGATAGTTCTCGATCACCTTCGGCAGGGTATAGCCAGGGCTGATCCATTTCCCGAACCGCGCCACGTCCATGGCAAAGACATCACGCTCGGGCTCGCCCTCGGTCATCCATTGCGCGAGGGTCAGACCCACACCGCCGCCTTGGCTGAACCCCGCCATCACGCCGCAAGCGCTCCAGTAGTTGCGCAGACCCGGCACGGGACCGACCAGCGGGTTGCCGTCAGGGGCAAAGGTGAAGGGGCCGTGGATCACGTTTTTAACGCCCGCACGCTCCAGATCGGGGAAGCGTTTGTAGGCGAAGTTGATGCTGTCCTCGATCTTGTCGAAATCATCGGCCAGCAGGTCCTGACCAAAGCTCCACGGTGTGCCGCCAACGGCCCACGGGCGGCAGGTCTGTTCATAGAAACCGATGCAAAGGCCCATGCCTTCTTGGCGCAGATACGATTCGCCTGCGGGGTCCATAACGTGCGGATGCTCGCGCCCGCTGTCCATCATTTCACGGATCATGGGGACTTCTTCGGTAACCAGATACTGATGCTCCATCGGGTGGAGGGGCAGGTAAACGCCCGCCATCGCACCCACTTCGCGCGCCCAGAGCCCGCCTGCGTTCACGATATGCTCAGCATGGATTTTGCCCTTGTCAGTGACCACGTCCCATGTGCCGTCGGGCCGTTGGTTGGTCTCTTGCACCATCGTATGGGTGTAGATTTCCGCGCCGCCCATCTTTGCTGCGCGGGCATAGGCGTGGGTGGTGCCAGAGGGATCAAGGTGCCCGTCGAGCGGATCATAAAGCCCGCCAATGATACCATCGAGGTTGGTCACAGGTGCGATCTTGGCGATCTCCTCGGGGCTGACGATCTCGGTCTCGAGGCCCATAAAGCGGTGCTTGGCCCGCTCTGCCAGCAGCATGTCGAAGCGTTCCTGATTGTCGGCCAGTGTCACCCCGCCCACGTGGTGCAAACCGCAAGACATGCCCGTGATCTCTTCCAGCTCCTTATAGAGCTTGATGGTATAGCCCTGCAGGGCGGCCATGTTTGTGTCGCCGTTGAGCGTGTGAAACCCGCCCGCCGCGTGCCATGTTGAACCGCTCGTCAGCTCGGAGCGTTCCAGCAGCAACACATCAGACCAGCCAAGTTTTGTCAGGTGATAGAGCACTGAGGCGCCGACAACGCCGCCTCCTATAATGGCAACGCGGGTGGTGGTTTTCATAGCGGTATTCCTTTGCACGATCTTGGCCCAGACAATGGCACGTGCGCGGGAAGGGCAAGTTGTTTTGCGACAGAATTTGTCGTTTAGACAGTTTTGCCTGTGGGGCTGGTTCCGATGCGAACACCGCGCTAGCTATGCTGTATGGGAAAAACAAATACTGTGATCATAACCGTTTTGCGCCGCCTGCAGCGGTATTCACGCAAATTATAGGTGCGTGTGGTGGCAATGGGGCTGTTGGCTTTTGTGACTATTGGCGTAAGCCAGATTATCACGCCCTATGTGCCAGACAGTATGGCGCGAAGTGTTGGGGGCAGTGCCGCAGACCGCCTGTTACAGCTTATTGCCTCGGCTATGCTCGCGGTGACAATTTTTTCGATCACAGTGATGGTGTCGGTATACCAGTCCTCTTCGAGCCAGTGGACACCGCGTGTGCACCGATTGATAATGCAAGACAAGACAACCCAGAATACGATGGCCGTGTTCATCGGGGCATATGTTTATGCCCTTCTGGGCATTATCCTAAGGGAATTGGGCATATATGATGATGACCGTGCGTTTGTCGTCTTTTGGATGACGGTGCTGGTTCTGGTGGTCATCGTGGTCTCGCTCATCCGCTGGGTGCTGCATTTACAGGGCTTCGGGCAACTGGTGGACACGTCGCGGGAGGTCGAGAAGGTCACCCGCGCTCAGTTCAGGGACCGGCTGTCACAGCCTTGCCTTGGGGGCAGGCCCTTTGCGGGTGATCTGCCCGACGGGGCCAAGCCTGTGCTTGCATGGGAGAGTGGCTATATCCGCCAAATTTTTCCCGAGGCGCTGAATGCAGTGGGCGAGAAACATGATATTCGCGTCTATCTTACCCGCAGCGTTGGCAGCTTTGTCGCGATCGGGGCACCGTTGATCAACTTTCAGAGCATGGGAGATGATCTGGATTGGGATGCGATGATTGCCGACGTGAAAGAGATGATAATTCTTGGCGATTTGCGTGAATATGATCAGGACCCGCGTTTCGGTCTGATCGTGATGAGCGAGATCGGATCGAAAGCGCTCTCGCCCGGGCTAAATGATCCTGGAACGGCGATTGATGTGATCAACCGCATCGGGCGCATCCTGTCGGACTACATTGATGAAACCGAAACCGAGCCTGAGACATTGCTGGCGCATTTGAATGTGGCGCCGCTTGATCCTGTTGATCTGTTGCGCGACGGGTTCGGTGCGATTTCGCGCAACGGGGCGGGCACGCTTGAGGTACAGCAGCGTCTACAACAAACCCTGAGCTTCCTGATGCGACATCCCAACAAAGGGCTGAGCCGTGCGGCGCGCGATCTGGCGAAACAAGAGCTTGCCCGTGGCCTTGAGGCACTCACTTTCGAGCCTGACCGTGAAGCGCTGATTGCATCGGCGGACGCTGATGTGCGCCCCAAATAAGCGCTTTGCTTCAAGGCGACAAATAATGTCGTAAAAGGGGTATCAGTTGCAGGCATTGGGCGTCAATTTAGCACAGCAACGCCTCACCAACAGGACCCGTCTTCATGCGTACCCATGCCCAAGCTGTCATCATCGGAGGCGGCGTTATTGGCTGCTCCATCCTTTATCACCTGACTAAACTAGGATGGACGGATGTCTGTTTGCTAGAGCGCGATGAGCTGACTTCGGGCTCTACATGGCACGCGGCGGCCAATATTCACGGGCTGCACGACAACAACAACATCACCCGTATTCAGAACTACACGATGGACCTCTATAACGCGCTGGAAGCAGAGACGGGGCAAAGCTGTGGTGTGTTCCAGCCCGGTAGCCTTTATCTGGCGCAGACCGAGGCGCGCGAGCACCAGCTGCGCCTGCAAGCGGCCAAGGCGAAATACTATAACATGCCGTTCCGCGAAGTGAGCAGCGCGGAGGCCGAGGAGCTGCACCCGCTGGTCAATTACGACGGCATCCGCTGCATCATGTTCGAAGAGAACGGCGGCAATGTGGACCCTTCGGGTGTGACCAACGCCTATGCCGCAGGCGCGCGGCAAAACGGGGCGGAGATCATCCGCTTTTGCCCTGTCACAGGGACTGAGCAACAGCCTGATGGTTCGTGGATCGTACAGACCGAGAAGGGTGATATCCACACCCAGTGGATCGTGAATGCTGCGGGGCTTTGGGGGCGCGAAGTCGCTGCATTGGCGGGCATCACCCTGCCGCTGCAACCGACCGAGCATCAGTATTTCGTGACGGAGAGCATCGTGGAGATTGAAGGCCTTGATCGTCGTCTGCCCTCTGTGGCTGACCGTGACGGCGAATATTACTTGCGCCAAGAGGGCAAGGGGCTGCTAGTGGGGGCCTATGAGAAAGACCTGCGCTATTGGGCCGAGGATGGCACGCCGCAGGGGTTTGGTCACGAGTTATTCGCCGATGATCTGGAACGGATCGAAGAGAATATGATGCGCGCCATTGAGCGTGTGCCTGCCGTTGGCGAGGCGGGAATCAAACGGGTCATCAACGGGCCGATGATCTGGTCACCTGATTCCAATGTGCTGTTCGGCCCCGTGCCCGAATTGCGCAATTATTTCTGCTGTAACGGCATCATCCCTGGCTTTTCGCAATCGGGCGGGATGGGCCTGCTCGCGGCGGATTGGATCGTCACGGGCGAGAGCCGCTATGACATGTTCGCGTGGGATGTAGCACGGTTTGGTGATTGGGCGGACAAGGCCTTCACCCACGCACGGGTAGGGGACCAATATGCCAACCGCTTTAAAATCCATTTCCCCAATGAAGAGCGCAGCGCGGGCCGCCCTGTACGGATGCGCCCAGCGTACGCCATGCAAAAAGAACGCGGTGCTGTCTTTGGTCTGAACTACGGTTGGGAGCATCCCCTGTATTTCGGCGATGAGGTCGGCGCGGAGGACCAGACCCATGGTTTCACCCGCCAGCCGTGGTGGGACACTGTAGGCGCCGAGTGTCGCATGCTGCGCGAGAATGCAGGCATAATCGATATCTCCAATTTCGCTAAATACCTGTGCAAAGGGGCAGGGGCCGAGGCGTGGTTGAACAGTCTCTTTGCCAACAAGATACCCAGCGTTGTGGGGCGGTCCTGTCTCACGCCATTGATTGGAAAACGCGGCGGTATCGCGGGGGACTTCACCGTAACCAAACTGGCCGAGGATGAATTCTGGATCATCGGGTCTGGCATGGCCGAGCGGTATCACCAGCGGTTCTTCAACGAAGTGCCATTGCCTGAGGACACGACATTCGAGAGCAAAACCGTTGAGATGTGCGGCTTCAACGTCGCAGGCCCCAAATCGCGCGACATGCTGCAACGCCTGACCAACACGTCACTCGCAACTGAGGATTTCCCCTTTATGCGCTCCAAATGGATCGACTTGGGCGGCGTGCGCTGCCTTGCGCTGCGGGTCTCGTTTACGGGTGATTTGGGATGGGAGCTGCATTGCCAGCAAAGCGATCAGGCCGCCCTTTACGGTGCGCTTCTTGAGGCGGGCAAGGACGTGGGCGCAGGCCCCGTGGGTAGCCGTGCGCTCATGTCATTGCGGGTCGAGAAGGGGTACGGATCTTGGGGGCGTGAATACAGCCCCGAATACTGGCCGCAGGAAGTGGGTCTGGCGCGGCTTTGCAAGATGGAGAAGGAGTTCCTCAACCACGAAGCTGTGGCTCAGACGATGCAAAATGACGCGCGCGAGGAACTTGTCCTGCTGGCGCTCGATGCCGAGCAGACGGATGTGTCCAATGCGGATGCGACGGGGGGCGAGCCCATCTTCAAGGACGGTGCGGGGATCGGGCGTGTGACGTCTGGTGCCTATGGATATAGCGTTGGCATGTCTCTGGCTTTGGGTTTTGTCAAAGGGGTCTCTGCGGGGGATGTCGTCGATGTAATGGTGCTGGGTCGGGCGCATAAGGCGACTGTACTGGCCGAGCCGCCGTTCGATCCGACGGGGTCCCGCTTGCGCGGCTAGAAGGGGCGCTGCCCCGCTGTGGCCCCTTGGGCCACAGCCCCCCGGGATATTTTTGACCAAAAGAAACCGGCTAGAGGGGGCGCATCTTCAGATCTGTGATGCGATTGCCATCGCGGGCCAGCACCTCGAAACGGAAGCCGTGGAAAGAGAAGACCTGGCCTTGGGTGGGGATCATTTGGGCCTCATGGATGACAAGACCTGCGATGGTGTTTGCCTCATCGTCGGGAAGGTTCCAGTCATTGGCGCGGTTCAGATCGCGGATGGTCATGGCCCCGTCGACGAGGTACTGTCCGTCACTGTCGGTTTTGACGGTGTGATCGGCCAGCGGGTCGAATTCGTCTGTGATTTCGCCTACGATTTCTTCGAGGATATCTTCGAGCGTGATGAGGCCTTGTAGAGAGCCATATTCGTCCACCACCAGCGCAAAATGGGTGCGGCGGTGCAGGAACTGGCGCATTTGCTCGTCCAGAGTGGAGGTTTCCGGTACAAAATAGGGTTCCATCGCCACATCGGCGATATCGAAGTTTTTGAGAGCTGCGGCGTCGCCCTCTGGCCCGCCGATCAGCTTGTACATAGCGCGCAACAGATCCTTTGCATGGATCACGCCGATGATGTTCTCTGGGTCATCGCGAAAGACAGGCAGGCGCGTGTGGTTGGATTGCAAGCACTGTTCGAGGATATCGCTGGGGGCATCGCCTGCATCAATCATTTCGATGCCTGAGCGGTGAAGCATGATTTCCTCGACCACGCGGTCGCGCAGATCAAGCGCGCCCAGAATGCGGTCTCGGTCCTCTTTCTCGACCACGCCTTCGGAGTGGCCCAGTTGCAGCGCGCCTGCGATTTCTTCGCGTACGGCAAGGATGTTGCTGTCGGGATCGACGGGCACGCCCAGAAGGCGCAGCATGGCGCGCACCAGCAGGCGCACGATGCTCACGACAGGGGCGAAGATCAGCACGACAATGCTGATCGGGCCGGAAACCATGGAGGCGGCGCGTTCGGCATTTGTGATGGCGTAGGTTTTGGGCAGCACTTCGGCAAAGATAAGCACCAGCAGAGTCATTACCAGCGTGGCCAGCGCCACGCCACTTTCGCCAAATAGCCGCGTGAAGAGCGCCGTGGCAAGAGAGGCGGCAAGGATGTTGACCAGATTGTTGCCCAGCAAGACCGAGCCGATCAAGCGCTCGTTATCTTCGGTGATTTTCAAAGCACGCTGCGCGCCGACAGAGCCTTTGTCCGCTTGGGTTCGTAATTTGCCTCGGGAAGCGGCGGTGAGTGCTGTTTCGGACCCTGAAAAACAGCCTGACAGGACCAGAAGAAACAAAATCGTGCCGACAGAAATCCAGAATGCAGCGTCAATCGTGACGGATGGCATATCCATGCGTGAGAACCTTTCAGGTATGTTGCCTCTGTTATGGGGGGTGAGCGTGCCGCATTCAAGAAGGAGGCTGTGCGAAACGCTTGCCCACCACGCTAAACGCTATTTATTGGAGGCCGCTTTATCCGATAGCGGATGGTGATCAAGCACAAGCTCGGACAATCGCGCCTCCAGCACATGGGTGTAGATTTCGGTTGTGGCCACATCGGCGTGGCCCAGCATAGTCTGGATCGCACGCAAATTGGCGCCCCCTGCCAGTAGATGGGTGGCAAAGGCGTGGCGCAGGGTATGCGGCGTGACTTTGGTCGGGTCCACGCCAGCAGCGAAGGCGATTTCCTTGATCAGCAGGTAAAAGCGGTGGCGGGTGAGGTGCCCTTCCTTGCCGCGTGAGGGAAACAGGAATTTGGAGGCTGGCTTTTTGCGAGCGGTTGCCTCGGCTTGCGCCGCGTCGCGGATGCGGATCCATAGCGCCAGCGCATCACGTGCATCGGGCGACAGCGGGACCATGCGTTCCTTGCCGCCTTTGCCGAGGATAAGCAGCAGCCGCGGATCGCCGCGCGTGGCACTCACGGGCAGGCCTACCAGTTCACTCACCCGCATGCCTGTGGCATAGAGAAGCTCCATCAAGCAAGTGTTGCGGATGCGGTCAGCCTCGTTGCGGCCCAAGCTGCGTGCCGCAGACAGCAGGCGGTCCACTTCTTCGATAGACAGAATTTTAGGCAGGCGCTTATCCTGACCTGGGCCGCTGATCTGGATGGCGGGATTGTCGCTGCGCAGCCCTTCCTCAAATGCAAAGCGGTAGAGTTGTTTGATGGCCGAGAGGCGGCGTGCGCGGGTGGATTTGGACAGACCCTGAGCGTCACAAAACACCAGATACTCTTCGATATTGCTGCGCGTAACATCATCGAAAACAGAATTCTTACGGGCCAGCCAGCTGTCAAAGTATTTGAGATCGCGCCCGTAGGCCAGCAGCGTATTGGTGGCGGCACCCAATTCGGCGGCTTGAGCCTCGAGAAACATGGAAATCCAGCTTGAGGGCGCGCGCGTGCTCATGGGGACCGCTCAAGAGCCAAGATTTGCAGGGATGCGCGGCGCGCTGTATCTTCAAGTCCCAAAGCGCGCAGGGTGCCGAGTGCCTCGCGCAGGGCGCGCGAATCGCCGCGTGCGCCGTTGCGCAGTCCGTCCAGCGTGGCGAGCAGGGCCTCGCCCAAGCGGCCGCTCTTTGCCATTTCGACCCATTCCGCGTTTGGTTCGGGGGTGGCAAAGGCGTCATGGATTGAACGGGGTAGCGCATCGCTAGGCGGTGGGCCTGTGACCTCGCCCATGGCCACACCGTGCTGCAGCGTCACAGATGTCTCATCGCTCAAGTTTCTGGCGACAGCTTCGTAATCGGGCGAGAGCAAGCCAATCGTTTGCTGGATGCGCGCGGCACGCCCCGTAAGCTTTACGTGGGTCAGACGCTCTTGGAACGCACTGGCGAAACTGACTTCCAAAGCGCCATTGCGGATTTGCTGCCATGCGGCTGGCAGGGTCTTTGCGATAGCCTCTGCGCTGCCTGTGTCGAGGGCGGTGTCAAAGCGCTGAACGGCGCGCACACGGTCCCAGATGCGCCCCGAGGCGGCGGGCCTACGGTTGGTATACAGACCAAGGAGGCGGTTGTCGGGGAGGGCTCCTGCGCGGGTCAGACGCTCTGCTGCTTCTAGCTGTGACTTCCACCCTGCCACATCGCGCAGGTCGGCAACGGCATAGGCACGCGGCAGCCGCTCTGTGGGCAGCGCTTCTCCGATGGTCTCGAACAGACGAAAGGTCAGCGGGTCCATCTGGCGTGGCACGGGCAGGGGGCCTGCATCCTCGAAAAAGTCGGGGTTGAGGAAACGGTCAAGC
>CBFHZX010000061.1:0-12024 GCA_965660425.1 Sulfitobacter sp. | reverse complement strand
ACTTAGCCATGATGGCCTCCTTGATGTGTATGCGGTGCGGCGCACCGAATTAGGGCGTACGGCGGGCCCGAAGGCCCACCGCTTTTAAGCGAATTTTTCCTGAATCTCTTGCGAGATATTGCTTGGCACCGGATCGTAGTGGTCGAACTGCATGGTGAAGTTCGCACGGCCCGAAGACATGGAGCGCAGGGTGTTGATGTAGCCGAACATGTTGGCCAGTGGCACGAAGGCGTCGATGGCAATCGCGTTACCGCGAGTATCCTGACCCTGTACCTGACCGCGACGGGATGTGAGGTCACCGATGATGCCACCTGTGTATTCTTCAGGTGTCACAACTTCGACCTTCATGATCGGTTCGAGCAGCTTGGCGCCAGCTTTGCGCATACCTTCGCGCATACACATACGTGCAGCGATTTCGAAGGCGAGGATGCTGGAGTCAACGTCGTGGAACTTACCGTCAAGCAGTTCGACCTTGAAGTCGATCACAGGGAAGCCCGCCAATGGACCGGAGTCCATGACCGAGTTGATGCCCTTTTCCACGCCCGGGATGTATTCCTTAGGTACGGCACCACCAACGATGCGGGATTCGAAGGAGTACCCTTCGCCCGGCTCTGTTGGCATGATGGACAGCTTGACCTCACCGAACTGACCGGAACCGCCGGACTGTTTCTTGTGGGTGTAGCTGTGCTCAACCGCGTGACCGATGGTTTCGCGGTAAGCCACCTGTGGTGCACCAATGTTCGCTTCGACTTTGAATTCACGCTTGAGGCGGTCAATCAGGATGTCGAGGTGAAGTTCGCCCATGCCCTTCATGATGGTCTGACCCGATTCCAGATCAGTTTCCACGCGGAAGGATGGATCCTCGGCAGCCAAACGCTGGAGGCCGATGCCCATTTTCTCTTGGTCGGCCTTCGTCTTAGGCTCAACCGCGATCTCGATCACTGGATCGGGGAAGGTCATCGTTTCCAGAACCACAGGATCGTTGACGGCGCAGAGCGTGTCACCTGTTGTGGTGTCTTTCAGACCCGCCAGCGCGATAATGTCGCCTGCGAATGCTTCGGTGATTTCCTCACGGTCGTTGGAGTGCATCATCATCATCCGGCCAACGCGCTCTTTGCGTTGCTTGGTGGAGTTCAGAAGCGTGTCACCCTTGTTCAGCACGCCAGAGTAGATGCGCGTGAAGGTCAGCGAGCCAACGAAGGGGTCGTTCATGATTTTGAACGCAAGACCAGAGAAGGCCATCGCATCATCCGCGCGGCGCGGGATGTCACGTGTTTCTGTCTCGTCGCCTGGCTTAAAGCCCATGTAGTCAACAACGTCGAGCGGGCTCGGCAGGTAGTCGACAACAGCGTTGAGCAGAGGCTGAACACCTTTGTTCTTGAAAGCGGAACCGCCCAGAACGGGAACGAAGGACAAAGACAAGCAACCCTTGCGGATCAGCTGGCGCAGCGTGTTCACATCAGGCTCTGCGCCGTCCATGAGGTAGGCTTCCATCGCGTCGTCGTCCATCTCAACCGCAGCTTCGATGAGTTTGCCACGCCATTCGGCTGCCATGTCCTGAAGGTCGGCACGGATCTCGCGCTTTTCCCATGTGGCACCGAGGTCTTCACCAAGGTAGACCCATTCTTGCATGGTGACGAGGTCAACCAGACCCTCAAGCTCTGTCTCGGCACCGATCGGCACACCGATTGGAACGGCTGTGGCACCTGTGCGGTCTTCGATCTGTGCAACACAGTTGAAGAAGTCGGCACCCGTCTTGTCCATTTTGTTCACGAATACGATGCGCGGAACCTTATAGCGGTCGGCCTGACGCCATACCGTCTCGGTCTGCGGCTCAACACCGGCGTTACCGTCAAGAACGGTTACCGCGCCATCGAGAACCGCCAAGGAACGCTCAACTTCGATTGTGAAGTCAACGTGACCTGGTGTGTCGATGATGTTCATACGGTGCTTGGGGCTGTCGGGGCTTACACCGTCTTCCGTGCGCTCCCAGAACGTGGTTGTAGCAGCGGAGGTAATCGTAATACCGCGCTCCTGCTCCTGCTCCATCCAGTCCATCGTGGCTGCACCGTCGTGCACCTCACCGATGTTGTGGGATTTACCCGTGTAATACAGGATACGTTCGGAACATGTGGTTTTACCCGCGTCGATATGCGCGATGATACCAAAGTTGCGGTACAGTTCGAGGGGATAGTCGCGTGCCATTTTAAAGCTTCCTCAGGAATATGCTTTGAAAAGTAGTCAAGGGCCACGCGGATCGTGGCCCTGATCTTGATGGGCGGGAGAACCCGCCCTGATTACCAGCGGTAGTGGCTGAATGCTTTGTTCGCGTCGGCCATTTTATGCGTGTCTTCACGCTTTTTCACGGCTGTACCACGGGACTGGACAGCGTCCAGCAGCTCGCCTGCAAGGCGCTCTTCCATGGTGTTCTCGTTGCGCGAACGGGCCGCTTTGATCAACCAGCGGATCGCAAGCGCTTGACGACGCTCGGGGCGGACCTCAACAGGCACCTGATATGTGGCACCACCAACGCGGCGCGAACGCACCTCGACGGAAGGCTGGATGTTCTCGAGCGCTTCGTGGAACACTTCCACTGGGGCGCGCTTGATCTTGCTCTCGACGCGGTCGAAGGCGTTGTAAACAATCCGCTCTGCAACGGATTTTTTGCCGTCGATCATCAGGTTGTTCATGAATTTGGTCAGGATCAGATCGCCATATTTGGCGTCTGGGAGTACTTCGCGTTTTTCAGCGGCGTGGCGGCGTGACATGTTATTGTCTTCCTCTTGGCGGGGTGCTTTGCAGGACAAAGCATAGTGTCAGATAGCGGTCGGGAAGCCCGACCAATTCGGGCTTACTTCGGACGCTTGGCACCGTATTTGGAGCGGCGCTGCTTGCGGTCTTTAACGCCTTGCGTATCGAGAACACCGCGCAGGATGTGGTAGCGCACACCGGGAAGGTCTTTTACACGACCGCCGCGGATCAGAACAACGGAGTGTTCCTGAAGGTTGTGGCTCTCACCCGGAATATAGGAAATGACCTCGAAACCGTTGGTCAGGCGAACCTTGGCCACTTTCCGCATCGCGGAGTTCGGTTTCTTTGGTGTGGTTGTATAGACGCGCGTACAAACGCCACGCTTTTGCGGACATTCCTGCAGGTGCATGGATTTCGAGTACTTGCGTTTTGGCTGGCGCGGTTTGCGGATCAGCTGCTGAATCGTTGGCATTCCGGTTTTATCCCCGTGTTGCTGTCTTTTGTGCCGAAGCCTCAGGCCCCTGCGGTGAAATCGTATGCGACCCGAAAAAGGGGCCGCGTGGTGCGGGCAAATGGTCCAAAGCAATATGGCCGCAACGCTTCCGTACCGAGGTAAGCGAGGCGGCTATGCTACAGAGGATCGGGCCAATTAAGGCGGCCTGGATCGTGACCACATGCGTTATGATAAGCGCAAAAGGGATTACGCCCCTTCGCAAGATAGGGTGCCTATACGGGGAGTCGTATTAGGTGTCAACAGCGGCTCCGGTTGCCTGCAGAGGTCTTGCCAAATTCAGCGCCACACCCGCATAGTTAGAATAACAATATACGGAGCAGATGTATGCAGGTTATCGGGCTGTGCCGCTTTTCATATCCCGCCTTTGGCGGGTTTCAGGTCGAGCATGAGACGATCGAGGAGCGCATCGCCTATCTCTATGGCGCGGCACGTCTGGAAGAGCGATTTCGCCTGATGGAGACAGTCACCATGCCCTGCATCAAGGCCCAGACCGATCCTGATTTCGAACTGATCATCGTGATCGGGGATCAGCTGCCCAAGGAACACCGCGACCGTTTGAACGATATCACCACAGATATACCGCAGGTGCGGATTGTTGAGGAACCGCCCCGCCCGCAACGCGAAGTGATGAAAGAGATTTTCAATAAAGCGCGCAAGAACCCTTCCGAGGCGTGTTTGCAGTTTCGCCATGATGACGATGACGCATTTGCCGTGGATTTCATTGAACGCCTTCGTGCGGCCTCCCGCGATGCCGAGCGGCTGACCGCACAGCACAAGGCAGTAAATTTTGACTGGAACAACGGGCATGTGGCCGAATTTGGCGCGCATGGGATTGCCTCGACCGACATCCACCGCGCGCTCTATCCCGCCGCGATGGGGATGCAAATTCGGGGCAATTCGCCCCTGACCATCATGAATTTCGCCCATGAGAAGATCGGGCGGTTCATGCCTGTCGTGAGCTATAATGACCCGCCCATGTTTGTGCGCAGCGACAATGGCTCTAACGACAGTCGGCAGAAGCCTGTCAAGAAAGTGCCCGTGAAGCCGATTGATCACAAGTAGGCCGAGATGTTTCGCACGCGCTTTGCGATCGATGTCGATACCGTTCAGCGGGTGTTTGGAAGCGCTTAAGCGCCAGAAAGTCCGCGTTCGCGGTAAAACGTGAAGATGCCAGTCGCGATGACGATTGCGGCTCCCAAAAGGGTAAGTAGCGTTGGCACTTCGCCAAAGACAACGAGGCCCACAAGCATTGCGCCGATCAGACCCGTATAGCGGAAGGGCGCGATGAAAGAGACATCGCCTGTGCGCATCACCTGAATACTGAAGAAATAGCCTGCCAGAATGAAGATAGCCGAGCCTGTGATATAGACACCGTTCTCTACACTAATAGGCTCCCACGGCTGGGTGAGCGAGGCAAAGCCTGCGGCAACCATGACCGCAATCGTTGTATATAGCGTCACGGCCATACCTGGCACACCCGCAGACAGGCGGCGGGTGATCAGGTCCCGCACTGTCACGCCCAGCACCGCCCCCAGCGCATAGAGCGACCAGATGTTGAACCCCTCCGCGCCTGGACGGATGATCAGCAAGACACCAAAAAAGCCGATGACAATCGCGAGCATGCGCCGCCAGCCCACCGCCTCACGATAGACGAGCGCGGAGCCGAGCGTCACCGTAAGCGGGACGACCTGCATAATGGCATTCAGATTGCCCAACGGCATGTTGAACAACGCGTTGAGAAAGAAATAGGCGATGACCACTTCCGTCAATCCGCGCAAGGCGATCAGGCCCTTGTCACGAGCCGTGAGCCGATGAGCCAGTGCACCGAGGCTGCGGGCAAGAATATAGACGAGGATCGTCGCGAGGATGCCGCGCACAAAGATAAGTTGGAACAGCGGGACCGCGCCGCCTGTCATCTTCAGAAATGTATCGTTCATCACGAAGGCCCCCATAGAAGCCATCATTATAAACGCACCGAGTGTGTTGGGAGACATTAGCGCAATCCTGAAAGTGTCTTCATCTGCCACCATGAGACAGTTGCAAAGCGGGACGTCAAGAATTTCAGAAATCTCTTGAGGCTGACTTCGTGAATAATCTGGTGCGCTTCATAAAAAAACTCCCGCAATCCAGTGATTGCGGGAGTTTTGATTTTCAGGTCTGAGAGATCGCCTTAATCGCGGCTTTCCTCATCGATGTTTGGCATCGCGCTAAATACATCGCCACCAACGATATCATCTGCGGGTGCCGCTGGTGCGGCGAGAGCTGCTGCCTTCTCCGCCTCGATGCGACGTGCCTCGATGACCACATTGTCGCGGTCGGATGCAACGCGGCGCATTTGCTGCGTCGCACCACCCGTACCCGCAGGGATCAAGCGGCCCACGATGACGTTCTCTTTGAGACCGACCAGTTTGTCGCGCTTGCCCTGTACCGAAGCCTCGGTCAGAACCCGCGTGGTTTCCTGGAAGGAGGCCGCAGAGATGAAGCTGCGGGTTTGCAGCGACGCCTTGGTGATGCCGAGCAGGATCGGCTCGCCCTTGGCGGGGCGACCTTTCTTCGACAGGGCCTTCTCGTTGGCCGCGTCGAATTCCTGCTTGTCCACATGTTCGCCTTTCAGAAGCGTGGTGTCACCGCTCTCCTGAATTTCCCACTTCTGCAGCATCTGGCGCACGATGACTTCGATGTGTTTGTCGTTAATCTTCACACCTTGCAGGCGGTAGACGTCCTGCACTTCGTCAATCATGTAATCCGCCAGCGCCTCGACACCCATAATCGCAAGGATGTCATGCGGCGCGGGGTTGCCGTCCATGATGTAGTCTCCCTTCTGGACGAAGTCGCCTTCGGCCACGGGGATGTGCTTGCCCTTCGGCACCATGTACTCGACCTTGTGATCCGGATCTTCGGAGCTCTCGATCGCGATGCGGCGCTTGTTCTTGTAGTCCTTGCCGTAGCGCACATAGCCGTCGATTTCGGCGATGATCGCGTGGTCCTTGGGACGACGTGCTTCGAACAATTCCGCAACCCGTGGCAGACCACCGGTAATGTCCTTGGTCTTGGCACCCTCGCGCGGGATACGGGCCAGAACGTCACCTGCCTGAACCTCGGCACCATCTTCAACGGACATAATCGCGTCCACTGACATCGGATAGGTGATCGGGTTACCCGCTGCATTGCGCAGTGGCTCGCCGTCTTTATCCTGCAGGATGATCTCTGGCTTGAGTTCGTTGCCTTTGGCAGCAGAGCGCCAGTCGATCACGATCTTCTGGGTCATGCCTGTCGCATCGTCGGTCTCGTCCTTGACGGAGATGCCCGAGATGAGGTCGACAGTCTTGGCCGTACCAGCAGCCTCTGCAATCATCGGCAGCGTGTAGGGGTCCCATTCATACAGCTTGTCGCCGCGGGCAACTTCCTGACCCTCTTTGACAAACAGCTTGGTACCGTAGCCGACCTTGTGGCTCGCGCGCTCGTCACCGTTCTCGTCGATGATGAGCATTTTCATGTTGCGGCCCATGACCATCGTCTCGTCCGAGGAGTTCTGCAGGGTCATTTCGTTATCGAACTGGATTTTACCAGCCTGACCTGCTTCCTGGAAGGACTGCTGACCTCCTTGGGCAACGCCGCCGATGTGGAACGTCCGCATCGTCAGCTGTGTGCCTGGCTCACCGATGGATTGTGCCGCGATGATGCCGACGGCCTCACCTTGGTTCACCAGTGTACCGCGTGCAAGGTCACGACCATAGCACATGGCGCATACGCCCTCTTCCGCGTCACAGGTCAACGGCGAGCGGATGCGTGCAGAAGCAACGCCCGCTTCATCGATGGCATCCGCCATACGCTCGTCCACGATTGTGCCGTTTGCGACCAGCACTTCGTCTGTGCCCGGACGCATAAGGTCTTCGGCAACCACACGGCCCAGCAGACGCTCGGCCAGAGAGGAGACAACTTCGCCATCGTTCACAGCCGCAGTCGCGGTGATCGCAACATCAGTGCCACAATCATGCATACGCACGATGCAGTCCTGCGCCACGTCCACCAAGCGGCGTGTCAGATAACCCGAGTTCGCCGTCTTCAAAGCCGTATCCGACAGACCCTTACGGGCACCGTGGGTGGAGTTGAAGTACTCAAGAACGGTCAGACCTTCCTTAAAGTTCGAGATGATCGGTGTCTCGATGATGTCGCCGTTCGGCTTGGCCATCAGGCCGCGCATGCCGCCCAGCTGTTTCATCTGTGTGACCGAGCCACGCGCGCCAGAGTGGGCCATCATATAGACGGAGTTCGGCTCGTTCTCGGAACCGTTGTCGGCGTAGGTCGTGTCGGAGATGGAGCCCATCATCGCGTCGGTGACTTTGTCGTTACACTTTGACCATGCATCGACGACTTTGTTGTACTTTTCGCCCTGAGTGATCAGGCCGTCCATGTACTGCTGTTCAAAGTCTTTCACCTGCTCGCGGGTCTCTTCTACCAGCGGCCATTTGCTGTCTGGGATCAGCATGTCGTCTTTACCGAACGAGATGCCCGCCTTGAAGGCCTGACGGAAACCCATGGTCATGATCTGGTCACAGAAGATGACGGATTCTTTCTGGCCGCAGTAGCGGTAGACCGTATCGATGACCTGCTGCACTTCTTTCTTGCGCAGCAAGCGGTTCACAAGGTCAAACGGCGCCTTGGCATTAAGCGGAAGCAGCGCGCCGAGCAGAACACGGCCAGGCGTGGTGTCAAAGCGGACATCAACTTCGTTGCCTTCATTGTCGATCTGTTTGATCCGCGCTTTGATCTTGGCGTGCAGATGCACCTCACCTGAATCCAGAGCGTGCTGGACTTCATCGACGTTGCCAAAGACCTTGCCTTCGCCGACCATGCCTTCACGCTCAAGCGTAACATAGTAGAGGCCGAGGATCATATCCTGAGACGGCACGATGATCGGCGCACCGTTTGCAGGCGACAGAACGTTGTTCGTGGACATCATCAGAACGCGCGCTTCGAGCTGGGCTTCCAGCGAGAGCGGCACGTGAACAGCCATCTGGTCACCGTCGAAGTCGGCGTTAAAGGCAGAACAAACGAGCGGGTGCAGCTGGATGGCTTTACCTTCGATCAGAACGGGCTCGAACGCCTGAATGCCAAGACGGTGCAGCGTAGGCGCACGGTTCAGCATGACGGGGTGTTCGCGGATAACCTCGTCGAGGATGTCCCAAACCTCAGGACGCTCTTTTTCGACCAGCTTCTTGGCTTGCTTGACTGTGGAAGACAGACCTTTGGCCTCAAGACGCGAGTAGATGAATGGCTTGAACAGCTCGAGCGCCATTTTTTTCGGCAGGCCGCACTGGTGCAGCTTCAGCTCGGGACCCGTCACAATCACAGAACGACCGGAGAAGTCGACGCGCTTACCCAAAAGGTTCTGACGGAAGCGGCCCTGTTTGCCCTTGAGCATGTCGGAGAGTGATTTCAGCGGACGCTTGTTGGCGCCTGTGATGACGCGGCCACGGCGGCCGTTGTCAAAGAGGGCGTCGACAGATTCCTGCAACATCCGCTTTTCGTTACGCACGATGATGTCGGGCGCACGCAGCTCGATCAGGCGCTTGAGGCGGTTGTTACGGTTGATCACGCGGCGATACAGGTCGTTCAGGTCGGACGTTGCAAAACGACCACCATCCAGTGGCACCAGCGGGCGCAGCTCTGGCGGGATCACGGGGATCACGGTCAGGACCATCCACTCGGGACGGTTGCCGCTCTCAAGGAAGGACTCAACCACCTTGAGGCGCTTTATGATCTTCTTGGGCTTGAGCTCGCCTGTGGCTTCTTTCAGCTCTTCGCGCAGCTGGTCGGCCTCGGCCTCCAGATCAATCGCGGCGAGCATTTCGCGGATCGCTTCGGCGCCGATGTTGGCGGTGAAGGCGTCCATGCCGTAGGCATCTTGGGCGTCCATATATTCTTCTTCGGTCATCATCTGACCGTATGTGAGGTCCGTCAGGCCTGGCTCGATCACGACGTAGTTCTCGAAATACAGAACCCGCTCCAGATCGCGCAGGGTCATGTCGAGCATGAGGCCGATGCGGCTTGGCAGGGATTTCAGGAACCAAATGTGGGCGACGGGCGAGGCCAGCTCGATGTGGCCCATCCGCTCACGGCGGACTTTTTGCAGCGTGACTTCCACACCGCATTTTTCGCAGACAACACCGCGGTACTTCATGCGCTTGTATTTGCCGCACAGGCATTCGTAATCCTTGATCGGGCCAAAGATACGCGCGCAGAACAGGCCGTCGCGCTCGGGCTTGAATGTGCGGTAGTTGATGGTTTCGGGCTTCTTGATCTCACCAAAAGACCACGAGAGGATCCGCTCTGGCGAGGCCAGAGAGACCTTGATCTCGTCGAATGTCTTCATCGGAGCGACGGGGTTGAACGGGTTGTTTGTCAGTTCCTGGTTCATTTTCAATCCTTAGATTTTTGTCGTTGAAAGCGGGGGAGAGTTGGCGAGCGGTGCGCGGTAAATGCGCACCGTTGAGGCGTGCCTACTCTTCATCCTCCGCATCCAGGAGTTCCATGTTGAGACCCAAGCCGCGGACCTCTTTGACCAGAACGTTGAACGATTCAGGGATACCTGCCTCAAAGTTGTCCTCGCCCTTGACGATGCTCTCGTACACTTTGGTACGACCAGCCACGTCATCAGACTTCACGGTCAACATTTCCTGCAAGGTGTATGCAGCGCCGTAAGCTTCAAGCGCCCAGACCTCCATTTCACCAAAGCGCTGACCACCGAACTGTGCTTTACCGCCCAATGGCTGCTGGGTGACCAGCGAGTATGGACCGGTGGAGCGCGCGTGGATTTTGTCGTCCACGAGGTGGTGCAGCTTCAGGAGGTACTTCACGCCGACAGTTACCTTGCGGCTGAACTGCTCACCCGTGCGACCGTCAAACAGGACCGACTGGCCCGACGTGTCAAAGCCTGCACGTGCAAGGCTGTTGTTCACATCCGCTTCCTTCGCACCGTCAAAGACGGGCGTTGCAATCGGCACACCGCGAGTAACATTACCCGCTGCGTCCAACAGACCGTCCTCGTCCAGATCGGCCAAGCCTTCGGCATAGACATCGTCGCCGTAGGCCAGCTTCATCGCTTCACGCACGGGTGTCATGTCGCCAGAGCGCTTATACTCTTGCAGCGCCTCGTCGACGTTAAGACCCAGACCGCGTGCGGCCCAACCCATGTGCGTCTCGAGGATCTGGCCGACGTTCATACGCGATGGCACGCCGAGCGGGTTGAGACAGAAGTCGACAGGTGTACCATCCTCGAGGAATGGCATGTCTTCCATCGGTACAACCTTGGAAATAACACCTTTGTTGCCGTGACGGCCCGCCATTTTATCACCAGGCTGAAGCTTGCGCTTCACGGCGACAAAGACTTTGACCATCTTCATCACGCCAGGGGGCAGATCGTCGCCGCGGCGTACTTTCTCGACCTTATCCTCAAAGCGCGCATCAAGTGCACGCTTCTGGATCTCGTACTGCTCGTTGAGGGCTTCGACGATTTTCGCGTCGTCTTCGTCCTCAAGCGCCAACTGCCACCACTGGCCACTTGTCAGCACCTCGTCCAGCACCTCTTCGGTGATCTGGCTGTTGGGCTTGACGCCTTTCGGGCCTTTAACGGCAGTTTTGCCAAGGATCATGTCGCGCAGACGGGCAAAGATGTTGCGATCAAGGATCGCCATCTCATCGTCGCGGTCACGGGCAAGGCGCTCGACCTCTTCACGCTCGATCTGTAAGGCACGCTCGTCTTTCTCAACGCCGTGGCGGTTGAAGACGCGTACTTCGACGACGGTACCGAAATCACCTGGCTTTACGCGCAGCGAGGTATCGCGCACGTCCGAGGCTTTCTCACCAAAGATGGCGCGGAGCAGCTTCTCCTCCGGCGTCATCGGGCTTTCGCCTTTTGGTGTGATCTTACCGACAAGAATATCGCCCGGTTCAACGTCTGCACCGATATAGACGATACCCGCCTCATCAAGGTTGCGCAGCGCCTCTTCACCGACGTTCGGAATGTCGCGGGTGATTTCCTCTGGCCCCAGCTTGGTGTCACGGGCGGCGACTTCGAATTCCTCGATGTGGATCGAGGTGAAGACGTCGTCACGGCTGACGCGCTCGGAGATCAGGATGGAGTCCTCATAGTTGTAGCCGTTCCAAGGCATAAACGCGACAACCACGTTCTTACCCAACGCCAGCTCACCCATGTCTGTGGAAGGACCATCAGCGATAACCTGACCTTTTTTAACCACTTCACCGACTTGCACCAGCGGACGCTGGTTGATGCAGGTGTTCTGGTTGGAGCGCTGGAATTTGCGCATGCGGTAGATGTCCACGCCGGGATCGCCCACTTCGAGGTCGGAGGTGGCGCGCACAACGATACGTGTCGCATCGACCTGGTCGATGATACCCGCACGTTTTGCCATGATCGCCGCACCGGAGTCGCGGGCAACCACCTCTTCGATACCGGTGCCGACCAATGGGGCCTCGGCCTGAAGCAGCGGAACCGCCTGACGCATCATGTTCGAGCCCATCAAGGCACGGTTCGCGTCATCGTTTTCAAGGAACGGGATCAGCGATGCGGCAACAGAAACCAACTGCTTTGGCGAGACGTCAATCAGGTCAACGTTTTCGTTGGGGGCAAGCGTATATTCACCGTTCTGGCGGGTCGACACGAGGTCGTTCACGAACTTCATGTCATCATCAAGGTTCGCGTTCGCCTGAGCGACCGTGTGGCGCATTTCCTCGGT
>CBFHZX010000060.1:0-12220 GCA_965660425.1 Sulfitobacter sp. | reverse complement strand
TCGAGGCCCGAGAATTTGGCCTTATATCCCATTTTCTGGCTGCCAGGGACCCAATAGCCAAGATAGACGTAAGGCAGGCCCGCATCGCGGGCGATCTCGATATGGTCGAGGATGATATAGTTGCCCAAGCCGTCACGGGGGCGGTCGGGGCGGTAAAATGAGTAGACCATGCTCACCCCGTCGCCCAGCACATCCATGAGGCAGACACCCGTCAGTTCAGACGTCTCGGGGTCGGTGTATTCGATCACGCGGCTGCGGATCGGGGTTTCCTCGATCATGGCGGCGAATTCGAAGACATCCATATCTGCCATGCCACCGTCCGAGTGGCGGCTGTCGAGGTAGGTGCGGAAGAGCTCGTATTGATCCTCAGTCGCCCAGGGCGATGTGGCGCGGCGTTTGAGGTGGCTGTTGCGGTTCATCGTGCGCCGCTGGCTCTTGCTCGGTTTGAATTTCGACACGTCGATGCGTGCAGAGAGGCATGACGCGCAATCGGCGCAGGACGGGCGATAGAGCACATTCTGGCTGCGGCGGAAGCCTTGGGCCGACAAGCTGTTGTTGAGGGTCTCTGCATTCTCGCCCTGCAATGCCGTAAACAGCTTCCGCTCCATCCGCCCTTCAAGATAGGGGCAGGGTTGGGGCGCGGTTACATAGAACTGCGGTGCAATAGGAAGCGAGTGGCGCATTCGGTTTCTCGACTTGGACTGGCTTGCCTAAGGATACCTTGGGACGGCACAAGCGCAATCCCCAAAAATGGGGAGTTGGCGCGGGAGCAGATGCTAGCTGCGGCGGTTGAGTGCGACAGTGCCAAGAACAAGATCGGTCAAACCTTGACGCCGTTCAGTGGTGAGCATGAGCACCATCGAGGCGATCTGTACGATGAACACGCCAAATGACAGGCTGAAGCCCAATGTGTGCAAAACGGCTGTTTGTAGATCAAAGGGTGCGTCATCGCGGGTGCGCAGTTCGATCGACATAAAGCGCATGCCCCACGTGGCCGACCCGCGCGCAAGCGTCACGACGCGGTAGCAAAAGCTGACCAGCAGATAGAGCAGGGGAAAGAAGAAGAGCCCTGTGAAGGCCGTAAATGGCACGATCAAAAGCGCCATGCCCGTGATCGCCACCATATCAATCACCCAAGCAAACAGCCGCTTGCTGGGAACAGCCTCGTAGAATTCGGGGTGCAGGTCTGGATCAGGGGTCATGGTGTTCTCGGGTGTTGTAACGGGCTGATGTGCCCCCCCGAAGTGGGAGGGCGGCAGGATCATGTCAAGCTCAGGCGCTTTTCTGGTCATCTTTGCGTGCGGCGCGTTCGTCCATGAAGGCGTCAAACTCGGATTTGTCTTTTGCGGCGCGCAGACGCTCGAGGAAGCTCTCGAAGCTGCCTTGCTCTTCTTCCAAGCGACGCAATGTGTCGGCCTTATAGGCGTCGAAGGCGGCGTTGCCTGTGGGGCGGCTCATGGAGAAGGACGGGGCCTTGCGGGCACAGCGAGAGGAAGATAAAGCCCAAGCCCATTGCTGCGATCCATGCGCCCTTGCCGCGCGCATCAAGCCATTTCTCCGACCGCGTGAACCAGCTTTCGAGGGATGTTTGTGTGGGCGGGTAGGTGTCTGTGTAGGTCATACGTGTCCCTCTGGGTTAGGAGTGCGCAGCCACCGGTGTGGGGCGCTTCACTGGTGAAAGGATCGTAATGTAAATGCTTTTCACATTACATTATTTGGCTATGGCTGTGTGGAAAACAAGTGCTCATGTGAAAGTTATTTACATTATTCGGGATAGTATAGCATTTTCAGTATTTTGAGGGGTGTCATTTTTTGATCTTGGCCCATTGACGCGGGTGGGTCCACGCGCAACTGTGGCGTATGAACGCTGTTTCGCTTTCCTCCCGACTTACCCGTTGCCCGCGTTTTGCGCAGGCATCAGATGATGATCTGCCGCTCGCAGGGTTTGATGGCGCACTTGTGCCGTTGTTGTTGGGCGCTGCGGGGTTGTCGCCCTATCTTAAGGCTTTGCTGGTCAAAGAGGCCGCATGGCTGGAGGAGGCTGTGGACGCGCCCGAGGCCGCCGTTGCCGCGCTGGTTCAGGCGACACAGACGCTTGAGACCGATACAGTGAGCGCGGGCCTGCGACAGGGCAAACTGCGGGTGGCGCTGCTTTCGGCTGTTGCTGATTTGGGGGGGGCGTGGTCGCTGGAGGAGGTGACGGGCGCGCTGACCAATTATGCGGATGCGGCAGCACAAGCGGCGTTGCGCGTGGCCGTGGGGGCGCAGATCAGGCGTGGCAAGCTGCCAGGCATGAGCGAAGAGGATGCGATGAGCGGGGCGGGGATGACCGTGCTTGCGATGGGCAAGATGGGTGCTGGGGAGCTGAACTATTCCTCTGACATCGACCTCATATGCCTCTTTGACGAAAGTAAATATGCGCCAGAGGATTTCGGGGAGGCGCGTGCAGGGCTGATCAAGGCGACCCGTGCGATGGCCGCAACGCTGGGCGAGATCACGGCCGAAGGCTATGTCTTTCGTACCGACCTGCGTTTGCGCCCCGATCCTGCGGTCACGCCTGTGTGCGTGGGCTTGCTGGCCGCCGAGCGGTATTATGAGAGCCTTGGCCGCACATGGGAGCGCGCCGCCTATATCAAAGCGCGGCCCTGTGCAGGCGATCTGGACGTCGGCGCGGGATTTCTTGAGACACTGCGCCCGTTTGTCTGGCGCAGGCATCTGGATTTTGCAGCCATCCAAGACGCCCATGATATGCGCCTCGCCATTCGCGCGCACAAAGGGCTGGGCGGGCCGATCACGCTGCCCGGTCACAACATGAAGCTGGGACGCGGGGGCATCCGCGAGATCGAGTTCTTCACCCAGACGCGGCAATTGATTGCGGGCGGGCGTGATGCGGAACTGCGCGTGCGCGGGACCAAGGAAGGGCTGGCGTTGCTTGCGCAGAAGGATTGGGTACCACAAGACACTGCGGACGCGCTGACCGAGCACTATACATTCCACCGCACGGTCGAGCACCGCTTGCAGATGGTGCGCGATGCACAGACCCATGATCTGCCCCAATCGCCCGAAGGCATGGCGCGCATCGCTGCCATGATGGATATGGGTGTCACAGCGCTCGAGCACGAGCTCCACCAGCGGCTGAGTGCGGTGCATGACATCACCGAGGGGTTTTTCACCGAGGCGCGTAGCGCTGCGGCACCTACGCAGAATGATCATGCCTTTGATCCCGCGATCACAGAAGGGTGGCACAGCTATCCTGCGCTGCGCTCTGAGCGGGGGGCGGAGCTGTTCGAGCGGCTGAAGCCCGAGTTGTTGGCGCGGCTGGCACAAGCCGACAAACCCGACGAGGCGCTTTTGGCATTTGACGGATTTCTCAAGGGATTGCCTGCGGGGGTGCAGTTGTTCTCGCTGCTCAAGGCCAACCCGCAACTGGCGGACCTGCTGATCAACATTGTCTCGGTCTCTCCCATGCTGGCAGTGCATTTGTCGCGACATGCGGCTGTGCTGGATGCGGTGATTGGCGGTGATTTTTTCAAAGAATGGCCAGGGCAGGAGGCTTTGGCCGCTGATCTTGGGGCGCGGCTCGCGATGCTGGACGACTATGAGCAGCAGCTTGACGCGACCCGCGCGTGGCAGCGCGAGTGGCATTTCAGGATTGGTGTGCATCACCTGCGCGGTCTGACCGATGGTGCGCAGGCGGCCGAGCAATATAGCGATCTGGCGCGTGCGGTGTTACGCGCCCTTTGGCCCGTGGTGATGGACGAGATTTCGCGCCGCCACGGCCCGCCACCTGGTAAGGGCGCCGTAATCGTAGGCATGGGGTCGCTGGGTGCAGGGCGTCTGACGGCGCAGTCCGATCTGGATATGATCGTCATCTATGATGCCTACGGGGTCGAGGCCTCCGACGGCAAGCGCCCGCTGCCTGCGCGGCAATATTATGCGCGCCTGACCCAAGCGATGATTACCGCCATGAGCGCCCCCATGGCTCAAGGGCGGCTCTATGAAGTTGACATGCGCCTGCGCCCCTCGGGCAATAAGGGGCCTGTCGCTACTTCGATCACATCCTTTGCCAGTTACCAGCGCGAAGAGGCTTGGCTGTGGGAACATCTGGCCCTCACCCGAGCGCAGGTGATTGCGGGGCCAGCGGAATTGGCCGCGCGGGTTGAGGCGTTGCGCTGCGAGATCGTGCAGTTGCCGCGCGAGGTAAGCTATGTCTGCGCCCAAACGGTTGAGATGCGCGCGCGGATCGCCACGGCCAAAGCGCCCGATGGTGTGCTGGACGCCAAGATCGGCGCAGGAAGGCTCCAAGATATCGAGCTCTTTGCCCAAGCAGGCGCGCTGCTGGGGGGCGCGTTGGCGCGTGATATTCCTGCGGTGCTGGCGGCGGCGCGCATCGCAGGCTTGATTGATGCGCGCGCGCAGACAGATTTGACAACGGCCTATGAGCGGCTTTGGGCGTTGCAATCAGCGACGCGGCTTTTGTCGTCGCGGCCTCTTGATCCTGCGGTACTGCGGGCAGCAACACGGGTGTTTTTGATCGGGGCCGTCGATTTGCCCGCGCAAAACGACGCTGGTGATCCGTTTGAGGCGCAGTTGGAACAGTTTTACACACGCGCAGATACAATCATAAGCACAGCGCTGGACGCGCATATGGGCGGAGAGGACTGATGCACAAAGGAACACCTGATGACCCCAAGGGGCTGATCTTTGAAGCGTACCGCATCGAAGGGATTAGCAAATCCGAATGCCGCACGATTTTCCTCGACTGGGCGCTGAGCCTCGGGAGTGACCGGGAGACGGGAACGGCGTTGCGCGCATTGCTTGAGATATATGGCGCAGATGCCTCCCATCCTATGTCCGAAGTCCTGTCCGAGGGTCTGCATTCGATTGCCACGCCGCGCCGTCGCGGCGGGTGGCGCAGTCGCCCACGCGATTAAGGGCCGCATATGTACCCGATACGGGGCAAAGAATTAGCACAAAATCAATCGGTTACCTTGAATTTGTGCGAACTCTTGCGCGAATTTGACTTAATCGCGCCTTAATCTGCCGTCACAAACCCTCCGAGAAAGAAGAGAGGTCCGTGGGGCTTTAGGAGAGTGTGATGAAGATTTTTAAGCTTGCTTGTATTTTGGGTTTTGGCGCCATGCTGAGCGCATGCGGTGCATCTGATGTTGTGACCCGTGACGCGCTGCTTTCGGGCCAGTCCGCAACAAACAGCGTGTCCTTCGCGGCCAACCCGCAGGACCGCAACTTGCGCACCATCTCCACCCAGTCGCAAGGCACACGCACCATCCTCCCCTAAGCGATCTTGGGCCAGATCAACGTGGCAAAAGTCAACGTAATCGTCCCGACCGAGCTTAAGGTCTCCGAGGCCAACCGCTATTATCCTAACGGAGACATCGTCTGGCGCGAAGACGGGATGGGCAATCGCCACGCTCAAGTCGCCAAAATCGTGCACGACGCGATGGTCGCAGGCACTTCGACATTCACCGGTCCCGTACCTGTCTCCCTCGACATTCAGGTATCCCGCTTCCATGCGCTGAGCGAGAAGGCCCGCTATACCGTGGGCGGCGTGCGCAATATCATCTTTACCATGGTGCTGCGCGATGTGCGCACCGGAGAGATGCTTACAACGCCGCGCGAGATCGAGACCGATCTAGAAGCCTTCGGCGGCCAGCAGGCCATCAGCGCCGAGAGCCGCGGCCTTATGCAGAAAGTCCGCATTTCGGGCCATTTGGCGGAAGTGATCCGTCAGGAGATGACCAACCCCGAAGGCTACAAGAATGCCTCGCTTGGCTTCTTCCAGATGATCAACAATTTATAGGCTTCCTCTTTCACAGCGAACCAACTAGGGAAGGCGCTATGACAATAGCGCCCTTTTCCGTTTCACACCCCCTTCCCACCGTCCGCTTGATGCCAAAGGCCAACGCCCGTGCCATCCGTCACGGCGCGCCTTGGGTTTATGCCAACGAACTGGTCACCGACCGCCGCACCAAAGGGTTGCCAGCGGGCTCCATGGCTGTGCTTGAAGACAGCCTGCGCCAGCCCTTGGGCGTTGTAACGGTCAACACCAACTCCAAGATCATCGCCCGCATGATGGACAGCGACCCTGCAGCGGTGATTGATCAGTCGTGGATGGCTGCTCATCTGCGCCGCGCGCTGGCCCTGCGGGAGCGGATGTTTGACGCACCCTTCTACCGACTTGTGCATGCCGAGGCCGATGGCCTGCCAGGTGTGATCATCGACCGTTTCGGCGACACTTGCGTGATCCAGCCCAATGCCGCGTGGTCCGATGCCCTTATCGAGCCTCTGACGGCGGCACTGATTGAGGTTACAGGCGTGGCGCATGTACTCAAGAACGCGTCTGGCCGCACCCGCAGCCTTGAAGGGTTGGACGACATGAGCGGCGTTCTCGCTGGCAGCGCCCCTGACGCAGCCGTCCCTGTGCTGATGAATGGCGCCACATATATGGCCGACCTTACGGCGGGGCAGAAAACGGGTATCTTCTATGACCAGCGCCCCAACCATGCATTTGCAGCGGGCCTGTCTAAGGGCGTGCGGGTGCTCGATGTCTTCTCTCATGTTGGCGGTTTCGGTCTCGCCGCTGTCGCAGGCGGCGCCGCGTCCGCCCTCTGCATTGACGGCTCTGCCCCCGCCTTGGCCTTGGCCGAGCAAGGGGCCAAAGCGATGGGCGTGTCTGACCGCGTCACCACCCGTCAGGGCGATGCGTTTGATGTGCTGACGGCCTTGCGCGCCGAAGGGGCCGAATTTGACGTGATCATATGCGATCCACCCGCCTTTGCACCTGCAAAACCCGCCCTTGAGGCAGGGCTGCGCGCTTATGAGCGTATCGCACGGCTTGCCGCACCATTAGTGGCCGAGGGCGGTATTCTGGGCCTGTGCTCGTGTTCCCACGCGGCAGACCTCACGGCATTCCGCAGCGCATCCGTGCGCGGCATCGGTCGCGCAGGACGCCGCCCAAGCCTGATCCACACAGGCTTTGCAGGTGCAGACCACCCGCAATTGCCACAACTGGCCGAGACGGGTTACCTCAAGTCACTGTTCTTCCACCTCTAATCCCATGAGGATGGTTCTGGACGCCTGCGTGATCTATCCCACTGTGATGCGCGAAATGCTGCTGGGCGTGGCGCGCACGGGTGCCTACACGCCCCTATGGTCGGCGCGGATTCTGGAGGAATGGGCGCTTGCCGCCCGTAAGCTGGGCCCCGAGGGCGAGATACAGGCAAGAGGCGAGATCGCAATGGCCCAAACCGCCTTTCCGCGCGCGTCCATCGCACCTCATGTGGGGTTGGAGGCGCGGCTGTGGCTACCCGATGCCAACGACATCCATGTTCTTGCGACTGCCGTACATGGCAATGGCGACGGGATCATTACCATGAACGCCAAGGATTTCCCGCGCGGACTTCTGGCGGAAGAGGGGCTGAGCAGGAATGATCCCGACGCCTTCCTACTGGGTCATTTGCACGCCGAGCCTGAGGCCGTAGAGGCTATCGCAAATGCCGTACTCGGCCAGGCTCGCAACATATCAGGCCAGGACTGGACTCTGCGCGCACTTCTCAAAAAAGCCCGCCTGCCACGCCTCGGAAAAGCCCTCACCACTTAGCGCCTCTATTTCTTTTGGTCAGAAATATTCCGGGGAATCCTTGCGCCCCGCAAGGATGGGGCAGCGCCCCTGACGCGGCCCGCTCAGCGCTCCCATTTCACCTGCATCTTATTGAGTGCCGCAATCCGCTCTTCTGTTTTTGGATGGGTCATCAGCCACGCAGGCGCGCGACCGCCGCCAGATTTCGTAAGCGCGTCGAGCTTCTCAAAAAGCGAGATCTGCGGTGCAATTCCGATGCCTGCTTTTGTGAGCAGGGCAGCGGCATAGGCGTCCGCCTCGAATTCGTCACTACGCGACAGCTTCGCAGCCAGCAGCGAAGTCAGCATATTGGCGATCCAGACACCCACACCCGGGATAAAGCGGCTCAGCACCATGCCAAGGGCTGCGCGCATGGCGTTTTGCCCCGAGAAATCGATCATACGGCGGCGTGAATGCCCCAAGGCTACATGACCCAGTTCGTGGGCGATCACTGATGCCAGCTCTTCAGCGGTGACCTCACCTGCACGGAATTTGTTGTAGAACCCCCGCGTGATGAAAATGCGGCCATCAGGGGCGGCAAGGCCGTTCACAGGCTCAATCTCGTAGATGTGGACATTGATGCGCGGCAGATCGAGCGCTTTTGCCATTTGGTTGCTCATCGCCACCAGCTTTGGATCGGCAAGCACGGTGGATTGCTCATCCAGTTCCCGCCCCGTACGCCACACGGAAAAACGATACATCACAAGGCCGTAACCGACAGCAAGCAGGATAGGGAGGATTTTGATCATAGTGTGAATATGGGGGCGAATGCAGCGAGGGCAAGAGCGCCTAACCCCATGCGACGGGAACGCGCAGCGGGCCGCGGAACGCCCAGCCGTGGGCGCGCACGGGACCCGTGAGGCGCAGGCCGTCAAGCTGCTCGAAGATCGCGGGTGCGGCAACCTCGGCCACCAGTACGCGGGACGCAGCGGCGCCTGCACAAAAATGCGGACCTGCGCCAAAGGGGATCGCGGCGGAGGTGTCTCGGTTGATGTGAAACCTGTCTGCGTGATCGAAGACATCCTCGTCGCGGCAGGCCGAGCTGTACATCAGGAATACGCGGTCACCCTTGTGAAACGCAACGCCGTCCACCGTATCCTCGCGCGCGATCATGCGCGGGGTCATCTGGATCGGTGCCTCAAGCCGCGTATATTCGCGGAAGGCATCGAGATAGCTGTGACTGCCATCTTGGATCAACGCATGCTGCTCGGGGTGCGCCAGCAACGCAGCGATCATCCCTGCCAGCGCGTCGCGCGGCTCGTTCTGGCCGCCGCCGATGATGACTTTGACATTGGCACCGATGCTGGCGCGGGGCATGCCTGCGCGCGACAGAACTGATAGGATGGACGGGTCGGGGTGGCCCGCCAGCGCTTCAAGCCGCTGGTCAATGAATACATCCACCTCCGCGCTGCGGGCAAAGCCCATCGCGTCGATCTGTGGATCAGCTATGTAATTGGCCACCGCATCCAGCATCTGCTGGCTGGCGCGGTCCATCTGTTGCGGCGACATATTGGTGAGGCCCGTCATAGCGCAAAGCGCCGCGCCGCAGATGGGCATGGCGATCTCGGACACGAGATCACAGCTGCCCGGCGGTTTGATCTGTGCAAGGTGGTCGTTCACGATCTGCTCGAAGACGGGCGTCCAATGTTCGGCCACCGTGCGCGGGCTGAGCGCGGGAAACAGCATCTTGCGCTCGGCCATATGGGGCGCGCCATCGCGCCGCATCATGTTGAGGCCCATGATCTTTTCCATCAACCCGCCCGGCTGCACGGAGGAGAATGTCGCGATGCGCTTTTCCTCGCGGTGAATGGTTTCACGCTTGGTCAGCAGGGTCGCGCCCAGCTCGGGCACATATGCAATGGGCGCGTCGCGGCGCATGGTTGCCAAAACGGGGTAGGGGTCAGCGGCGAAGGCCGCAGGATCAACAGAGATATGGGGCGCATTTGACATGAGTGGAGCGTAGGACGGCTCTGGCGGGCTGTCTAGCGCGTCAGGGTCTTCATCCCGCGGCTGAGCCCGGTGAGGGTCATCGGCACCATGGCTTCCTGACCGAAAATCTCTTGAATCATCGTGATCGACTGGGTGTAGCGCCAGTATTTCTCGGGGATGGGATTGATCCAGAGGTTGCTTTTCCACTGCTCGCGCGCGCGGTTCAGCCAGACGGAGCCTGCCTCGGGGTTCCAATGCTCGTTGGCACCACCTGGATAGGCGATTTCGTAGGGAGACATGCTTGCGTCGCCCACAAAGATACAGCGGTAGTCGGGGCCGTAGGTACGGAGCACCTCATGCGTGGGCGTCTGCGCGTCCCAGCGGCGGCGGTTGTCGCGCCATACGCCCTCATAGAGGCAATTGTGGAAGTAGAAGGATTCCATATGTTTGAATTCCGAGCGCGCGGCGGAGAACAGCTCCTCGACTACCTTGATATGCGGGTCCATGGAGCCGCCTACATCGAGAAACAGCAGCACTTTGACGGCATTGCGCCGTTCAGGGCGGGTTTTTATGTCCAGATATCCTTGCTCAGCGGTGGAGCGGATGGTGCCGTTAAGGTCCAGCTCCTCATTCGCACCATCGCGTGCCCAGCGGCGTAGGCGTTTGAGCGCGACTTTGATGTTGCGGGTGCCCAGCTCGACGCTGTCGTCGAGGTTGCGGAATTCGCGCTTGTCCCAGACTTTGACCGCCTTGCCGTGGCGCCCTTCTTTCTGGCCGATGCGCACGCCTTCTGGATTATAGCCGTAAGCACCAAAGGGGGAGGTGCCGCCCGTGCCGACCCATTTATTGCCGCCCTCGTGGCGTTTTTCCTGCTCCTTGAGGCGCTCTTTGAGCGTCTCCATCAGCTTGTCGAAGCCGCCCATGGCCTCGATCTCGGCTTTTTCTTCCTCACTGAGATGCTTTTCCGACATCTTGCGCAGCCATTCCTCGGGGATGTCTACCGCTTCAAGAACCTGCTCTACGGTGATGTTTTCCAAGCCAGAAAACGCTGCGGCGAAGGCTTGGTCGAATTTATCGATGTTACGCTCGTCTTTGACCATGCTGACGCGGGCGAGGTAGTAGAACGCCTCGACATCATAGGTCGCGAGGCCCGCAGACATGCCATCCAGAAACGCCAGAAATTCCCGCATGGAAACGGGAACTTTATGGGCGCGCAAATGCTCGAAGAAGGGCAGGAACATGGGCTATACCCCCATGATGCGGGTCACAACCAGAGACAGGAGTAGACCGCCAAGCGCAAAGACAATGGCAAAGACAGCGGCGTATTGGGCCATATCCTTGCGGTTGCCGCCGCGCTTTTTGGCATTGAATACCCCGATCAGCGCACCAACCACCCCAACAAGTGCAACATCCATATGTCTTTGTCCCGTCTATCCATTCAGCGGGTTGAGCGAGGAAATCTCGCGCAGCTTTGCCCGCACAGCCCAATCAGAACCAAATCCGTAGCGCGCCCAACCAAGACTGTCCAGACGAACGGCCTGTGCCTCGGCGGGGCGGTTTTCGAGATCCAGCGCTTCGGCACGTAGCAGAAGCAGGGTGGAAAGCAATGCAGCGTTCTCTTTGTGACGTGCCGTTTCAACGTGGGGTGCGATAATTTGCAGCGCTTTTGCTCCAGTGCCTTGGCTAATGGCAAAGGCTGCCAGTTGCGACGCAACGTAAGCCTGATGCAGGCGGGTGCCTGGGGTTGCGGTATAATAGCGTTTCGCTTGGGTATAATGCTTTTGCGCCAGATCAGGCTCGGAGCGTTGCAGCACACGGCCCATTGCGTAGTGGGCAAAGGCGCGGCGCTGGTCCTGCCAACCCATGGCGGTGGCGATGCGCAGCGCCTCGGATGCGCCTGCCTTGCGTTCGCCATTGGAAGCAGACGGCCCCAAAGCGGTTTCAACAGCGCGTTTCCATTTCAGGGGCGTGCGTGTGGCAAATCGTGCGCCAGCGCGTTCCCCGCGCGGGTTAATCTCGCGCAGGATATGGGGCAGGGTGGCGGCCACTTGGCCACGGCTCATCCCGTTGTGCAGTTTGGGCGAATAATAGGCCCGCAGCATCAACATATCAAAGCCTGTCAGAACTGTATGCACGTTGTCGTCGTTAAAGACGCTGTCGGGCAGACGGTAGAGATCGTTGAGCGGCCCGAGCGATTGCGCCAGTTCCTCGTGCAGACAATCGCGCACCTCTTGCGGGCTCACATCATTGGGCAAAAAGATCGCCAGCCTCTCGCGCTTGCGCAAGGCGGACCAGTTGGTACGCTTGGTTTTGCGGGCTTTGCGGTATTCGTCCATCGTGCTCACGTTGGGGGCCACAAAGCAGGCGGCCTGCGGGAGCACTTGACGGATGGCTGCGCGCGGCACGGCATTGATGGTAATATTGGCGGGGCTGTTGCTGACCTGTGCGATGTCGATCCGCGCCTCGGAGCGCAGGCGCCCCAGAAGGCGGGTCAGATCGTGCTGTAAGGACGCAGGCTGTGATCCCGTAACGGCCACGGTGATTGGCCCCTCAAAGCGGGTAAAGACAGGCAACTCGCGACTGCTCTCGAGCTTGAAGGACAGCTCGATGAAATCCAGCGCCAGATCGTTGTTGGCGCGAATGGGGCTGGTG
>CBFHZX010000059.1:0-12439 GCA_965660425.1 Sulfitobacter sp. | reverse complement strand
GCCAAAGGTGACTTCAAAGCCAAAGCCACGATCGCTGTCACCGGTGCCTCCAAGGGCGCTGTTGAGGCTGTTGAAAAGGCCGGCGGCTCGCTCACAGTCACAACACCGGCAGCGGCTGAGTAAGACCTTGTGAGCGGCGGAACCGTCGCTTACATAACTCTTCAAGTTTTCCCAAACGCCGCGATCCGGGAAACGGTATCGCGGCGTTTCTATTGAAAAGAGACCCATATGGCTTCTGCAGCAGAGCAAATGGCAGCCAACGTCAGTTGGAGCGCCTTCGGCAAAGCAACTGAACTGCGTCAGCGCATCCTGTTTACGATTGGTTTGCTGATCATTTACCGCCTCGGCACCTTTATCCCGGTTCCCGGGATCGACGGCATTGCCTTGCAGCAGTTCATGGAAGACGCGCAAGCAGGGATTGGCGGCATCCTGTCGATGTTCACCGGCGGTGCGCTGTCGCGTATGGCGATCTTTACCCTTGGCATTATGCCTTACATCTCGGCCTCGATCGTGATGCAGCTTCTGGGCTCTATGTGGGAACCGCTGAAGAACCTCAAGAAAGAGGGCGAGCAGGGGCGCCGCAAGCTCAACCAATACACCCGTTACTTCACCGTGGTGCTGGCAACAGCGCAGGCATATGGTCTTGCTGTCAGCCTTGAGGCGGGTGGTCTTGCCGCTGATCCGGGCCTGTTTTTCCAGGCCTCGACTGTGATTACCATCGTCGGTGGTACCATGTTCCTGATGTGGCTAGGTGAGCAGATAACCGCACGCGGCATCGGCAACGGTATCTCCTTGATCATCTTTGTCGGCATCATCGCTGAAATCCCTGCTGCATTGGCGCAGTTCTTGTCACAGGGCCGTTCCGGCGCGATCAGCCCGCTGGTCATCATCGGTATTATCCTGATGCTGATCGTGGTCCTGACCTTTGTGGTCTTCATGGAGCGTTCGCTGCGCAAGATCCACATTCAGTACCCCCGCCAGCAGCGCGGTATGAAAGTCTATGACGGCTCCTCCAGCCACCTGCCGATCAAGGTGAACCCCGCCGGTGTTATCCCCGCGATCTTTGCCTCGGCGTTGCTCTTGCTGCCAACAACCATCAGCACGTTCAACGGCGGCTCGTCCGGTCCGTTCATGTCCACCATTCTGGCGCTCTTTGGCCCCGGCCAGCCGCTTTACCTGATCTTCTTTGGCGGCATGATCGTGTTCTTTACGTATTTCTACACCCGTGAAGTTGCCTTCAAAACCGAGGACGTGGCCGACAACCTCAAGAATCAGAACGGCTTTGTTCCGGGCATTCGCCCCGGCAAGAAGACTCAAGAATACCTTGATTATGTTGTGACGCGTATTCTTGTACTGGGCTCTGGTTATCTGGCGCTTGTTGCGCTGTTGCCCGAGATCATCCGCGCCGAACTGTCCATTCCGTTTTACTTTGGCGGCACATCGATCCTGATTATTGTGTCGGTGGGTATGGACACGATCCAGCAAATTCAGTCACACTTGGTAGCACATCAATACGAAGGCCTGATTGAGAAGTCTCAATTGCGTGGCAAGCGTAGCGCAAAACGTAAAGGGCCATCACGCCGATGAATATCATTCTGCTGGGACCGCCGGGGGCGGGTAAGGGAACACAGGCACGCAAGCTTGTTGAAGAACGCAACATGGTGCAGCTGAGCACTGGGGATATGCTGCGTGCAGCCCGCACCAGCGGGACCGAAATGGGCAAGACCGTTGCGGCCGTCATGGACCGTGGTGATCTTGTGACCGATGACATTGTCATCGGCTTGATCCGCGAACAGCTTGAAAGCGACGACGGCAAAGACGGTTATATCTTTGACGGCTTCCCCCGCACATTGGCCCAAGCAGATGCTTTGGGGCGTTTGTTGGTGGACATGGGCGAAAACCTTGATTGTGTGATTGAGATGCAAGTCGATGATGAAGCGCTTGTTGATCGCATCACAGCCCGCTCAACCTGCGGCGACTGTGGTGAGGTTTACAACGACAAGACCAAACCGATCCCTGCGGACCAAAAGTGCACCAACTGTGGCGGCTCGAATTTCCAGCGCCGCGCGGATGACAACGCAGACAGTCTGCGCACCCGTTTGATGGCCTATTACAAGCAGACCAGCCCGCTGGTTGGCTACTATTATGCCAAGGGTGATCTGAAGTCTGTCGATGGTCTGGCCAGCATGGATGACGTCGCAACCAGCATCGCGTCTGCGCTGCGTCAGTGCGAATAAATCCTGACAATATTTGATAGGGCAGGGCGGATTTGGCAAAAAGCCTTTTACGCCGCCCCAGCGCCTTGACGCCTTGGCAAATGCCCCCTAAACAGCGCCATCCCTAAGGGGAATCAATTTGTGGTTAATGGGTCGCCCCCAAAGATCACAAGACACCTCGATATGACGCAGCCCGGCGCCCTAAAGGTCCGGGCTTCCGTTGTGAAAATAGGGTCTGGAATGACGGACCCGCAACGAAAAGGAATTGCACACGTGGCACGTATTGCCGGCGTAAACATCCCGACTGCAAAGCGGGTTCCAATCGCCCTCACTTATATCACTGGTATCGGTAACACTTCCGCAGAAAAAATCTGCGAAGCTGTCGGTATCGAGCGTTCACGCCGTATCAACGAGCTCTCAGACGCTGAAGTTCTGAAAATCCGTGAGTACATCGACGAGAACTACACCGTTGAAGGTGACCTGCGCCGTGACACCCAGATGAACATCAAGCGTTTGATGGACCTGGGCTGCTACCGCGGTCTGCGCCATCGCCGTAACCTGCCCGTTCGCGGTCAGCGCACACATACCAACGCACGCACCCGCAAAGGCCCCGCAAAGGCCATTGCCGGTAAGAAGAAATAAGGGAGGGCACGGATCATGGCACGCGATACAAAACGCACCAAGAAGAAGGTCTCCAAAAACATCGCCGCAGGTGTGGCGCATGTGAACTCTTCTTTCAACAACACAAAAATCCTCATCTCCGATGTGCAGGGCAACGCGATCTCATGGTCGTCTGCTGGCACGATGGGCTTCAAAGGGTCACGTAAATCAACGCCCTATGCCGCTCAGATGGCTGCCGAGGATGCAGGCAAGAAAGCACAAGACCACGGCGTCAAGACGCTCGAAGTCGAAGTGCAGGGCGCAGGCTCTGGCCGCGAGAGCGCATTGCGCGCGCTGGCCGCTGCAGGTTTCAACATCACTTCGATCCGTGATGTGACACCAATGGCCCACAACGGCTGCCGCCCGCCAAAGCGCCGCCGCGTCTAAGCTGCGATTATTCTATTTGGGTTCGCGTTTCTACGCGGACCCTTTACGACTTTTTGAAGCCTCGGGAGTTTGCACCGGACGGACATACGGATGCGAACAAGAATGGAGGGACTAATGATCCACAAAAATTGGGCCGAATTGATCAAGCCGACACAGCTTGACGTAAAACCCGGCAATGACCCTGCGCGTCAGGCCACCGTGATTGCAGAACCGCTCGAGCGTGGTTTCGGTCTCACGATGGGTAACGCGCTGCGTCGCGTTCTGATGAGCTCGCTGCAAGGCGCGGCCATCACATCTGTACAAATTGACAATGTTCTGCACGAGTTTTCCTCCGTTGCAGGCGTTCGTGAAGATGTCACCGACATCATCCTGAACCTCAAAGGCGTCTCTATCCGCATGGAAGTCGAAGGGCCTAAGCGTCTGTCGATCTCCGCCAAGGGTCCAGGCGTTGTGACAGCTGGCGATATCTCTGAGTCCGCAGGCATCGAGATCCTGAACCGCGACCACGTGATCTGCCACCTCGATGACGGTGCAGACATCTACATGGAGCTGATGGTCAACACGGGCAAAGGCTATGTTTCTGCCGACAAGAACAAGCCCGAGGATGCGCCAATCGGCCTGATCCCGATCGACGCGATTTACTCGCCCGTCAAGAAAGCCAGCTATGACGTGCAGCCGACCCGCGAAGGTCAGGTTCTTGACTATGACAAGCTGACCATGAAAATCGAAACAGACGGCTCCTTGACCCCTGATGACGCCGTGGCCTTCGCCGCGCGCATCTTGCAGGACCAGTTGGGCATCTTCGTCAACTTCGACGAGCCTGAAACAGCGTCCCGTCAGGACGACGATGACGGCCTCGAGTTCAACCCGCTTCTGCTGAAGAAAGTGGACGAGCTGGAGCTTTCCGTGCGTTCCGCCAACTGTCTCAAGAACGACAACATCGTCTACATCGGTGATCTCATCCAGAAGACCGAAGCAGAGATGCTGCGCACGCCGAACTTTGGCCGCAAGTCTTTGAACGAGATCAAAGAGGTTCTGTCAGGCATGGGTCTGCACCTCGGTATGGACGTCGAGGACTGGCCACCGGACAACATCGAAGATCTGGCCAAGAAGTTCGAAGACAACTTCTAAAGCTAATTGGCATTCCCCCAGTGTACGGGGGGTGTACAGGGGGTGCACATAAAGCACCCCCTAACTATCGGGCAAAAACGCCCCAAGGAGAGTTGGCGCTACGCACGTCAGTCAGACAAAGCAAAACCGCCTGTAGAAGGCACCAAATTGGAGAAGAAAAATGCGTCACGCACGTGGATACCGCCGTCTCAACCGCACACATGAGCACCGCAAGGCGCTCTGGGCCAACATGGCCGGCTCGCTGATCGAGCATGAGCAGATCAAGACAACGCTGCCAAAAGCAAAAGAACTGCGTCCCATCATCGAGAAGATGATCACGCTGGCCAAACGTGGCGATCTGCACGCCCGCCGTCAGGCCCGCGCGCGCCTCAAAGAAGACCAGTATGTCACCAAATTGTTCGACATCTTGGGTCCTCGCTACAAGGACCGCCAGGGCGGTTATGTGCGCGTTCTCAAAGCGGGTTTCCGCTATGGTGACATGGCGCCCATGGCAATCATTGAATTCGTAGACCGCGACCGCGATGCCAAAGGCGCCGCTGACAAGGCCCGCGTTGCAGCGGAAGATGCTGCAGAGTAATTTTCTCACTTTGTTGAGATGCCGGAGCCCTGCCGATTGGTGGGGCTCTTTGCGTTTGATGGTGTGATTGGATATTTATGACCAAAAGAAATAGAGTGGTTGCATGTAGGATAGGTGCTGCGCATATCTTGGGGTATGCGCTTTTTTGTATTTAGCCTCTTTCTCCTTTGTAGCTCGCTCAGCGCGCAGCAGGTGCCGCAATCGCAGGCAGAGGTGCAGCTAAGTTTTGTTCCCGTTGTACGGCAGGCCGCACCCGCTGTTGTGAACATCTATGCCAAGATCGTGCGCGAGGTGCAGCGCACGCCGTTTCGGTCTGACCCTTTCTTTGAGCGTCTGTTTCGGGACCCCTTCACAGATCGCCAGCCGCGGGTGCAGAATTCACTTGGGTCGGGTGTGATCCTCTCGGCGGACGGGATTGTTGTCAGCAATTATCATGTTGTTGGCATGGCGACAGACATCCGTGTGGTTCTCAATGACAGGCGCGAGTTTTCCGCCCGTGTTCTTTTAGGAGACGAGGACAGCGATCTTGCCATTCTGAAGATTGATGCGCCTGATACCCTCCCGTTTCTGGATCTGCGCAAGAGCGACAGTGTCGAAGTTGGCGAGTTAGCATTGGCCATCGGGAACCCGTTTGGGGTTGGCCAGACCGTGAGCAGCGGCATCGTTTCAGGGTTGGCGCGTTCGGGTGGTTCTGGCGGGCAGGGGCGCGGCTATTTTATCCAGACGGACGCGCCGATCAATCCGGGCAATTCGGGCGGTGCGCTGGTAGATATAGCGGGCCAGCTGATCGGGGTGAACACCTCTATTCTTACGCGCTCCGGCGGCTCGAACGGGATCGGTTTTGCGATCCCTGCCGATCTGGTGGCGGCGTTTGTGGCGCAGGCGCAGCAGGGCAATCAGGTATTTGGACGACCGTGGGCAGGCATCAGCGGGCAGCCCTTGGATGCGGATATGGCGGCCACGCTAGGGTTTGATCGTTCTGGCGGAATTATCATTTCTGGGCTGCATGCGGCCAGCCCGTTTTTGGAGGCGGGATTGGAAGTTGGTGATGTTATTCTGGCCGTTGGCAGTCAGCCCGTAAATACACCGTCCGAGATGATCTATCGCATGAGTGTTGCTGGGTTGGGCGCGCAAGCAGAGGTGATGTTTAGCAGGCAAGGGGTCGAGCAAGTGGTGCCTGTCGCGTTGATTGCGGCACCTGAGGTGCCAACCCGTGATTTGCTCACTTTGCTAGAGCAAAGCTTGTTCCCGGGGCTGACACTTGCGCGGATCAATCCTGCGGTACTGGCGGAGCTAAATCTACCGCTGGAGGTTGAGGGGGTGGCCGTCATGGATGCGGGGCCATATGCTGCGCGGGCAGGATTGCGCGCGGGCGATGTTATTCTGGAACTCAATGGTGTCGCGCTGACGCACCCTGATGAAGCTGAAGCGATTTTGTCAGGTCAGGTGCGGTGGATCGAGATGATCGTGCAGCGCGGTGCGCAGCGGATTAGCATGCGGTTTCGACGATAGCATGGCGGACCTATTTGGAGGATCTACGTCCGACGCACCAAACGGGCGCAGACCGCTGGCTGACCGCCTGCGCCCAAAGGTGTTGAGTGAGGTCATCGGTCAATCCCAGATTTTGGGGCCAGAAGCGCCACTCACGGTGATGCTGGAGGGTGGCGCGCTCAGTTCGCTTATTTTCTGGGGGCCACCTGGCGTGGGTAAGACGACAATTGCGCGTCTGCTTGCCGATGAGACGGACCTGCATTTTGTCCAGATCAGCGCGATCTTCAGTGGTGTGCCAGAGCTGCGGCGTGTGTTCGATGCCGCCAAGATGCGGCGGCAAAACGGGCAGGGCACGCTGCTGTTTGTCGATGAAATCCACCGTTTCAACAAATCGCAGCAAGACGGGTTTCTGCCGCATATGGAGGATGGAACCATCCTGCTGGTGGGGGCCACAACAGAGAACCCCAGTTTCGAGTTGAACCGCGCTGTGATGAGCCGTGCGCAGGTTCTGGTGCTCGAGCGTTTGGGCGCAGAAGATTTGCAAAGGTTGGTTGCGCGGGCGGAGGAGGAGCTAGGCTTGACCTTGCCGCTGGACGCTGGCGCGCGGCAATCCTTGCTGGATATGGCGGACGGGGACGGGCGCGCCTTGCTTAACTTGATTGAGCAGGTCGCGGCGTGGAAGCTGGAGGCACCGATTGATAGTGCGACGCTTGGCGCGAGGCTCAGCAAACGGGCTGCGCAATATGACAAGGGTGGAGATGAGCATTACAACCTCATCTCGGCGTTGCATAAATCCGTGCGGGGCAGTGATCCTGATGCTGCCGTTTACTGGTTCGCGCGGATGCTGGAGGGGGGCGAGGACCCGCGATATCTTGCGCGCCGCATTGTGCGCATGGCGGTGGAGGACATTGGACTTGCCGATCCACAGGCGCAGGCGGTGTGTTTGCAATGCTGGGATACCTATGAGCGGCTCGGCTCTCCCGAGGGGGAACTGGCTCTGTCCCAAGCCGTGATTTACCTGGCACTCGCGCCGAAGAGCAATGCAAACTACGTGGCCTATAAGGGCGCGCGCAAGGCGGCTAAGGCCGCAGGATCTGATCCACCGCCAAAGCATATCCTCAACGCCGCCACAGGGCTGATGAAAGATATGGGGTACGGTGCTGATTATGCCTATGACCATGATGCCGAGGATGGATTTTCGGGGCAGAACTACTTCCCTGACGGGATGGAGCGGCCAACGCTTTATGCCCCCGTCGAGCGCGGGTTCGAGCGGGACTTGAAAAAGCGGTTGGAATATTTCGCCAAGTTGCGTGCGCAGCGGGGCAGTTGACTCTTGGCCCCGTGCAGGCGAAGGGGAGCCATGATTTCAACCGTTTCTCTTGTCGCCCTTGGGGGCGCTATTGGCGCCGCGTGCCGTTACCTTTTGGGGGCGGGCGTGATGCGTCTGGCGGGGCCGTCCGAGTTTCCGCTGGCTATCCTGAGCGTCAATATCATCGGCTCGTTCCTGATGGGGGCGTTTGTGGTGGCCGCTGCGCAAAAGGGCCTGACGCATCTCAGTCCGTTTGTGATGACGGGGCTGCTCGGCGGTTTCACCACTTTCTCGGCCTTCTCGCTTGAGGCGGTGACGCTGATGGAGCGCGGTCAGATTGCGGCGGCGGGGGCTTATGTAACGCTCTCCGTGGTGCTGAGCATCGGTGGATTAATGTTGGGGCTATGGATTGCCCGAGGAGTATTGGCATGAGCCAGGTACAGATGATTACAGTTGCCGAGGGGGACGGGGACCAGCGGCTGGACCGTTGGTTTAAGCGGATGTTCCCGCAAATCCCGCAGGGTCGCATTGAGAAGATGTGCCGCAAGGGGGAGATTCGTGTGAACGGGGGCCGCGTCAAAGGGTCCACCCGCGTTGGGGTGGGCCAAGAGATCCGCATTCCGCCGCTGCCTACGGGCGACGCGCCACCGGCGCCAAAGCGCACGACGGTGACGGAGGCCGAGGCTAAGATGATCCGCGCTTGCGTCATTTACCGCGATGACCACGTGATTGCGCTCAACAAGCCGCCAGGCCTGCCTGTGCAGGGTGGCTCGGGGCAGGGGGAGCGGCATGTGGATGCGCTCTCCGAGGCGTTGATGTTCGATCTGGAGGAAAAGCCGCGCCTTGTGCACCGCCTCGACAAGGACACGTCGGGCGTGCTGGTACTGGCGCGCACGCGCGAGGCGGCCAAGGCGCTGACCGCCAATTTTCGTCACCGTGAGACGCGCAAGATTTACTGGGCCGCCGTCGCAGGCACGCCGCATCCGCGCAATGGCACGATCAAGTTCGGCTTGGTCAAGGCAGGAGGTCACGGCGCGCGCGGTGAGGGCGAAAAGATGTATGCTGTGCATCCCCGCGATGTAGACGAGACGGAGGGTGCAAAGCGCGCCACCACCGATTACTCCGTGCTCGAACAGGTGGGCACGCGCGCGTCTTGGATGGCGCTGAGCCCAGTAACGGGGCGCACGCACCAGCTGCGCGTGCATATGGCCGAGATCGGGCATCCGATTGTGGGCGATGGCAAATATGGCGGTTCGGGTCAGGATAACATGGGCGATGGTTGGGGCGCGCAATTGGGCGGTGACATCTCCAAAAAGCTGCACCTGCATGCGCGCAGCCTGACGATCCAGCACCCGGCGACCAAAGCGATGCTCAATCTGGTGGCCCCGCTGCCAGAGCACATGCAACGCACGTGGGATACATTCGCGTGGCACAGCAAATGGGCGCCTGATGATCCGTTCGGGGAAGACTGGGGATGAGCGATACGCCCTTGCGGCTTGTGATCTTTGACGTGGATGGCACGTTGGTGGACAGTCAGGCGGATATTTTGGGCGCGATGCATCTTGCCTTTGCCGCGGAAGGGCTGCTTACGCCGCCGCGTGACGCGGTGCTTGGCGTTGTCGGTTTGTCGCTCGCTGTGCTTATGATAGAGCTGGCCCCCGACGCGGATGAGAGCTCGCGCGCGCGCTTGGTGCAGGGCTACAAGGACGCTTACATGACACTGCGGGCCGAGCAGGGGGGCGCTGTCTCCTCACCGCTCTATGACGGCGCACGGGCAGCGATTGAAGCACTTCACGCGCAGCCCGATACCCTGTTGGGGGTTGCTACAGGCAAGTCAAAGCGTGGCCTCGACAAGCTGATTGAGGCGCACGGGTTGGAGGGTCTGTTCGTCACGCAGCAGGTGGCGGATTTCCATCCCTCAAAACCGCACCCCGCCATGCTGTTGGAAGCATTGCATGAGACGGGTGTTGAGGCCTGCGATGCCGTGATGGTGGGCGATACCAGCTTTGACATGGATATGGCGCAGGCGGCGGGGATCACTGGAATTGGTGTGAGCTGGGGTTACCACCCTATGGCACGACTGGGCGCAGCACAGCATATGCTTGAGCGCTTCGATGCGCTCCCTGCGCTGCTGAATGACATCTGGGAAGGGTGAAAAGATGAGCGAGTGGAAAGCAAAACGGTTTTGGAAAGCGGCAGCGGTTGTCGAGGCGTCAGAGGGTTTCGCGGTCGAGCTTGACGGGCGCGGCGTCAAGACACCTGCTAAACGGGCGCTGGTTTTGCCCACGCAGGCCTTGGCGCAAGCTGTAGCCACCGAATGGGATGACCAGACCGAGGTTATCAACCCCAACACGATGCCTGTCACAAAAACCGCAAATGCTGCGATTGACAAAGTATCGATTCAGCATGCGGAAGTGGCCGATATGCTGGCGGCATATGGGGACAGCGATTTGCTGTGCTACCGCGCGGATGCGCCAGAGGAGCTGATCGCGCGCCAGAACGCGCAGTGGGAACCGATGCTTGATTGGGCCGAAGAGGCGCTGGGCGCGCGGCTGCATCCGCGCACAGGCATCATTCACGCACCCCAAGACGCTGACGCATTGGCCACCCTTACGGCACGCACCCATGCTTACGGCCCGTTCGAGTTGGCCGCGTTTCACGATCTGGTAAGCCTGTCTGGCTCATTGATACTGGGGTTTGCCGCTGCAATGAACGTGCGCCCAGCGGAGGCCATCTGGGATTTGTCGCGGCTTGACGAAAACTGGCAAGAAGAGCAGTGGGGCAAAGACGAAGATGCCACCGCTTTGGCCTTGATCAAGCGCGGCGCGTTCCTGCATGCTGTTCGGGTATTTGATCTTTTACACGCGCCATAGCCTGTTTTTCACCTTTCCCTTTGGTAATCCGAGTGGTGTGAGCCGTTTTTGGTCGCAGAACCCTTGACCTTCTTGCGGGAATCCGCCCACACTCACCGCCACTATACGGGCACGGCCCGTGCAGTATCACCGCCGGTGTGCAAAATGCCGGTACTATCCATCCGAAAAGTGATGGAAACTCAGGAAGAGGTAAAAATGAAAAAATCAATTATTCTTGGTGCGCTTACCGTTGCTGGACTGTCTGCTGGTGCAGCTGCCGCAGGTACGCTCGACGATGTAAAAGCACGCGGCACATTGAACTGTGGCGTGACAACTGGCCTCGTAGGCTTTGCTGCTCCAGACGCCAACGGCGAATGGCAGGGTTTTGACGTTGCAGTATGCCGTGCGGTTGCTGCGGCTGTTTTGGGTGACGCGACTGCGGTCGAGTTTGTACCAACAACAGGTAAAACACGCTTCACGGCCCTGGCGTCTGGCGAGATCGACATGCTGGCCCGCAACACCACATGGACACTGTCACGCGACGTCGACCTCAAATTCGATTTTCTCGGCGTGAACTACTATGACGGTCAGGGCTTCATGGTCCCCAAAGAGCTGGGCGTTTCCTCCGCGAAAGAGCTTGATGGCGCAACTGTTTGCATCCAGACAGGCACCACAACAGAGCTAAACTTGGCCGACTTCTTCCGCGCCAACAACATCAGCTATGAGCCTGTGCCAATCGAGACAAACGCAGAAGCACAGCAGCAGTACCTTGCTGGTGCATGTGACGTCTATACAACAGACGCGTCCGGTCTGGCCGCGACACGTGCAACATTTGAGGATCCAAGCGCGCACGCACTGCTGCCCGAGATCGTATCCAAAGAGCCACTCGGCCCGCTGGTCCGTCACGGTGACAACGAGTGGGGCGACATCGTTCGCTGGACACTCAACGCACTGATCACAGCAGAAGAGCTGGGTGTGTCCTCCACAAACGTTGCAGAGATGGCGACATCGACAAACAACCCCGAAGTTGCACGTCTACTGGGTTCCGAAGGTACACTGGGCGAGATGCTGGGTCTGGACGCAGATTGGGCCAAGCGCGCAATCGCAACTCAGGGTAACTACGGTGAAATCTTTGCCAAGAACATCGGCGAAGAGACACCAATCGGTCTGGCGCGTGGTCTGAACGCACAGTGGACAGACGGCGGCCTGCTGTACTCCCCACCATTCCGTTAAGCTGCTAATGCCGGGGGGCGCGGGTCAAACCGCGCCCCCCGTGCACTTTTACGAATAAGACGACCACAATAAGCGACCCGACACTGACGTCAAAAGACGCATTCCAAAAAATCGGGCCAACGGGGATACATATCATGTCGACACTTTCGGACCCACCACAGGGCTCGTTCCGGCTGTCTCAGCTGTTGAACGACTCTCGGTACCGCTCGATGACGCTGCAGGCGATTGCTGCTATCTTGTTGGCGCTGGCATTATTCTATCTCTATTCTAATCTCGCCGCGAATTTGCGTGCCGCTGGTTTGAACATCTCGTTCGGATTTTTGGGCAGTACGGCAGGGTATGATATCAATCAGACGTTGATCGAATACACCAGCCAGTCGTCAAATTTCAAAGCCGCCATTGTCGGCATTCTGAATACATTGCTTGTGGCTTTTCTTGCCTGCATCACTGCGACAGTATTCGGCGTCTTGGCGGGCGTTTTGCGCCTCTCTAACAACTGGCTCGTCCGCAAACTAATGGCGGGCTACGTCGAGATCTTTCGCAATATTCCGGTCCTGATCTGGATCATCATTATTTTCACCAT
>CBFHZX010000058.1:0-14808 GCA_965660425.1 Sulfitobacter sp. | reverse complement strand
CTGCTATTGTTGCCGCCTGCCGCACGCACGGCATTCTGCCCGTTGATGGGCCGTTCGGTGATTTCTCTGATGATGAAGGCTGCCGCGCACAGGCACGCCGCTCCGCAACGCTGGGCATGGTCGGCAAATGGGCGATCCACCCCAAACAGATTGCGATCAGCAACGAGGTCTTCACCCCCTCCGATGAAGCCGTCGCCGAGGCCCGCGAAATCCTCGCCGCGATGGAGCAGGCGAAGGCCAACGGCGAAGGGGCAACTGTCTACAAAGGCCGCCTTGTCGACATCGCCTCCATCAAACAGGCTGAAGTCATCGTGCGCCAGTCCGAGATGATCAACGGCTAAGGCACAAACACAAACGGCCCGCCAAAAAGCGGGCCGTTAAGCATGCTACGGATGGTGGCGTTCAGGCCACCATCACAACACGCGGTTTAGGCTGCTCAAAGCTGGCCCCGGACATATCCCACCGCGCCGCATAAAGTGCTACAGCGACAATCGCGCCCAACAATCCAACCAGCACGTAATTTACCAAAGACATATTTAGCCACCTTTCAGACACATTCCTGCCATGATCTGGCAACCTATGCGTGCGAGATGCAAGAAACCCTCTGGAAACAGTCTGTTTCGCAACGCGTCAGCCGCGCAATGTTCACGATTTGGCGGCGATTGTTTCCAATACCGCGACACCTCGCAGGTCACTTTTCAATTCCCATAGCTCCGATTTTGGCGCACACACGGGCTCATGAGTTTCCAAGCCCTCTATACCCTCGCGATCTTCGCCTTCGTGAGCTCCTCCACACCAGGGCCGAACAACCTGATGCTGATTGCCTCGGGCGCGAATTTCGGGTTCCTGCGCAGCATTCCCCACATGGCGGGCATCTCCATCGGCTTTATGGTGATGCTCTTTGCCGTAGGCGCAGGGCTGATCCAGATTTTCGACCGCATTCCCGTGATCTACACAGTGCTCAAAATCGTCAGCGTGGCCTATATGCTCTGGCTGGCATGGAAAATCGCCAATGCCGCCCCCGTGAGCAAAAGCGATGCCGCAGGCGCGCCCATGACATTCCTCCAAGGCGCCGCTTTCCAATGGGTCAACCCAAAGGCATGGGCCATGGCGCTAACAGCGATCACGGTCTACATGGCCGAGGCCTCCCTGCCGTGGCTGGCCACAGGCGCGCTCATGTTCGCGCTGGTCAACCTGCCGTCCGTGTCCATCTGGACCCTCGCTGGCCAACAAATGCAGCGCTTCCTGACCAACCCCCGCCGCCTGCGCGCCTACAACTGGACCATGGCCGCGCTGCTAATCACATCCCTCTACCCCATGCTGCAAATCTGAGCGCCGTTGCATCGGCGCGCATTCAGGCTCATAAAAGACCCAACACAGTGCGGAGCGATCAATGACCCAATATATGGATTTCGAAAAACCCCTCGCCGAGATTGAGGGAAAGGCCGAAGAGCTGCGCGCCATGGCGCGGCGTGACCCCGATACGGATGTCACCGCCGAGGCCGCCGCATTGGACGCAAAAGCCGCCAAAATGCTGGACGAGCTTTTCGAAAACCTGACCCCGTGGCGCAAATGCCAAGTGGCCCGTCACCCCAACCGCCCCCACTGCAAAGACTATATTGAGGCGCTGTTCACCGAATACACCCCGCTCGCAGGGGATCGCAATTTCGCCGACGACCACGCCGTCATGGGCGGCCTTGCCCGCTTTAACGACAAACCTGTGATCGTCATCGGCCACGAGAAAGGCAACGATACAAAATCACGGATCGAGCGGAATTTCGGCATGGCCCGCCCCGAAGGCTACCGCAAGGCCGTGCGCCTGATGGAGATGGCCCACCGCTTCGGCCTGCCCGTGATCACGCTGGTGGACACACCGGGAGCCTACCCCGGCAAAGGTGCGGAAGAGCGCGGCCAGTCCGAGGCCATCGCCCGCGCCACCCAGAAATGCCTCGAGATCGGCGTGCCACTGGTGAGCGTTATTATCGGCGAGGGCGGCTCTGGCGGCGCCGTGGCCTTTGCAACGGCCAACCGCGTGGCAATGCTGGAACACTCGGTCTATTCCGTCATCTCGCCCGAAGGCTGCGCGTCGATCCTATGGAAAGACGCAGAGAAAATGCGCGAAGCCGCCGAAGCCCTGCGCCTCACGGCCCAAGACCTCAAACAACTGGGCGTGAATGACCGCATCATCCCCGAGCCGAAAGGCGGCGCACACCGCGATCACCAAACCGCCATCGCCGCCGTCGCGGATGCCATCACGGAAATGCTCAAATCCCTTGAGGGTAAAGACGCAAAAGCGCTGATCAAAGACCGCCGCAAGAAATACCTCGACATGGGCGACCGCGGGCTGGCAGCCTGATCAAACTCTTCCCCATCGCCAGCATTGATCAGGGTGCGCTCACTATCCTGACGCGCCCGACTTCCCTGCCTGACGACATCAAAACCGCTCAGGCCGCAGGGATCACCACCCTCATCTCCCTACTCGAACCCTCCGAGGCCGCGACCCTAGGCCTCGCCAAAGAAGCTGATGCCTGCACCGCACAGGGCATCGCCTTCCTCAACCACCCCATCCGCGACATGGCCCTGCCCGAACCTGAAGCCTTCCGCCTCTTCGCCGAGCAAATCGCAATCCGCATCCACCACGGCGAACACGTCGCCCTGCACTGTCGCGCCAGCATCGGCCGTTCGGGCATGCTTACCTGCGCCATTCTCGCCCATTTCCGCTATGAGTCGCAGATCGCTATCGCCCACGTTAGCAAAATGCGCGGCACCCCGATCCCGGACACCCCGCAACAAGCCGCCTTCATCCACAAAATCATGGCCACTCCCCCCCTCTAGAGGGCACCGAATCCCACTTCATTTTGCCAAATACACTGAAATTCCACAGCCAACACGCGCACAGCCACCCGCGGTCAACTCGCCAACATCCGCAACCCTTGCGTCACATCTGACCGCACGGCCAACCGCAGCCCCGGCTCGTCTCCCGCCCGCAAGGCGGCAATGATCAAACGGTGAAACTGCGGCGGCTCGGTGCGGCGCAACCGCCCGTAGAGCGCATTCATCGTCGGCCCCATCTGAAGCCAGACCGTCTCCGCCATAGCGAGCATCGCAGGGGCTTGCGCCCGCAAATAGAGCGTGCGGTGGAATTCCAGATTGGTGCGGATATAGCTGACCGCATCACGCTGTGCGACAGCCTCGCCAACACGCGCATTGATGTTCTGTAGCCGCTCAATCAGCGCCAGGTGCGCCCGTGGCAAGGCGCGACTGGCCAGCTCGACCTCGATCAACGCCCGCAGGGCCGCCAACTCTTCAATCCGCTCATTACTGAGCAACGGCGTCGAAATGCGACCCGAGTTCGACATGCTCAGCGCCCCTTCAGCAACCAAGCGGCGCACAGATTCTCGCGCGGGCGTCATCGAGACGTCATACTCTTTACCCAACCCCCGCAGGGTGAGCGCTTGACCAGGCGCGATATCCCCGTGCATAATCCGCGAGCGCAAATGCCGGTACACACGGTCATGGGCCAGTGGGGCGGGGTCAACAGGGCGCGCAGTTAAGCTCATCCCTTTTTGTGATCACAACTAACCCAAGGGTCAAGCGCCGAATGTTCAGACAAGCTCAACCGAACTTATAACGATGCAACGTGCTGCCATGGCTGCGCAACCATCCACGCGGGGCGGCATAATCGCCGTAGATGCGCGTCACTTCCGCCCAGAACGCAGGCGAATGGTTCATCTGCGCCAGATGAGCCACCTCATGGGCGGCGACATAATCCAGCACCTCCGGCGGGGCCATGATCAGGCGCCATGAATACATCAGCCCCCCGTCCGAGGTGCACGACCCCCAACGCGAGCGCGTGTCGCGCAGGCTAATCCGCGCATAAGACCGCCCCAGACGGGCCGCATAATCATCGCTGGCGCCTGCAAGACGGTCCCGCGCGATCTCGCGCAGATGCGCACCCAGACGCCGCCCCACGCGGGCCTCGGGGCCAGGCACAAAAATCCCGTCGGGCGTAATCTCGACCCGCCGCCCCGTGCCAGCCATCACGGGATACATCTTTCCACCGAGCGGAACCTCCGACCCCATTCCAACAGTCACGTCCGCACCGCGCGCATCCAGATGCCTGCGAATCCATGCCTCTTTGCTGCGCGCAAACTCCATGGCTTCGCGCTCGGCCAACCGCTTTGGCATGGTCAGGGTCACGCGCCCGTCCAATTGGCTGATCCGCAAGGAAATGCGCTTTGCCCGCGCCGAGCGCCGCAAGACCAGCGGAATAGGCGGATCACCAAGCAGCTGCGTTTCAGACATGGGCGGCACTCACAATAGCGATAATCGGCTTTGGGCTGGACAGCACCCTGTTCATATGGCACTTGCCCGTGAAACGGAATACACATCACATAGCATCAAAGGGGAAATTCATGCCCAACGAAGAATGGGGAACCAAGCGCCTGTGCCCCACCACGGGCAAGCGTTTCTATGACCTCAACAAAGACCCGATCATCAGCCCATACACGGGCGAGGTTGTGGAAGTTGACCAGTCCAAGTCACGCATGATCGCCGCCGACGCCGAAGACGCCGCCACTGCAAAAGCAAAAGCAGCCGAAGTCAAGGACGAGGACGATCTGGTAGATGACGACGACGTAGACGTAGATCTGGACGATGATCTGCTGGACGACGACGAAGACGATGATGATACGGTCCCGCTCGAAGAAATCGCGGACGTAGCCTCCCCCGACGACGATTCGTAAGCTACCTTGAGAACTACCGTGGCAGGGCGTGCTTTTTTCGCTTGATCCTGCCACAGCTTGCGCCTAGACCACGGCGCATACTAGACACCCTAAGACGGGTGGACCAACCACGCTTGCGTGATTTGGGGCATTAGCTCAGCTGGGAGAGCGCCTGCATGGCATGCAGGAGGTCAGCGGTTCGATCCCGCTATGCTCCACCAAGCGCTTTTCGCAAAGCGAAAAGCGCGAAGTCTCGGCAGGGTATTCGCAAAGCGAATGTCCCGAGAGAGGCAAGCGCCCCACCAACAACTCTACAGTCTTTCAGCGCGTCATGCTCAAGACATCTAAATGTCACGAGCAAATGGTCTTACAGACCGCAAACGCTGACAGTAGTTTTTCGCGGCGAGGATCAAGATACGGAAAGAGAGGAACACCGCTCAGCCCCCCGCCTCCCACTCAACAGGCGTTACATATACCATGCCGTCCTCCGCGCTCACCATCACTTCACCGTCCTGAATATTCACCTGCACCCGCATGCTCCGCCCCACCAGCTTGGCCAACTCCACAGTCTCGGGCTCAGGCAGCATCACAACCGTCAGATTATCAAACCGCCCCGTAGTCCCCTTGATCTTTTCCCACCACACATCCGCTGGCCGCCCGCCATAGGCATAGACAATCACCCGCCCCGCCTTGGCGCAGGACTGGCGCACGACCTTCTCGCTCGGCAGGCCCAGCGCCACCCACAGCTCCAATTCGTCGCTCAGCGATTTTTGCCAGATGTCAGGCTCGTCATCCGTCGACAGCCCCTTGGTCATCTCCAACTGCGGATCCGCATTCAGCGCGAAGGCCAGCAGCCGCACCATCAACCGCTCGTCAGTCTCGGACGGATGCTTGGCCACGGTCAGCTTGTGCGTCTCGTAATAATGGCGGTCCATATCCGAGACGGACAGCTCCACTTTGTAGATGGTTGATTTGAGCGCCATAGAATGTCCTGACTTTGCGGTGATAGGCCTGCCTACTTCCTCCTGCTCTAGTGTGAAAGCAAATAGGCCCCTCGCCAAGCGAGCCTGCCCCCGCACTCCGCCAAAGACGACAACGCGCCGGATAGCCATCAGATACTTTTCGCACGGAATTTTCCCAAATGCTTCCAATTTGCGTATTTTTAGTATCATATGTTGCGCATTTTGTATAGGCTTCGCCTAAAATTGATGCGCATCGTGAACTTATGAGTCGCACACAAACGCGTGCGAACACTTGGGAGGACATTATGAACTTTATCAAAAACACAGCCCTCGGGCTGGCCTTGAGCGTTGCCGGCGCGACAGTTGTCGCCGCTGACGGTCACTCAAAAGAACTGACGATCGCCATCGTCAACAACGGCCACATGATCAACATGCAAAAGGTCGCCGAAGCCTATACCGAGGAAACGGGCGTTGCCCTGAACTGGGTATCCCTGGAAGAAGGCGTTCTGCGCGAGCAGGTCACATCCGACACAGCCACAGGTGGCGGCCAGTACGACATCATCAACATCGGCATGCAGGAAGCACCCATCTGGGGCGCGGCAGGCTGGATCGAGCCACTTGAGTTTGGCGCAGAGTATGACGTCGACGACATGCTGCCCGCCATGCGGAACGGCCTGTCTCACGAAGGTACGCTCTACGCGGCACCTTTCTACGGTGAGTCCTCAATGGTCATGTACCGCAAGGACCTGACAGACGCAGCAGGCGTGACAATCGCCGACAACGACAGCTGGGACAACATTAAGGCCGCAGCGGCTGCGATGCACAACCCTGATGCGGGCGTCTACGGCGCATGTTTGCGCGGCAAGCCCGGTTGGGGCGACAACATGGCGTTCGTAACAACAGTTGTGAACTCCTTTGGCGGCGCATGGTTTGACGCAGACTTCCGCCCGACGCTCCAGTCGGACGAGTGGAAAGCAGCGATCAACTTCTATGTGGACCTGCTGGGCACCTACGGCCCTCCCGGCTCCGAAGGTAACTCCTTCAACGAGATCCTTGCGCTCTATAACGAAGGCAAATGCGGCATGTGGATCGACGCCACAATCGCGGCCTCCTTCCTCGAAGTAGACGGCGTGGCCTACGCACAGTCGCCCAACGCAGGTAACCCTGTTGGTGCGAACTGGCTCTGGGCATGGGCAATGGCCGTACCCACAGGCACCGAGAACACCGAAGAAGCAAAAGCCTTCATCGAATGGGCAACGTCCAAAGAGTACATCCAGGCCGTCGGCAACCACCCCGACTTTGGTTGGGACAAGGTACCAACAGGCACACGCGCCTCCACTTACGAGATCGCTGAATTCCAAGCCGTTGCAGGTTTCGCAGCAGCCGAGAAAGCAGCCATCGATTCTGCGGCACCAGAAGCCACAGACATCAAGCCTTACGTAGGTGTTCAGTTCGCAGCGATCCCCGAATTCCCCGAAGTCGGCTCCGCCGTCGCTCAGGAAATCGCAGCTGCGCTGTCAGGTGCCAAATCAGTCGACGAAGCGCTTGAGGCCGCACAAGGCGCCGCAGACGCAATCATGTCCGAAGCGGGCTACTACTAACCGCTAACATGATCTTGCTGGCCCGCCTTAGCTGCGCGGGCCAGCACCTCTAAATCTCTCGAAATTTGAAACCCAGCATTGGATGTCGTCTCATGGCAAACCGTTCCCTTCCCCGCCTGCTACAGACACCTGCTGTAATCCTGCTGCTGCTGTGGATGCTCGTCCCGCTCAGCATGACGCTTTATTTCTCCTTCATCCGCTACGTGCTCAACAGCTCGCGCCGCCCTGAGTGGACCACCCCCAGCCTCAGCAACTGGCGCGGTTTCGGCAACTACGAGTATGTGCTGTTCAACGCAAAAGACTTCTGGTTCGCGATCCAGAACAGCGTGTTCATCGTAAGCTCGATCCTTGTGGGCACCGTGGTGCTGGGCCTCATGCTCGCCATGCTGGTCAACCGCACATTCCCGGGACGCGGCATTGTGCGCGTGCTCCTGATCTCACCCTTCTTCGTAATGCCTGCCGTGAACGCGGTGCTCTGGATCAACATGATCCTCGACCCCGTGCTCGGCCTCAACGGCATCGCGGTGGCAGGCCTCAACAACATAGTCGACGGCTTGCGCGACTTCCCCGTACTGGGGCAGTTCTTCTCGATGTGGCCCAAGTTCGAGCCCATATCCTTCCGCGCCACCCAGACCTCCGCCTATGCGGTCATCATGATGGTCACATGGCAGTGGACGCCCTTCGCGATCCTGATCTTTATGACCTCGCTCCAGTCCGAGGACGAATCGCAGAAAGAAGCGGCGATCCTTGATGGCGCAAGCGCATGGTCGCGCTTTCGCAACCTCACCCTGCCGCATCTGGGCCGCCCCATCGCAATCGTGGTGATGATCCAGTCGATCTTCCATCTCTCGCTCTATGCCGAGATCGAGATCGTCAGCCGCGGCAACGGGAACAAGAACCTGCCCTATCTGATTGGGGAGTTCAGCTCCAACAACATCGGTGCCGCAAGCGCCACAGGCATCTTCGCCGTCATCCTCGCCAACATCATCGCAATCTTCCTGCTGCGCATGGTTGGCAAGACACTGATGGATTAAGGAACAGCACCATGGCAATCGTTGCACAACAGTCCAAGTTCAGCAAAATCTTCTTCCCCCTGCTCGCGTGGGGCGTGGCAATCGTGTTCTTCTTCCCGATCTTCTGGATGGTCTTCACAAGCTTCAAAACCGACGCCGACGCGGTAAAGCCTGAATTCCTGTTCCGCTTCACCCCGACGCTGGAAAACTACACCAACATGACGCAGAGCTATGACTATTGGCGCTTTGCGATCAATTCGGTCATCACCTCCGTCTTCGCCACGCTGTTCGCGCTGGCCGTGGGTGTGCCTGCCGCCTACGCGATGGCCTTCAACCCCAGCCGCCACACCAAAGATATCCTGATGTGGATGTTGTCTACCAAGATGCTGCCCGCCGCTGCGGTCCTCTATCCAATGACGTACCTGACCAAGAATTTCCTCGATATCTATGACACGCATTTCCTGCTAATCGTGGTGTTGTGCCTCATCAACCTGCCCATCGTGATCTGGATGCTGTTCACCTACTTCAAGGAAATCCCCAAAGAGATCATCGAGGCGGGCAAGATGGACGGCGTGAGCACATGGGGCGAGATCAAGGACATCCTGATCCCGCTGGCATGGGGCGGCGTGGCCTCCACCGCGCTGCTGACGTTCATCTTCTGCTGGAACGAAGCCTATTGGACCGTGCGCCTCACCACGACCGAGGCCGCGACCCTGTCGAAACTGATCGAAGGCAACCGCGCGCCAGAGGGCCTCTTCTTCGGCCGCCTGTCAGCTGTGTCCACAGCCGCCGTTGGCCCGATCATCGTTCTGGGCTGGTTCTGCCAGAAACAGCTGGTCCAAGGTCTCACCTTCGGTGCGGTCAAATGATCCGCACAAGCACACAGGGCTGAGCCATGTCCCTTATCCAACCAGAAATCGAGATCGTGGACCGGCACCGCCATTCCATCCGCTATCTCGAACACGGTTGGCCCACCGATCTGTGCCGCTGGCACAGCCACGCGGAGTATGAGCTGCACCTGATCACGGCCACCCGTGGCAAGGCCTTCATCGGCGACTATATCGGCGATTTCGAGGCAGGCGCGCTCTACCTCACAGGCCCCGACCTGCCGCACAACTGGATTACCGATGACGTCTGGAAAGAGGCGGTGGACACGCGCGACATGCTGGTGCAGTTCTCACAGGCCAGCGTCGATCACCTCGCCGCTGCTTTCCCCGAATTTACCGAAGTGCGCCAAATGCTTTTGACGGCCCAATCGGGTATCCTGTTCGACGGGTTCAACCCAACTTTCGCGCGCGGCCATATGGAGGCCATCCGCGACAGCAAAGGCCTCGAGCGTATCCTAGCCCTCATCCGCTTTCTCGTGCGCCTGAACGAGCACCCAGAGCGTAAACTGCTCTCCGTCGTCAAAATCACCCAGCCCCAAGGCGTGGGCAAACAGGCGCGCGTCGGCCACGTCATCGACCATATCGTCGAGAATTTCGCCGAAGAGATTTCCGTGGATCAAGCCGCCGAGATGGCAGGCATGACCCAAGCCACCTTCCGCCGTAATTTTCAGGCCACCACAGGCCACCGCTTTGTCGAATTCGTCAACCGCGTGCGCATCGGTCAGGCCTGCGGCATGCTCTATGCCACGGACGAGGCGATCACGACGATCTGCTATCAGGTGGGGTTCCAGAACCTCGCCAATTTCAACCGCCAATTCCTCAAGATGAAGGGCATGACGCCGTCCGCCTACCGCGACACGGCCAAGCGTGACCTCTCCCCAACCCTCGGAGCTGCGGAATGAACAAAGCCGCCACACATCACCTCGCCGCCTCCGTCTTTGACCGCACGGCCTGCGATATCGGCATCGTGCATCTGGGCTATGGTGCGTTTCACCGTGCGCATCAGGCCGTCTATATCGACCGCTATATGGAACAGTCGGGCGATCTGCGCTGGGGCATCGCCGCCGTAAACCTGCGCGCCGCCGAAAGTGCGTCCTTTGCCGCGTTCAATGCGGATCAAGATGGCTATGTCCTCAAATCCGTTGCACCCGAGGGCGATGTAAGCCTGTCGCGCATCCGCAGCCACACTGCCTTCCACGACTGGGCGCAAGACGCCGCCACGGCAGAGGATCTACTCACGCGCAGTTCGGTCCACATGGTCACCATCACCGTCACCGAAAGCGGCTACTACACCGCTCCTGACGGCACGCTGAACCTCGCCGATCCGACCATCGCCGCCGAGGTTGCAGGCGAACAAACCACCAGTGTCTACGCTTACCTCGCAGGCGCCCTCCAGCGCCGCCGCGAGACGACAGGCGCACCTATCACCATCGCCTGCTGCGACAACATCCGCAGCAACGGCAAGATGCTGCGGCGCAACTTCGCCGCTTATCTCGCAGCACGCGGCATGGGCGACCTCGCAGATTGGGTCGCCGCAAACGCAAGCTTTCCCTGCTCCATGGTCGACCGAATAACGCCACGCCCTGCCGAGACTCTGGCCGCTGAGTTGTCAGCCACCCTCGGCCAGCCCGTGCAAAACCCCGTCATGGCCGAGGCATTCTTGCAATGGGTGCTCGAGGATAACTTCGCAGCCCCCATGCCCGACCTTGCAACCGCAGGCGTCACCGTGACCAACAACGTCGACCCGTTCGAGGAGACGAAAATCCGTGTCCTCAACGGCGGCCACACCTGCCTTGCCTACCTCGCCGCGTTGCACGGGATCGAAACTTTTGATCAGGCCATGCAGGTGCCTACACTCGCCGACCATTTCCACGCCTATGAGACGGACGAAGTCCTCCCCGCGCTCACCCTCGATCTACCGTTCTCGAAAGAGGGCTACTTGAGCGACATCGCGGCACGGTTCAAAAACCCCGCCATCGCCGATACGGTTGCACGCATCTGTGCGGACGGTTTCGCCAAATTCCCGATCTTCATCCGCCCCACGCTGGAGGCGTGTTTGTCTCAAGGCATCCTGCCCCGCAACGGCATCACCAGCATCGCAAGCTGGCACAGCTTTGCCCACCACGTTGCCGCTGACAAAATCCCCTTCGAGTATATCGAACCAAGCTGGACACAGCTCAAAGCGATGCTCGGCACCGATGATTTCATAACTTCACAACAGCTCTGGGGCGATCTGCCCTCCGAGTATCCCGAATTTGCAGACGCCCTGCGCGGCGCGATTAAAGAAATGGAAGAAAAATGGCCAATCTAACCGTCCGTAACCTGCGCAAATCCTATGGCGACGTTGACGTTATGCACGGCGTCGACCTCGATATCGAAGATGGTGAATTCGCCGTATTCGTCGGCCCCTCGGGCTGTGGTAAATCCACGCTGCTGCGCATGATCGCAGGGCTGGAGGAGATCACCTCGGGCACCATCTCCATCGACGGGGAGGTCGTGAACGAAGTGGCCCCCGCCAAACGCGGCGTGGCGATGGTCTTCCAGACCTACGCGCTTTATCCGCACATGACCGTCTACAACAACATGGCCTTTGGTCTGAAACAGATCAAAACCCCCAAGGATGAGATCGACCGCCGCGTGCAGGCCGCCGCCGAAGTGCTCCAGATCAAGGACTACCTCGACCGCAGCCCCCGCAACCTGTCGGGGGGTCAGCGCCAGCGCGTGGCCATCGGCCGTGCCATCGTACGTGACCCCAAGGTTTTCCTGTTTGACGAACCACTCTCCAACCTCGACGCCGCCCTGCGCGTACAAACACGGATCGAGATTTCCAAACTGCACGAGCGTCTTGGCTCCACCATGATCTACGTCACCCACGATCAGGTCGAGGCGATGACGCTGGCCGACAAGATCGTCGTGCTGCGCGATGGCCGGATCGAGCAGGTAGGCTCCCCCACCACCCTTTACGACACGCCCGACAATAAATTCGTGGCAGGTTTCATCGGCAGCCCCAAAATGAACTTCTTCGGCGTGGCCGACCTGAACAAAGGTGCGGCACTGGCCGAGGGTCAGGAGATGGGCATGCGCCCTGAACACATGATCCCCTGCGATGCCGCTGAGGGCACGGTGACAGGCACTGTCGAGCTTTTGGAAAACCTTGGCGAATACATCCTCGCCCACCTCGTAACCGCATCAGGCAACTCCTTTGTCGCCAAGATCGAGCGTGTCGATGGCCTCAAGAATGGCCAGCAGATGTCCTTCAAAACGCTGGACAAAAACACCCACCGCTTCGACATGAAAACCGAAGCACGGCTATGATCCTGTGCTGCGGTGAAGCGCTGATCGACATGGTCCCTGCCGCTACGGCGGAAGGTGAGGCGTGCTTCGTCCCCAAAGCAGGGGGTGCTGTCTTCAACACCGCCATCGCTTTGGGCCGTTTAGGCTCAGGTACCAGTCTCTACACCGGGGTTTCTGCCGATCTTTTCGGCACCCTGCTGAAGGACACGCTGACCGCCAGCAATGTGGGCACTGCCCATCTGCGCACCATGGACGCCGACAGCACGCTGGCCTTTGTCGAGCTGAATGGCGGTAACGCCACCTACACATTCTACGCCAGGAACACCGCCGATACGGTGCTGACCCCTGCGGACCTGCCCGACGTGGCGGAGACAAAAGCGCTGTTCTTTGGTGGCATCAGCCTGTGCACCGATCCCACGGCCAGCACCCTGCAAGCGTTCATGCGCCAACAAAGCGGCACCCATCTCACGATGATCGACCCCAACATCCGCGCAGCCTTCATCAAGGATGAGGCGACATACCGCGTGCGCCTGCACGACATGATCGGCCACGCGGATATCCTGAAAATCTCGGATGAAGACCTCAACTGGCTTGTCCCCGATCACTCAGACATCCCCGCACAGCTTGCCGCGCTGACGGATGGCGCGGCCAAACTCGCCTTCGTCACCCGCGGATCAAAAGGCGCACTCGCCTTCCACGGCACCCGTGAAATCGCCCAAGCCACCGCGACCCCCGTCACCGTCGCCGACACCATCGGCGCAGGCGACACGTTCAACGCTGGCATCTTGCATACGCTCGAAGTGGCGGGCGCACTGAATAAATCCTTTGCGCAAAACCCCGATACCGCGATCATCGAACAGGCACTGGCCCTCGCCACCCGCGCCGCAGGGATCACCGTCTCACGCACAGGCGCCAACCCGCCGTGGCAGGCAGAGCTTTAGCGCTCGATCAGAATCGCGCGGAAGTCGTTCACGTTGGTCCCCGTTGGCCCCGTGACATAAAGCGCGTCCACCGCGTCAAACGCGCCCCAGGCATCATTGCGCCGCTCGGCATCCGCAGGGTCTACACCCGCACGGCGCATCAAGGCCGCAGTGCCCCCGTCAGCAAACGCGCCCGCATTATCCTCTGACCCGTCAATCCCGTCCGTATCCGCTGCTAACGCGGTCACACCCGCAGCCCCGTCAATGGCCTGCGCGAAGCCCAGCAAAAACGCCGTATTCCTCCCACCGCGCCCGTCCTTGTGGCGCAGGGTCACAGTCGTCTCACCGCCCGACAGGATCATAACAGGCGCTTCAAACGGCCGCCCGTGCGCTGCCACCTCGCGCGCAATCGCGGCGTGCATCTGGCCAATGACCTCCGCCTCCCCCTCAATCGCATCCGACAGGATCACCGCTGGCACCCCCGCCGCGCGCGCCTTTGCCGCCGCAGCCTCCAGCGACAGGCGCGCCGAGGCGACCACATGCACCTCATTGCGCGCAAACACTGGATCATTCGGATCGGGTGCAGCACCCACTGCCGCCTCAACCACCGCAGGCAACACAATCCCCCGCGCCGCAATCATCGCCCGCGCATCCGCCAGCGTCACACCGTCAGGCACCGTTGGGCCAGAGGCCACCTGCGCCGGATCATCGCCGGGCACGTCCGAGACGATCAGGCTCACCACGCGCGCAGGATACGCCGCCACCGCCAGCCGCCCGCCCTTGATCCCGCTGGCGTGTTTGCGGATCGCGTTCATCACGCCAATAGGCGCACCGCTCGCCAGCAGCGCCTCGTTCAACGCCTGCTCGTCCTCCAGCGCCAAGCCACCAATTGGAGCAGGCAGCAGCGCAGACCCGCCACCACAGACCAGCGCGACAACCAGATCATCAGGCCCCAGCTCTGCCACCGCGTCAAACAACGCCGCACTCGCCACCATCCCCGCCGCGTCAGGCACAGGATGCGCCGCCTCCATCACACGGATGGATCGCGTCGCACAGCCATAGCCATAGCGCGTGACAACCACCCCCTCTACAGGGCCGTCCCACAAATCCTCAAACGCCGCCGCCAATTGCGCGGCCCCCTTGCCGGCACCCACCACAACCAACCGCCCCTTGGGCCGCTCAGGCAGGTAAGGGCGCAGCGCAGCCTTGGCATCCGCCGCCTCAACCGCAGCCTCGAACAGACCGCTTAGGAAATCGCGTTTGGCGGGGTCAATCATCCGCTGAACTCGGCGCGCAAGGCCACCTTCTGCACCTTGCCCATCGTGTTGCGCGGCAACGCGTCGACGATGCGGTACGCACGCGGCTGCTTGAAACGCGCAAGCGCATCATCCACCTGCGTCTTGATCC
>CBFHZX010000057.1:0-15626 GCA_965660425.1 Sulfitobacter sp. | reverse complement strand
GAGCACAGCACGTGGGGGCAGGTCGGCACGAATGCGCGCCGTCTGGCGAGTGCGTTGCGAAAGCTAGGGCTGCAGCAGGGAGCGCGCTGTGGCACGATCGCGTGGAACAACCGCCGCCACCTCGAGATATATTTCGGCGTCGCGGGGGGCGGCTTTGTCTGCCACACCATCAACCCGCGCATGGGGCCAGAGCAGATGGTCTATGTCATCAACCACGCCGAGGATCAGGTGCTGTTCATCGACCAGACGTTTGTACCAGCAGCATGCAAACTCGCGCCCGCGCTGAAGCACTGCAAACACATCGTCATGATGGGGCCGCGTGATGAGGTGGCCGCCGCGCAAGTGCCGAACCTCATATTCTTTGACGAACTGCTTGAGACGGGTGACGCTTCCGAGCCGTGGCCCGAGTTCGACGAAAACTCCGCCTCCAGCCTGTGCTACACCTCTGGCACCACAGGTGACCCAAAGGGCGTGCTCTATTCCCACCGCTCCACCGTGCTGCATTCGCTGGCGGGTAACCAGCCTGACGCGCTCAATATCTCGGCAATGGATACGGTTCTGCCTGTGGTGCCGATGTTTCACGTCAACGCATGGGGCGTGCCGTATATTGCCGCCATTTCAGGCTGTAAGCTGGTGCTGCCAGGTCCGAACCTCGATGGGGTTAGTCTTGTGAACCTCATTGACGAGACGGAAACGACGCTGGCGCTGGGCGTGCCCACGATCTGGATGGGGCTGCTGGCTGCACTTGAGGAGACAGGCTCCAAAATGCCGAGCCTTACGCGTACGGTTGTTGGTGGCTCCGCGCTGCCGCCTTCAATGATCCCGAAATTCGCGGCGTATGGTGTTGACCTTGTACATGCTTGGGGCATGACAGAGACATCGCCGCTCGGCTCTGTCAATCAACTGCTCCAGCGCCATATGGCGCTCAGCCCTGAGGAACAGGCGGAGATCAGATTGAGCCAAGGCCGCGCGCCTTACGGCGTTGATCTGCGAATTCTGGATGAAGCGGGCAATGTGCTTCCTCATGACGGGGAGGCGCAGGGGGACCTGCAAGTTCGTGGGCCTTGGATCGTCGAGACGTATTTTGGCAAGGACACCACTGCGCTCACCGAGGATGGCTGGTTTGACACGGGCGATGTGGCCACGATTGACGCGGAGGGGTTTATGGTGATCCGCGACCGTTCCAAGGACATCATTAAATCGGGGGGCGAGTGGATTTCTACGGTCACGCTGGAGAACATCGCGATCTCCCACCCCGCCATCGACAATGCCGCCGCCATCGCTGCACTTCACACTAAATGGGACGAGCGCCCCGTGATTGTCGCAATCAAGTCAGGCGAGGTAAGCAAGGAAGAGCTGCTCGCCTTCTATAAGGGCAAGGTAGAGAGCTGGCAGATTCCCGACCGCGTGATCTTTGTCGATGCACTCCCCATCGGGGCAACGGGCAAGGTTCAAAAGAACTTGTTGCGCGATGAATTCGGGAAAGTCCTGCTGGAGGCGTAAAGCGCGCAGACGCCTGTGTCCGCCATCCTTTCCGAGATTTGCCACCTGTTTCACAGCGAGACAGGTGAGCGTCTTTAATCATCAAGGTATATTCACATGACAATCACCCACTTGAAATCAGGAAAACCTGAGTCCGAACGCGCCGAAGATGACGCGGCCGTACGCAAAACGGTTGAAGCAACGCTGGCCGATATTCAGACCCGTGGCGACGCAGCCATTCGAGAGCTGTCGGCCAAGTTCGACAAATACGAACCAGAGAGCTTCCTGCTCAATGCATCCGAGATTGAAGCGGCCATGCAAAAGGTCTCTACGCGTGATATGGCGGATATCAAGTTCGCCCAGACCCAGATCCGCACCTTTGCCGAGGCGCAGCGTGCTTCCATGACCGACATCGAAGTCGAGACGATGCCCGGCGTGGTGCTGGGCCAAAAGAACATCCCCGTGCAGTCTGTGGGCTGCTACGTCCCGGGAGGTAAGTTCCCCATGGTGGCTTCTGCACACATGTCCGTACTTACTGCTACGGTCGCAGGGGTGCCGCGTATTGTGGCCTCTGCGCCGCCCATGCACGGCGCACCGCATCCTGCCATTGTGGCAGCGATGCAGTTGGGCGGCGCGCATGAGATTTACGTAATGGGCGGGATGCAGGCCGTGGGCGCGATGGCCATTGGCACGCAGACCATTGATCCCGTGCACATGCTGGTGGGTCCTGGCAATGCCTTCGTGGCGGAAGCCAAGCGCCAACTTTACGGCCGTGTCGGCATTGATCTCTTCGCGGGCCCGACCGAGACGATGGTAATCGCAGACGAGACAGTTGATGCGGAACTATGTGCGACTGATCTGTTGGGGCAGGCAGAGCATGGCTATAACTCACCCGCCTGCCTGATCACCAACAGCTGCAAGCTGGCCGAAGAGACTTTGGCCGAGATCGACCGCCTGCTAGAGATCCTCCCCACGCGGGAGACGGCCTCCATTAGCTGGCGCGACTACGGTGATGTGATCCTTTGCGATACCCATGACGAGATGCTGCAGGTGGCCAATGATATGGCCTATGAGCATGTGCAGATTATGACGGACCGTGATGATTGGTACTTGGAGCAGATGCACAGCTATGGCGCGCTGTTTCTGGGGCCACGCACTAATGTGGCCAACGGCGACAAGGTGATCGGTACCAACCACACGCTGCCCACGAAAAAGGCAGGGCGATATACGGGTGGTCTTTGGGTCGGCAAGTTTCTCAAGACCCACAGTTACCAGCGTATCACCTCTGATGCCGCAGCAGCGCAGATTGGTGAATATGGCTCGCGCCTTTGCATGCTCGAAGGATTTGTGGGCCATGCGGAGCAATGCAACGTCCGCGTGCGCCGCTATGGCGGTAAAAACGTGGCCTACGGGACTGCGGCGGAATGACAATTCACGCTGCACTCAAGCCTTTGCAGAAGGCGTTGGCGACGGCGACGGCGGAAGGCGGACAGGAAGCGCTTAAAGTTATCTCGCCCGATGCCGTGATTCACATGTGCCATCCGTTTGGTGACATCGCTGGCACAGACGTCTACAACACGCTCTATGCTCCGCTCATGGATACAATGCCTGGTCTGGAGCGGCGCGATATGATCACCCTGACCAATGTGACGCCTGAGGGGGAGACATGGGTCGGCTGCATGGGCAATTACATGGGCACGATGCTGCGTCCGTGGCTGGATATTCCGCCTACCGGGCATCTCACCCACATGCGCTATCACGAGTTCTTCCGCATAGAGGAGGGCCGTGTCATCCAAGCGCAGATTATCTGGGATATCCCCGAAGTGATGATGCAGGCCTGGGCATGGCCTATGGCGCCACAGCTAGGCAAATACCTCGCTACGCCTGCGCCTATGACCCAAGACGGATTGGTCGCGGAGGGCGATGGCACCGCCACAATGGACCATGTGATCGCCATGCTGACCGATCTGTGCAAATACCCCTTAAAACCCGATCCTGCGGTGATGCAGCTTGAGACCTACTGGCACCCGCGCAGCAATTGGTACGGGCCTGCGGGAATCGGCACAGGGCGTGGTATCGCGGGGTTCCGCAACTGGCACCAGATCCCGTTTCTCAAAGCGATGCCGGATCGCAAGCTTGATGCGCTGGGCGATCTGATGTCCCATTGGTTCGGCCAAGGTGAGTATGTTTGCGAGACGGGCTGGCCCAACATGCGCCTCACAGTAAGTGAAGGTGAATGGATGGGGTTGACCCCTGCGGGACGCGAAATACTGATGTGCAGTCTTGATTTCTGGCGCGTGGAAGATGGGCTGATCTGCGAAAACTGGGTGCTGGTGGATCTGCTGGACGTCTATCGCCAATTGGGCGTGGACGTCTTCGCCCGCATGCGTGCATTCAACAAGGCTCGAAATCTTGGGCCTATCACGTTGCCTGAGGGAGAGTTCACATGAGCTTGCCGCAAACACCGAACTTTCGCCTTGAAGGCAAGCAGGCGTTGGTTACGGGGGCCAGCTCTGGCATTGGCCTCGCAGCAGCCGCTGCTTTGGGGCAGGCGGGGGCTGATGTGGTTCTGGTCGCGCGCGGGGCGCAGGCGTTGGACGATGTCTGCGATCAGATGACGGCTGCAGGCTATGCTGCTACGGCCCTGCAACTTGACATTACAGATTTGGCTGCCACGCAAGCCGCGGTTGACGCGCAGGGCCCATTCGACGTTTTGGTGAACTCGGCAGGTTTGGCACGCCATTCTGCGGCCGTGGATACAACGCCCGAAGACTACGATGCCGTCATGGACGTGAACCTGCGCGCAGCATACTTCTTGACCCGCACAGTGGCGGCAGGGCTGATCGTAGCAGGTAAAGGTGGCAGCCTCATCAACATTTCCTCGCAGATGGGCCATGTGGGCGGTATCGAGCGCGCGGTGTACTGCGCCAGCAAACACGCGCTAGAGGGTATGACCAAATCCATGGCGATTGAGTGGGGCAGCAAGGGCATCCGCGTCAACACGCTGTGCCCTACGTTCATCCGCACCCCGCTGGCCGAGCAAACGCTCAAGAACCCCGAACGCCGTGCTTGGATCGAGAGTATGATCAAGCTGGGCCGCGTGGGAGAGATCGAGGATATGATGGGGCCAGTGGTCTTTCTCGCCTCTGACGCCTCGGCGCTGATGACGGGCACCAGCCTGCTGATTGACGGAGGTTGGACAGCTGATTGATACCTGAGGGGAAGGGCACATCACTGCATGTTGCGCGCCGCGCAGATGTGAGCCAGTCGGCAGTGAACCGCGTATTCTCTGGTGCGTCCGCGTCCGAACAGACAGTGCTCAAAGTGCGCAAGGCCGCCGAGCATCTTGGCTATCGTCCCAACCCTCTCGCCCGTGCGATGATCACAGGCAAGAGCAAGATCATCGGCCTGGTGGTCGCTTATCTCGGCGCGGTGGTCATCCCGCCTGAAGTTGTCGGGCAATTGGGCGCTGCGATTGCCAAGATGCAGGAGATGGAGAAGCTGGTACTGGAGCCTGTGCGCGCGGCAGGCTTTGACTTTGCAGCGTTCGAGAAAGCATGGGCCGCCGTCGAGAAATCGCGCACCTGAGTAAGCGCACAGCCCCGCCGTGACAGGGCTGTGCGCATGGCTTTAGGCCTGTGAAAGCCCGTGATCGATGTCTGCCAGAACTTTGGCCACTTCTGCCTCTTCAATCACCAAAGCTGGCGAACAGATCAGGTTTGGCCCTGACACACGCACCATCGTGCCAGTGGCATAAGTCGCCTCATAGACGGTATCGATGCGTTTTTTGTCGAGTGGTGCCTTCTTGTCTTTGTCGCCAATCAGCTCCATCGCCGTCATCAGGCCCACACCGCCACGAACATCGCCGATAATGTCGTGCTTCTCCATCAGCGCTTTGAAGCCCTCGTACATCTGCGTGCCACGCGCAGCGGCGTTGTCTTTGACATTGAGGCGCTGGGTCTCCTTGAGGCAGGCCACAGCCGCCGCAGCGCCCACCGGGTGGCCCGAGTAGGTATAGCCCGAGCCGATGTTGGCCACGCCAGAGCTATCTCCCTCAAACGTCTCGGCCACGGCGTCCGATATCATCACTGCGCCGAAGGGGAAGTAGCCGTTGGTGATCGCCTTAGCGGTGGCGATCATGTCGGGCTTGATGCCAAAATGACGCCCGCCAGACCAGCTGCCCAGACGGCCAAAGCCAGTGATGACTTCGTCAAGCAGCAGCAGGATGCCATGGCGCGAGCAAATCTCGCGCACGCCTTTGTGAAAACTCGGATGCGGCGGGATCACACCACCTGCGCCCAAAACAGGCTCCATGATAAAGGCTGCGATGGTATCAGGTCCCTGAAAGGCAATCTCGTCTTCCATCGCTTGCAAGCAAAGCTGTGCCAGCTTTTCGGGGTCCGTCTCGTTGAACGGATTGCGATAAGTATAGGGGGCGGGCAGGTGGTGACAGCCTGCCAGCAGCGGCTCGTATTGCGTGCGGAAATTGGCATTGCCGTTGATCGACGCGCCGCCCGTGTGGGTGCCGTGGTAGCCCTTCTTGAGCGACAGGTATTTCGTGCGCCCCGACTGGCCGCGAACCTTGTGGTACTGGCGTGCCAGACGCAACATGATCTCGACACTGTCTGAGCCGCCAGACGTAAAGAAGGAGCGCGACAGCCCGTCAGGCTTGAAGAATTCAGCAAGCATATAGCTCAACTCGATCACCTGATCATTCGTGGTGCCGCGGAAGGTGGCATAATAGGGCAGATCATCGAGCTGGCTTTTGATCGCCTCCTTCACGGCCTCGTTCGAGAAGCCCAAGTTGACGTTCCACAGACCGCCCACCGCATCAATCGTCTCATGCCCGTCTACATCGGTGATGCGCACGCCGCTGCCTTTGGTCACGATGCGCGGCGCGTTGGCGCGCATATCTGCAGGGTGGGCCATCGGGTGCCACATGTGGCGCGCATTGTTGGCCTTGAGGAAGTTCTCGTCTTTCATGTCAGGTGCTCCTGCAAAGGGGATTGATGATTGGCGGCGGGTTGGACGCCACCCAATTCGCGGGTGAGCTTTTGACCAGCTGTCAAAAGCGCTGTTTCAATTTTGCGTGCCAGCACCCCGTCAAATCGCGATGCGACGGCGGCCACCGCAATGGCCCCTGCTGGTCTGCCGTTAGCGCCGAAAAACGCGACGGCGGTACCAATGACATCAGACTCATAGGACTGATTGCCACGGGCAAATCCTTGGCCGAGCGTTTGCTCCAGTTCCGCGCGAAATGCAGACTCCGAGGGAGGGGTGTTCTGCGTGAACTGCTCCAAATTTGAGGCGGCAATCATCGTGGCGCTTTCAGTGGCAGGTAGATGTGCTGCAATCGCAAGACCTGATGCCGTGGCATGCACAGGCAAATCAATGGAAGGGTCCATAAAGACGCGGGTGGCGCGATCGGGTTCCGCGACCAACACGTTCATCAAGCGGCCAGAAGACAGTAGCGTGGCATGCGCTGTCTCTTGGGTCAGATCCCGCAGCGCATCCAAATGTGGCTGTAGGATCGCGATCAGCGGAAAGCTCTGCTCGCGGATGCGCGCGAGGTTAATCGGTGCCAGTCCGAGGTGGTAGTGTTTGGTGCGCGCATCCTGCTCGACGAATCCGTTCCGCTCGAGTGCCGTCAGACAGCGCAGGGTGGTCGTCTTGTCGAATCCCGCCAGCCGCGCAAGCTCGCTCAGCCCCAATGCTGGGTGTTGCACCGTAAAATGGCGCAGCAGCGACAGGGCCTTGTCAACGGTGCTCATCACAGGTTTCGGCATGGGGGCAGGGGTCCAATTTGGTTCTTTGCGTGGGTCAATTGCAAGATTGACAGAAGTCGACACGCGGTGCAAACTATATGTACCGACGGTAACAATAATGTACCGAGTGGGTCAAGGTACGACCAAAACGACAATATTGTGGGGGCAAAGACCCTCAACAGGGAGAAAAAGATGAAAACCATCACCAAGGCCGTATTGGCCGCCAGCACGGCACTTGCCCTGCTCGCCGCACCTATCGCGGCTGTTGCTGAATACCCCGAAAAGCCTGTTTCATTTGTGGTCCCATGGCCTCCGGGTGATCTTGAGGATGTACTGACGCGCATGATTGCCGAGGATTTCCAGACCAAATACGGCGTGCCAGCGGCGGTTGTGAACAAGCCCGGCGGTGGCGGTGGCCCTTTCCCTGGTGCGGTTGAAGTGGCCAATGCCCCTGCGGATGGCTACACCATCGGATCATTCATCATTGCGGTACCTGTTGTCGGCCCCAACATCGGCATCCCCGAGCTGAGCCCCGATCCGTTCGAGCCGCTTGGCACCTTCCTGACCTATCCGTTTGTGATCGCAGCGGGCAAGGACGCGCCTTATGAGGATATCGCAGGTCTGGCCGCCCATGCCAAAGAGAGCGACGTGGTTCTGGGTCACTTCGGTGCGCCGCTGGTGCCAACGCAGGTGACAATGGCACTGGCCAAAAAGATGGAGTTCTCCTATGCCTCCGACGCGGCATTCGACGCGCTGGATTGCAACACGCTTGCTTCTGGCGATGTGGATGTGATCAACACCACGCTGCAACTTATCCTGCCCTGTCTGGATGAGGTCAAAGTGCTGGCCTCCATCGGTGGCGAGCGTATCAGCCTGACGCCTGACACACCCACTGTGGCCGAGCTTGCGCCAGAGTTGGACGTATCCCTGTGGAACGGTCTGTTTGTGCACAAAGACACACCCGCCGACGTGCGCGAAAAGATCATCGCCGTGGCCTCCGAGACAGTGATGTCCGAGCGTGCCCAAGCGCTGGCCGCTGAGACAGGTGCGCTGGTCTATTGGACAAACGCCGAAGACAGCAAGTCGCTGATTGCCAAGGATATCGAGACAATGGGTGCCATTGGCACCATGCTCGAGTAAACCAAACGCAGCGCTGCCCTTTGCGGGGTGGCGCTGCATCTGCGCGCTTTGAGCCATTTCACAAGAGGGCCTGCCACCATGACCCGCCTTAAAGGGCTGCAAGAGCTTTTCAAACGCTACCGCCGCCCCGGTGATATTGTGTTTGCTTGGGCATTTCTGCTTTTCGCGCTGTTTTTGCTGAGCCAGCTTGGAAGCCAAGCACCTTGGAAATCAGGCGGAAAGACGTTTACCCAGCCTGCTTTCTGGCCGACCATCTCGATCATCTTCATGGCAGGGTTTGCCGCCCTTCACCTGCTCTCCTCCGCGCTTTCGCCGCGCCTCAGAGGCCGCTGGGTCGAGGTCTGGGCGTGGGTCCGCTCGCTTGAGTACGCAGGCTGGTTCATGGCCTATGTCTTTACCGTGCCGCAGCTGGGCTATTTGGGCACAACGATCATTTTCGCCGTTCTGCTGGCGCTGCGTGCGGGATACCGCGACACGCGCACTTTCCTCGCAATGGCCGGTACAGGCATCGCAATCGTCGTGCTGTTTAAATCCCTATTGCAGGTCAAAATCCCGGGCGGTGCGGTCTATGAGTGCCTGCCGACAGCCTTACGCTCCTTGATGCTGACCTATTTCTGAAAGACCTGACTGATGGATGTACTCACCTCTGCTGTGACGCTGCTGATGGATTGGCAGGTGCTGCTGGCGCTGCTCATCGGCTCCATCGGTGGTGTGATCATTGGCGCGATCCCGGGTGTGGGGGCGGCTGTGGCCATTGCGATCCTGTTGCCTGCGACCTTCGCGCTGCCGCCACTTGTCGGGCTGGTGATGCTGCTGGGGATATACGGCTCCTCGATGTATGGCGGCGCGCTGCCTGCGGTGCTGATCAATACACCTGGCACGGCGGTGAACGCGCTGACGACCTATGACGGCTACCCGATGACGCAGCGCGGCGAGGCACGGCGCGCGGTGGCACTCGCCTATTCCGCCTCCTTCTTTGGCGGCATCTTCTCGATCTTTTGTCTTATGATGCTGGCCCCGCTGCTGGCCAAGATCGCTCCGCATTTCGGCAGTCGCGAGATTTTCCTTGCCGCCCTTCTGGGCATCATCCTTGTAGTGCTCGCCCACCGTGGCCAGATATTCGCCGCAGGTATGCTGGCGGCTTTCGGCATCTTCCTCCAGACCGTGGGGCTTGAGCCGATCACCTATTCGCGCCAGTTCACCTTTGGCCAGACGTGGCTGACCTCTGGTGTGGACCTTATCGTCGTGGTGCTCGGCCTCTTCGCGCTGAGCCAAGCGTTCCTGCTGCTCACCCAACCTGATGAGAAGCCTGAGATGGTCTCCATCGAAGGCTCCATGCTGTCGGGGCTGAAGGAGCTCTGGCTCTACAAGCGCGTGGCCACTGTCGCCTCCAGCCTTGGCGTCTTCATGGGCATGATCCCCGGCGTGGGGGAGTTCACGGCGCAGTTCATATCCTACACCTATGCGCAGAAGACCTCCATAACGCCTGAGCAATTTGGCAAGGGCGCGCCCGAAGGGCTGATCGCTTCGGAGGCTGCGAATAACGCCGTGCCGGGGGCCGCGATGATCCCGCTGCTGGCTCTTGGCATCCCCGGCGAAGCGCTGACGGCGATGATGCTCTCGGTGTTTTATGTGCATCAGGTTGTACCGGGGCCGCAGCTGTTCCAAAACGATATGCCCTTCGTGATGGCGCTTTATCTCGCGCTGCTTGTGCTTAATGTGATCGTGCTGGGCTTCCTGATGGTCTCCACCAACCGCCTCACCAAGATGATCGAGCTGCCGACGCGGCTGATTGGTGTGACGATTCTGCTGCTGGGCTTTGTCGGCGTTTACAGCTTGCGCAATTCCATCACCGATTGCGCGATTGCGGCGGGGTTCGGAGTGTTCGGTGTGATCCTCAAGCGGCTTAACCTGCCCATTGTGCCGATCATCCTTGGCATGGTCCTTGGCAGCATTATGGAGACCAAGCTGCGCTCGGCCATGCCACGCGTCAAGGACCCGCTTGACATGATCGAGCGGCCGATTGCGATGATTATCTTTGCGATGATTGTACTGGTAATTGCGCTGCATATCCGCACCTTGATCCGCGACGCGCGCAACCCGCCGCGCGATGTCGACACTGACATTCACCTCACGCAACAAGGCCAATAAGGGAGCGCCCCCATGAGCAAAACCATCCTTGTGATCGGCACCTATGACACCAAGGACGAAGAGCTGCACTATGTCGCCGAGCGGATCGAGGCGATGGGCGGCAAGGTCGTCTCGATGGATGTGAGCGTATTGGGTGATCCGTCAAAGCCCACGGATTGGTCCAAGCACCAAGTGGCGGAGGCGAGTGGCTCCTCAATCAAGGCCGCAATCGACAGCGGGGACGAGAACACGGCCATGCAGATCATGGCGCGGGGTGCGGCGCTGCTCACGACGCAGCTGCACAGCGAGCGCGTCATCGACGGGATGATCGCACTGGGTGGTACGATGGGCACTGACCTCGCGCTTGATTGTGCGCAGGCGCTGCCCATGGGCGTGCCAAAATATGTCGTCTCTACTGTGAGCTTTTCGCCGATCATCCCGACGGAGCGCTTAAGTCCTGATGTCCAGATGATCCTCTGGGCGGGCGGGCTTTATGGTCTCAACGCGATCTGCAAATCATCGCTGTCGCAAGCAGTGGGCGCTGTGCTGGGCGCGGCCATGGCGGTGGAGGCACCTCAGACAGAGCGCCCGATGATCGGTATGACCTCACTCGGCTCCTCCTGCCTCAAATATATGAAACTGCTCCGTGATCCGCTGCTGGAGCGGGGCTTTGACGTCGCCGTCTTCCACGCGACGGGCATGGGCGGCATGGCGTTCGAGGCACTGGCGCGGCAAGGCAAATTTGCCGCCGTGATGGATTTCTCGCTGCAAGAGCTGAGCAATCTGGTTGGTGGCTCGGTTGTGCATTCAGGGGCGGACCGCCTGACAGGGGCAGGGGCGGCGGGGGTGCCCCAGCTTGTCGCCGCAGGCTGTGCCGATCTGATCGATTTCGCAGGTTGGCAGGAGGTGCCTGCGCAGTACGCCGACCGCCCGCTGCATGAGCATAACCGCCTGATCAAATCCGCCGTGCTGTCCGCGCAGGAACGCCGCGAGGTTGTGCAGGCGATGGCGCAACGCCTTGCAACGGCGAAAGGCCCTGCGCATGTCCTCATGCCCACCCAAGGCATTGAGGAATGGGACCGTGAAGGCGAGCCGATGTATGACCCCGAGGCCTTGGCCGCCATGGTGGACGAGATGGGCAAGGCGGTCAAAGCGCCGACAGAGCTCACGATGTTGGACTGTCATATCAATGACCCCGCTTTCGCCGATGCCGCGCTCAAGGTGCTGGACGGCTGGATCGCGGACGGCTCTGTCAAAACATCGCTCTAGGGTGCTCCCCAGGCGCGGTGCGCTGTGCTCGCGTCGCGCACCAGCGCCGCAATCTCTTCCAACTGGGCTGACAGGGCAGAGGTCTTACGCCAGATCATGCCTACGGTGCGCTTGGGGTGCGGCGCGCCCATCGCAGCAATGCTGACGCGCGCGGAGCGGGTCTCGACGGGCACTGCCATTTCGGGGATGAGCGTTACACCAATGCCAGCGCCCACCATCTGCACAAGCGTGCTCAGCGATGAGCCGTCCAGCCCCTCACGCGGCAGGGCATTGCGCAGGGTGCAAAACGACAGCGCCTGATCGCGAAAGCAATGTCCTTCCTCCAGCAGCAACAGTTGCATCTGGCTCAGCGCATTCATATCGGGCACGGGGCGCTCGGCGTCGGCCCCGGGGCGCACCAGTACCATCGCTTCGTCAAACAGCGCCACTTCGGTCAGCGCGGGCTCGGAAACGGGCAGGGCCACGATGGCGCAATCGAGCTTGCCGTCACCCAATTCCTCAATGAGCTTGTGGGTCATCGTCTCGCGCACCAGCAGATCGATTTCGGGGAAGCGGGAGGTGATCTGCCCGATCACCGAGGGCAGCAGGTAGGGCGCGATTGTGGGGATCACGCCAATGCGCAAGCGGCTCAGCGCTGTGCCGCTCACGCTGCGCGCCAGATCGCCCAAGGCTTCGGCCTCGCGCAGGATAGTGTGTGCGCGCGATGCGAATTGCTCTCCGAAGGCAGTCAGCTGTACATGGCGCGCAGAGCGCTCAAAAAGTTGATGTCCCACCGCCGCCTCAAGTGCGGCAATCTGTGCCGAAAGAGCGGGCTGGGAGATGGCGCAGACATCTGCCGCGCGGCCAAAGTGCCCTTGGCGTGCGACGGCCTCGAAATAGCGCAGCTGTTTGAGTGTAAAATTGATCATAGGCTTAAGCTATCACATCAATCAGAAAAACAAACTTAAACATATCGTGCAGGATTGTTAGAACCGCTCTAAGGGATGCGAATCCTTAAACCGAATTTCACAAATGGAGAGAGTGTATGATGGACGGATCAGACAACGGCGAACAGGGCTGCCCGATGGGCTTTGGCGCGGCGAAGCAGGTAAAGAACGCCTCGCGCTCCAACCGCGAATGGTGGCCGAACCAGCTTAACCTCAAAATGCTGCACCAGAACCAGTCTGCGGGCGACCCGATGGGTGGCACGTTCAACTATGCCGAAGCGTTCGAGCAGCTTGATCTAGATGCCTGTAAAGCCGACATTTACGCGCTGATGAAAGACAGTCAGGACTGGTGGCCTGCTGATTATGGCCACTACGGCCCGTTCTTTATCCGCATGGCATGGCACTCGGCTGGCACATACCGCACGGCAGACGGTCGCGGTGGTTCTTCATCAGGCACACAACGCTTTGCGCCGCTCAATTCATGGCCCGACAACGGCAACCTCGACAAAGCGCGCCGCCTGCTGTGGCCCATCAAACAGAAATACGGCAACAAGATCAGCTGGGCCGATCTGATGATCCTCGCGGGCAATTGCGCGCTTGAGGATATGGGTTTCGAGACATTCGGTTTTGCCGGTGGCCGTGAGGATATCTGGGAGCCTGAAGAGGACATCTATTGGGGCTCAGAAGAGATATGGCTTGAGGAATCTGGCGGTGTAAACAGCCGCTACACAGGCGATCGTGATCTTGAGAACCCGCTGGCGGCTGTGCAGATGGGCCTGATCTACGTCAACCCCGAAGGCCCCGACGGCAACCCTGATCCGCAAGCCTCGGCCCACGATATCCGCGAGACATTCGCGCGCATGGCGATGAACGACGAGGAGACTGTTGCTCTTACCGCTGGCGGCCACACGTTTGGTAAAGCCCACGGTGCAGGCGATGCAGCTCTTGTTGGCGCAGAGCCCGAGGGCGCGCCGATTGAGGCACAAGGCTTTGGCTGGCTCTCGACGCATAAAAGCGGCAAAGGCGTGGATGCGATCACCTCTGGCATCGAGGGCGCATGGACGCCGACGCCCACAACATGGGACAACTCCTATTTTGACACGCTGCTAGGCAACGAGTGGGAGCTGACCAAATCCCCCGCAGGTGCACAGCAATGGCGCCCCAAGGGCGGTGCGATGGGCGACGCCGTGCCAGATGCGCATGACGACCGCCGCCACGCGCCAATGATGACCACGGCGGATATGGCCATGAAGGTCGACCCCGCTTATCTGGAAATCTCCAAGCGCTTCCACGCCAACCCCGACCAGTTCGCCGACGCCTTCGCACGCGCATGGTACAAGCTGTGTCACCGCGACATGGGTCCGACAACGCGTCACTTGGGCAAGGAAGTCCCGAAAGAAGAACTGATCTGGCAGGACCCGATCCCTGCACCGGATCACGAGTTGATCGGTGACGCGGATGTGGCAGAACTCAAGGCGAAGATCCTCGCGTCGGGTCTGAGCACAGCCGAGCTTGTTTCAACGGCATGGGCCTCCGCCTCGACCTTCCGCAGCTCGGACAAACGCGGCGGTGCCAATGGTGCGCGCATTCGTCTGGCGCCGATGAAGGACTGGGAGGTCAACCAGCCTGCGCAACTCGCGAAAGTTCTGGATAAGCTGGAAAGCATCCGCGCCGACTTTGGCAAGCCTGTCTCAATGGCTGACATGATCGTGCTGGCAGGTTCTGCTGTGGTTGAAGCGGCGGCAAAAGCAGGCGGCTACGACGTCACTGTGTCCTTCACGCCGGGTCGTGGCGATGCGACCCAAGAGCAGACGGACGTCGAGAGCGTTGACGTGCTCAAGCCCGCCGTTGACGGTTTCCGCAACTACCAGCCGCGCGAGTTCAAAGTCTCCGCCGAGGAGCTTTTGGTGGACCGCGCACAGCTGCTGACGCTGACTGCGCCAGAGATGACTGTGCTGGTAGGTGGCTTGCGCGTGCTGGGGGCCAACTACGAGGGCGCGACCCACGGTGTGTGGACGGATAAGGCTGGCACGCTCAGCAATGACTTCTTCCGCGCGCTGATGGACATGGACGTCACATGGACCGCCGCCACCGAGACAGGCGACGTGTTTGAGGCTCGCACGGCTGATGGGACCGTGAAGCGCACGGGCACACGGGTGGACCTTGTGTTCGGCTCCAACAGCCAGCTGCGCGCCTTGGCCGAGGTCTATGCCGCAGGAGATGGTGAAGCCTTGTTCGTGGAGCAATTCGTTGCCGCATGGGTCAAAGTGATGGAGCTGGACCGCTTCGATTTGAACCGCTCCGCCTTGCGGTAAACGCTCCGACGACAGAGAAAAGACGCGGCTCCTTTCGGGGGCCGCGTATTGCGTTTTTGAGGGATTGGTGCGCCCTGTTTGAAGCGTTGGCGGGCCTAGATTCCAGAAGGCTTATGCGGAATGCGCAGGAATTTTGCGCAGGCAAATCTGTATCTCGATCTGCGCGTCTCTGCTCACCTCGTCAAAGGATACCGGCGCTTTGCCTGTGTCGGGGCGCAGGAATACCCCTTTGGATGCACAGGCAATCTCGATGACGTTTTTGCTGCTGTCCTCGACCGTGAAGCCATGCCCGTCTGGACTAATACCAGCGGCCACGCGGAACACGCGCCCGTCCGTCATGGTTTTTAGTTTGATGTAGACAACTTCGAAATCGGTAGTGCCCAAGTTGTGTTTGAATTTGATACGCTTATCAACGCGTATAGCGGTCCATTTGGATTTGAAATGCGCACGTATCCCGCTTGGTGTTGAAACGCTGCCGTCGGCATGTCCCCGAAACGCCTCCACCAGACTGTCGGTGCCTTTGTGTTGAATGTCATTGAGAACTGACCCGGTATTGTCACCGAGATTTGACCCGTCTTTATTGTTTATCAGCAGTTAGG
>CBFHZX010000056.1:16189-16421 GCA_965660425.1 Sulfitobacter sp. | reverse complement strand
TCATCGCTTGTTCAAAAGCCCGTCACATTGATCCTGCTGGGGAGTTTTGCCGCTGCTTTGGCGCTTGCCCCTGCATGGACAATAACTGTCGCAATCCTCTTTGCTTTTGCCACGCTGGTAATGAGCACGGTGATGAAAATTGCCGCCTTTTGTGCCCAGATCTCGAAAATGTTACAAGCCACGCCTTTCACCACCCAACGCAATCGTCTGCCCCAGACATTGCCGAAAGTCT
>CBFHZX010000056.1:0-16136 GCA_965660425.1 Sulfitobacter sp. | reverse complement strand
ATTGATCCAGCGCCTGACACGGTTGAGCTATCCACGCTCCCTGCTGGAGGTGGTGCTGGTGTTGGAAGAGGGCGACACAGTTACCCGCAACACAATCGCCAAAACCGAACTGCCCAACTGGATGAGCGTGATCGAAGTGCCGGGTGCCAATCACCTCACCACAAAGCCGCGCGCCCTGAACTACGCACTAGATTTCTGCCACGGTTCGATCATCGGTGTCTGGGACGCAGAGGACGCCCCCGAGCAGGACCAGATAGAAAAAGCCGTGAGCAGGTTTCAGGATGCCCCCGACAATGTGGCCTGCCTGCAAGGTGTGCTGGACTACTACAACGCCAAGACGAACTGGATTTCACGCTGTTTTGCGATTGAATATGCAACATGGTGGCGCATGATCCTGCCCGGGGTGGCACGGCTAGGGCTGGTAATCCCGCTTGGCGGCACAACCTTGTTTTTCCACCGCTCTATTCTTGAGGAGCTATGCAGCTGGGATGCGCACAACGTGACCGAGGACGCCGATCTGGGCATCAGGCTGGCGCGTCGCGGCTATGTGACCGAGCTGATCCCGACGGTGACCTTTGAGGAGGCAAACTGCCGTGCATGGCCATGGGTCAAGCAACGCTCGCGCTGGTTAAAAGGGTTCCTGATCACGTGGCTTGTGCACATGCGCACCCCGCGCCAGTTGATCCGTGATCTGGGCTTTGTACGGTTTTTGGGTGTTCAAACCCTCCTGCTCGCCACGTTTACGCAGTTTGCTCTGCCCCCCCTTTTGTGGTTCTTCTGGCTTTTGCCGACAGGCTTTCAGCATCCGGTAAGCTTGACACTCGGCTATCCGATTGCGGTAGCAATGGCCTCGTTCTTTATCTTTGCAGAGCTGGTCAATCTGGCCATATCGCTGGTCGCTGTCTCGCGGCGCGAGCACCAACACCTCATACTTTACGCTACCGCTCTATTTCCCCATGGCCGCCCTCTCCGCATACAAAGCGCTTAAGGAACTGGCGCTGGAGCCGTTCTATTGGGATAAAACGGAGCATGGAATCACGTCCGAAGCTGATTAAGCTTCCGCCTCGCGCAGTTCCGCCTCCTGCTTGAGGCGCGTGGTAAAGGCGACCGAGATATGCGCCCGAAGCGCCGCATCGGCGGCATCCCCGTCGCGTGCCTCAATCGCTGATACGATGCGGTCATGCTCATGCTGGGCAATCGTCCCGCGCCCTTGTACGGCCAAAGATGTCGTCGCCATCAGCGCCATGGAGCGGTGCACGAGGTCCAGCTGCTGCACCAGAAAACGGTTGTGGGATGCGAGGTGGATTTGCTTGTGAAACCTGCGGTTGGCACGGGCGAGTGCAGCGGGATGATCCTTGAGCGCATTGTCCGCCTCTACCATTTCACGCAGCAACAGCACCTCTTCCTCTGTCGCGTTTCGCGCCGCAAGACGCGCAGCCAGCCCTTCCAATTCGCCGCGCACCACATAAAGCTCGGCCATCTGGTTGTGATCGAGGGATGCCACAATCAGGCTGCGCCCGTCGCGCACCAGCAACGACTGCGTCTCCAGCCGCTGCAGCGCTTCGCGGATCGGCGTGCGCGACACGCCCAACCGCTCAGCAAGTTCACTCTCCACCAAACGGTCACCCGGGCGGTATATGCCCGTGTCTATCGCATCAAGGATCATACTATATGCGTCCGCAGGACCAGAGCGGCTTAGGGAAGTGGCAGGGGGCATAACGGACCTTTTCTCAAACTATATTGATACCTTAACGGGAGTTTTTGCAGGCGCATAGCCATGATCGCGCACTTGCACAGCCTGCCCCTTCCTCATACCACTACGCCCATGTCTGCTGATGCTTTCTCTCATGTGACCACTTGGGTTTTTGACCTTGATCAAACGCTCTACCCGCCCGAGGCGCGCCTGTTTGATCTGATCGAGGTGCGGATGACCAAATGGGTGATGGCGGCAGTCGGCGTGGACCGTGCCGAGGCGGACCGCCTGCGCATGCATTACTGGCAGACCCATGGCACAACCCTTGCAGGGCTGATGCGCGAGCATGATGTCGACCCCGAACCCTATCTTGTCGATGTGCATGATATCTCGATGGGCACCCTCACGCCTGATCCTGTCCTTGCTGCCCGCATCCGCGCGCTACCTGGCAGGCGGATCGTCTATACCAATGGCTGCGCCCCCTACGCCGAGCGTGTGCTGGACGCACGCGGCCTGTCGGGCCTGTTTGATGCGATCTATGGCGTGGAGCATGCGGGCTTCCTGCCCAAGCCCGAGCGCGGCGCTTTTGATGCGGTCTTTGCCCAAGACAAGCTGAACCCATTGCAGGCCACAATGTTTGAGGATGACCCACGCAACCTTGCCGTGCCCCACGACCTGGGCATGCGCACGGTGCATGTAGCACCTGCACGCGCCGACGCGCCGCATGTTCAATTTCACACCGATGACCTATCCTCATTCCTGCACGATCTACAGCGCTAGGAGGCCGTGATGGCAGACACATGTGACATTCTGATTTCTGGTGGCGGGATCGCGGGTCTGACGGCTGCTGCGGCCTTTGGCTCTGCTGGCTTCAGCGTGATCTGTGTTGATCCAACACCTCAAATCACTGATGGCGCGGCGGAGGGGGCCGACCTGCGCTCAACTGCGATGTTGCAACCTGCGCGCAGCTTGTTGGAACGCACAGGCCTTTGGGAGGTCCTTGCCCCGCATGCCGCCCCCTTGCAGGTGATGCGCATCATTGATGCGGGCGGCGCGGAGGCGGAGGCGCGCGTTACCCGCGAGTTCGACGCCACCGAGATATCCGACCAACCCTTCGGCTGGAACTTTCCCAACTGGCTGTTGCGCCGCGAAATGCTGGCGCGGCTCGCGACGTTGGACACCGTTGATTTTCGAACAGGCGTCAGCACCCAGCGGCTGTTTACGCGTACCACAGGCGCGAAAGTCACCCTCAGCGATAACGGCACCGTTGCGGCAAAACTGCTGATTGCGGCGGACGGGCGCAGCTCTCCAATGCGGATGGCAGCAGGAATTCCCGTGAGCACCCAGCGTTATGGCCAGAAAGCGCTGGTCTTTGCCGTAACCCATCCCATTCCGCACAACAATGTTTCGACCGAGATCCACCGCACGGGCGGACCTTTTACGCTAGTACCCCTGCCTGACCGCGACGGCATGCCCTGCTCGGCTGTGGTCTGGATGGATGATGGCCGTCTCGCGCAGGAGCGTGCAACGATGGATGTCGAAGCCTTTGAGGCCGAAGCTTCCACCCGCTCAACCCATCACTTCGGCCCCCTCACGCTTGTCAGCAGACGTCAGGTCTGGCCGATCATTACCCAACACGCCAGCAGGCTCACGGCGGAGCGTGTCGCGCTGATCGCGGAGGCGGCCCACGTTATGCCCCCCATCGGCGCGCAGGGGTTGAACATGTCGCTGAACGATATCGCCACCCTGCTTGATCTGGCAGAGGCGCGGCGCGAAGGGCTTGGTGATGCGGTGATGCTAGAGGCTTATCACAAGGCCCGCTACGGTGACATAACCCTGCGGGTGCGTGGCATTGATCTGCTTAACCGCGCCAGTCAGGCCAGCAGCACCCTCGCCCGTGATGCGCGGGCCGCAGGGCTGAGCGCGCTTTATGGCGCAGCCCCCGTGCGCAAGATGTTGATGCAGATGGGCCTCGGGATGCGGTAGTTACGCGTCCTCGGCGGCGGCTGCCTCAAGCTTGGCAGCGTGCGCTTCGACCTGCTCGACGATATGATCGACCATGCTGGCATTGTCTTGCTTATGGCTTTGCTTGCCCGCAAGATAAACCATGCCAGAGCCTGCGCCCCCGCCCGTAAAACCAACATCCGTCATCAGCGCCTCGCCGGGGCCATTCACAACACAGCCGATGATGCTCAGGCTCATGGGTGTTTTGATATGCTCAAGGCGTTTCTCCAGCGTCTCGACGGTTTTGATCACATCAAAACCCTGACGCGCGCACGACGGGCATGAGATGATGTTCACACCGCGGTGGCGCAAGCCCAGCGATTTCAGAATCTCGAAGCCCATTTTGACTTCTTCCACCGGATCAGCCGACAGGGATACACGGATCGTGTCGCCAATGCCCATCCACAGCAGATTGCCCATGCCGATGGCCGATTTGACGGTGCCCGAAATAAGCCCCCCCGCCTCGGTAATGCCAAGATGAATGGGCGCATCCGTGGCCTCGGCCAACTGCTGATACGCAGCGGCGGCCATGAAGACATCAGAGGCTTTGCAGCTGATCTTAAATTCGTGGAAATCATTGTCTTGAAGGATTTTAATGTGGTCCAGCCCGCTCTCGACCATCGCGTCAGGACATGGCTCCCCGTATTTGTCCAAGAGATGCTTTTCCAGCGACCCTGCGTTCACGCCAATGCGGATCGAGCAGTTGTTGTCGCGTGCCGCCTTGATGACCTCTTTGACCCGCGTCTCATCCCCGATATTGCCTGGGTTAATACGCAGACAGGCCGCCCCTGCCTCTGCCGCCTCAATGCCACGTTTGTAGTGGAAGTGGATATCAGCCACCAAGGGCACAGGACTTTCGCGCACAATCTGCTTGAGCGCGGTTGAGCTTTCCACATCGGGGACAGACACGCGCACAATATCGGCACCCGCCTCGGCTGCCGCCTGAATTTGCGCAATGGTCGCTTTGGCATCCGTGGTGAGCGTATTCGTCATCGTCTGGACCGAGATCGGTGCATCGCCTCCGACAGGTACATTGCCCACCATAATCTGGCGGGATTTGCGGCGGTAAATGTTACGCCAAGGACGGATATGATTGAGCGACATGTCAACCTCACTAGACAGTTTCGACACTACCTAAGTAGCTACCCAAAGGCAGCACTGCAATCGAAAGGTTACAAGATTTAATGGGTTCGGGAAGCACCCAGACACCAGCAGATCAATCTGCCGCAGGTGTCTCTATTCCTGCACGCAATTCTGCGACCAACGTTTCCAGCGCGCTGTCGTCGCTCGGCTGTGCTGGGGTATAAAGCTCGGCCAATGCCTGCTGCTGCAACGGCACATTGGACGTTATACTGCCGCGGCTGCCTGCAGGACCGAAGAATTCACCGTTCATCACGAAATAGACGGCGCCACTTTGACCTGTGCGCAGCAGTGGGGCTTCTTCAAGCGCGGGGACATCGAAAGTATCCCCTTTCTGCATCACTTTCTCAAAGATGTTTGTGCCATCTGCCGCTGTCACGCGCACCCAAGTTTCGCTTGTGGCGACAACCTGTACTGCGGGTGCAGGGCCTTCAAGCACACGGGGTACGGTCAATCCAGCAGTGATTGTCTCGCCTTCCAGCGCTTCGGAAACAGCTCCGTCCACAGCCCCCGCGATAACAGATGGCGCGTCTGCATCATCTGCCTCTTGCGCGTCAAAAACGCCTACGCTGCGCGGATCAAGCGACGAAATCGGGGCGTCACGTGCCACCAGCACAGGCACTTCGAGGGGCGCAGGACGGTACAGTCGATCAAGCGCTTCAACACGCGGCGCATCAGACAAAGCCTGCGGTGCAGTCACACCGTCAATTGATGCAGTCTGGGACGGCGCATTCGCTTCAAGCGGATCAAGATCCGACAAGACGACCGGTGTCTGGTCAACAGGCGCCATTTGGACACGCTGCACTTCCTTCATCACACTCCAACCGCCAAAACCGATTGCACCGATCAAGGCAACCAAAACCAGCATTGAACCAACCGCCGCAGGCTCAATCCGCGACAAAAAATTCTCGCCACTCGGCGCAAATGGCATCACGGGACGGGAGAAAATATCTTGCTCTGCCTGACGGCTCAGGCGCTCTTCACGGCTCGGCTTTTTGACGACGGAGGCTTCGGCCGACATGCCGTGGGCCACGCTAAACCCGCTTTCCGCACAGAACGCATTGAACGCCGTGTCAGGGTCCATGTTGAGGTAGCGCGCATAGGAACGCACGTAGCCTGCAATAAAACCAGGCGTGTCGAATGCATCAGGTTCGGCGTTTTCGATTGCAGCGATATAGGATGCTTTGATGCGCAATTCACGCTGAACATCGAGTAGTGACTTGCCCAACGTGGCGCGCTCACCGCGCATAAGGTCACCAAGACGCAGCTCAAAACCGTCAAAACCCGATGTTTCTACAGGCTCTTGTGCGTTTGCCTTGGATATCCAACGACCAATCATAACAATACCCTAGCTTACAATGCTCATCTGCTCAGTCTGGGGCGATTTCAAAGTTTGATTCGCCTCAAGTCTTTTCTCGAGTAAATACTAGCATAGCGCAATGAAATTAGCGAGTTAAAGCCGGCTCAACCCGCCTCTTCGGCACGATTCAGCACACAATGCGCCCACAAACCGTCCATTGCGGAAACAAGCGCGTCCATCTCCTTTGGCCCGTGCACGGGCGAGGGCGTAAAGCGCAGCCGCTCGGTGCCGCGCGGAACTGTAGGGAAATTAATGGGTTGCACATAAATCCCGTGCTCATCTAGCAGCATGTCAGACAGCATTTTAGTGTGCACAGGGTTGCCCACGATCACAGGAACAATATGGCTGCCGTGATCAATGATCGGCAGGCCCAGCCCCTTGAGCCGCAGCTTGAGCGCTTTTGCCTGCTGCTGGTGTTGCTCGCGCAATTCAGACGCGCGCTTGAGATAGGCCACCGACGCCGCAGCGCCAGCCGCAACCGCAGGCGGGATGGAAGTCGTGAAAATGAACCCTGGCGCGTAGGAGCGGATGGCATCGCACATCTTCTCGGAAGCGGTGATATAGCCACCCATCACACCGTAGGCTTTGGCGAGTGTTCCGTTAATGATATCAAGGCGGTGCATGAGGCGGTCGCGCTCTGCCACCCCCGCCCCGCGCGCGCCATACATGCCCACGGCATGAACCTCGTCGATATAGGTCAGCGCGCCGAATTCATCAGCCAGATCGCATATTGCCTCAATCGGGGCGAAATCACCGTCCCTTGAATAGATGCTCTCGAAAGCAATTAGCTTGGGGGCATCCGCACCATCGGCCGCGAGTAATTCGCGCAAGTGGTCCAGATCGTTGTGGCGGAAGATCCGCTTGGCCCCGCCGTTGCGGCGCACGCCCTCGATCATGGAGGCATGGTTGAGCGCGTCGGAATAGATGATCAGACCCGGGAACAGCTTTGGCAGCGTGCTCAGCGTGGCGTCATTGGCGATATAGGCGGAGGTGAACATCAACGCCGCTTCCTTCCCGTGCAGATCGGCCAGCTCCGCCTCAAGACGCTTGTGATAGACGGTCGTGCCAGAGATGTTGCGCGTCCCGCCAGAGCCTGCACCCGTTGCGTCCAGCGCTTCGTGCATCGCCTCAAGCACCACAGGATTTTGCCCCATGCCAAGGTAGTCGTTGCCGCACCAGACAGTGATGTCGTTCTCAGAGCCGTCAGGCTTGGTCCATACCGCGTGCGGGAAGTTGCCATTGCGGCGCTCGATGTCAATGAACGTGCGGTAGCGGCCTTCGTCGTGCAAACGTGTCAGCGCTTGGTCAAGCTGGTCCGAATAGGTCATCCGCAACTCCGTATCATGCGATTTCCCCACAAGGGGAATCCTTGGTTCGGTGGCTAGATATAGAATGGTTCAAAACCGTTCAATAACCAAACGGGCGCGTAGTGTCGCAGGTCGTACATCTGCGCGCGCCGTATCCGCTGGACATCGCCTTTTTGCCTGTTACGATTTGATCAAATTGCAGCTTTTAGGAGCCTTCGCCCATGTCCCTCGATGCCGTTCTCGCCCGTATTGATGACGATCTTCCCGCCGCAACCGAGCGTCTGCTGGACCTGTTGCGTATCAAGTCGATCTCGACCGATCCTGCTTTCAAAGATGACTGTGACGCAGCGGCCGACTGGCTGGTAGCCGACCTGCAAAGCCTTGGAATTGATGCACAAAAACGCCCCACCCCTGGCCATCCGATGGTTGTGGGCCATGTAGGGCCAACAGAGGGCAAGCCACATCTGCTGTTCTACGGCCATTACGATGTGCAGCCTGTGGACCCGCTCAACCTATGGGACCGCGACCCCTTTGATCCTGCGATTGAGGACACGGATGCAGGCCCCGTGATCCGCGGGCGTGGTGCGGCGGATGACAAAGGGCAATTGATGACATTTCTCGAGGCCTTTCGCGCGTGGAAAGCAGTCAAAGGCGACTGGCCTTGCCGCATCACCTTCTTTTTCGAGGGCGAGGAGGAATCAGGCTCCCCCTCGCTGGTGCCCTTCATGGAGGCCAACAAGGACGAGCTGCGCGCCGATTTCGCAATGATCTGTGACACAGGCATGTTCGAAAGCCGCACCCCCGCCATCGTCACCATGCTGCGCGGCCTTCTGGGCGAAGAGCTGAAGATCACAGGCCCCAGCAAGGACCTTCATTCGGGCATGTTCGGCGGCATCTCTATCAATCCTATCCGCGTGCTGAGCCGCGTAATTGCCTCCCTGCATGACGACACGGGGCGCATCACAATCCCCGGTTTCTATGACGGCGTGCAAGAGCTGTCGGATGAGTTGGAGGCCCAATGGCAGGGCCTCGCCTTTGACCACAGAAAATTCCTTGGCGACGTCGACCTGTCGCACCCCGCAGGGGAGCAGGACCGCACCCCGCTCGAGATGATCTGGTCGCGGCCCACCTGCGAAGTCAACGGCATCGGCGGCGGCTATCAGGGGGACGGGTTCAAGACAGTGCTGCCCTCGCAGGCCAGCGCCAAAATCTCCTTCCGCCTTGTGGCAGGGCAAGACCCCCACGCCATCCGCGCCAGTTTCCGCAAAATGGTCGAGGACATGCTGCCCCCCGATTGTACCGCTGACTGGGCCGAGCACGGGGCCAGTGCCGCCTCGGGCACGCCCACAGATGATCCCGCCTTCGCCAAATCACTCAAGGCGCTCGGCGAGGAATGGGGCGTGCCTGCCGCCTACATCGGCTGCGGCGGCTCGATCCCCATCGCGGGGCATTTCCAGAATATCCTCGACACAACGCCCGTCCTTATCGGCTTTGGCAAGGATGACGATCAGATTCACTCCCCCAACGAGAAATACGATATGGAGAGCTTTCACAAAGGCATCCGCTCTTGGGCACGCATACTGGATGCGATTACGTGATTGCGCTTGGCTGATGTCATTGTCCGCGACTTCGGCCACCTCCATCACTTTCGGTGGTTCAGCGAATATCGGGAATAGGTCCATTCCATGACTTGCGGGTTCATGTCGTGCTGTCATGAACAAATGACCCCATTTGGAAAACATCGCAGGCCAAGCCCGCGCTACATCGTTTTTGAGTTCCCAAACCAAACGAATCTTCCTATGGTTTTTGCACCTTGGCAATAAAGGCATTGTGCGCTGCTGCTTGGGTGAGCGGAGCATCCCGCCCTTGCTGGGGATCATTTCCCCTGCGCGCGCAAACGGCTCCTTTCATGTGACATTGATCCCTCGGGATCGAAACAAGGAGACCAGCGATGCTGCACAATGACAAATTGGAACAATGGGACAGAGAGAACTTCTTTCACTCGTCAACACATCTGGCGGAATTTGCGCGAGGCAATCTGCCTCAGCGCGTGATCAAAAGTGGTTCTGGCTCATTTATCGAAGACCGTGACGGCAATCGCATGCTCGATGCATTTGCAGGGCTCTATTGTGTGAACGTCGGATATGGCCGCTCCGAGATTACAGAGGCTATTGCAGATCAAGCCAAGGAACTGGCCTATTACCATTCCTATGTCGGGCACGGGACCGAGGCCTCGATCACCTTGGCCAAGATGGTGATGGAGCGCGCGCCCGACCATATGTCGAAAGTCTATTTCGGGCTCTCTGGCTCGGACGCAAACGAGACCAACATCAAGCTCATCTGGTACTACAACAACATCCTCGGGCGGCCCGAAAAGAAGAAGATCGTCTCGCGCTGGCGGGGCTATCATGGCTCTGGGCTGATGACGGGCTCCCTGACGGGGCTCGAGCTTTTTCACAAGAAATTTGATCTGCCACTGGCGCAGGTTATGCACACAGTCGCACCCGATTATTTCCGCCGCGCTGATTTGGGCCAATCCGAAGCCGAATTCGTCGCCCATTGTGCGGCCGAGTTGGAAGAGATGATCGCGCGCGAGGGTGCTGACACCATCGCGGCCTTCGTTGCAGAGCCTGTTTTGGGCACTGGTGGAATCGTGCCGCCTCCTGCGGGGTATTGGCCTGCCATTCAGGCCATTCTGGATCGCTATGATATTTTGCTGGTCGCTGATGAGGTCGTTACAGGCTTTGGCCGTTTGGGTACGATGTTCGGCTCTGAACACTATGGGCTAAAGCCAGATCTGATCACGATCGCCAAAGGCCTTACATCGGCATATGCGCCTCTTTCGGGGTCTATCGTTTCGGAAAAGATGTGGGCGGTACTGGAACAGGGTACAGATGAAAATGGCCCCATCGGGCATGGCTGGACCTATTCTGCGCACCCCATCGGCGCGGCAGCAGGGGTTGCCAACCTCCAACTGATCGACAGCCTCGGTTTGGTTGAGAACGCGGGCAATGTCGGCGGCGCACTCAATGCAAAGATGCGCGCAGCACTTGGCGATCATGCCAATGTGGGGGATGTGCGCGGCGAAGGTATGCTCTGTGCCGTCGAGTTCGTGAAAGACAAGACCGATCGCGTCTTCTACGAAGCAGCCGACAAGATCGGCCCCCAGATCGCCGCCAAGCTGCTGGAGCAAGACAGCATCATCGCACGCGCCATGCCGCAGGGCGACATCCTCGGCTTTGCGCCACCCTTCTGCCTGACTATGGACGAGGTTGACCAAATTGTTGCGGCCACGACAAGGGCGGTAAAGGCGGTGCTCGGATGAACAACGCGCCCTTCAGCCAAGCCGAATACGACCGCCGCCTTGGCCTCACCCGCAGCGCCATGCAAGCTGCGGGGCTGGAGGCGATCTTTGCCACCGATCCGTCGAACCAAGCTTGGCTCACCGGTTATGACGGTTGGTCCTTCTATGTCCATCAGGGCGTCATCGTTACTCTGACCGGCGATCCCATCTGGTGGGGTCGCCATATGGACATGCTAGGCGGGCTGCGCACCTGCTGGATGGCGCATGACAACATCCTTGGCTACGGCGACCACTACGTGCAATCCACGGTGATCCACCCTATGCAGGACCTTGCCGAAGTGCTCAGGGCACGTGGTTTGGAGCGGGCACAGATCGGTGTGGAAATGGAGAATTACTATTACTCCGCCAAAGCCCACGATGTTTTGAAGACAGAACTGCCCGATGCACAAATCAGCGATGCAACGGGCCTTGTGAACTGGCAACGGCTCATCAAATCGGAGGCCGAGATCGGATTCATCCGCAAGGCAGCCACTATCTCTGAAAAGGTAATTCAGGTTGCCCTCGACCGCGCTGCCCCTGGCGTGCGCAAGAACGATCTGGTCGCAGACATCATGCATGCAGGCATTACAGGAGTGGGCGATGATTGGGGCGATTATCCCGCTATCGTCCCCCTCACGCCCTCTGGCCTTGATGCAACGGCGGCCCATCTGACATGGAGCGGGGACCCGATGAAAGCAGGCGAGGCCACGTTCTTTGAACTATCGGGTTGTTATCGCCGCTACCACGCGCCAATTTGCCGAACGATCTATCTTGGCACACCGCCCGACGAGATGAAGCGCGCAGAGGCGGCCCAACTCGAAGGCATCGCCGCGGGGTTGGATGCAGCACGCGCTGGAAATCGCACTTGTGATATCGCAAATGCCTTTATGACCGTGATGGCCAAACACGGCATCGAGCGCAAAGGGCGCATGGGATACCCCATCGGGCTGAGCTACCCGCCCGACTGGGGGGAGCGTACGGCATCGATCCGCAGTGAAGATGAAACCGTTTTGCAAGCGGGCATGACGTTCCATTTCATGCCGGCACTTTGGATGGACACATGGGGTTTGGAGACGACGGAAACCATTCTGATCACCGAGGACGGCCCTGCCACACCACTGTGCAATATCGAACGCAAACTCTTTGTAAAAAGCTGATCACGTGCTGACTGCAACCAAAGACATCCTCGCCGACCTGATCGCTTTTCCAACCGTTTCTGCGGATAGCAATCTTGATATGATGGCCTATCTCGCAACGCGATTGGAAGATGCGGGCGCTGATGTACGGCTGTTCAATGATCCCACGGGAAAAAAGGCGAACCTCTTCGCCACGATAGGACCGTGGACAGACGGTGGTATCGTCCTTTCGGGTCACAGTGATGTTGTTCCCGTGACCGATCAGCCTTGGACGAGTGATCCGTTCAAGATGGTCGAACATGAGGGCCGCCTCTACGGGCGTGGTAGCTGCGATATGAAAGGTTTTATCGCAGCTACTGTCGCGATGGTGTCTGAATTTGCGAACTCTGTGCGTGATAGGCCGCTGCACTTTGCATTCACTTATGATGAGGAAGTGGGCTGTATTGGCGCAGGCCATCTTGCCCAATCGCTCGGTGGGCTCGGGATCAGGCCAAACGTCGCAATCATTGGTGAGCCGACACAGATGAAGATCATCGAAGGGCACAAAGGCTGCTACGAATATACGACGCGGTTCCAAGGGCTCGAGGGACATGGGTCGGCCCCCGATCTGGGCGTAAACGCTGTCGAATATGCGACCCGCTATGTGGCGCTGCTGCTGGAGCTGAAAGACCAGCTGCGGGCAATGGCCCCAAAGGATAGCCCGTTTGATCCACCATGGACGACAGTCAACGTCGGCGCCATGAACGGTGGCAGCGCGCATAACGTAATCGCTTCCAGAGCTCAGGTGGATTGGGAGATGCGCCCCGTGCAAAAAACGGATGCCGATTTCGTAAAATCCCAGCTAGGTCGCTATTGCCACGATGTGTTGCTGCCAAAGATGCAGGCTGTGTTCCCCGACGCTTCAATCGAGACCGAAGTGGTCGGCGAAGTGGACGGGCTGATCCCCGCATTGGAAAGCGAAGCACGCCAGATTGTCAGCGCACTCACGGGAAGCAATGAGGCATCCGTCGTGCCCTTTGGCACCGAAGCTGGTATATTTCAAAATCTTGGAATGGATGTTGTTGTCTGCGGCCCTGGCTCGATTGAGCAAGCCCATAAGGCCGATGAGTTTCTCGCGGTGGACCAGTTATCGGACTGTCTTTCCCTGCTCCAGAAACTCGCCGTCAAACTGGGCAGCGCAGGCCACGCGGGCTGAATCCGATCGACCACTCTATGCTGCCCATCCCCCCCATCCTCTCGAAGGATATCGGTTGGGCAGCAGATAAGCCCGCGACCTCACAGCCCCTGCACGAAGCAGCGTAAGGTAGGTCCAAAAACCCGCCAATGCTGGGCTACAATACCTTGTCAGCAACGACTTTCAAACGCCCCAGCGTGCCCTCGACATCGTATAGCTTGTCCAAACCAAACAGCCCCAAGCGGAAGGTGCTGAACCCGTCAGGCTCACCCAGTTGCAGCGGCACACCCGCAGCGATCTGCATGCCGTGGGCCATGAAGGCTTTGCCCGTCTTGATGTCTGGATCGTCGGTATAGCTCACCACAACACCCGGCGCGCCGTAGCCATCAGCGGCAACGGATTTGATGCCCTTCTCGGCCATCATCTCGCGCACCCCCTCGCCCAGCTGCCACTGTGCTTCTTTCAGGCGCTCGAAACCGAATTCCTTTGTCTCCAGCATGGTGTCGCGGAACACGCGCAGCGCATCCGTGGGCATGGTTGCGTGATAAGCATGACCACCGTCCAGATAGGCCTGCATGATTCCGTGCCACTTGCCCAGATCAATCGCAAAGCTGTCCGACGTCGTCTCGCCCAACCGCGCAACACCGCGCTCTGACAACATCACCAGCCCCGCACAGGGCTGCGCGCTCCAACCCTTCTGCGGCGCGGAGATCAGCACATCAACGCCAAGTGCGGACATATCAACCCACGCACAGCCTGACGCAATACAATCGAGAACCATCAGCGCACCAACTTCATGCGCAGCCTCAGCCATCGCCTTGATATACTCATCTGGCAGGATCACGCCGGCAGAGGTCTCGACATGCGGTGCAAAGACTACGTCAGGCTTCTGGGTGCGGATGGCCTCTACCACATCCTCAATCGGGGCAGGCGCATAGGGAGACGGCGCCGCGTTCCCCTGCGGCCGTGCTTTCAACACTGTGGTGTTGACCGTTAGGCCACCCGTCTCGATAATCTGGCTCCAGCGATAGGAGAACCAGCCATTGCGCACCACCAGCACATCGCGGTTGCGGGCAAACTGGCGCGCGACCGCTTCCATCCCGTAGGACCCGCCACCAGGGATCACCACAGCAGAGGCCGCACCATAAACCTCGCACAACATCACATGGATATCGCGCATCACAGTCTGAAACGCCCCGCTCATGGAATTGAGCGAGCGGTCGGTAAACACAACCGAGAATTCTTCGAGCCCTTGCGGGTCTACTGTATCAAGCAATGCCATGTTTCTTCCTTCATCCAGACGTGCTCAATCTGGATAGAAATTGTTTTTACCAAAAGCAAAGTCTATCTGGGTATTCCGCCGCGGCACGACGTAGCTTACAGTCCGCGATTACGCACAAAAGTTTCCTTTAGGAAACTTCACAGCGGCCCCGCAAGCTGCTCTTCACTCAACAGCACATTCGCCTCGACCTCCCCTGCCCCCGGCAATGTCATAATACGCCGCCGCAGCACCCGCTCGAAATCGGGAATGTCCCGCGCCACAACGCGTAGACGGTAGTCGAACAGACCCAGCACATGCTCGACAGTTTGTACTTCGGGGATCGCAGTAACCGCCCGCTCGAAATCCTCAAGGCTGACACGCCCGCGCAACGCAAGCTTCACCCCCAAAAACACAGTCACTCCAAAGCCCAGCTTCTCTGCATTCAGCCGCAAATGGCGCCCGCGGATCACACCTGCATCTTCCAACCGCCTGATCCTTCGCCATGTGGCAGGCTGGCTCAACCCCAACCTGCGGCCCAACGCGCCCGCGCTCTGCCCCGCATCCCGCGCCAGCGCCTTGAGCAGCTTTGCATCGATGTCGTCAATCGGGGTCACAACGGCAGGCCCTCGCTGGTCTTGATCCGCGCCACATGCATCAACGCCTCGATCTCCAAGATGTGCGGCAGGCTCAGAATGCTCTCGCGGTAAATCTGCTGATAATGCGCCATATCCCGCGCAATGATCGACAAACGCACATCCACGCGCCCCAAAAACGTCTGCACCTCAATCACCTCTGGCACCTCCCGCGCCTGCCCTAGGAATGCGTCAAACGCATTACCCTGCGTCTTATCAAGTGTGATCCGCAAAGAGACCTCCACCGCATATCCCAAAGCGGCCCAGTCAATCACTGCGCCCACACCTTGCAACACACCTGCCTCCTGCATGCGCGCGATCCGCCGCATGGCTTTGCCTGTGGTCATTCCCGCCCTCTCGACAAGTTCACACTGCGACAGGCTCGGCTCCGCCTGCCAATAGCGCAGCAATCTGCGGTCCGCGTCATCAAGCATGATTTTTCCATAAATTTAAAAACATACGAATGATTCTATTTCTTTTGGTCACAAATATCCATAATCCAACACTTCCCTAGCGCAAAACATCCGCTATGTTGCCGCCATACCCAACCAAAAGGATATTCCAATGCGCGTTTATTACGACCGTGACTGCGACGTTAACCTCATCAAGGACGCAAAAGTCGCGATCCTCGGCTACGGCTCACAGGGCCACGCCCATGCCCTCAACCTGCGCGATTCAGGTGCGAAAAACCTCGTCGTCGCCCTGCGCGAAGGCTCCCCTTCTGCGGCAAAAGCCGAAGGTGAAGGCCTCAAGGTTATGGATATCGCCTCAGCCGCAGCATGGGCCGATGTGATCATGTTCACCATGCCCGACGAGCTTCAGGCAGACACCTATAAGAAATACGTACACGACAACATCCGCCCGGGTGCAGCCATCGCATTTGCACACGGCTTGAACGTACACTTCGGCCTGATCGAGCCGAAAGAAGGCGTTGACGTGATCATGATGGCCCCCAAAGGCCCCGGTCACACCGTGCGCGGTGAATACACCAAGGGCGGCGGCGTTCCGTGCCTCGTGGCCGTGAACAACGACGCCTCCGGCAAGGCGTTGGAAATCGGCCTGTCCTATTGCTCTGGCATCGGTGGC
>CBFHZX010000055.1:0-16443 GCA_965660425.1 Sulfitobacter sp. | reverse complement strand
TTTGGGACACGGTTGGCTCTTTGGGTATTCCCGCACCATTGTTGGGACCCGTGGCCAACATTTGGAACAGCAGATACCGCTTTCACGACACGCTGCTCACCTCGATGGTCAAAGCGGCGCGTCATGCGGTGGCGCTGGATGAGCGGCGCGTGTTTTACCGTCCCGCTCTTTGAGATAACCTCGAGGCGTCGCGCGATGATGCAGGTCTGAACCGCGGCGACCGCACGAAAGCGCGCCCTTATCAACAGGTCTGGTTCACGGGCAACCATGCGATTGTCGGCGGGTCGGCGGAAAAGGCGCGCGCGCTTACGGGTCAATCCTTGCAATGGATTGCCGATGGCGCACAAGCCGCAGGGCTTGAGATCGAGATGGTAGACCTGCTGGACCGCGTGCCTGATCCCTTGGCCAACAGCCATACGCTGGACCAGCCGCCGCTGCTCTATCAGGTCGCGGGAAACTTCCTGAAATGGCGTAAAGGGCCGGGGCATCCGATTGACCTGCACCCGAGTGCGGACCAGCGCGTGAAGGGGCGGCGGGACTACAGGCCTCGCTCGCTCAAGAACCTGATGCCTGCGTTGTTCGGGGAGGCGGTTGCGCCTGATCCCGTTTCAGAGCGCCAAAAGGAGGGGCCGCAGCGCTAGGCTGCGACCCTTTTGATCAGGCGAGGGTGCCTTCGAGCGTGAGCGTCGTCTTGCCGCCAAGATAGGGGGCAAGCACGGCGGGCAGGGAGACGGTGCCATCTTCCTGCTGACCATTCTCGAGCACTGCGATCAGGCAACGCCCCACCGCGAGGCCCGAGCCGTTGAGCGTGTGTACAAACTGCGGTTTGCCGCCACCCTCGGGTTTGAACCGCGCATTCATGCGGCGCGCCTGAAAATCACCCGTGGTCGAGACAGAGCTGATCTCGCGGTAGGCATTCTGACCTGGTAACCACGCTTCAATGTCATAGGTGCGGCGCGCGCCGAACCCCATGTCGCCTGTGCACAAAAGGACCGTGCGGTAGGGCACGCCCAAACGCTCGAGGATATCCTCGGCGCAGGTGAGCATGCGCTTTTGCTCGGAGTCTGAGCCCTCGGGCAGAGTGATGGAGACCATCTCGACCTTCTCAAACTGGTGCTGGCGTAGCATGCCAGAGGTGTCACGCCCCGCCGATCCCGCTTCGGAGCGGAAACACAACGTATGCGCGGTCATGCGGCGCGGCAGATCAGCGGCCTCCAGCGTCTCCCCCGCGACGGTGTAGGTCAGCGGCACCTCGGAAGTCGGCACCAGCCACATGCCTTCTTCGGTGCGGTAGCTGTCCTCGCCGAATTTGGGCAGTTTATCCGTGCCATACATTGCCTCGTCACGCACTAGGACGGGAGTGTTCACCTCCGTCAGGCCGTTTTCATCCACATGCACATCGAGCATGAATTGCGCCAGCGCGCGGTGGATACGTGCCACCCCGCGCTTAAGCATCACAAACCGCGCGCCAGACGTCTTGGCCGCCGTCTCGAAATCCATAGAGGTGGCGACGCTGTCGAGATCGTAATGCTCGCGTGGCGTGAAGCTGAACGAGGGGACGTCGCCCCATTTTTTCACTTCGACATTATCGGCCTCATCAGTGCCTTGAGGCACATCTTCGGCAGGGCTGTTGGGAATGCGTGCCAGCATATCGGTGAGCTTTGCATCGAGCTCCTTGGCCTCAGCCTGCATTGCAGCCACTTCGGCCTTCTTCTCGGAGACCAGCGCGCGCAGGCGCTCGAATTCAACCTCATCGCCCGTGGCCTTTGCAGCGCCCACCTGTTTGGAGGCGGCATTCTGGTCGGCTTGGGCGGCCTCGGCAGATTGGATTTTTGCACGTCGCTCTGCGTCGAGGGCCAGAATGGAAGAGGACACAGCCGCATCGCCCCGCCGGGCCAAAGCGGCGTCGAAAGCATCGGGATTGTCGCGTATGGCGCGAATGTCATGCATCTGTTTGTCCTCCAAAAAGTGAATCGTTGAGCCGCGTTATGGCCCATAAATGGGCAGGGGCCTAGGGGGGCTGGAGGAGCGCCACGTAAAACCCTGAAATAGCGCGGCGATCTGCCCGATTATGAGGGCCAGCGCCTTGCAAAGCCGCATCTGCGCGCATAGGTTCTGGCGAACTTCAGATATGAAGGCGCGCGCGCCTTCCCGCGTCAAAAAAGGACCCACCGATGTCAGGTATTGAGCAGTTTATCCCACTTATTCTTATCTTCGGGATCATGTACTTCCTGCTGATCCGCCCCCAGCAGAAAAAGCTCAAAGAGCATCAGGCGATGGTCGAAGCACTGCGCCGTGGTGATCAGGTGGTCACACAGGGCGGTGTTGTCGGTAAGGTCGTTAAAGTCAAAGACGACGGTGAGCTGGAACTGGAAATTGCGGATGGCGTTAAGGTGCGCGTGATCCAGAGCACCATCGCGACCGTGATCAACAAGACCGAACCGGCCAAGTAAACCTCACCCCAGCGACCAAGACGAAAAGGCGGGCGATATGCTCCAGATATCCACATGGAAACGCATCGCCATTTGGCTGACTTGTGTAGTCGGCCTCATGCTTGCTGCGCCCAACGGCTTTTATACCGTTGTGGAAGGGCACAATGATGCGGTCAAAGAGATAGAGCTTTCGGGCAGCACCGACGCGCTTGAGGCTCAGCGCGGCTTGTGGCCTGACTTCATGCCCAACCGTCTGGTCAATCTGGGCCTCGATCTGCGCGGCGGTGCGCATCTGCTTGCCGAGGTGCGGGTTGAAGAAGTGTATACTGCGCGGCTTGAGGCGATGTGGCCCGAGGTGCGCGACGCTGTGCGCGGCATCACGCCCGTACGCTTGCAGCAATCTGCTCCCGCCGAATTGAAGGTCCGCCTGACGGATGAAACCAAGATGGCCGAGGCGATGGCAGTCGTGCGTGGATTGGCGCAGCCCGTCCAGACCCTGACGGGTGCAGGCGCAAGCGATATCGAAGTGAGCGGCGATAATGGCATCATCACCGTGGTTCTGTCAGAGGCCGAGAAAAGTGCAACCGACGAGCGCACGATGCAGCAGTCGCTCGAGATTATTCGCCGCCGCATCGACGAGGTGGGCACACGCGAGCCCACGATCCAGCGTCAGGGCACAGACCGCATTCTTATCCAAGTGCCTGGTATCGGCTCCGCCGCCGAGCTGAAAGAGATCATCGGCACCACCGCACAGCTTACCTTCAACCCTGTTGTGCACCGCACCGCCGATGGCTCCGAGCGCGCAGGCATTGGCAATGAGATTGTGCCATCGCTCGACGAGAGCGGCATCTTCTATGTTCTGGAAAGCGCCCCTGTTGTGACAGGGGAAGAGCTGGTGGATGCGCAGCCCAGCTTTGACCAGAACGGCGCACCCGCTGTCAGCTTCCGCTTTAACACCACGGGCGCGCGGAAATTTGGCGACTATACTGCCGAGAACATCGGATCGCTCTTTGCGATTGTGCTGGATGATGAGGTCGTCAGCGCGCCCACCATCCAAAGCCATATCCCAGGTGGGTCGGGCATCATCACGGGTAACTTTAATGTCGAGGAATCGACCCGTCTTGCCGTGCTTCTGCGCGCAGGGGCTTTGCCTGCCAGGTTAGATTTCCTTGAGGAACGCACGATTGGCCCTGAACTGGGTCAAGACAGTATTGATGCGGGTAAAATCGCGACGATCGTTGCCTTCTCTTTGGTGCTGTTCTTCATGTTTGCCGCCTACGGGTTGTTCGGGGTGTTCGCCAACATTGCGCTCATCATCAATGTCGGGCTGTTGTTTGGCCTGCTGAGCCTTATCGGCGCCACCCTCACCCTGCCGGGGATTGCGGGTATCGTGCTGACCGTGGGCATGGCAGTGGATGCCAACGTGCTGGTATTCGAGCGCATTCGCGAGGAGCTTGGCACGTCCAAGGGCCCCGCTCGCGCGATTGCCTTGGGCTATGAAAAGGCGCTGAGCGCGATTGTGGATGCGAACATCACCACATTCATCACGGCGGTGATCCTCTTTGCTATGGGCTCGGGTCCTGTGCGCGGCTTTGCCATCACGCTGGGCCTTGGTATTCTCACGTCGGTCTTTACGGCGATCTTTGTAACACGTCTGATGGTGGTTATCTGGTTTGAGCGCCGCCGTCCCAAAACGATTGAGCTTTGATATGCGCCTGAGACTTGTCAAACAGAACACGAATTTCGATTTCTTTTCCCGCTGGAAGCTCTGGCTGGGCATCTCGGGCCTGATGGTGGTGGTGGCGTTCGCCTCCTTCCTGTTGCAGGGCCTCAATTTTGGGATCGACTTTCGCGGTGGTACAACCATCCGTACCGAAAGCCCCCAGCCCGTCACCATCTCCGAGTACCGCGATGCGATGGCGCCGTTGGGATTGGGCGATATTACGATCACCGAAGTGTTCGATCCGCAATTTCGTGAGGACCAGAACGTGGCCATGGTCCGCATTCAGGCCCAGGACGGCGAAGAGGCTGTGACAACCGAGATGATTGAAGCCGTTGAGGGTGCGTTGGTGCAAGTGCGGCCAGATATCAAATTTATTTCTGTCGAATCTGTCGGACCGAAGGTTTCGGGCGAGTTGATCAATACGGCCATCATCGCTGTGGTTTTGGCGATCGGGGCGGTGCTGATATACATCTGGCTCAGGTTTGAGTGGCAGTTTGCGGCGGGTGCCGTGCTGGCGTTGGTGCACGATGTGGTACTCACCATTGGTGTCTTCTCGGAGCTGCAGATCAGGTTCGATCTGGCCATCATCGCGGCCTTGCTGACCATTGTGGGATACTCGCTCAATGATACTGTGGTTGTGTTTGACCGCGTACGCGAGAACCTGCGCAAGTATAAAAAGCGGCCTCTGAATGAGGTGCTGAACATGTCCATCAACGAGACATTGAGCCGTACGTTCATGACCTCTGTCACGACCTTGCTGGCGTTGATCGCGCTGTTTGTGCTGGGCGGTGATGTGATCCGCGGCTTTGTGTTTGCGATGATCTGGGGTGTGATTGTGGGGACGTATTCCTCGATCTTTGTGGCCACGGCAGCGCTTCTTTATTTCGGGGTCAAGCGGGACTGGTCCAAGCCTGACGCGAACGCGGGCAACCAATACGCGAACGTCGACGCCTGATATGCTGGCCACAGCCCTCACGCCCGATGGGCTGATCTGGCTGGTAGGGGCAGTGTTCATCGCGGGGCTGGTGCGCGGTTTCGCGGGTTTCGGATCGGCTATGATCATCATGCCTGTCGCAAGCTCGGTACTGTCCCCTGTCGAAGCGGTCATCTTTCTGATCTGCGCCGAGCTTGTAGGCCCTTTGCCCAATGCCCCCGCTGCATGGCGTGATGGCACCCCTCGTGAAGTCGGGCTGCTGGTGCTGGGTGCCATTCTAGCTCTGCCGCTCGGGGTGTGGGCACTGACCAGCATGGATGCCACGCTCTTCGGCTGGACGGTGTCCGTGTCGGTCCTTGTTCTACTGGCGCTCACTGTTTCGGGGTGGCGGCTCAAGGGCGCGCTGACACGGCAGCTGATTGTTCTGGCAGGCAGCATGGGCGGCTTTATGACAGGGTTTGCGGGTATCCCAGGGCCGCCTGTGATTATGCTCTATATGGCGAGCCGACTTCCGATAAAGGTGATCCGCGCGAATTTCCTTTTGTATCTTGTTGCATTGGATTTGTTATTGTTTCCGCTTTTGTGGGTGCTGGGGCTGATGAATTGGCCGATTGCGTTTCTGGGCATTCTGGTTGGCATCCCCAACCTCATTGCAAACACCTTGGGTGCGCGTCTTTTTGACCCAACAGCCGAGCGTATTTTTCGCAACGTGGCCTATCTCATAATTACGGCTTCGGCTATTATCGGGCTGCCGCTGTGGAAAGGATGAACGATGCGCCTTAACGAGATTGTCTTTACGGATGCCAGACCTGTTGAGGGCTATGGTCCTGGGTTCTTTCGTATTGGTGGCGAAGTTATTCACGGGCCGGTCATCACGGCACCTTCGGGCACGCGGACATGGGGCGGTTTGGATGACATTGCCGCACTTGAGGCGCTGGTGCACGAAAGCGATGTGATCTTTATCGGGACTGGCGCTGAGATTGCGAATCTGCCCAAAGAATTGCGCAGCAGCCTTGAAGAGGCAGGTGTCGGGATCGAGGCGATGTCCTCTCCTGCCGCTGCACGTACCTATAACGTATTGCTGAGTGAGGGCCGCCGCATCGCCCTTGCCCTGCTGCCGATCTGAGGCACAGCCATGTTACGCCTGACAAATATCGCCGTTGCGCGGGGCGGGGTGCCCGTGCTGAGCGGTCTCTCCTTTGCGCTGGAGGCAGGGCAGGCGCTGATCCTGCGCGGACCTAACGGCTCGGGCAAGACGACTTTGTTGCGCACCATTGCGGGGCTGCAACCTGCGCTAAGCGGTGAGATCAAAGGCGCTGAGGACCGTGTTGCCTATGCTGGTCATGCCGATGGCCTCAAGGCGATGCTGAGTGTGGCGGAGAATTTGAAGTTCTGGGCCGCGGTTTACGGCCAGCGCGATATTGATGCGGCGCTGGATGCCTATGCGCTGACCCCCTTGGCGGATCGCTTGGCAGGGACACTTTCAGCGGGGCAGAAACGCCGTGTAGGATTGGCACGGTTGCTTGTGACGGGCCGCCCGATCTGGATTCTGGACGAGCCGACCGTCTCTTTGGATGCCGATACGGTTGGTTTGTTCGCTGATGCCGTGCGGGCGCATCTGGAGGGTGGCGGAATGGCATTGCTTGCCACCCATATCGATTTGGGGCTGGAAGCGCAGGTGCTTGACGTGGCGCCGCTGCGGGCGGTGCCTGCCGATCTGCACGGCGCCAGCGACGAGGCCTTCTTGTGATCGCGCTGCTGCTTCGAGATTTGCGTCTTGCGCTCAGGGCGGGGGGCGGTTTTGGCTTGGGTCTTGCTTTCTTCCTTATTCTGACGGTGCTGGTGCCGTTCAGTGTTGGGCCGCAAAGCGCGCTCCTCGCTTCTATCGCCCCAGGTATCCTGTGGCTCGGTGCGCTCCTCGCTTGTTTGTTGTCCTTGGACCGCCTGCTTGCGCTGGACTATGAGGATGGCACGCTGGATGTGCTTGCCACGGCGCCGCTGCCGCTTGAGGCTGCACTGGCCGTCAAAGCCTTGGCGCATTGGATCACAACAGGCCTGCCTCTGGTTCTTGCAGCGCCGTTCCTTGGTGTGCTGCTCAACCTGCCGCCGCAGGGGTTTGGCTGGTTGGTGATCTCGCTGCTGTTGGGCACGCCTGCGCTGTCGATGATTGGCACGTTTGGGGCGGCGTTGACGGTTGGGATCAAGCGGGGAGGATTGCTGTTGTCGCTGCTGGTGCTGCCCCTCTACGTCCCTACGCTTATCTTTGGCGCGGAGGCGGCGCGGCGCGGCGCCATTCATATGGACCTTGAGACGCCACTTTTGATGCTTGCAGGTATCAGCCTCGGCTCCGTCGCGCTGTTGCCCTTTGCGGCAGCGGCGGCGTTACGGATGACAATAAGGTGAGCATTGCCTTACCCATTGAGCCTTTTATCACGGAGTATTAAGTAACCATCATGTCACTTTGGGAATATGCAAATCCGGTCAAGTTTCTGGCACTCAGCGCGCGTGTGCAGCCGATCGCCTGGGCGGCGGCAGCGATTGGTATCGTGGTTGGGTTGGGCTGGGGGTTCTTCGGTACGCCTGATGACTTCCGCCAAGGCTCTACCGTCAAGATCATCTATATCCATGTGCCCTCTGCTTGGATCGCGATCAATGCGTGGATCATGATGCTCATCGCCTCGCTGATCTGGCTGGTGCGCCGTCACCACGTGAGCGCGCTTGCCGCCCGTGCCGCAGCGCCCGTTGGGTTGGTGATGACCGTGATCGGCCTGCTTACGGGAGCCATATGGGGCCAGCCGATGTGGGGGACGTGGTGGGCATGGGACCCGCGGCTGACATCCTTCCTGATCCTGTTTCTGTTCTATCTGGGCTACATCGCGCTTTGGGAAGCGGTTGAAGACCCTGATACCGCCGCCGATCTCACTTCTGTGCTCTGCCTTGTCGGCTCTGTTTTTGCGCTGATGTCGCGCTATGCGGTGCTGTTCTGGAGCCAGGGCTTGCATCAGGGTGCGACGCTGAGCTTGGACAAAGAAGAGAACATCTCGGACGTGTTCTGGATCCCTTTGGTGATCTCGATTGCAGGGTTCACGCTGCTGTTTATAGCACTCGTGCTATACCGCACGGGCACTGAAATTTCGCTGCGCCGTTCGCGTGCGCTGGCTGTGAGGTTGGACAAAAACGTATGATGCCTGATCTTGGAAAATACTCTGTTTACGTGCTCGGCGCCTATGGGGGCACGCTTTTTCTGATGGCGGGGCTTGTTCTGCTGACCCTGCGGCGGGGCCGTGCCGCGCGTGCAGCACTCAAGCGGATTGAAGAGGAGACCGCGCGCAATGGCAAAGGTTAGCCCCTTGATGCTCGCGCCGCCGCTGATTTTCGGGGCGTTTGTCGCGATGGCTTTCACAGGCATGTACCGCGATGACCCCAACGGCATCCCCTCCACTCTGGTGGGCCAGCAGGCACCCGGTGTGCCAGAGCGCGGATTGCAAGGCTTTCCCAAAACCGTGCCTGAGGATTTGATCGCGGGAGAGGTCACATTGGTCAACTTCTGGGCCAGCTGGTGCCCGCCCTGCCGTGCCGAGCATCCCAAGTTGCTGGAAATGCAGGCAGAAGGCATCAACATCATCGGCATGAATTTCAAAGACACCGAGCGTGACGCGACCCGCTATCTCATCAACGACGACAGCCCTTTTTCAAGCGTGTCTTTCGATCCTGAAGGCCGTAATGCCATTGACTGGGGCGTGACGGCCCCGCCCGAGACGTTCATCCTCGACGCAGAAGGGACGATCCTGTTCCGCTTTGCAGGGCCGCTTATCGGTAGTGATTACGAGCAGCGGTTTTTGCCGCAGTTGGAGGCGGCACAGGGGGAGTAGGGGCGTTTGGTAGAAGGCTACTGTGCGGAGGAAGCGCCCGTTCACCGCGCTTAGAGGGATTAGGTAGAGGTATCTGAAAATGGCTCTGCTACGATTTGATAGTCATCTTCGTAGACAACGTATCCAAGCCGTTTCTCTTTCAGGACATCGACGCCAATACCGTTTTGTTCAAGAATTAAGGATAGCTCAAACGCTCTTGCTATTGCTCAGTGGCGGACGGTTTGAACCAGCTTATTCCTCTTGCATAGCGCTCCTACCTACCCTTTGAATTTGATTTGGAAAACCTATCTGGGATGGCGAGATACTCAGTGAACCAAATTATCAGACTACGTGCATAGTCCACTGTGTAAGTGGTGGTGATGGCGTCATTAATCAGAACAGACGCAGCGCGGAAAAACCCTTCACGTGCATCCAACCCATTAACATTCGCTGAACAAACAAACCTCAAATACATTCGGTGACAGCAATAGTTCTTGGCATGCCATAGTCAAGCGGCAAGCAGCTTCGGTTGAGGTCAAACTGGGCTCGAAGCAGACCTTCGCTGCCCTCACACCCGAGAACATTAGCCCGCCTATAAAAAAGCCCCCACCAGTTCATACCAGCGGGGGCTTTGTCATTTCCATCGCTTGGCTTACTCAGCCGCGACGCCCTTGTTCGCCAAATCGCGCAGCACGTAGTGCAGGACGCCGCCGTGCTCGATGTATTCGATCTCGATCGCGGTATCGATACGACATTTCAGCATGATGTTCTTCACGCTGCCGTCGGCCATCGTGATTGCGCAGGGTACTTCCTGCAGCGGTTGGATCGTGTCGAGGCCGGAGATGCTCACCGTCTCCTCCCCCATCAGGCCCAGTGATTTGCGGCTGTCGCCTGAGGTGAACTCGAACGGGATTACACCCATGCCAACAAGGTTAGAGCGGTGGATACGCTCGAAGCTTTCGGCGATGACAGCCTTGACACCCAGCAGGGCCGTGCCTTTGGCCGCCCAGTCGCGGGAAGAGCCTGCGCCATACTGCTCACCGCCAAAGACAACCAGCGGTGTGCCTGCTTCTTGGTGCGCCATGGCGGCGTCGAAGATCGAGGTTTTCTCGCCGTTAGGCCCTTTGGTATAGCCGCCCTCAACACCTTCAAGCATCTCGTTCTTGATGCGGATGTTGGCGAAAGTGCCACGCATCATGACCTCGTGGTTACCACGGCGTGAGCCATAGGAGTTGAACTCCCGCACAGGCACCTGACGGTCGACAAGGTACTGACCCGCAGGTGTTTCCTCGGCAAAGGATCCAGCAGGGGAGATGTGGTCGGTGGTGATCATGTCACCCAAGACTGCCAGTACTTTGGCGCCCTCGATGTTGGTGATAACGCCCGGCTCTTTGCTCATCCCTTGGAAGTAGGGCGGGTTCTGCACGTAAGTGGATTGCGGTGGCCAGTCGTAGGTCTTCTCTTCGGTGATGGCCACGTCCTGCCATTTCTCGTCACCTTTGAAGACGTCCGCGTATTTGGTCTGGAACGCCTCGCGCGTGACGGTCTGCTCGACAAGCTCGGCCACCTCTTGTGTGGTGGGCCAGATGTCCTTGAGGTAGACGTCCTTGCCGTCTGGCGTCTGGGCAATCGGATCAGTCGCCAGATTGATGTCCATCGTTCCCGCCAGTGCATAGGCCACGACCAGTGGGGGCGAGGCCAGATAGTTGGCGCGCACATCGGGGGAGATGCGCCCCTCGAAGTTGCGGTTGCCTGACAGCACGGAAGTGGCGACCAGATCGCCCTCGTGGATCGCCTTGCTGATCTCGGGCTGCAAGGGTCCAGAGTTGCCGATGCAGGTGGTGCAGCCATAGCCCACAAGGTTAAAGCCGATCTTGTCGAGATCGGTTTGCAGACCTGCGGCCTCAAGATAGGCGCTCACAACCTGAGAGCCGGGGGCGAGCGATGTCTTGACCCAAGGCTTGCGGTCAAGGCCCAGCTCGGCCGCTTTGCGCGCCACAAGGCCCGCACCGATCATCACGTAAGGGTTGGAGGTGTTGGTGCACGATGTGATCGAGGCGATCACGACCTTGCCGCTTTCCATGGTGTAGTCTTCGCCTTCGACGGCGACTTCCTTACCCATGGGGCGCTTGAAAGTCTCTGCCATCTCTTTGGCAAAAGCGGATTTGCCGTCTGTCAGTGCGACGTAATCCTGCGGACGCTTGGGGCCTGAAATCGCAGGCACGATGGTGCCCATATCAAGGCTCAGCGTGTCGGTATAGACGGGCGCATAGTCATCGCCGCGCCACATGCCGTTCTCTTTGGCATAGGCCTCGACCAGTGCGATGCGGTCCTCGTCGCGGCCCGTGGTGCGCATGTAACGCAATGTCTCGCCGTCGATTGGGAAGAAGCCACAGGTCGCACCGTATTCAGGCGCCATATTGGCGATGGTGGCACGGTCGGCCAGTGGCAGCGTGTCCAGACCCGCGCCGTAGAATTCGACGAATTTGCCAACCACGCCCTTTTCGCGCAGCATTTCGACGACCTTGAGTACGAGGTCCGTACCTGTGGTGCCTTCCATCATCGCGCCTGTCAGCTCGAAACCGATGACTTCGGGGATGAGCATTGAAATCGGCTGACCCAGCATCGCGGCTTCCGCCTCGATCCCGCCAACGCCCCAGCCGAGGACGGCCATGCCGTTTACCATAGTGGTGTGGCTGTCTGTGCCGACAAGTGTATCAGGGTAGGCAACATCATCGCCGTGCTGGTCCTTGTCGGTCCAGACGGTCTGGGCCAGATACTCAAGGTTCACCTGGTGGCAAATGCCCGTGCCGGGGGGAACTACGCGGAAGTTGTTAAATGCCTTCTGGCCCCATTTGAGGAAGGTATAGCGCTCCATGTTGCGCTCGTATTCGCGGTCCACGTTCAACTGAAAAGCGCGCGGGTTGCCGAACTCGTCAATCATGACCGAGTGGTCGATGACCAGATCAACGGGGTTAAGGGGGTTGATCTGCTCCGCGTCGCCGCCAAGGGCCACCAGACCGTCGCGCATCGCGGCAAGGTCCACAACTGCAGGCACGCCTGTAAAATCCTGCATCAGCACGCGGGCAGGGCGGTAGGCGATCTCGCGCGGGTTCTTGCCGCCCTTTGCACCCCATTCAGCGAAAGCTTTAATATCGTCGACGGTGACGGTCTTGCCATCCTCGAACCGCAGCATATTCTCCAGCACCACTTTCAGGGCGGCAGGCAGGTTGGAGAAATCGCCCAAGCCCGCGGCCTGCGCGGCAGGGATGGAGTAATAGGCGATAGACTGATCGCCAGCAGTGAGGGTTTTACGGGTTTTTGCAGTGTCTTGACCGACGATAATTGTCATATGTGGCTCCGGTTCTAGGCTGTGGCTACGGATCGATATTGGCGCCTGAATGACCTATGCGGGATCACTTTTCAAGGAAAAACGGCCCAATTGTATACCATCGTACACCAAAACGATGCAAATTTTGATCAAGAAGCGCCACAACGGGTATACTCTCGAAACCTTGATGGGTTATTTCAGTGTATCGGGGGTAAAGATTATCCCTGTTTGGTAATTGATTGGAATCACATGCTTCGCTTTTCGCACAGCCTCATGGCCGCTCTTTTGAGCGTCGCTGCCACCTTCGCTGCGCCCGCGCTTGCGGAGCAACGCCCCGTTGTGGTCGAGCTTTATACCTCGCAAGGTTGTTCAAGCTGTCCACCAGCGGATGCCATGTTCGGAGAGTTGAAAGACCGCGATGATGTGATCGCGATTGCCCTTCATGTGGACTACTGGGACTACATTGGCTGGCAGGATGAATTTGGCCAGCCTGCTCATGCCGAAAGGCAACGGGCTTATGCCGCAAAAGCTGGGCGGCGCACGGTGTATACGCCTGAAATGGTGGTAAACGGCCAGACCGATATTGTGGGTGCAAAACCTATGGTCCTGTCAAAAGCGATTGCCGAGCATAAGGCGGAGCCTGCGCGCATGGCCCTATCTGCGTCTCGTGAGGGAAATACACTGCGCGTCGAGGGCAACATCCTTGCTGGCGCGCAAACGCCCATGGACATCCACGTGCTGCGCCTCATCCCGTCTCACACAAGCGATATCACGCGGGGCGAAAACCGCGGCAAGACCTACGAATATACCAACATCGCCCATAGCTGGAATGTGGCTGGCACATGGGATGGTCAGGGCACGCTCGAGCTTAGCTTGGGCCTGTCAGGCGACGATCCTGTTGTTGTACTGGTCCAAGAGGCAGGTGCAGGCCCTATTGTGGCCGCCGCACGCATCGACTAGAGCGACCTATTTCCAGCGACGGTGTATCCAGAACCATTGGGTGGGGTCGTTCTCGATCCGTGCTGCCAAACTATCGGTAACGTGTTGCGTCATGGTGCGCCCGTCGGTGTGTGGAACAGGTGCTTCAAGCACGGTCTCAAAGCTGAGCCCGTCGGGTTTGCGAATGCCGTAGAAGGGGATCATCACAGCGTTATAGCGAAGCGCCAGATCAGCCGCAGAGGTCGCTGTTTTGGCAGGCTTGCCCAAAAAATCGAATAGCGGTGCGTGGGCAACGTGTTGGTCGAACAACAAGACCAGCTGTCCGCCGTCTTTGAGGTGGCGCACAAAACCTGACGTCCCCTGCCGCCCCCGTGCAAACACAGGGCCGCCAAACGCCTCCATCGTTTTGACGTAATGCTCGTTGAAATAGGGGTTGCGCATATTCTTATACAGGCCGCCAATCTTGAGCCCACGCGCGGCAAGGGCGGCGCGCGTCGCCTCGTAGTTGCCGTAATGACCCGTCACCAGAATAACGGGCTGGCCGCTTTCAATCGCCGCATCCAAGGCCACTTTGCCCTCCCCTGTGAGGGCGTTCTGGGCCATCCGTTCGGGGAAATCACGGGCCGAGTAATTCTCGATCAGGGTGCGCCCTACGTTATTGAGACACTTCGATGCGATGGTTGCACGCTCGGCTTGAGGCATATCAGGCCAGATGAGTGCGAGGTTGTCCAAGGCGCGGCGGCGATACCCTGCAAGCGGCCCGATCACATTGGCAACCACTGCGCCCATCATGCGCACCCGCAAATTGTACGGGAGCATCAACGCAGACTGTATCAGCCCTACCGTGACCAGATTTGTCAGGTAGTGACTAAAAGTGCCTGAATTTTCGGGAGGGGCGGGTGCGGACATAACAGCCTGATGCGGATTTAAGGTGGGACAGACATAGACCTCCACCGCGCGCCCAACAAGAGCAAGGTTTACTCCTCCTCCTCTTCCTCTTCGACAATAAGGACCAGATCGCCGCGCTCTTCCATCTGGCGCACGGCGCTGACAATGGCAAACATCGCTTCATCTGCGGCATCAGATTTGATCTTGCCTGCACCGTCGATGTCTTCGCGCAGTTGGTCGGCCATGCGCCCTGACATGTTCTCGAGGATGAAATCGCGTGAATCGCCACACCCTGCTATTTTGGCGTCTGCCATTGCGGTGATGAGCATAGCACCATCCACTTCGCGCAGTACGCGGGGAATGTCGCTGGGGGCGACACGGGCGGGAATATGGGCAAAGGTAAAGATTGATTTGCGCACGGCTTGGGCCAGTTTCTCATCCGTCTCGTCAAGGCCGTTCAAGACATCATCGCGGGTCGGCGTAGAAGCTGAATTTAAGATCGCGCCCAAACGTTCCACGGCATCCGTCTCGAATGGGGGAATTTTCGGGGTCTCGAATTGCGCCGCCAGTGACAGGCCAATGCGGTCCACGGCTTCTGGCGTTACCTCGCTGGTGAGAGATACCGCATATGTAATCCGCCGCGCCTCTGGGCCAGAGAGTTTACCCAGCAGGCTGGCCGCAACGGGCACTTCGAGTTTTGACAAAAGCACGGCCGCGACTTCAGTGCTTTCTTGCTGGATGATTTCGAGAAGCTGTTCGGCGGGCAAGTCGCATACCAGCTGCCACGGGTCACCTGCTGCTCTCACGCCTGCCTCCTTGCGCAGCCGAATAGCGGTTCCGTGGCTGATCCGACCATCAAGCGCGTCGAGCGCGCCTGCGATGCCGCGTGGGCAGGGGAGGCCAATCGCCTCCAGCTCTGTGGTGAATTCCTGTACGACGCTGGCGACGGTTGCACGGTCTACAACCCGCATGACACCCATTTGCTGTGTCAGCTGCACCTGAAGTTCCGGCGGCAATTCCTCTAGCGCGATATCTGCGCCCTCATTGAGGAGTAGCCGCACGACAATGGCCGCTTTTGCAAGCTTGCTCAGATCAGTTTGGGCAACAATGCGCGGCATGCCAAGGGGTGGGGTGTTGACGGAGGGCAGGGGGGTAAGTTCGTTCATCGGAGCCATTCTCTGAGGGATGGCTCTGGTATGGCGACGAAAAGTAAAAAAGAGCTAAAACCGACAAAGTTTATGCGAGGTCAGGCCCTTGCAAAAACGGCGCAACAGATGCGCTGCGCCGTTATCTATAGCGTATGCTTTACTTACCAGTTGGACGTCTCGCCCGTGGCAATCGCTGTACGCAAAGAGGCCTCGGCCCAGGTGCCCGTGCCACCGTTCGCGCGGATCTGGCGCAACTGCTCGAGTGCGGCAGTGATATCACCTGCTTCGACAAATCCCTGCCCCATGTAAGAGCGCGCCAGAACATTGGCGGGGTTCACATCGAGTGCGCGAGCGTAGAACACCATCGCCGTTTCAATTTTGCCCATCTTGCGGTTGGTGAAGCCCATGTAGGTCAATGTGCGGTCGTCATTGGCGGGCATCTGAGTTAGCAGCTCTTGAGCATCGATATAGCGGCCGTCCGCGGACAGTGCGCGCACTTCCTGATACAGGCTGTCAACGTCCAGCGTGTGGCCATTGCTGCTCACGCAATTTTTGCTGTTCTTGTCGTAGACAAAACCGCTTTTGCACTTCGGTTTGGAAGGTGCGGCAGGCTCGTCGCTGGCCGCGAAGGCGGCGAAGGGCAGGGCGAGCGCAACGGTCGTGGCAAGAAGAAGGCGCATTGTAAGTCTCTGGTGTATGTTTCGATGCCTTAGAACCTAATGCATGAGGGCGCTCGGTAAATGGGAAACGGGACCGAACGCCTTCACTTTATTTTGTCGGTTTTCAAGTGAAGAAAATCCGACTTTGTAAAAACCAGCTCACGGCGTCAGGTGGTGGTCGCCACACAGGTATGGCTGTCAGCGTCATAGACAGTGCCCGCAGCGCATGACATCGCTTGTTTGCTGTGGTTGCAGCCCATCGCCATTCCCAGTGAGGGCAGAAGCATCAGGGTCGCGGCAGTCAGTGCAATCTTCATTTTCATGTCCATTACTCCTTTTGTTACATGACGTAAGGTAACGTGAAAGGGCGCAATTTCAAAAGAAATCGCGCTCTTTGGTAAAAAATGTATCAGTCTGCCGCAGTTTTCTTGCGGTTTTGCCTGTGTTTCAGACGATATCAGTCGCCAAAAACCCGTTTGAAGATCGTGTCTACATGCTTGGTGTGATAGCCCATGTCGAACTTCTCTTCGATCTCCTC
>CBFHZX010000054.1:0-16451 GCA_965660425.1 Sulfitobacter sp. | reverse complement strand
GCTAAATCCGTCTGGGGGAAGGGGTAGCACGCCCTCCGCCCGATTTGTGCAACAAAGCCCCTCAGCGGGGCAAACTGTGTTTCATGTCCACGTACACATGATCCCAAGGCGTGATGGTGATGTCGTTGACCCTAGAGGTGGGGTGCGTGGGGTCATCCCAAGTAAGCAGAGGTATTAACGAGCAGTAGTCGGTTGGTGAGGTAATTTACGAATGCTACCCCACCAACGCACTAGCGTATCCGCCGAAGTTCAAAAGTAGCTATGGGCGGACTACATAGTAGCCACTATCGTCGAGAGCCATCAAGCGTCCAACTCCGCCTGGTACAACACGTGCATATGAAGTTAAGGGGGGAGCAGTTCCTTCTTTTTTAGTGATGCCTGCTATTGTGTTGCCGCAAGCACTGAAGGTTATATCGGGGATACTTTCAGCCATACTTTTAATTCGATCATTCACAGGTGACTTGTCTGTGCGCAGCATGTTCAAACCAGCGTTGAACGCAACGATTTCGATCTCGTACATTTCACCTTTGGCACTCATTCCTCTGGCAAAGTTGGCAGCAACATTCAGGGCTTTTGTGTAGGTAGCTGGATCACCATCGCTAACCTGTATGCCGAGCCTTTTTATACCATCTTCCGCTTGACCACCTAATGCAGGTGCAGCCGCAAGAGTCGCGATAATGCCCGCAACTAAGAAGTTTCTTCTGTCCATAATGTTCTCCCTTTACCAAACAAGTACACACTTTCGTCTGCGTGCAAGTCAATCAACTTAGAGCTTTGAAACAAAGCGGATCAGCTCAAACGCTTAAGTTACTCTTTTGAATGAACCGTAAAGTCGCCATCAAAGACCTCCCCCACCAATCAACCGAAGCCTAGCACCCCATGACTTAATGCCAAGGCAAAACCTAATCTTATCATAGGCAGAGGCGGTGCGCCTGCATAACGACAAGATGACCTCTGAGAGGGCCGTGAGAGCCGCTGTATTGACCTGTGAGAGCCAACTCAGCCTGAACTCATTCTACCGGCAGCGAATGACCCCCGCAGCACCGCATAGGCCGCTGAGCGAGAGTAAGCACGTTTGTGAAAAACTGTGAGCTAGCTGACAAGTTTTCACAGGTTAGCCAACAAAAGCATTGTGGTCGTTAGCTAGTTCATGCGCTGGGCGTACCGAGGCACTCGCCTGTCAAAGTGATTCAATAGCATTTGCTCGGTTGGGAGCGTGTGGGTGGTAAGCGTAGGTGGTAGCCGATTCGACGACAATCGCCATAACCCTTTTTATATGATAAATATTGTAGATTAGGGGATGTGGCGGAGACGAAGGGATTCGAACCCTCGAACGCGTTAACGTTACTCCCTTAGCAGGGGAGCGCCTTCGACCACTCGGCCACGTCTCCGCTGACCCGTTTAGCGGCGGGGGTGTGGGAGGGCAAGGGGGTTTTTAGCGCGTATTTTCGGGGGGTGCTATGCGTGCACCCTCTGTACACCCCCTGTACACCGAGGGGGTGCTTTTGTCTGGTGGGCATGCGGGTAGTCTTGCGGGCAAGGGCGCGCGGAATGGGCGATATGGAACGCATTGTGCACGGGGTGAATGTCGGCGGTTGCTGTCTGGGGATGGTGACGGGGGCGGTTGAGCTGGCCTCGAGCGGGGGTGTGATGACCGCCGCAAGTGGCGTGCTCTCGGCACTTGCGCTGCGCCGCACGCCTCGCGCACAGACGGAGATCGCGGAGCGGATGGTGGCGGCGCTTGATGCCCATCTGGCGCTGGCGCAGCTGACAGAGGCGGTGGAGCGGCAGGTCGTGCAGGTTCTGGACGGCTTTGCCCCTGCCCCCGCGGACATTGCGCACGGTGATGTGGATGCGGGAAAGATCGCAGAGCAGATGCGCGCGCGGGTGCCGGCGGAGGCGATTGATGCAGAGCACCGCGAGGCGGTAGTGCTGGACGCCTATTCCGCGCTGCTGGAGGCGGTGCTGACGCCGCTGTGTGTGCTGCACAGGCGCAGAATGGCAACAGTGTTCTATGATCCTGAAAAAGCAAGAGATGCGAGCAACAAACCACCGTCGCCAAAGGTCCGTGCGTGTTCTCTAAGAGAATAGGGCGCAGTCAGACGTCACTCAACGTGAACTGCTTTATAGCGTCATCCCGATTCTGGGCGCCAAACCATGAAGGAATGCAACTTTCGCCCGCATAGTTCAGCATCATCAGAAATAGTCGGTCTGGATGACACAGCCCGATTGTGACGACAGCCATTAGTATGTCAGTATAAAGTAATAACTGGAGGAACCGATGGCCTATCTGCGGTTTATTGCAGCATTCTTGATGGTTCTATTTTGGTCATTTGCGCCCAACCAGGCACGAAGCCAGCAGTTTGACGAAATTTTTCAAAACTTCAGCTCCTATGGGCTTACAGTACCTGAACGCAGATATCTGCAGGCTGCCTTGGCCTTTGAGGGCCATTACGTAGGCCTCCTCGACGGTGACTGGGGAAAGATGAGCCAGACTGCGATGCGCAACTACTCTGCCTCCAAATTCCAATCTCAGCCTGAAGAGTGGCATACCGCAGCTCTGGCTTACAGTTTGTTCACCCGCTATGAAAAAAGTGGGTGGGACATGCGACACTTTAGCTATCTCGGGATGTCGGTGATGTTGCCGCTCAAGCAGTTAGTCAATGATCCTGCTACGGAGCATCTCCTAAATTACCGTTATAACCTTAGCAGCTTGAAGGTTTCGGTTGGGCTGCGCAATCAAACAACAGCTTCAAATTTTCACCAATACACTCTTGATGTTCACGCCAGTGCGACTGAGCCCTACTCTGTAAGAAAGACAAATTTCGCAATTATGACCGCGACGCTTCGCGATGGATTGCGGCTCTATACAAAGTCAAATTTCATTAACGGTAGATGGTCTACAGTAATGGTTTCGGCACAAGCTAGCGATGTAAATCTGTTTCAAGCCGTTACTTCAAGCATCGCTGTCGGACGAAGCCCTGCATTGGATGTTCCTGCAAATGGCAAGCTTGGTTCCGTCTTCAAAACAGTACTCACCTTCCTTGAACAGCAAGAAGACTTGCAAAAACAACCGAGCCAAGCGTCAAAGTCGCCTGCCGCTCAAAAACCTCCTGCCAAGCCAGAAGTGACCGCAAGCTCGGGGTCCGGATTTTTTGGATCAGATGTTGGCCATGTGTTGACCAACGCGCATGTGGTTGAAAATTGCCGCGAATTATATGTGGATGGGGTGCGCGCAACACTCGTCGATGCCTCATCAGACTTGGATATTGCGCTCCTTCAAACAAATGATCAGCAGGCAAAGAGTGTCACAATATTCTCTGCAAGTTCCGCACTGCTGAATTCAGACATCACTACAGTCGGCTTTCCCTATGCAGGTTTGTTAAGTGGAATGAATGTGACAAGGGGGGCTATTTCGTCGCTCAAGGGATTTGCGTGTGACGACAACACATTCCAAATAACAGCGCCCGTTCAGAGCGGGAATTCTGGTGGGCCTGTATTGGCCGCTGACGGAGAAGTTGTTGGTGTTGTAGTCTCAAAACTGAATGCCGCGGTCATGGCTCAAAATGGTGGAGATGTTCCGCAAAATGTTAATTTTGCCATACGAGGTGAAATTGCGAAACTGTTTCTTGCTCAGAACCAAGTACAACCGAAATTGAGCCTTGATAACATCCCGAAAGCTCCCGAGGCGATTGCGAAAGATGCCGCACTCTTTACATCGTTTATTGAGTGTAAATAGCACCTGCTAATCGCTTACCGCCATCGTTTGAGATGTCTTTTGAAATAAATGCTCGCTCTAAGGCAGCGGGCAATGCGAACACATGGAACGCAGAAACGGGTTATAAGCACAGCTCTTGTTTCCGCTCAGGCGGTTTATTTCTGCCACAAAGTATAACTTTCACCTCCGCCGTCCTCACATCCTTCACATTTCACGTGATGCACGCTGCGGTGACGGAACTGTAATACGCGGGGCGTGCGCCCTTATCCCGTTGGCGCGGGCGGTGCTCTGCTACCTCGCGCGCAGGCGATTGTTACAAGGCGCTCACACCCGCCCACGCGCTGCTGATCCGAGTTGTTTTGCAAGTGAGCGCCTCTACCCACAGATTGAGTGACACAAGACGAGGGCAATCTCGCCCTGACACACTCAAGGAGACGACCCATGAAACTGACACTCGCAACACTTGCCGCGATCGTTCTGGCCACATCCGCATTTGCGGGATCAAGCCACAGCAAAAACGCCGACATGCCTTATGCCTACAGCAATCCTTATGGCGTTGGTCCTGTCAACGACAGCCGCTAAGGCCGCCCCTGCCCTCCTGCGTCTCCCCTGCGCGGGAGGGTTTAGGTGTTGAACAAGAAGTGCAGCACGTCGCCGTCCTTGACGGTATAGGCTTTGCCCTCGGCGCGCATTTTGCCTGCTTCTTTGGCGGGGCCTTCGCCGCCCAGCGCCACGAAATCATCATAGGCGATGGTCTCGGCGCGGATGAAGCCTTTTTCGAAATCACTGTGGATCACGCCTGCGGCCTTTGGCGCGGAGGTGCCTTGTTTGATGGTCCAGGCACGGGCCTCTTTGGGGCCGACGGTGAAGTATGTCTCGAGGTGCAGCAGCTCGTAGCCTGCGCGGATGAGGCGGTCGAGGCCCGGCTCGTCAAGCTTCATATCATCGAGGAACATGGCGGCGTCTTCCGCGTCAAGCTGGCTGATCTCTTCCTCGATCTGGGCGGAGATGACCACGGCGGAGTTGCCTTGCGCCTCGGCCATTTTCGCGACTGCGGCGGAATGGGCATTGCCCTGCGCCGCGTCGTCCACGCCCACGTTACAGACATAGAGCACGGGCTTGGTCGTCAGTAGTTGCAGCATGCGCCACGCCTTGGCGTCGTCTGCGTCCACCTCGACGGTGCGCGCGGGCTTGCCGTTCTCGATGGCCTCTTGGGCGGCGGCGAGCAGGCGGTCCTGCTGCACGGCTTCTTTGTCGTTGCCCTTGATCTTGCGCACGAGGCCTGCGCGGCGCTTCTCGATGCTTTCCAGATCGGCGAGCATGAGTTCGGTGTCGATGGTTTCCGCATCGGCCACAGGGTCCACGCGGTCCTCGACGTGGGTAACATCGTCGTCCTCGAAACAGCGCAGCACATGGGCAATCGCGTCCGTCTCGCGGATATTGGCAAGAAACTGGTTGCCCAAGCCTTCGCCTTTGGACGCGCCTTTTACCAGACCGGCGATGTCGACGAATGTCATGCGCGTGGGGATGATCGATTGCGACTTGGCAATCTCGGCCAGTGTATCAAGGCGCTCATCAGGCACGGCGACCTCGCCCACGTTCGGCTCAATCGTGCAGAAGGGGAAGTTGGCGGCCTGTGCGGCGGCGGTGCGAGTGAGCGCGTTGAAAAGCGTTGATTTGCCCACGTTCGGCAGACCCACGATACCCATTTTGAAACCCATGACAGCGTCCTCTTTTGCGTTTGCGCCGTGTTAGGGGGAACGCGGGCGCTGTGCAAGGGTGCGGTGGGCCATTGATTTCCGTGGCGCGATTGGGCATGCATCGCCAACACCACATGAAAAGGCCCGTTCCATGACCCGTATTGATGCCAAATTTGCCGATCTCAAAGCCCAAGGGAAGAAGGCGTTTGTGTCTTATGTCATGGCGGGTGATCCCGATTTTGACCGCTCTCTGGAAATCGTGCGCGGGCTGCCAAGTGCGGGCGTCGATATCATTGAGCTGGGCCTGCCCTTCACCGACCCGATGGCGGACGGCCCCACGATCCAGCTCGCCGGTCAGCGCGCACTGGACGGTGGCATGACGCTGCTGCGCACGCTCGAGCTGGCGTCAGAGTTTCGCAAAGAAGACAACACAACACCGATTGTGATGATGGGCTATTACAACCCGATCTACTCCATGGGCGTGGACGCCTTCCTGACCGCAGCCAAGGCCGCAGGCATCGACGGGTTGATCGTGGTCGATCTGCCCCCAGAAGAAGACGAAGAGCTTTGCGTGCCTGCCCAAGCAGCAGGGCTGAACTTCATTCGCCTCGCGACACCCACAACAGATGACAAGCGCCTCGCGCGGGTGGCGCAGAACACATCGGGCTTTGTCTATTACGTCTCGATCACCGGCATCACAGGCGCGGCCGAGGCCGAAGCGGCAGATGTCTCCCCTGCGGTCGAGCGCATCCAGAATGCAACGGGCCTGCCAGTTGTCGTAGGCTTTGGCGTGAACACGCCCGAGAAATCCCGCGCCATCGCACAAGTCGCCGATGGCGTGGTCGTAGGCTCCGCCATCGTGAGCCAGATCGCGGCTGGCAAAAGCACGCAAGAGGTACTGGCCTTTGTCAAAACCCTGACCGACGGGGCGCACTCAGCCTGAGGGCTCAAAACAAGGATTGATTTGACGCGGCAGGATTGGTAAGAAAACATTACCAATCACATCGGAATACCTGCCATGCCCATCATCACCAACATCGACGACCTCAAACGCATCCACCGCCGCCGCGTGCCAAAGATGTTCTATGACTACGCCGAAAGCGGCAGCTGGACCGAGCAGACTTTCCGCGAGAACACCTCCGATTTCGACCAGATCCGCCTGCGACAGCGCGTTGCCGTCGATATGTCAGGTCGCAGCACCGCAAGCCAGATGATCGGTCAGGATGTGGCCATGCCCGTAGCCCTCGCCCCAGTGGGCCTCACAGGCATGCAGCACGCGGATGGTGAGATTAAAGCGGCGCGCGCCGCCGAGGCTTTCGGTGTCCCCTTCACCTTGTCGACCATGTCCATCAACTCGATCGAGGATGTGGCAGGGGCGACCAACAAGCCCTTCTGGTTCCAACTCTACACCATGCGCGACGAGGATTACGTCAGCCGCCTGATCGAGCGCGCCCGCGCCGCCAAATGCTCGGCTTTGGTGATCACGCTTGATCTGCAAATCATCGGGCAACGGCACAAAGACCTCAAAAATGGCCTCTCCGCCCCGCCAAAACTCACGCTGGCAAGCATGACAAACCTCGCTACGAAATGGCGCTGGGGTCTGGAGATGCTGCAAACCAAAAACCGCGGCTTTGGCAATATCGTCGGCCACGTTGACGGCATCTCGGACGCCTCCGACCTCAGCGCTTGGACGGCCGAGCAATTTGACCCCACCCTCGATTGGGCCAAGATCGCCAAGATCAAGGAGCAGTGGGGTGGCAAAGTCATCCTCAAAGGCATTCTCGACGCCGAAGACGCGAAGATGGCGCTGCAAGTCGGCGCCGACGCCATCATCGTGAGTAACCACGGCGGTCGCCAGCTCGACGGCGCGCTGAGCTCGATCCGTATGCTGCCCTCAATCCTCGAGGCGGTGGGCGACCAGATCGAGGTGCATCTCGACAGCGGCATCCGTTCGGGTCAGGACGTTCTCAAGGCGGTGGCCATGGGCGCCACAGGCACCTACATCGGGCGCGCATTTGTCTACGGGCTGGGCGCAATGGGGCAGGCAGGTGTCACACGCGCGCTCGAAGTGATCCACAAAGAACTCGACACCACAATGGCACTGTGCGGGGAGACAAACGTGAATGATCTGGACCGCAATAACCTGCTCATCCCCAAAGGGTTCGAGGGCGACTGGCAGACCTGATGCTGGTCTTCTCCGAGCAAAACCTCGTGCTTTTCTCGACCCCCAAACGGGGTCGACTGCAATGGAGGTGGCGCTCAAGCCTTGGGCAGACATCGCGTTCTACAAATACCACAAACACACGCCCGTAGGTCGCTACCAGCGCAAGATCGCACCCTTGCTGCGCGAGGCGTACGGCCTCACACCCGAAACCATGGCCGTGATCCGCAACCCGCTTGAGCATCTGCGCAGCTGGTATCGCTACCGCGCCTCAACGCTTGAAGTAGATTTCGACGGCTTTGTCCAAGCCGTCCTAAGCCCTGCCCCGCCCGACTGGGCCCGCATCGGCACCCAATTGAATTTTCTGACAGACGCAAAAGGCACGCTGGGCATCACCCATCTCTTCGCCTATGAGGCGCAGCCAAAACTGCGCAACTGGCTCGAGACCCGCATGGATGCAGAAATCAAATTCAAACCCCTCAACGTCTCGGCACCCGCACCCACAAAAATCACACCTGCAACCCAAGCAGCCTTTAACACACGTTACGCAGCCGAAATCGCCCTGCACGCCCGTGTCACAGCCCAAGGCGGCCACCTGATAAACCCTACCTAACCCCTCTTTCTTTTGGTCAAAAATATCCCGGGGGGTCTTTGCCAAAGGCAAAGGCGGGGCAGCGCTCCAAACAGGCGCAAAAATCTCTTTCCCCGCACGCGATTCCCGTCTATAGGCACGACTTCACGCAAAGCGACAGCCTTGGAGGCGCTTTGCCCTTAACATATTGGAGAATATTATGGCCGGAGAGATCCCAGATCTTGAAGTTCAGGAACGTACGGGGACAGGCAAGGGCGCCGCTCGTCAGGCACGCCGCGATGGCATGGTCCCTGGAATTGTTTTTGGTGGTGACGCAGACCCGTTGCCGATCCAGATGGATTTCAACAAACTGCTGACAATGCTGCGCAAAGGCCGCTTCAAAGCGACTCTGTTCAACATGAAGGTCGAAGGCCACGATGACGTCCGCGTCATCTGCCGCGACGTTCAGCGCCACGTTGTAAAAGACCTGCCAACGCACGTCGACTTCATGCGCCTCAAGCGGACAACAAAGATCAACCTCTTCATCAACGTCGAAGTTGCGGGCGAGGATGAGTGCGTTGGTCTCAAGAAGGGCGGCACGCTTAACGTACTGCGCCCCGAAGTCGAGCTGGTTGTGACTGCAGCGGACATCCCCGAGAGCATCGTGATCGATATCACGGCACTCGAGATCGGTGACAACCTCACCATCTCCGACGTGACCCTGCCTGCAGGCGCCAAGCCTGTGATCGACCGCGACTTTGTGATCGCGCAGGTCTCTGCACCGTCCGCACTCTCCTCCGCAGGTGGCGACGACGAAGACGAAGCAGAAGGCGATGCACCAGCTGCAGAAGCGGAAGCCGCAACAGAGTAATCTGGGCTTTGCACGCAAGATAATCGGGGCTGCCTTCGGGCGGCCCCTTTTTTATGCGCGCACGATGCTGGACGCTGACGCGCGCACTCCATAAACTACGGACAAGCAAAGGGAGCGTGCCATGAAACTCATCGTCGGGCTGGGAAATCCGGGCGCGAAATATGCCCGCAACCGCCACAACATCGGCTTTATGGCCGTTGAGCAGATGGCGGCGGATCACGGCTTTGGCCCGTGGAAATCCAAGTTTCAGGGCAGCCTGAGCGAGGGACGCTTTGGCAGCGCTCGCGCCGTGCTGCTGCGCCCCGAGACGTTCATGAACAAGTCAGGCGATAGCGTTGCCGCCGCCGCGCGGTTTTTCAAAATCGAGGCCGAGGATGTAATCGTGCTCCACGACGAGCTCGACCTCGCCCCCGGCAAGGTGAAGTTCAAAATGGGCGGAGGCCATGCAGGTCACAACGGCCTACGCTCGATCCATGCGCATCTGGGGGCGGACTATGGCCGCGTGCGCCTTGGCATCGGGCACCCTGGTCACAAGGACCGCGTGGCAGGCTATGTGCTGAGCGATTTCGCCAAGGCCGAGGCCGATTGGCTGGATGATGTCTTGCGCGGGGTTAGCGACGGCGCGCCCTATCTGGCCGCTGGCGACGCTGCCAAATTCATGAACGCGGTGAGTCTGCGCACAGCCCCTGCCCGCCCCTCCACAGGGACCAAAGGACCGCAGAAGCAGCCCAAACCCGCAAAAAGCGAGGAGACGCCAAAGGCGCCCGAGGAGCGCAGTGCCCTGCAAAAGCTGATAGAGCGGTTCAGGTGAGCCTGCCCACTGCCTTTCGCCAGCAAGCCATATCCTGCGCGGCGTTGGGCAGTCCGTTCATGGCGCAGCTCCTGAACATGCTGGCAGATCACTGGCCCCAAGACACGGCGCTGGCACAGAGTTTCCACGCCTACAGCGGCGATATCGGGCCTGCGGGCCACTCTTTGCCCTTGCGCATTGCGGGCGGTCTGCATGCGCTGGTTCTGAGCCAGCGCGATGACGGGTTGGCGGCGGTCTACCCTCCGCACAGCGTGCCCGACGACACCCTGCCCGACGCCGTGATGAGCGCGTTGCACAGCCATGAGGACTTCCTGCTGGAATGGACCAAAAGCCCGCCGCAGCCCAATGAGGTGCGCCGCGCCGCCGTTCTGATGGCAGGGGCGCGGGTTGCAGGCGCGCAATACGATCTGCCGCTCCACCTAAGCGAGCTTGGTGCGAACGGCGGGCTTAATCTGATGTGGGATCACTACGGGCTTGAGGTTGCGGGCGTGCACTACGGGCCGCAGGAGCCTGTGCTGACGTTGATGCCTGACTGGACCGGCCCTGCCCCGCTTCGCCGCGCGCCACAGATTGCATCGCGCGCTGGTGTGGGTCTCAATCCGCTCGACCCGCAGGACGCAGCCGATCTGCTTCGGCTCACCGCGTATCTGTGGGCAGACCGTCCCGAGCAGTTGGCCCTGACCCGTGCGGCAGCATCGGTGATGACAGCCACAATAGACAAAGGCGACGCGATCGACTGGCTTGCCCATCGGCTGGAGAGCGCACCGCAGGGCCATCTACACCTGATCCAGCATTCGGTCGCGTGGCAGTATTTTCCCGCCGCTGTACAAACACGCGGCACACCCCTGATCGAGCACGCAGGCGCAAAGGCCACGCCCGGGCGCACCCTTGCATGGCTCGCCATGGAAAGCGATGGTGACACAAGCGGCGGGCGCGGTGCAGCGATCACGCTGCGGCTTTGGCCCGGTAACATCACGCTGATGCTGGGGCGTACAGATTTTCACGGACGCTGGGTCGCATGGGAACATGGTGCGGCAAACGGTTAAACCGGCATCCCCCGCGGGTGTCAGAAAAGGACGGATATGATGCGAAGTGTTGGTAGATGGCTGTTGCGCATCTTTGTGGTGTTGGTTTTGGCGGCGGTTGTCGTAGGGCTGTGGCAGCGCGAACAAATCATGCGACTGCTCGCCGTAAATTCGCTGTTTTCCGAAGAAAAGATCATCGCGAACTTCTCCAACATGGAAGGCGCGTTTCTGACCACACCTGTGGCCCGCGGGGACGGACCGACAGCGGAGTTGCCTTATGGTCCCGATGCTTCCTTGCCTGTGCAGGTTGAGGCGTGGACGCAGGGGCGCGATGTCACAGCACTGGTGGTGCTCAAAGACGGCGAGATCGTGCACGAGAGCTATTACAAAGGGACCACGGCGGATGATCTGCGCATCTCGTGGTCGGTGGCAAAGAGCTATCTCTCTGCGCTGGTCGGCGTGCTGCTGGACGAGGGTGTGATCGGATCGATTGATGACCCTGTTGTGCAATATGCGCCTGCGCTGGAGGGTGGGGCCTACGCCAGTGCAACCATCCGCAATGTGCTGCAAATGTCGAGCGGGGTTGTCTTTGACGAGGACTATCTGGATCAATCCTCGGACATCAACCGCATGGGCCGCGTGCTGGCCCTTGGCGGGAGCATGGATGACTTTGCGGCAGACCTGAGCGAGACCTTCGCCCCTGCGGGGGCGCAATGGACCTATGTCTCAATTGATACGCATATCCTGTCGATGGTGGTGCGCGGCGCGGCTGAGCGTCCCATCGCGGAACTGTTGAGCGAGAAGATCATCGCCCCCATGGGGTTGGAGCACGCCCCCTATTACCTCACAGACGGTTTTGGCACGGCCTTTGTGCTGGGCGGGTTGAACCTGAGCACGCGGGACTATGCGCGCATGGGGCAGATGTTCTTGCAGATGGGCGAATACAATGACCGCCAGATCGTGCCGCGTGATTGGGTTGCGGCCTCTACCGCTGCCTCGGCACCTACGGCAGCAAATGCAATCGGCTATGGCTATCAGTGGTGGATTCCGCGCGGTGCAGCGGAAGGCGAGTTCATGGCGCGGGGGATTTACGGGCAATATGTTTACGTGAACCGCGCACGCGGTGTCGTTATCGCGACCAATGCAGCGGACCGCAAGTTCCGCGATGAAGGCGTGTCGGAGCAGAATATCGCCATTTTCCGCGCCATTGCGGACGGCATTTGAGGAGAGAGCAATGGAACCTGACGAGAGTATCAATGTGATGGGCACGGCGCTGGCGATCTGCGGGACCGACCCTGTGACAGGGTTTTTCCGCGATGGCCATTGCAACACTTGTGCCGCCGATCAGGGCAGTCACACGGTCTGTGCTGTGATGACAGCCGAGTTTCTGGCGTTTTCCAAATACGTGGGCAACGATCTGTCTACGCCGCAGCCTGCTTATGGCTTTGCGGGTTTGAAGGCGGGTGATCCGTGGTGCTTGTGTGCGGGTCGCTTCATGCAGGCGGCTGAGGAAGGATGCGCGCCGAAGGTGCATCTGGAGGCCACACATATCCGTGCGCTGGATGTGGTGCCGCTGGATGTATTGCAGCGTCATTCAATCGGGGGCGACGCATGAAGACGGGCCTCCTCGTTTGCTGCGCGGCACTCCTCGCCTCCGCTGCTGTTGCCCAAGAGATCAGGCCGCAGGAGCAGGCGCGGCTGGAGCGGTTCGAGCGGATTGCTGGCAACGCACTTTTGGAGGCGATGGCGGGCGGAAGCGCACAGGATGTGTCAGCGCTGGGTGTGGCCTTGTCGGGCGTGCCACAGGTGGTGTTCGATTCTTCATTGGCGCGGGAATGGAAGTGCCGCACGATGAAGCTGGGCGGTTTGAGCGCGCTCACGGTTTATACCAATTTCAAATGCCGCATGGCGCTGGATAACAAAGGCGTTGTGTTTGAAAAGCTGACGGGATCGCAGCGCACGTCGGGGCGGATCGAGATGCGGGACGGGCGTGCTGTCTACTTAGGCGTGGGATATGTGGCGAGCGGCGCGCCGCAGGACTATGCCACGCTGGCCCCTGATTTTGAGGGGACTGGCGAGGTGGTCCCCGATGTGGCTGTATTCGAGCGTGTATCAGAGAGACGGGCGCGGTTGATGTTTCCCGCGCCCGTCAATGAAAGTGATTTCGATATTCTAGAGCTTACGCGTTAAGCGAATTCGCCCATCTCGAAGCCGAGTGCTTTAGCTACCGTAAAGATATCCTTGTCGCCGCGCCCGCACATGTTCATCACGAGCAGGTGATCTTTTGGCAGGGTGGGCGCAATCTTCATCACATGGGCGAGCGCGTGGGATGGCTCAAGCGCGGGGATAATCCCTTCGAGCTGGCATGATTTCTGGAACGCCTCCAGCGCCTCCACATCCGTGATCGAGACATATTGCGCGCGGCCGATGTCGTGCAGCCACGCATGCTCTGGCCCGATACCAGGATAGTCGAGGCCTGCGGAGATCGAGAAGCCTTCGAGGATCTGGCCATCGTCGTCTTGTAGAAGATACGTGCGGTTGCCGTGCAGCACGCCGGGGCGGCCGCCTGTGAGGGAGGCGCAATGCTCCATCTTTGCATTCACGCCTTTGCCGCCAGCCTCAACCCCGATGATGTTCACATCCTTATCGTCGAGGAAGGGATAAAAGAGACCCATGGCGTTGGAGCCGCCCCCGATGGCAGCGATCAGCGTGTCAGGCAGACGGCCCTCGGCCTCCTGCATCTGGGTGCGGACTTCCTTGCCGATGATGCTTTGGAAATCGCGGACCATGGCGGGGTACGGGTGCGGGCCTGCGACGGTGCCGATACAATAGAAGGTGTCGCGCACGTTGGTGACCCAGTCGCGCAGGGCGTCGTTCATCGCGTCTTTGAGCGTGCCGCGGCCTGAAGTCACGGGGATGATTTCGGCGCCCAGCAGGCGCATGCGGAAGACGTTTGGCGCCTGACGCTCGACATCGTGCGCGCCCATGTAGACCACACATTTGAGGCCGAATTTGGCGCAGACGGTCGCCGTCGCCACGCCGTGCTGGCCCGCGCCCGTCTCGGCGATGATACGCTTTTTGCCCATGCGGCGGGCGAGGATGATCTGGCCCAGCACGTTGTTGATCTTATGCGCGCCTGTGTGGTTCAACTCGTCACGCTTGAGGTAGATTTTCGCGCCGCCCAACTCCTCGGTCAGACGCTCGGCGAAATAGAGCGGGCTGGGGCGGCCTACGTAATGGGTCCACAGGTCGTTCATCTCGGCCCAGAACGTCTCATCCGTTTTGGCCTTGTCGTATTCGTCCTGCAGCTCGAGGATCAGGGGCATCAGTGTCTCGGAGACGAAGCGGCCGCCGAATTCGCCAAAGCGGCCATTCTCGTCGGGGCCATTCATGAAGCTGTTAAAAAGATCGTCTGGCATGGTGCATCTTTCTTTCGGAACTGTGTTGCGGGTAGCAGTATCGCCCTCGGGCACATTGGTAAAGAAGCCAAAATATCGCGGCGGCAATTCAGACCGCTCAGGCGTTGAGCGCCGCGGCACAGAGCGCTTGGATCAGGGCGGCATCCTTGACGCCTGCGCTGCTCTCAACGCCAGAGGAGACATCAACCTGCTGCGCACCCGTGCGGGCGATCGCCTCGGCCACGTTCTCGGGGGTCAGGCCGCCTGCGAGCATCCAAGGGGTGCGCCAGACGCGGCCCTCCAGCAGGGTCCAATCGAACGCCAGACCGTTGCCACCTGGCAGGTCTGCCCCTGCGGCGGGTTTTGCATCGACCAATATCTGGTCCGCAACGCCCGTGTAGGCGTCAAGCTGGGCGAGGTCCGCATGGGTCGCCACACCGACAGCCTTCATCACGGGCAGACCATATCGGGCCTTTACCTCTGCCACACGCTCTGGGCTCTCGCTTCCGTGGAGTTGCAGCATGTCGAGGGGGACGGTTTGGGTGAGCGTATCGAGCATCGCATCGTCGGCGTTGACTGTCAGCGCGACTTTACAAATGCCTACGGGGACTTGCGCGGCAAGGGCCGCCGCCGCAGGCAACTCAAGATGACGGGGGGATTTTGGAAAGAACACAAAACCCACGTACCGCGCACCCACACGTGCGCAGGCATCAACATCGTCAGCAGTGCCAAGGCCGCAGATTTTCACCGAATTATCGGAAGGCATAGCGGGTTAGCTTGCCTGATCGAGAAGCGCTAGAACCTCGTCTTTGCCTTCGTGCTTCTCGGACTTAAGCTTTTCGTTTTCACGCTTGAGACGACGCATCTCGCGGGCGGTCTTAGCAGCTTCTGCGCGTTCTCCATATTCGCGAATCCACTCCCAGACAAAGCCGACCAGCAGACTCATCAGGATGCTGCCCAAAATCACTGCAAAGAGCGGCAGCTCAACCGACGGGTTCATGGCAAAGAGGCCCGACACCTCGGTAGGCAGCACCTGAAGCGAGACCATGGCGCGGTTGGCCAGAGCCACAGACACAAGCGCCACCGCGAAGATGGCAATACAGAGATAGCGGAGGTAGCGCATTTAGGATTTCCCGTTCAACCGATCACGAAGCAACTTGCCCGTCTTGAAGAACGGTACATGTTTCTCTTCCACATGAACAGTCTCACCCGTGCGCGGATTGCGGCCCACGCGGGCGTCACGCTTTTTCACGGAAAAGGCACCAAAGCCGCGCAACTCGACACGGTCGCCTTTGGCCATGGCGGCGGTAATCTCGTCAAATATGGTGTTAACGATCCGCTCCACATCCCGTTGGTACAAATGTGGATTGTCGTCTGCGACCTTTTGGATCAATTCTGACCGGATCATTGATGTCTCCCCCCGCGCATTCTCGCATCGTTATGCCGCTACTATAGGAAAAATACCCTTCTGCGAAAAGTCGTTGAAGCGACCAAATGAAGCATTTTGGTGCATCATTTCAAGTAATCGCCCCCAAACAACCCCAATCACAAAACTCTGGCGGGAATTTGCGCAGGTATATGAGGGTTTTCGAAATTCTGGCGCAGGCTTGGCCTTTGGCGATTCGTAACGAAAAGACCCCGCGCATTGCTGCACGGGGTCCAGTCATTTCATATCGGGCGCGTGGCCCAATTGCGATCAGTCGTCGGACTTGAGTGCCGCACCAAGGATGTCGCCCAAGGAAGCACCTGAGTCGGAGGAGCCATACTGCTCCACGGCCTCTTTCTCTTCCGCAATTTCGCGTGCTTTGATCGAAACGCCAAGGCGGTGTGCTTTTGCATCCACGTTTGTGATGCGCACGTCGACCTTGTCACCGACAGAGAAACGCTCGGGGCGCTGCTCGGCACGGTCACGGGACAGATCGGAGCGGCGGATGAAGGCTTTCATGCCCTCGTATTCCACTTCGATGCCGCCATCCTCGATGGAGGTCACGGTCACAGTCACAACGGAGCCGCGCTTCACGCCGCCCACGGCTTCTGCGAACTTGTCGCCGCCGACACCTTTGATGGAGAGCGAGATACGCTCCTTCTCAACGTCAACCTCAGAGACAACCGCCTGAACGATGTCGTTCTTGTGGTAGCCCTGAATGGCTTCTTCGCCGCGCTCGTCCCATGAAAGGTCGGAGAGGTGAACCATAC
>CBFHZX010000053.1:0-17079 GCA_965660425.1 Sulfitobacter sp. | reverse complement strand
TGACTTCAACTTCCTGAGAGGTCGACACGATCTTGCCGGGGTGTACGTTCTTCTTGGTCCATGACATCTCGGAGACGTGCACAAGACCTTCGACACCAGGCTCAAGCTCAACAAAGGCGCCGTAATCGGTGATGTTGGTCACGCGGCCTGTGTGTGAGGATTCCAGCGGGTACTTGGCAGCGACCAGATCCCATGGATCTTCTTGCAGCTGCTTCATGCCGAGGGAGATGCGGTGCGTCTCTTTGTTGATCTTGATGACTTGAACCTTGATGGTCTCGCCAATTGTCAGGATCTCGGAGGGGTGGTTCACTCGGCGCCATGCCATGTCTGTCACGTGCAGCAGGCCGTCTACGCCGCCGAGGTCCACGAACGCACCGTATTCGGTGATGTTCTTGACCACGCCGTCAACTTCCTGACCTTCGACCAGATTGCCGATGACTTCGGCGCGCTGTTCGGCACGGCTCTCTTCAAGGATGGCGCGGCGCGAGACAACGATGTTGCCACGGCGACGGTCCATTTTGAGAACTTGGAACGGCTGCTTGAGACCCATGAGCGGGCCTGCGTCGCGCACGGGGCGTACATCAACCTGAGAGCCGGGAAGGAAGGCAACTGCGCCACCCAGATCCACGGTAAAGCCACCTTTGACGCGGCCAAAGATTGCGCCTTCGACGCGCTCTTCGGAGGCATAGGCCTTCTCCAGACGGTCCCATGCTTCTTCGCGGCGCGCCATCTCGCGGGAGATAACTGCTTCGCCGCGCGAGTTCTCTACCTGACGCAGGAACACTTCGACTTCTTGGCCGACTTCAACATTGGGAGCTTCGCCTGGTTCGGCAAATTCTTTAAGCTCGACGCGGCCTTCCATCTTGTAGCCTACGTCGATAATGGCTTGGCCCGCTTCGATTGCGATAACCTTACCTTTGACAACTGACCCCTCTTCGGGCGTGTCCATTTCGAAGCTTTCGTTCAAGAGTGCTTCAAACTCGTCCATCATATTCGCCATGTAGCGTGTTTTTCCTAATCTAGACTGTTTTCTGGCCGTGCGGTTGTCTCCGCCGGTCTTTATAAGATGTGCCCACCTGTTGGTGTGGCGGTGAAATGTGCCCGTGGGGAGGGCCGTCAGGGGCAAAGAAAGAGGGCCGGAAAACCCGACCCTGCATTAGCTACCTCATCCGGTGCGTGTATCCGCCCCTTAGACTAGCGCGCGTATAGGGGATTTGAGGGCGCGGTGCAAGGGTGCGGTTAGAGGTCAGCTTGGAGCTGATGGACGGCGTCGAGCATGGCTTGGTGTTCGGGGATGTAGTGGGGGGCGAGGAACCTATATACTCGCGCCCAAGCATAATAATCTTTGTCCTTTTCTGAGCCCGCAAGGAGATTTGGCTGAGGATCGAAGAACTCAGGAAAATCGTTTACTAGTTCATGATTGAGCTTGTTAAGCCAAATAGAATTTGCATCAGACCGACCGTCGTTTGGTTTTGATTCAATATCACACACTCCCCCGCCGCCTCTAGCTGTTTTGCCCAGCGCTCACGGAAGAAGGTCTTGCCGTGGCCATACCCCGCCTCGATTGAAATCGTACGGTGGTCATTGATAGATTTGATAAGGGAGTTGAAAGCCGCACCTTGTTCAGAGAACCCCAGAAGGTCTTCCCCCCAAATATCGCCAGCACTTTCATCTGTATCGTTCATCACACGCCCAATTAAATTTCATGCGATGCTGGTGCAGGCGATCTATGCGGTCAAGTTCATACTGCCGCATCAATCCGACGCAGGTTTGCGACAGCACCACGCTCACAAATTTGGTCCAGAACACTACCCCTGTTTGCTTAGAAAGCCATGGACAGGAAACAGTTGCCCCTAACTTTTCCAATTGTTGCCATGTTCAGCCTCAATAGCGCCCCAAACCTGCGGTAGCCATGGTTAACGGCGGCACAAAGCCGACAGAACAATCAGAGTTTGAGGCTTATATCATGCTGGCAGTTGGAATTTTGACGATCTTATCTGTAGGTTTTGCAGGGATGATGGGCGTTTCGGGCACTGCCGAGACGGAAGATCAGGATCTGGCACCCGACGCACCAGATGAAGACATCGCGGTAGAGACACCCGCCGCCGACCCAACTGAAGACGCGCAACCCGACCCAAATGCCGATGGCGATGCCGCGGCAGAGGAAGTTTTGGAGGTTGCCAACGACGTGCCGCCTGCGGATTTGCCTTTGCCAATTCCCGAAAATCAGGTCTCGATCACTTTGGCGACTGGCGAAGAGGCGGATGCTTCCTCAGTGCTCAGCGAAGGGCCGGAAACGGGCGAGGATGCCGACCGAACCTTTATCCTCACGCCGCCGACAGGCGATCACGCGATCAATGTCGAATTTGACGAAGATACGACGTACGCCATCGAATACAACGTCGACACGCAAGTGGTCGTTGCAGGGCTGAACAGCAACATCAGCGGCCCCGAGGGCTTGGACTCAAACGAGACCGCCCACAAGTTTGATGCGGACGGCACGCCCTTTACCGAAACCGTAGTCACCCGCGAATTCGAGGGGGCGCCACAGATGATCCTCACGGTGGATCAATCCCATGTCGGAGATCACGTCGCGCAGATTGACCTTACAAACCCCGAAGCATCGCTCGATTTCCACTTCACCCGCATGGAGAGCCTTGTGCATCTGGTGTACGACGAGGCGGACACCTCCGAGGGCGACAGCTTCATCACCACGCGCACGCTTTACATCATCGAAACACCGCAAGGCGTGGAAGAAGTGTCCGAGGATGCAAGAGAGAGCATTATCGCCGACGACTTTGACCCCGAAAACGACGCGCGCCTGATTGCCGAGGTCGATCTGGGGCAGTCTGTCCTGACCAACCAAAGCGGAAGCAACGACACGGGCCCTTACTTCCAGACGCTCGGCAATTTCATCAATGAAAACCCGAGCATCGTGACCAATTTCTTCTGGATGAGCAATAACGCCGAAGACGTGCTTGCCGACAACGAAACAGGCCCCAACATCTGGCGTGGCGTAAATCAGGAAGATGCGAGCACGCCTGACAACACAGGGCTGGTGTTGGAGCGTGGCACGACACTTGCAACCTAGCAGCCAAATGGCGGCAGTGACGCTGGCGTGTCGCAGGCGCAAGAAGAGGAAGGCGACAACGCAGGACAAGCCGCAGATGGCCTGAACCTTAACGTGCAGGGCCAAAACGAGCTTGAACGCGCGCTCGATTTACAAAATCAGGCAAACCAGAACCTGCGCGATTTGGGCATCAACATCTAATTCTGTCTCAAGAGGCACTGCGCCGTGCACGGCGGTACTCTAACAGGGCAATCCAAGCCCCACAGCATCCCCCCGCAGCCGTTTGCACTGCGGGGGTGTTTTCGTTCAATCTACCGAGTTCAGATCAGCTGGTAGCTGTGCGGCACGTAGCGGTAGCCGCCCTCGCCGCACGTCTCGATAAAGCCCATGCCGGGGAACGGCATGTGATAACCGATGAGCGGGAAGCGATCGGCGCTGGCCATGTCCATGATCTTTTTGCGCGTGGCCGCCGCTGCCGTTTTGTCCATGTCGAACTTCACTTCCCATTCGGGATAGCCCACGGACCAGACATAGTGGTTGGCCGTATCGGCCATGAGCAAAAGCTGGCTGCCGCCGCTCTCGAGCATATAGCCCATGTGACCTGGCGTGTGGCCGGAGGCCTCGACCGCTGTAACACCACTGCGCACGTCTTGGCCTGCATCGATAAACGTCATCTTCTCGGCCAAGGGGCGTACTTTGCCCTCAAAACCTTCATTCTCCTGCTTGGTCCATGCGTCGAATTCAACCTGACCCGTCACATAAGCCGCGCCTGCAAATGTCTCGGCCCCGTCAGCACCTGTCAAACCGCCGATATGGTCGCCGTGCATGTGGGTCAGAACCACATGGGTGATGTCGGAAGGAGCATAGCCTGCCACCGCGAGGGCTTTTGTGGTGCCTTCGGCGTTCAACCCTGTATCAAACAGGATCACATCCGTGCCCGTGTTCACCACAGTGGGGGTAAAGAAGAACTGCGCCGCATCTGTCGACAGGAAGTTTGCGGCACTTACATCGGCAAATGTCTCGGCATCTACATTCATCCCAAAGATATTCTGCGGCCCCTCGACGCTGCGGCTGCCCACCAGAAGAGTTGTCACTTTGAAATCACCCAAAGTGAAATCGCGGTGCGTGGGCATGGACGCGGCCGAGTGGCCAGCGGCAGACAGCAGCGTGGGTGTAGCAGCAGCGAAGGGCAAGGTTGCACCTGCAAGAAGGGCGTCACGGCGTGAGAGCTTCATAATGAATACCTTTTGTGAAACCTGCACGCGAGCTAGGCCAAATGGCAGCAGGGGCAAGGCGTGGCTAGGCTTCGGTGGGGCCGCCTGCCGCTTTCCATGCTGCAAACCCACCGATGTTGGTGACATTGGCAAAGCCCATATCCTTGAGCGTCTTGCCCGCGAGAGCCGCCTGCCCGCCCGCGCCACAAATGAGATAAATCTCGGCATCTTTCTGGAACACAGGATTATACATCGCCTCAACTGCAGGGTCGGCGCGAAATTCGATCATGCCACGCGGGATGCGGTGCGCGCCTTTGAGCGTGCCACTCTCGGCGATGGCAGCACTGTCGCGCACATCAATAAAGACGCCCGTGCCGCTGGCATGTTTCGCAATCGCAGCCTCGGCCGCCATCTTGGGCACTTCGGCGTTGGCGGCGTCCATATAGTCTTTTGCAGTTTTCATTGGTCTCTCCTGAAGCATGTGGATTGGGGGTCAGAGCGCTTCGCCCTTTTTACGCAACTCCTCGAACAAGTCGCGGTAGATACCGTTCGAATCGCCGCCACCAAAGATGTTGGCCCCGCCCGAATAGGTCTGGCCATAGCTGCGCGCGACATTCACCGTTTGCACCAGCGCGCTGATCAGCTGGTCCTTTTCGAGGGCTGCCAGCGGATGGATAAACACGCCCCAAAGCCGCCCGTTGGCCACCGCGTAGCGCGAATCGAGCGCCGTGTCGAAATTGGCCTGCATCATGCGCAAGAGATCCTGCGCGCTCAGACCTTCGGCGCTGGCAATGGGCACCATGGCGCGCATGCGGTCAGCGGTGGCATCAGCCACGATCATCACGGGGATATCATCGATATTGAATTGCAACGTCGGGCCGTTGGCGATCACTTCCGGATCAAGGGCCTGCACGATTTGCGCCATCCGCTCAAGCGTCATGGGGCCTTCGATCTGCTCAGACGCGGGCGGGGCAATGAGATCAGGTGTTTGTTGGGCAATCAGCGGTGTAGCAGCCAGCAACAGCGCAAGCGTCAGCGGTCGGATCATGGCAGAGGCTCCTTTTCTAGACACCTCCAGCTTAACCAGCGCACCTGAAAAAGCGAAACACCCTTTGGTGAGCGGTGTTTCAGGAAGGGTTGCGCACAGCCTCTACCGCCTTGATCGCCGCAGCAACGGCTTCGTCAATCGACAGGTCTGACGTGTCGATCACGGTCGCATCGGGCGCGGGCTTCAACGGCGCTTCAACCCGTTCCATGTCGCGGGCATCGCGGGCTTTGACATCTGCCAGCACCATCTCATAGCTGTCCGTGATGCCCCGCTCTGACAGCTCCGTATGACGCCGTGTGGCGCGGACCTCGGCACTGGCGGTGACAAACAGCTTCACCTGCGCATCGGGGCAGATCACCGTACCGATGTCACGCCCGTCCAGAACAGCCCCTCCTGCGCGCGCGGCAAAGCTGCGCTGGAAGTCCAGAAGGGCAGCGCGCACTTCGGCGATCACAGCGACCTTGCTGGCCGCTTGGGCCACCGTGGGGGTGCGCAGGCCGGTGTCTTCCAGATCGTCAGGCTGAAGTGTGAGGGCCGCCTGTGCAGGTTCCACCCCCGCCAGAACCTTGGCCCCCACCGCACGGTACAAAAGCCCTGTGTCCAGATGGGCAAATCCGAAATGTGCCGAGACCGCCTTGGACACCGTGCCCTTGCCAGCCGCTGCAGGGCCGTCAATTGCGATGGTAAAGCCCTCAGGCATCGCGGCTGACCTGCGCCCCAAGTGCTGCCATCAACGGCTCGAATATCGGGAATGACGTGGCGATGGGGCCACCGTCATCCACACGCACAGGCGCGTTGGCAGCCATGCCGAGGATCAGGAACGACATAGCGATGCGGTGGTCAAGCTGGCTGGCGCACAGACCGCCACCCGCGACATTGCCGTGGCCTGCGCCCGTCACAATCCACCAATCCTCGCCCTCATCCACGTCGATCCCGTTGGCGCGCAGACCTTTTGCCATCGCATCAATACGGTCGCTTTCTTTAACGCGCAGCTCGCGCACACCGCGCATAACGGTCTGGCCCTTGGCGTAGGCCGCAACCACACTAAGCACGGGGTATTCGTCAATCATACTGGCGGCGCGCGCAGGCGGTACTTCTATCCCCACCATATCAGGTGAGAACCGTGCACGTAGATCGGCCACAGGCTCACCCCCTTCGGTGCGCTCGTTCTCATAGGTGAGATCCGCACCCATCTCGCGCAACGTCGTGAACAGACCTGCACGCGTGGGGTTTAGGCCAATTCCAGGAACCAGCACGTCAGAGCCAGGGACAATAAGAGCTGCACAAACAGGAAACGCGGCCGAGCTTGGATCACGCGGCACCTCGATATGCTGCGCGACAAGCTCGGGCTGCCCCGTCAGCGTGATCTCGCGCCCCTCATCCGTCTCACGAGTGGAGATTTCGGCACCAAACCCCTCCAGCATCCGCTCCGTATGATCGCGGGTGGCCTCCTGCTCGATCACAACAGTCTGCCCCGGTGCATTCAACCCTGCCAGCAAGACCGCCGATTTCACCTGTGCCGAGGGCACGGGCACCACGTAACGCGCAGGCACAGGGCTGCGCGCCCCCACCAGCGTCATGGGCAACCGCCCGCCGGTACGTCCAACCGCCTGACAGCCGAACTCTGCAAGCGGATCCGTTACCCGCGCCATAGGACGACCATTGAGACTGGCATCCCCGCTAAATGTGGCCGTAATCGGCTGCGTCGCCATCGCCCCCATAATGAGCCGCACACCAGTGCCGGAATTGCCGCAATCAATCACGCCCTCAGGCTCGGCAAACCCGCCAACACCCACACCGCGCACAGACCAGTTGCCGCCTCCGAGGTCTGTGACAGTGGCACCAAAAGCCCGCATCGCAGCGGCAGTATCCAACACATCCTGCCCCTCGAGCAGCCCTGTGATCGTCGTCTCGCCCACACACATCGCCCCAAGGATCAATGAGCGATGCGAGATCGACTTATCCCCCGGCACATCAGCAATACCGCTCAGCGGCCCACAAGCAGTGGAAGTCATTGGAATGGGATCACCGTGGCCCGACATGCAACTATCCTTTATAATCTCGTTGAACTTCTAGTCAGCACAGCGACAGACGTCCATGCCAGCCCGTTTCTTTTGGTCATAAATATCCCAGGGAGCGCGAGGGGCAGCGCCCCTCGGTCCGCCCTCTCATACGCACCGGAATGTCAGATAATGCGGCACCCGCCCCTCGCGCAGCGCTTTCTGCTCGTACCGCGTCGAATACCAATCATCCCAAGGCTCCCGCCAATCCGCAGGCGCCTCTGCCAGCCATTCAAAGCCAAAGCGCGGCACCTGTTCCAGCGTCTGGCGCACGTACTCCTCAATATCCGTGGCCACGCGAAAAATCGCACCAGGTTTGAGGACACGGTGCAACGGCACGAGGTGTTCTTCGGTCACAAAGCGGCGACGGTGGTGGCGCGTTTTGGGCCACGGGTCGGGATACAAAAGAAATGCCTTCGAAATGCTCTCGTCTGGCAGCACCTCGAAAAGGTCACGCACATCCCCGGGGTGGACTTTGACATTCTCAACGCCAGCGCGGCGAATTTTGCCAAGCAACATCGCAACGCCATTGATATAGGGCTCGGCCCCGATGATACCCGTACCAGGGTTTTGAGCGGCCTGATGCACCATATGCTCGCCCCCGCCAAAGCCAACCTCAAGCCACACAGGCTTGCCGTCAAACATCGCTTTCGTATCAAGCGGCGTGCGCCCGGGGTTGCTGTCCCAATTCACAGCCCCTGGCGATAGGGCAGCAAGGTCTGTATCGAGATACTCCTTCTGGGACTGCTTGAGATTGTGGCCCTTGAGACGACCATAAAAGTTGCGGCGCGGCTTTACGCGCTTTTGAAGGTCGGGGGTTTTGGGATCAGGCGTTTTCATGCCCGCGATGTAGCGGGGATGTGTACGCGCTGCAATGGTGACGCTGGTTACCACGCATTAAGCCCTTCCAAGGTAGGGTCGCGTGAAACGAACGGTCAGGAAGCTAGATGAGCCAGCAAACCCGCATCACCCGCACAACAGGCAGCCCATGCGCCACAGTTTGCCAGCATTCTGATCCTTGATGATGAAGAATTCGACCGCAGCAACCTGAAAAAACTGTGTAGAGGTCTGGGTTTCACGACCCATGTGAGCGAGGCTGCCTCGCTCGCTGATTTGCGGGCAAAATTGACAAAAGACCGCTTTGACCTGATTTTGCTGGACTACCATTTGCGCGATGGTACGGGCCTCGAAGGGGTCGACATCATTCGCGCCGATCCCGTCAATTGCCATGCGGCAACGGTCATGATCACAGGCACGGAGCAGGCGAATATCGCCATTGTGGCGCTCAAGCTGGGGTTTAGCGACTATCTGACGCAGGAGGAGCTGTCGGCGCAGACGCTGGAGCGTGCAGCGATTACAGCCCTGCAAAAATCGCAACTGGCACGCGGCATGGCGGCACAGGCAGCGCCTCCCGTGTCAATGAACGGTTCTGTACAGACATTTTCGTGGGCCTGTGCACAAGACATCAAGCCCGTCGTAAGCCGCATCATGCGCCAGATGCGCGGCCCGTGCGACGTAGAGCAAATAAGCGCAGAGGATGCCACGCGACGTGTCGAACTGGTCGAAGGGTCATTACGCAGCTTATGGCCGTTTCTGGATGATCTGGATCGCCTTGGTGCCGCGCCGAACTCGGAAGGGCCTTCGGTGAGCGCGTCGCGCAACGCTGCTATACCCGCGTCAGCTACAGTGAACGCGCGTGTGCCATCGTACCGCCCGAAGAAACTTGCGCCTGAGACAAGCAAGCCTCCGTCCATATTTCGACGCCGGCCTGACTAGAGCTTGGGGGTCTTAAACCGCTGCTTTGAGGGCTGCAGCCAGATCGGTCCGCTCCCAGCTAAAGCCGCCATCGGCCTCGGGTGCGCGGCCAAAATGGCCGTACGCTGCAGTACGCTGGTAGATAGGCTTGTTTAGCTCAAGATGGCTGCGGATGCCACGGGGTGTGAGATCCATCACATCGGCGATGGCGCGTTCGATGGCTTCGGCGTCGACTTCGCCCGTGCCAAACGTATCGCAATAGATCGACAGCGGCTTGCTCACCCCGATGGCATAGCTGAGCTGGATGGTGCATTTGCTTGCCATGCCTGCGGCCACGACATTCTTTGCCAGATAGCGCGCAGCGTAGGCGGCGGAGCGGTCGACTTTTGTCGGATCTTTGCCCGAAAACGCACCGCCCCCGTGGGGTGCGGCCCCGCCGTAGGTGTCCACGATGATCTTGCGCCCTGTGAGGCCCGCGTCCCCGTCAGGGCCACCGATGACAAAGGTGCCCGTCGGATTCACCCACCATTCGGTGTCGGCTGAAATCCAGCCTTCGGGCAGCACTTCACGGATGTAAGGCTCAACAATGTCGCGGATGTCCGCGCTGGTCTGGCTCTCTTCCGCGTGCTGCGTGCTGAGCACGATGGAGGACACACCGACGGGCTTGCCATCCTCGTAGCGCACGGAGAGTTGGGATTTTGCGTCAGGGCGCAGCGTAGGCTCGGTCCCGTCTTTGCGCACTTCGGCCAGACGGCGCAGGATCGCATGGGCATAGTGGACGGGCGCGGGCATAAGCTCTGCCGTCTCATTGGTGGCATAGCCGAACATGATCCCCTGATCGCCCGCACCCTCGTCTTTATCCTCTGCGGAATCAACGCCCTGCGCGATATGCGCGGATTGTTCGTGCAGCAGGTTGGTCACTTCTACGGTCTGGTGGTGGAACTTCTCCTGCTCGTATCCGATGTCGTTGATACAGGCCCGCGCGATGCTGTCGATCTGGTCCATATATTCGTGCAGCTTATTCTGGTCCGACAGGCCCACCTCTCCGCCGATCACAACGCGGTTGGTGGTGGCGAATGTCTCGGCCGCGACGCGTGCCTCTGGTTCTTGCGCGATAAAGGCGTCGAGGACGGCATCGCTGATACGGTCGCAGACTTTATCGGGGTGACCCTCGGAGACGGACTCTGAGGTGAAGACATAGGATTTGGGGGACATGGACGTGCTCCAATATGGAAAAAAGCGCCACGTCAGGAAGCCGTTGTGGCGCGCCTGGGTTCCAACTACGCCGCAGGGTGTGCTGGGTCAATGACTATTCAGACGGCGTGCGACCGATGGTCCTTGCGCGCAACACTGCGGCCCCCAGCAACAGAAGGGTCAGCAGTGCCACAGGCAGATCGCCCATGCGACTATAGAGCGTGGGCGCAAGTGGTTGGGGAAGCGGTGCATCTACAAACCCCGCCTGCCCCATGCCAAGGCTGGCGGTAATGCGGCCGTACGGGTCGATCATGGCGGAGATACCTGTGTTGGCGGCACGCGCCACGGGCAAACCCTGCTCAATCGCGCGCATGCGGGCTTGGGCCAGATGCTGTTGCGGGCCTGCGTGCTGCCCGAACCAGGCGTCATTGGTGGCGTGGATGATGAAATCGGGGCGCGCAGGTGCGGCCCCCACGTCATGGGCAAACACCGCCTCATAGCAGATGAGGGGCAGTGCACGGCCCAGCGCGCCAAGATCCATGAGCGCCGCCCCCTCCCCCGCGCTGAACCCCGCGCCATGCTGCGGGGCCAAGCCGTAGATGCCAAACCGCGCCATGAAATTGCCCAGCGGCACGTATTCGCCAAAGGGGACAAGGTGGTGTTTGTTATAGGTCTGGGCCACCTCGCCTTGGGGACCAAGAGCGATGAGGCTGTTGTAGTGGCGGCCCTCTTCGGTGCGCTGCACGCCAAGCACCACGGGCACACCTCGGGCGGCGACGCTGATTTCCTGCAGGATCGGTTCGGCGTAGATCAGGTTCCACGGGATCGCCGTCTCGGGCCAGATCACGGCATCGGGCGTGCCCAGTGCCGCATCGGGCGGAGCCGCGGTAAATTCAAGCTGGCGCTCATAGAACACCTGCATCTTGTCAGGGTCCCATTTCTCGGCCTGCGGGGCATTCGGCTGCACAAGGCGCAAGGTGCTTTGGGACAAGGGCGCTTCAGGCGCAATAGGCGGAATGGCCAATACGGACAGCACCGCCACCTGAACCGCGATCTGAACCGCATAGGCACGCTTGTCCATCTGCGCAAAGGCGCAGGCCACAGCCAACAGTACCAGATTTACGCCATGCGGGCCGATCCATGCCAGCGCTTGGCCAGCGAGCGTGTCGACGGTGGCCTGTGCGGGCGTGGCCCACGGAAAACCCGTGAAGATATAGGCGCGCAGCAGCTCTACCCCCGCCCAACATGGCACCAGCACCCAAAGCTGCGCTGACAAACGCCGCGCGGCCCAGAACGCAAGGCTCCAGAATAGCGCACCGCCTGCGGCCATCAGGACAACGGCAAAGGGTGCCATCCAGCCGTGGCGCGGCGCATCTACCAAAAAGGGCGAGACGATCCAGTGCAGCGTGATCGCGAAATAGGAAAACCCCACGGCAAAACCTGTGAGGGCGGCGGCACGGGGGGTGCGGGTCTTGGCCGCTTGATAAAACGCGATTGTAAGCCCCACGCCCATGAGCACGGGATAGTCAAACGGCGCTTGACCCAAGGCAGCCACAGCCCCCGCCAGAAGCGGCAGCACAAACGGCAGCAGCCGCCGTGTCATGTCGCGGGAGAGCCGTTCATCCGTACGCGCAGCCGTTTAATACGGCGCGGGTCAGCGTCCATCACTTCGAATTCAGTGCCATCGGGATGCACGACCACCTCGCCACGCGCGGGCACGCACCCTGCGAGCATGACGACAAGACCGCCCAATGTGTCGATCTCTTCCTCATCCACATCGTCGTGGTCGGTCAGCGATTGCCCAAGCACGCCTTCGAACTCCAGCAGCGGTGTTTTGGCCAGCGCAAGGTACTGCCCCGGCTTTTCCTCGGACCAATAGACGACATCTTCGTCCACGTCGTGTTCGTCCTCGATCTGGCCGATGACCTGCTCGATGAGATCTTCAATCGTGACCAGACCGTCAACACCGCCATATTCATCAATTACCAGCGCCATATGCCGCCGCTCTGCCTGCATCTTGGTGAGCAATACGCCGATCGTCATGGAGGGCGGCACATAGACCAGCGGGCGCACCATCGCGGCCAGGTCAAAGCTTTTTGGTTTCCCGTTAAAGCCGAATTGCAAAGCGAGGTCCTTGAGGTGGGCCATGCCCACGGGCGTGTCCAGCGTGCCGTCATAGACAGGCAGTCGCGTCAGGCCGCTTTCCTTAAAGATGTTTACCAGTTCTTCCATCGTGGAGGTCACGGGAACGGCGGTAATATCCGCCTTCGGGACCATCACATCATCTACACGCATGCGGCGCAGATTTCCCATCCCTGTGGTCGCACGCTCGGGGCCGGCGGTGAGCATCTCATCGGGCTCAAGTATGTCCGACGGGCTTAGCGCGCCAATAACGCGGCTGAAAAATCCGCTTTTGGCACCATCACTTGCGCCATTGGCGTTTTGGTCATCGGGGAGGGTTTGATCCTGCGCGCTATGCGCAGCCGTAGAGTGTCCGTCGGTGTCGCCCATTGGGTCCTGTCTTTGGAAGCGGGGCCTTTAAGGGGCGCCTGTGGTCTAGTGATCGCTATTATATGGGTTATCTATGTCCAAATTGCCAAGAATTTCGACTTCAAGACGCTCCATAAGCGCGGCATCGCTGTCTGTGATGTGGTCATAGCCCAATAAATGCAGGGTTCCGTGCACGATGAGGTGGGTGAGATGCGCCTCGAAGGGCGTGCCCGATTCGCACGCTTCGCGTGCGCAGGTGTCAAAGCTGAGGGCGATATCGCCCAGCTCGATCATATCGTCAAAGCCGCGTTGGGGCGGTGGCGGGGCCTCTCCCTCGGCCGCGGGGGCGAGTGGTTGGGACGGCCAGCTGAGCACATTAGTGGGCGCAGGTTTGTCGCGGAAGTCTGCGTTGAGCGCAGCTATCCGCGCATCGTGACAGGCCAGTAGCGTAACCTCGCAGGCCTCGGGATCAAGCTGCATGTGGTGCAGCGTCTCGACCACGGCGCGCTGTGCAAGGGGCGTCAGCATGGCCTCGTCCCAGGCATCCGCCTCGATAAGGATATCGAGCGTATTCACCTGTCGCGGTTCAATGCGCGCTCGGCCTCGGCCTCATAGGCCTCGATGATAGCGGCCACGAGGGGATGCCGCACCACATCTTTGGAGGTGAAATAGTTGAACCCGATTTTGGGGATGTGTTTGAGCATCCGCTCTGCGTCCGCCAACCCCGATGCCTGCCCGCGTGGCAAATCGATCTGGGTGCGGTCGCCCGTGATCACCATGCGAGAGCCTTCGCCAAGGCGGGTCAGAAACATCTTCATCTGCATGGTGGTCGCATTCTGCGCCTCATCCAAAACAACGAAAGCATTGCTGAGCGTGCGGCCCCGCATAAAGGCCAGCGGAGCGATTTCGATCGTTTTCTCTTCTCGCAGTTTGGCCAGTTGCTTGCCCGGCAAAAAGTCGTTGAGCGCATCGTAGAGCGGCTGCATGTAGGGGTCGATCTTCTCGTCCTGCGTGCCGGGGAGAAAGCCCAGACGCTCACCTGCCTCTACGGCGGGGCGGCTGAGGATGATCTTGTCGACCTTGCCCGACAGGAACATCGACACGCCCACCGCCACGGCGAGATAGGTCTTGCCCGTTCCCGCAGGACCAATGCCAAAGGCCAGCTCATTGGCGAAGAGCGAATGCACGTAGGCCTTTTGCGCCGCTGTACGTGGCTCAACGCGTTTTTTGCGGGTCTGAATCTCAATCGCCTGCCCGACGGGCATCTCGATCTGGTCACCATCGCGCACGCCCGTATCTGCATCCGAATTGCCCATGCGCAGGATCATATCCACATCCGCAGGTTCGACACTGCGGCCCCCTTCAAGGCGCGCATAAAGCGATTGCAGCACTTGGGCCGCGCGTTCGGTCGCAGGGGCCTCGCCCAGCAGCGTCAGGAAATTGCCGCGCCGCACGATCTGGACTTCCAGCGCCTTCTCGATGGCAGCCAGATGCTGGTCATAGGGGCCGCACAGATCAATGAGCAGACGGTTGTCGGGGAAATCAAGCACCGGACCGGGAGGACCCGTTTCAGGCGTCAGCGTATCGGAGGGAGGCAAAGGCAGTGTCCTTTCAGGGCGTTCGAGAATGCAAGATAGGGCGCGGCAGGGGCATCTGCCAGTGGGGAAGACGCAAAAAGGGCCGCAGTGCAAAACACTCCGGCCCCTGGATAATGTCGGCTGGCGCGTCAATCAGATCGCATCGCCAATGATGGACGTCGAGCCCTTCTTGAAATCGCCCACGGTCTGGGTGGGGGGAGCTACGCCAGAGCAGACAGGCTTGCCGTATTTGTCGAGCCGTGCGGAGAGATAGCCCTCGACGCCATCGTCGATGATCCAGTGGCCACAGCCGTTTGGATCAACCCAAATGCCCGCCTCGAGCTGGCTGAGGCGCTTGCTGTCAAAGCCGCGGTCGATTGTTTTATCCGGCCCCAGTGAGCCAGCGCCGCCTTCACAGCCTGCGAGCACTGCGGTCATGCCAACAAGCGCGGTGATTTTCATAAGTGTCATGTGCTTGTTTCCTTAACGAATGCAGATAATTTCGACGCGGCGGTTCTTTGCCATGCCAGACGATGTACGGTTGGAAGCGGCAGGCTGACGCTCCCCGTAGCCACGCACATCAGCGATGCGCGCACCAGACGCCTTGGCCACGCGCGCGACAGAGTTTGCCCGCTTGAGCGACAAGCGCATGTTGTAGGCGTCAGAGGCGCGGCTGTCAGTATAACCCGTGATGATATAGCTTGTGGCCTTATTCTCGCGGAAGAACTGCATCAGGCGCTGCTGGCCATGCTTGGACACGCCCGCGGAGTTTGTGGAGAACAACTGGTCGCTTTGCATGTTGCCGCAGACATTGCCGCGACGGCATACTGGAATACCCTGAGGGTTGGTGTGCGGCGTCATGTAGCCCTCTACACCATCGTCCATGACCCAGTGCTCACACCCGTCAGGGTCAACCCAGATCGTCGGGATATACTGGCCTTTGTCTTTGTTCTGCTGGCTTTTAGTCTGGGCGCTTGCAGCGACAGCTGACAGTGCGACGGCTGCGATTGCGGCAGCTCCCACGACGAAGCGCATTGATTTGAAAAGTGTGTTTGCCACAGCTCTTTTCCATTTTCTGTTCCCCCGAGGCCGCAGCAGCCAAACTGTATCACAGTTCGAACGATCCCCACCTGCCTCAAAAGTTAAGCAACAGGCCGCAGCTAGGAAAGCGCATAGTGTCACGATCAGGCATCAATAGCCGCGAAACAGCGGAATTTAAGCGATTTTCCAAAAATTAACCCGCCGTCGGGGCCGTCTAAATTGCGGCGATCAGCGCAGACAGGGACAAAGCGGCACAGATAGTGCCGAGCGCGCGCCCTGCAATTCTGTGGATAAGCCTGTGGACAACTTATCCGCAGTAGCGCACGAATGAAGCGCGCCCGCTAAACCTCGACAGCCGTGAGGGAATTGGTCATCGCACGGGTGCAGCGCACCCGAACCACATCACCGATCTGGGCTGTTGCATTGTCGATATGGACGGAGTGCAGATACTCCGATTTGCCCAGCATCTGCCCGTCTTGCCGCCCTGCCCGCTCGATCAGAACCGACAATTCGCGCCCGACCATGCTTTCCTGAATAGCGTATTGCTGGCGGCTGATGAGTGCCTGCAAACGCTGGAGACGGTCATCCGCTTCCGTTGGATCAACCTGCGCGCGCTCTGCCGCGGGGGTTCCTGGGCGCGTGGAGTATTTGAAGCTGTAGGCGTAGCCGTAGTTGACCTCCTCCACCAGATCCATTGTGGCTTGGAAGTCCTCTTCGGTCTCCTCGGGGAAGCCCACGATGAAGTCACCCGACATCATAATATCAGGGCGCACGCTGCGGATTTTCTCGATAAGACGTAGGTAGCTTTCGGCCGTGTGCTTGCGGTTCATCCGTTTGAGAATGCGGTCGCTGCCCGATTGCACGGGCAAATGCAGATAGGGCATCAGCTCGGGCGTGTCGGCATGGGCCGCGATCAGATCGTCGTCCATATCGTTGGGGTGGCTGGTAGTATAGCGGATACGCTCCAGCCCATCTACCTTTGCCAGCATGCGGATAAGCTGCGCCAGCGTCTTGCCGCCGTGATAGGCGTTGACGTTCTGGCCCAGCAACGTGACCTCACGCACGCCGCGCTCGACCAGCTCTTGAGCCTCACGCACAACCTGTTCGGCGGGGCGGGACACTTCGGCACCGCGGGTGTAGGGGACAACGCAGAACGCACAAAACTTGTCGCAGCCTTCCTGCACCGTGAGGAAAGCGGCAGGCGCGCGGCGCGCTTTTTGACCGCGCCCTTTGAGGTGGTTGAACTTGTCTTCTTCAGGGAAATCCGTGTCGAGCGCAGTCTTGCCCTCGCGCACCCGCGCCTCCATCTGTGGCAGACGGTGATAGGATTGCGGACCGACCACCAGATCGACGGCAGGCTGGCGGCGGATGATCTCCTCGCCCTCCGCCTGTGCGACACAGCCCGTCACGCCGATCTTGAGATCGGGGTTAAGCTCCTTGAGCGGCTTCATGCGCCCCAGCTCGGAATAGACTTTCTCGGCGGCTTTTTCGCGGATATGGCAAGTGTTGAGCAGGATCATATCCGCATCTTCAGCCGTATCTGTTGGCACATACCCCTCAAGGCTCTCGGCCATACGCTCACTGTCATAGACGTTCATCTGACAGCCATAGGTCTTGATAAACAGCTTTT
>CBFHZX010000052.1:0-17142 GCA_965660425.1 Sulfitobacter sp. | reverse complement strand
CACACCCCCTGCACAATTCTTGCGAATTGCTCGCTCAAAGCTTCAATAGGTCCACTGGACCTTTTGATCGCGGCGATCCCGCGACCATCTCTCACCCTACGCCGTCCTCAAACAAATGGACTGGTCCGAGCCTGACGAAAAGCATGCAGCCAAAAAGGATCGGTGGTACATCCGCTAAAACGCCTTAGCACTGGACCTCCGAAATGACCTGCCCCTCTGCACCACCGATGCACCGCTCATCGGCACCCCCGTGACAGGCGGTCCCGACGGTGCCTCCGTCCCGCTGTGCGCCGCGTGTACTGACCCGCAAACCCCGCCCGACCACTTCCGCGCCATCGCCTCGACCAAGTGGAGCGATGATCCCGCGCTTCAGGTCTACGCCCTGCGCACGCTCAAACGCCTCGACACCGACTGGTCCCGCGATCTGGCCGATCAGCTCTATCTCGACGACGAGACCCAAGCCTGGGCCGACAACGCCCCCCAGCAAAGCAACCACCGCGACAGCAACGGTGTCCCGCTGAGCGCGGGCGATACCGTGGTGCTGATCAAGGGCCTCAACGTCAAAGGTGCGGGCTTTACCGCCAAGCGCGGCACCGCCGTGCACCGCATCACCCTCGTCCCCGACAATGCCGCCCACATCGAAGGTCGTGTGGAAGGCCAGCGCATCGTGATCCTGACCGAGTTCGTCAAAAAGCGGTGAATTGACCCAGATCAATGTGGCCTCCGCGCCCTGCGCCTATGCTCTTGTCGAACAACGGCACAAAGAAGCCACACCATGATCCGTCTCGCCTCCATCCTCTATTCCATCATCGCGACCACCCTGTCGGGCACTGGCGTGATCGCGGTCCTCGTCATGGGCTACTCCACTGTTCCCACGATCCTCATGGCCGCCGCCATTGGAGCGTTGGTGGCCGTGCCGATCTCCTTTATGGTCGCGCATAAGATCACCCATCTGAGGGCGCCTCTTTCCGCATAATATCTGCACCAAGTGGTGTACGGGCGGTGCACAGGGGGTGTACAAGGGGTGACACACCCTTTTTGCCTTGTTGGAGAGCCTCATGACCCCTTGCATCCTCTGCGTCGCCATCACCGGATCGGTCCCGACCAAGGCCGACAACCCCGCCGTGCCGATCACGGTGTCCGAGCAGATCGAGAGCACCCACGCGGCCTATGAGGCAGGGGCCAGCATCTGCCATGCCCACGTGCGCAACGACGATAGCACGCCCAGTTCGGACCCCGACAAATTCGCGGCGTTGCAAGAAGGCGTCAAGGCGCATTGCCCTGATATGATTATACAATTCTCCACAGGTGGGCGCTCTGGCGCGGGGCAGGAGCGCGGCGGCATGCTGTCCCTGCGCCCCGATATGGCGAGCCTGTCTGTAGGTTCCAACAACTTCCCCACCCGCGTCTACGAGAACCCGCCCCAGCTGGTCGACTGGCTGGCGGCAGAGATGCAAGCCTATGATATCAAACCCGAAATCGAGTGTTTTGACTTAAGCCACATTCACCAAGCGGCCAAAATGCACCGTGATGGCCGCATCCCCGACCCGCTTTATGTTCAATTCGTCATGGGCGTCAAAAACGCCATGCCCGCAGATCGCGAAACCTTTGATTTCTATGTCAAAACCACTCAGCGTCTGATGCCTGATGCCCAATGGTGCGCCGCAGGAATCGGTCCCAATCAGATCGTGCTGAACGACTGGGCCATCGCCGCAGGGGGCCACGCGCGCGCGGGGCTGGAAGACAACATACGCCTCGATAAAGACACGCTAGCCCCGTCCAACGCGGCCCTGATAAAACGCGCCGCAGAGCTGTGTGACAAGTACGAGCGCGCGGTCGCAACACCCGCCCAAGCACGTCATATACTGGGCCTGCGTCCCGCCTGAACCAAGGCTCCGATATCCGAAGGAATGGCGCCACCATCGAGTAGGACGAGCAGGACATCATGGGTAAAATTCCAGACCTCCTCGGTATGCACCAGATGATGGGTGAGCAGGCCCAGCGGCTCGGTCCTGTCGATCTCTTCTGCTCTACGGGCTTGCAAGGTGCGGGTTAAGCCAGCGATCAAGGTTTCGGGATCAACCAAGCCTCTGTGACCGCGCCAGAATATTGGATCTACATGGGTGTTTATCTGGACCAGACCCGCCGCTGGAGTGACCGATTTGCGGGCACCATAGGTCGATATTCCGCCATATCCGACAGCCTCAAGCACGGGCAGAAAACGCGCATCGATACGGTTCCACGGTGGCAAGAAGAGAGGCACGAGCTGGTCCGCAAAGACTGCGCGGAGATGTCTCAAAGCACGTTCCAACTCCTCCGCAGCTTGTTCACGGGGGTGCCCGAATTCAGCGTTCTTGGCACCCGTAGGGGCATGGCTGATGTGCCGCCAGCCATGTACTGTTGAATGTCATTGAGAACTGACCCGGTAGCCCCATAAATTGTCACTGAGAATTGACCCATGTGAACACATTGCCCTGACGTTTTTGTTCAGGGAGATTTGGAGTGATCGACATGGGATTTTTAAGTGTCATTCGACGTTGGGCATTACGTGATAAGATGCCGATACGGGAGATTGCCCGACGCACGGGTTTGTCTCGGAACACCATCAAAAAGTATCTGCGTGAAGATGCTGTAGAGCCAAGGTTCAAGACGCCATCGCGTCCAAGTAAGCTGGACCCGTATGCAGATCGGTTGTCAGCCTGGCTTTTGGCGCAGACGCGGAAGTCTCGCAAAGAGCGGCGCAACGTTAAGCTGATGTATGAAGATCTGGTTAAGCTCGGGTACGATGGATCCTATGAGCGGGTAGCAGCCTTTGCGCGCGCGTGGCGGGCTGATCGGCATCGTGCAGAACAAACGATTGGGCGCGGGACATTTGTGCCTTTGGTGTTCCAACCGGGTGAGGCGTTCCAGTTCGACTGGAGCGAAGACTGGGCCACGATCGGCAGGATGCGCAGGATCGAGCGACAGGTGAGCGTTTTGCCCGACCCGCTTTCACCCACCAGCGCAAGCGTCTCGCCGCGCTCTACACTAAAGCTGACGTCGCTCACCACAGGGGGCGCTTTCCCGAACCCGATGGAAAGTGATTTTACGTCTAGCAGCGGCATCCGGCTTCCTTGTCCCTTGTGCTGACTGAACCCGATTATCGCAGCGGCGTCCAGTATTGTTCGTGCGCAGGGGGGCTGCTTCGGGTGGCGTTTCTACGTTGCGTCGCATGGGGTGCTGGGGGCTTGCCTGCGGTTTGTGCAAATATAGAGTTGTGCCGACACTCATTCTTCCAAGAGAAGGAATCGACTATGGCTGATCTTGTTTCCTATTCGACCCACGACGCCGTTGCCGTCCTGCGGATTCAAAACCCGCCCGTCAACGCCCTCTCCCAAGCAGTGCGGCAAGGTCTGGCCGAAGGAATGGACCGTGCCGAAGCGGACGCGGCGATTAAGGCGGTTGTGATTGTGGGCGATGGCCGTGCGTTTATCGCAGGCGCGGATATCACGGAATTCGGCAAACCGCCGATGGAGCCGAACCTGCCCGATATGTGCACGCGGATTGAGAGCTCTGCGCTTCTGGTGATTGCCTCCATGCATGGTGTCTCGCTGGGCGGCGGGCTCGAGATCGCACTTGGCGCGCATTACCGCGTGGCTCAGCCTGATGCTGTCGTAGGGTTGCCTGAGGTGCATCTGGGCCTGCTGCCTGGTGCAGGCGGGACCCAGCGATTGCCCCGTCTTACAGGGTCCGAGAAAGCCATCGAAATCATGATTTCAGGTCGCCAGATCAAAAGCGATGAGGCGCAGGCAATGGGCATCATCGACAAGATCGAAGAGGGCGACCCGCAGGAGATCGGTTTCGCTTACGCGCAAGAACTGTTGGGGGCAGGCGCCGCCCCGCGCCGTGTGTCGCACCTCCCGCCACCAGACGCGCTCGACTGGGATGCGGTGCACGCGGGTGCCAAAAGCAAGGCGCGCGGCCAGATCAGCCCTGCCGTCATTGTGCGTGCCGTGCAAGCTGCGAGCGAGTTGTCCTTTGCCGAAGGTTTCAAGCGCGAGCGCGAGCTGTTCATCGAGCTTCTAGCCTCCGACCAGAGCAAGGGCATGATCCACGCATTCTTTAATGAACGCGCCGTGAGCAATCTGCCAGAGCTTAAGGGCGTCACACCCCGTGCGCTCAACGCCATCGGCGTGATCGGCGGTGGCACGATGGGCGCAGGCATCGCCACAGCGGCCCTGCTGTCGGGCATGGCCATTGTGTTGATCGAGACGGGCGAGGAGCAAGCGGCAGCGGCGAGGAGCCGCATCGAGGGGAACCTCTCTGGCGCACTCAAGCGTGGCAAGATTTCTCAGGAGCAATTCGATACGCTCACCACCCGCGCCCTCACTGTTGCCACGGATTATGCCACGCTCCGCGACGTCGATCTGGTCATTGAGGCCGTGTTCGAAAATATGGACGTCAAAAAGGAAGTCTTCGGCAAGCTGGACGCAGTCTGCAAACAGGGCGCGATCCTTGCCACCAACACCTCTTATCTGGACGTGGACGAGATTGCGGCAGCCACGTCGCGCCCCGCAGATGTGATCGGTCTGCACTTCTTCTCGCCTGCGCATATTATGAAGCTGCTGGAGGTGGTGGTCGCCGACAAGACTGCCGCAGATGTCGTGGCAACAGGCTTTGCACTTGGTAAGCGTCTTGGCAAAATCTCGGTGCGCGCAGGGGTCTGTGACGGGTTCATCGGGAACCGCATTCTGGCGCACTACCGTACTGCCGCTGATCACATGGTGCTGGACGGCGCGTCGCCCTATCAGATTGACCGCGCACTGGTTAGTTTCGGCTTTGCCATGGGGCCGTTTGCTGTTGCCGACCTTGCAGGCCTCGACATCGGCTGGATGACGCGCAAGCGCAAAGCACCCCACCGCCACCCCGAGGAGCGCGTGCCCACCTATATCGATAAATTGTGCGAGCAGGGGCATTTTGGCCGCAAGACGGGCGAGGGCTATTATCTTTACGAGCAGGGCCAGCGCGCCAGCGTGCTGAACCCGAAAATCCCCGAACTTATTGCCGCCGAGCAGGCTGATTTGGAAGTTACGCCACGTGATTTCAGCGATCAAGAGATTGTCAGGCGCTACATGTGTGCAATGGTGAATGAAGCCGCCAAGGTGGTGGACGAAGGCATCGCGCGCCGCCCTGCTGACGTGGATATGGTGCTGCTCTTCGGCTACGGTTTCCCGCGCCACGTTGGTGGCCCGCTGAAATGGGCCGATCTGCAGGGGCTGGATACCGTGCTGGACGATATTGAGCGATTTGCGCAACAGGATGCGTGGTTCTGGCAGCCTAGCGCCTTGCTCAAGACCCTTGTGGCCGAAGGCCGCAGCTTTGATGACCTGAACCGTGCGCCTGCTAAGTAGGCGTGCAGGACAACCGATAGATAGAGGAAGAGGACTGTAAAATGGACCTGAGCTATTCCCCCGAAGAAGTCGCATTCCGCGACGAAGTACGCGCCTTTCTGGCCGAAAAAGTAACCCCTGACATGCGGGACAAGGTCCGCGGCAAGGGTGAGCTGACCAAGGCCGATATGGAAAACTGGCACGCGATCCTGAACGCCAAGGGTTGGCTCGCGCCCAACTGGCCCAAGGAATTCGGCGGCGCCGAATGGAACGCAGTGCAAAAGCACATTTTTGAGGAGGAGGCCGCCATGGTCTCTGCCCCGCGCATCGTGCCCTTTGGTTTGGGTATGCTTGCGCCCGTGTTGCAAAAATTCGGCTCCAAAGAGCAGTGTGACTATTGGTTACCACGTATTTTGACGGGTGAGGACTGGTGGTGTCAGGGCTACTCCGAGCCGGGCGCGGGCTCCGACCTTGCCTCCCTCAAAACGACTGCGGTCCTCAATGAGGCTGGCACCCATTACGTCGTGAACGGCCAGAAGACGTGGACCACGCTGGGCCAGCACGCCAACATGATCTTCTGCCTCGTGCGCACCGACAAGGACGTGAAGCAGCAAGAGGGCATTTCATTCCTGCTCATCGACATGGACACACCCGGTATCGAAGTGCGCCCCATCGTGCTGCTCGATGGTACGCCCGAGGTCAACGAGGTCTGGTTCACGGACGTCGAAGTGCCCGTCGAGAACCTTGTCGGCAAGGAGAACAAGGGCTGGACCTATGCCAAATATCTGCTGACGCATGAGCGCACGAACATCGCGGGTGTAGGCTTTTCCCAAGCGGGTCTGGCATCGGTCAAGCGTCTGGCCAAATCCGAGATGGCAGGTGGCAAGCCTCTCATCCAGAACCCGCATTTTGCCGCCCGTGTCGCTCAGGTCGAGATTGACCTGATGGCGATGTCGACGACCAACTTGCGCATCGTCTCGAAAGCCGCCGCAGGTCAGGCACCAGGGGTCGAATCCTCCATGCTCAAGGTCAAAGGCACGATCATCCGTCAGGAGATCAACGATCTGGCCCGCCGTGCGGTAGGGGCCTATGCGATGCCCTTTGCCTCGGAGGCCGTGGAGGGCAGCAACGAGATGCTCCCCGATCCGCTTGATGCTGGCCCCGTCGCGGCCAAGTATTTCAACAACCGAAAATTGTCGATCTTCGGCGGATCAAACGAGATCCAGCGCGGGATCATTGCAAAAGTCACGATGGGAAGCTGAACCGATGAATTTTGATCTGACCGAAGAGCGGCAAATGCTGCAAGACACGCTGCGCCGTTTTCTGCGTGACCGCTATGACACGGCCACGCGCAACGGCATCCTCAACTCCGACGCGGGCATGTCCACTGAGATCTGGGCCGAGCTTGCCGAGCTGGGCGTCATTGGCGCGCTGTTCACCGAAGAGCAGGGCGGTTTTGGCGGCAAAGGCTTTGACATCGCGGTGGTCTTCGAAGAGCTGGGCCGCGCGGGCGTGGTTGAGCCGTTCCTCGATACGGCTGTCCTCGCAGGTGGCCTGATCGCCGATCTGGGCGACGAGGCGCAGCAGGCGCTTGTCGAGGAGATCATCGGCGGCGGTCTGCAACTGGCCTTCGCGCATGGCGAGCCGACAAGCCGCTATGACCTCACCCGCGTCAGCACCTCTGCGACCGAGAAGGGTGATGAGATTATCCTGAGTGGGCGCAAGGCCGTGGTCGTGAACGCCGAGGCTGCTGACCATCTCGTCGTTTCTGCCCGTGAAAGCGGCGCGCAGGATGATACGGATGGCATTTCGCTGTTCCTTGTTCCGAAGGATGCCAAGGGTCTGACAATCCAAGGCTATGCGCTACTTGCAGGGGGCCGCGCTGCCGAAGTCACGCTGGATGATGTGGCTGTACCCGCGTCAGCCCGTCTGGGTGCCGCTGGGAAAGCATCCCCCGCCATCGAAGCGCGCATCGCCGCAGCCAACGTTGCCCAGACCGCCGAGACATTGGGCGCGATGGAGACGGCGTGTTACCTGACCAAAGACTATCTTGGCACGCGCAAGCAGTTTGGCCGCCCGATTGGAACGTTCCAAGCGCTCGCCCATCGCTTCTCCGATCTGCTGATTGAGATGGAGCAGGCGCGCTCTGCGGTGATCCTTGGCGCTGGGCACCTTGAAGCGGACCGCGATACCCGCGAGCGTCACATCTCCTCAACCAAAAACCTGATCGGCCGTGTGGGCCGTCTGGTCGGCGAGGAAAGCATCCAGCTGCACGGCGGCATCGCCATGACACAGGAATACGAGCTCGCGCATATCGCCAAACGTATCGTCATGGCCGACCACCGCTTTGGCGATGTGGACCACCATCTGGAGCGGTTTATTGCCCTCTCTGCAGCCTAAAGAAGAAGCCGGTTTCATCTATGGTGAGACCGGCACCCAGCGCCTGATCGGGTACGTCGTGGATGTGCGCGATCCTGCACACGGGCGTTGCATTCTGGACGTGACCGAGGACCATCTGAACCGTCATGGGGCGCTCCATGGGGGCATCGCTGTGACGCTACTCGACAATGCCTCTGGCAGCACGGGCTCGCTGACGGTGGACGCCACGGGCAAGGCGCCGTTTCTCACCGTCTCGATGAACACGCAGTTCGTGGGATCGGGGCGCGCGGGACGGATGATTGCCACAGGCACGGTCACGGGCGGCGGGCGGAGCCTTTTGTTCATCAGCGCGGAGTTGCGTCACGAGGACGGCACGCTGGTGGCGACCTCATCGGGGGTGTTCAAACGGGTGCCACAGGATAAACTGACTTAACGGGAGAGATTTCATGAGCGCACGGCTCGAGGACGCAGGCGACCGCCTGATCATCTGGAACGGCAACACCGACAAGCGCGGCGCGCTTTCGCCCGAGCTTTATGCCTGCATTATGCAAGCCTGCGAGATGGTGCAGGATCGGCGCATTCGCTCGATCATTCTCACCTCCGAGGGGCCGTTTTTCTGTGCAGGTGGTAACCTGAATGAACTCATCAAAAGCCAAGGCATGCCAGCGGAGCAGCGCAGCGCGCGCATCGACGGGCTGCACGATGTGATCCGCGCCATGCGTGCCTGTCCTGTGCCGTTTATCGCCGCCGTTGAAGGTGGCGCTGCGGGCGCGGGGCTGAGCTTTGCTTTGGCTTGCGATATCATTGTTGCGGCCAAGGGCGCAAAATTTGTGGCCGCCTATGTGAAGGCAGGGCTGGTCCCTGACGGTGGCCTGACAGCGCATCTGGCGCGTGCACTGCCACGGCAGTTGAGCATGGAGATGTGCATGCTGGCCCAGCCTGTGCTGGCCGAGCGGATGCATGATCTAGGCGTGGTTAGCGCGCTTACAGAAGTGGGCGGCACGATGGACGTGGCGCGCAGCTATGCCGACCGTTTTGGCGCAGGCCCACGCGATGCGCAGGCTGCCATTCGCAAGATGGTCGCCGCCGCCTATGACGCGACCGAGGCAGAGCAGCTTGACCATGAGCGCGACGCGATGGGCCATGCGACAGGCGCGCCCGAGGCCGCCGAGGGCATCGCGGCATTTTTGGAAAAGCGCAGCCCGAACTACGGCTGAACGGGGAGGGGCGATATGGAACGCGTTGTGGATTTTCTGAAGGACCGCGTGGCCGTTGTACCTGACAGCCCTGCACTGAGCGACTCAAGCGGCGTTGCATGGAGCTATGCCGATTTTGACCGAGCCAGTGACGATCTGGCAGAGCATTTGCGCGGTGCGGGTGTGCAGCCTACTGACCGCGTGCTGCTGTTGGTGGAGAATTGCGCTGCTGCGGTTGCCGCGCTTCATGCCGCGTGGAAAGTTGGCGCGGTGATCATTCCCTTCAACGCGCGCCAGACAGAGGGTGAAGTGGCTAAGGTTATCCGCCATGCGACCCCTGCCGCGATCCTCTCGACCTCGCATATATCGGCTGACGCCGCGGCGCACGGCGCTCGGCTGGGCAGTGAGGAGATTAGCGGCGCATTTGGCACAATGATGCTCGCGTCGCAGCCAAGTGACCCCGATGCGGACCTCGATGATGTGGCCGTTCTTCTTTACACCACGGGGACTACGGGCGATCCCAAAGGCGTGATGCTCAGGCATTCCAGTGTCCGTTTCGGCGGCATTGCGTCCAGTAATCTGCGCCGCATGGTGCCTGAGGATGTTGTCTATGGCGTGCTCCCGATGAGCCATGTGTTCGGCTTGATCTCGGTGCTGACGGGTGCATGTTATACAGGTGCGCATGTGAAGATCGAGGCGCGGTTCTCCGCCGAGAAACTGCACAAAGCGGCGATGGACGGGATTACGATTATCCCCGCCGTGCCGCAGATGCACGCAATGGTCATGCAATATACCAAAGAACAGGGGATGGAGAATCTGGGCGCGCCCAAGCTGCGCTATGTCTCCTCTGGCGGTGCGCCGCTTGATCCTGCGTGGAAGCGCAAGGCGGAGGCGTTTTATGGCCTGCCGCTGCAAAACGGCTTTGGCATGACCGAGACCTCCTCGGGCGCGTCTGCCACGGACAATCCAATCGGTTCGCCCGATATCTCCGTCGGCCCTGTAACTCCTGGTACCGAAGCGATGATTGATGTGGATGCCCCTGGTGGAAATGGCGTGGATCACGGTGAAGTGCTGGTGCGCGGCCCGCATGTGATGAAGGGCTATTACCGAAACCCGCAGGCCACAGCCGCCACATTGGGGGCGGATGGATGGATGCGCACGGGCGATCTGGGCAAGATCGACGCCGAGAACAAGCTGCACATTCTGGGCCGATCCAAAGAGCTGATTATTCACGGTGGGTTCAACGTCTACCCGCCCGAGGTGGAGGCCGCGCTGAACGATCATCCGCAAGTGATCCAATGCGCTGTGGTGGGCCGCACCAAAGACGGGGATGAGGAAGTGCTGGCTTTTGTGCAAGTTGCGGATAATGACCGCCCCGAGGTGAACGATCTGCGCGCTTTCGTCAAAGAGCGGCTGGTAGGCTATAAGCGGCCCAAGCATATCGTTTTGGCCACATCATTGCCTGCAGCGCCTACGGGTAAGCTGCTCAAGCACAAGATGATCGAGGTGTTGGGCGGCGATCTGCCCTAGTGCTCCTCGCACCCCTGTCGGGGTCTCCTCGCTCAGACGTAGACGCCTGCCGCCGCCTCGCGGATCGCACGGATGTTCGTGCCATAAGGTGTGGGATCACTGACCGATCCGCCGCGAAACACGGCTGACCCTGCCACCAGCACATCAGCCCCTGCACCGGCCACAATCGGCGCGGTGGTAGGGTCAACACCGCCGTCGATCTCGATGTGGACGGGGCGGTCACCGATCATCGCGCGCAGAGTTTTAATTTTGTCTCTCATATCGATGAATTTCTGCCCGCCGAAACCGGGGTTCACGGTCATCACGCAGATGAGGTCCGTGAGGTCCAACAGTTCGGCCACAGCGGATGCTGGCGTGCCAGGATTAAGGGCGACACCCGCTTTTGCGCCACTCGCGCGGATTGCTTGGAGGGTGCGGTGAATATGGGGTGTCGCTTCGACATGGGCCGTGATGATATCAGCACCTGCCTTTGCGAAATCCTCGATATACGCATCCACGGGCGAGATCATCAGATGCACATCCATCACGCCTTTGATGTGTGGGCGGATTGCAGCACAGGTGGCCGCACCAAAGGTAATGTTGGGCACGAAATGCCCGTCCATCACATCCACATGAATCCAGTCTGCCCCCTGCGCTTCAACGGCTGCACATTCGGCACCGAAATTTGCAAAGTCCGATGCAAGGATAGAAGGGGCGATTTTAATCGAGCGGTCAAACGACATAGCGGCAGCCTTTGGTTGAGAGTATCGCGCAAGCCATAGCGTGCTGCCGCGCGCGGGGCAATCAACTGGTGCAGTCTGCTTGACTTGAGCAAACAGGCAAGGGCACTCTGCTCAAGAAATTTTGGGAGGAAATATGGTGGCACACTTTACGAGACGTCAGACCTTGGGCGGCATTGCTGCATCCGCTGCGGTAATGGGCCTGAGCGCACCTGCTATTGCACGAGGCCGCAAGATAACGCTGGGCGCGCTGCGCTTTACCAGCCACTCTGGGACTTTTGTGGCGCTGGAGCGGGAGTATTTCAAACAGGCTGGTCTGGACGTTGAGGTGAAGTTCTTCCAAGCAGCACAGCCTATGGCCGTGGCGATTGCCTCGGGTGATGTGGACTATGCTGTGACGGCAATTTCGGGCGGCCTTGTGTCTTTGGCTGACAAAGGTGCGATCAAAGTGATTGGTGGCGCGTTGCAGGAAGAAGCAGGTATCGACGGTCAGAAGTTCCTCGTCTCGGATGCGGCGTTTCAGGCGGGGATCACTGCGCCTTCCATACTGGACGGCAAGTCCTACGGCATGAGCACGGCAGGCTCGTCTTTCCATTACATGGGCTCCAAAATGGCAGCGGCCGAGGGGATCAGTCTCAGCTTCAAACCACTACAGAAAGTGGGGGCGATCATCGGCGCACTCAAGTCGGGCCAGATTGATGCGTGGTCCATCGTGCCCCATATCGCCAAGCCGCTGGCAGGCTCAGGCGCCGTGCACATCATCGGCGATGTGGCGACATACCTGCCCGATTATCAGGTCACGACTGTCTTCACCTCTGCCAAGAATGCGGCTGAGGAAAAGCAGATGACCGCTGATTATCTGACCGCCTACTCCAAGGGCGTTGCCGACTATAACGCCGCGATGATCGCAAAGGACGGCGGTGAGGACGGTGTGAATGCCATGGTCGATTTGATCCATAAATACGTCTACACGGACCGTCCGCGTGAGAAGGCGGCACCGTCGATCATCAACGGCACTATGCGCCTCAATGAAGGGGCCAAGATGAACGTGGCTTCCGTGCGCGACCAGCTGGAGTGGTTCCAGGCCGAGGATTTGGTGGGCAAGGATATTCCCCTCGATGCGCTGATTGATACGTCCTATGTCAAGACGGCAGGCGCGTAACATTTCGCATTGTCAGACGGGTCGGGCCTTCGGGTCCGACCTTGTTTTTTGAGGGTATTGAGATGGATCTAAAACTCGATGCGGTGACGCACCGATACGGCGAGAGGGAAGTGCTGCGCGGCATTTCGCTCGATATCCCGTCAGGCCAGATCACCTGCATCGTTGGGCCGTCAGGCTGTGGCAAATCTACCCTCCTGCGCCTGTTGGGTGGTTTGGAGCAGCCAAGTGCTGGTGCTGTCCGCCAACTTGGCGCGCCACCGGCGGGTTGCCTCAATGCATTAACGTATTTCTTTCAGGATTTTGCCCTGCTGCCGTGGCGCACGGTTGAGGGGAATGTGGCACTGGTACTTGAGGATCATGGGCTGGGGGATCAGGCGGCGATCATCGCCGATGTACTGGCCCGCACGCGGCTCACTGACTTTGCGGATGCGCTGCCAAAGCAGCTCTCGGGCGGGATGAAGCAGCGCGTGGCCATTGCCCGCGCGCTCGCCGTGAACCCTGCCGTCATGCTCATGGACGAGCCGTTGAGCGCGCTTGATAGCCAAACCCGCGAATTGCTTATGGATGATCTGGTAGGGCTATGGACGAGGGAGCCGTTCACCGCCGTCTATGTGACCCACAATCTGGCGGAGGCCGTACGTTTGGGTCACCGCATCGTAGTCCTCTCGCGCAGACCTGGTGAGGTGCGCGAGATTGTCGAGATCGACACCTCGTTGGAAGACCGCGCCCATGGCGACGCAGCCCTTGAGGCGCAACAGAAGTATCTTTGGGGTTTGATGCGCGATGAAGCCGCAGCAGCGGATGCGGAGCTTGGGCATGTCTGATCGGGTTCCTTTCCGCGGCGGCGGCTTTGCACCCATGCAGGTGCGCGGCCTTGGCCTTGCGGTTTTCGTTGTCCTAATTGCCCTGATCGAATGGGGCACGCGCAGTGGCTTTATCTCGGCGCTGACGCTGCCGCGTCCATCGGATGTGCTGGGCACCTTTGTCGAGCTGTGGGAGAGCGGTTTGTTGTTCAAACATCTCGCCCCGTCGCTTTCGCGCCTATTTGTCGGCGCGTCGATGGGGGCTGTCGCGGGCATCTCCGTGGGCGTTATCATCGGCCTCTTCGCCTATGCCCGCGCGGGGCTGGTGCCGCTGGTCGCAGCGATCTTCCCGATCCCCAAGATCGCCTTGCTGCCGCTGTTCGTGATCTGGTTCGGCATTGACGAAGGCTCAAAATACGCGCTCATCGCCTTTGGCACGTTCACGCCGACGGTGGTCGCCACCTATGCCGCTGTCGACAACGTCGACCGCACGCTCATCCGCATGGGGCAGAGCTTTGGCCTTACGTGGTGGTCAATTGTGCGCAAGATCGTGTTGCCTGGCGCCATGCCTGGTATCCTGTCAGGGCTGCGCATCTCGCTCACCATCGGGATCATCCTGCTCGTCGCAGCAGAGATGCTGGGCGCAGAATACGGCGTGGGTGCATATATCCTCGAGGCGGGCAGCCTTTATGATCTGGAGCGGCTGTTTGCAGGCGTGGTCATTCTGTCGGTGCTGGGTGTGACGCTGTCGTGGGCGATTGGCCTGCTGGAACGGCGCGTGCTGCGCTGGCGTGTGTAGGGCGAGGAGCGCAGACAACGGCGTCAGGCCGTTGTCGAGCGAGGAGGCTGGATAGGACCGCTTCGGACATATAGGACATAGATATTGACCTAAATTGCAAATCCATGCTTTGTGATCCCCACGGCTGTTCGGGGAGGAACATGGGATGGATTGGCAGCAGATATTTGCCACGCGCAACGAGCGCATGAAGGCCAGCGAAATTCGCGAATTGCTCAAGCTGCTGGAGCAGCCTGATATCATATCCTTTGCGGGTGGCATCCCCGATCCCGATCTGTTTCCCGCTGAAGCGTTTCAGGAGGCGTTCAGCGCTGCCCTCACACCTGATATGCAGGCCACGGCGCTGCAATACTCTGTCTCCGAAGGATACCGGCCACTTCGTGATTGGATCGTGGAAGAGATGGCGCGACTGGGCATTCCCTGTACCCGCGACAATATCCTGATCACCTCTGGATCGCAGCAAGCGCTTGATTATCTGGGCAAGCTGATGCTGAGCGCGGGTGACACGGCGCTGGTCGGCTGGCCTACTTATCTGGGCGCGCTGGGTGCGTTCAACGCTTATGAGCCGCGCTATGACCGCCTCGACCCCGAAACCAACCGCTCTGCTGCCGATTATGCCGAGGCGGCGGGCGGGGGGCGCGTAAAGTTTGCCTATATGTCCGTTGATTTCGCGAACCCCACGGGCAAGACGCTGGATGCCGCGATGCGCGAGCGCGTGATTGATCTGGCTGACGAATTGGACATCGCTGTGATTGAGGATGCTGCCTACCAATCCCTCCGCTTTGAGGGAGAGGCGCTGTCGCCCGTACTGGCCCGCGAGATTGCGCGCAAGGGGGATATTAACGCCTGCCGCACACTCTATTGCGGCAGCTTTTCCAAAACGCTGGCACCGGGTTTGCGCGTAGGTTGGGTTTGCGGCGCGCAGGAAGTAATCAGCCAGCTCGTCTTGCGCAAACAGGCGGCGGATTTGCACAGTTCAACCATCAACCAGATGGCAATCGCCACGGTCGCGCAAGCGCAGTTTGACAGCCATGTGGCCAAGATAAAGACTGCCTATAGCGCCCGTCGTGACGCCATGTTGGCCGCCTTGCAGGCGCATATGCCCGAAGGCGTCAGTTGGACACGGCCCGAAGGCGGTATGTTCATTTGGCTTGAACTTCCCAAACATCTGCGCATTGCTGATCTGCTGGCACAGTCTCTACGCTCCGAGCGGGTGGCCTTCGTGCCTGGGCATGCGTTTTTCGCCGATGGATCAGGAACCAACACCATGCGCCTGAGTTTCAGCCGTACGGATGAAGCAGTGATCGAAGAAGGCGTCGCCCGTTTGGGTCGGCTGATTGCCGCCGCACTTGAGGTCTAAGGGCGATTGAACACGCCGCACTCCGCGCCTAGATTGCGGTTTATGAGAACTGCCCTCACTCTTTGTCTGGCTTTGCTTGCCGCTCACGCGGCAGCGCACCCGCATATCTTTGTGAAAACGGGGCTGGTATTTGTCGTGGACGACCAGAGCCGCCTCACGCACGTGCAGGTGACTTGGGAGTATGACGAGCTCTATTCTCTTTTGATGACTGAAGATCTGGGCGTGGACAGCGACTATGACGGGGTGCTGACAGCGGCGGATATCGACCTTCTGACGGGCTTTGACATGAATTGGGTCGACGGATTCAACGGCGATTTGGTGGGTATGGTCGCGGGGCAGCCTGTGCAATTGTCCCAGCCGATGAGCGCCACCGCAGATTTCAGGGATGGCAAGATCACCACCACACATATCCGCAGCATCAACGGCAGCCCCTCCTTGGCTGACGGCGCGGTGTTCAAGCCTTACGACGCAACATTCTACACAGCCTATGACGTGACATTGCCCGTGCGAGTGCAAGGCAGCGATGCCTGCGAAATTGATATGCAGGTGCCTGATGTCGAGGGCGCGCTGGCGCTCTTGCGTGCCGAGATTGCAGCCTTGCCTGAAGAGTATGACATGGAGACGCTTGGATACGGAAACATCGGCGTGCAATTCGCGACAGAGGTAGAAATCGCATGCGCCGCGTCATAACGCTGGCTTTGATCGTCGCCTGCACTGTTCTCGGTTGGCTGTGGTTGAGCGGGAGCTTTGTACAGATCGCCGCATGGGCCGCAGAAGAGCAACGAAGTTTCCAAAACGGTATCGCCCGCACATTGCGAGCGCTGCGCGGCGGGGATGCAGGCGCATATGCGCTGCTCTTGGGCAGTTGTTTTGCCTACGGCTTTTTCCATGCAATTGGTCCGGGCCACGGGAAACTGCTAGTCGGCGGCTATGGTGTGGCGCGGGCGGTGCCCGTGATGCGCCTGTCGCTGATCGCGTTGCTGTCAAGCTTGGGGCAGGCAGTCACGGCGATCGTGCTTGCCTATGGTGGTCTGTGGCTTCTTGATCTCACGCGCGAGCGGATGGTGGGGGCCGCCGAGGATTGGCTGGCCCCGATGAGCTATGCGATGATCGTTGCAATCGGACTGTGGCTTGTTTGGCGTGGCGTTGCGCGGTTGCGGCAATCGCGTGTCGCGCATTACCATGCGCATGAAGGCCACGGCGACACCTGCAGCAGTTGTGGTCACCGCCACGGTCCGTCGATTGAGGAGGCCCAGCAGGCGGGCGGCTTGCGCGACGCGTTGATGTTGATCGGGGGCATCGCAATCCGGCCCTGCACGGGCGCGCTTTTTGTGCTGATTATCACATGGCAAATGGGCATCCCAATAGCTGGTATCTCAGGCGCATTCGCGATGGCGTTGGGGACAGCGTCTGTGACTGTCGCCGTCGGCATCGCAGCAGCGGGATTTCGCGGAGGTATCTTGCGCAGCATGGCCTCTGTGTCGTCGCTTGTTTGGCTTATGCCGATGCTCGAAGTTGCCGTTGGCTTGATCGTGGTCGTCTTGTCGATGGGCCTGCTGCTGCGCGCGTTCTAGAGGGGATTCGCGCCGCTTCGGCCAACAGACTGCGCCGCAGTCACGCGGTCAGCCTGCGCTCTCAATCGCGTTGCAGGCTTCAACGAAAATATCAACGAACCAGATGATCTCTCCTGGACAGACAGCCAGATCGGCATAGTTGCCCTCAAGATGCGCACTCATCTGGGCTGCGCAATGGTACTCCAAATAAACCGCTAGTGAACAAAAGTTGTGATGGAGATATTGCGCCTAAAGGTGGCGAAATTGGGCCGATT
>CBFHZX010000051.1:0-17151 GCA_965660425.1 Sulfitobacter sp. | reverse complement strand
GATGATCACTACCGCGCCGCGCTGTGGGGAGCGCGGCGCGTATTTCTCAGCGCAGCATGGACAGCAGAGATTGGGACGGCTTTCCTGTCACCGCCAGACCCTTGCTTGCCTGATATGCGCTAATCGCCTTTTCTGTATTGGGGCCGATCACGCCATCCGCCCCTTGGGTGTCAAAACCATTGGCCGTGAGGCGCTGTTGCAGGGCGATCCGGTCGTCCTTCATCAAGCCATTTGCATCGGGTGGGAAGCTGCCGCGCAAGGGGCCTGCGCCGCCGATACGGTCGGACAGATGGCCCACGCCAATCGCGTAGCTGTCGGAATTATTGTAGCGTTTGATCACGCGGAAATTGCGGGTGACGGAGAACCGCGCCCCCCCCGCCTGCGGTTGGATCACGCTGCCTTGGGGCGCACCATTGCCGACTTCGCCGCCCCATTTGACGCCGCGCTGCCAGCCGTTCTTGGCCAGATAGGCGGCAGTCGAGGCAAGGCTATCGGTGGGATCGTCAGACCAGATATCACGGCGGCCGTCGCCTGTGAAATCCACTGCGAAAGCTTGGTAAGACGTAGGAATGAACTGGGTGTGGCCCATCGCCCCTGCCCATGATCCTGTCATGCGCGCGGCGGGTATGTCGCCATTTTGCAAGATGCGCAGGGCGGCCATGAGTTGTTTCTCGAAGAACGCGCCGCGCCGTCCGTCAAAGGCCAGTGTGGAGGTGGCGGAGATCACGGGCACATCGCCTCTGCGCTCGCCAAAGAAGCTCTCTAGCCCCCAAATCGCACAGATGATCTCGGCATCCACACCGTATTTTCCCTCAAGCGTTTGCAGCGTGCTGCGGTGGCGCGCGAAGGCGGCGCGGCCCTTGCTCACCCGCTCGTCTGAGGCCGCGATGGAGATGTAATCCTCCAGCGTGCGGCGGAATTCCACCTGATTGCGATCCCGCTTGACGCATCCTGGCAGGTAGCCTGTGCCGCGGAAGGCCGCATTCATTGTCGATTGGTAGATGCCGCGCGATGCCGCCCGTGTGCGGAAGCTGGCAACCCAAGCATCATAGCGAGCATTGGGTGTGGGGCGCAGGTCGGCAGGAAGGCCTCCGCTGCTGGATGAGGAAACGGAAGTAGTGCCACCACCACAAGCGGAAAGCGTGAGGGCACCAAGGCCCAATGCAAAGGTTCTGCGGGATAATGTCATGGTCTGCTGCCTCGTTAAGCCTGAATTTTTTCATCATGCTACCCGATTGCGGGGGTGGTGCAATAGTCCCTGATTTGCAGCGCGCAGCAGTTTGCCGATGCGCTGCGGCGGTCAAAAATGTCGCAGCGGCAAAGGGCTTGCCAGAAACAGAACGGGAACATTATAAGAACGCAATGAGTAAAATGAGTCTCAAAGAAAAGCTGGCCTTGCTCAGCGATGCGGCGAAATATGACGCCAGCTGTGCGTCGTCGGGGACGTCCAAGCGTAACAGTGCGGATGGCAGCGGGTTGGGCAGTACCGAAGGGTCCGGGATTTGCCATGCCTACGCGCCTGACGGGCGGTGCATCAGCCTGCTCAAAATTCTGATGACGAATTTCTGCATTTACGATTGCGCCTATTGCATCAACCGTGTCTCGTCTCAGGTGCCGCGTGCGCGGTTCTCGGTAGAGGAGGTCGTGCATCTGACGACCGAATTCTACCGCCGCAATTACATCGAGGGGCTGTTCCTGTCCTCGGGCATTATCAAAAGCCCTGACGACACGATGGCCGATATGGTGCGGATCGCACGGACCTTGCGGCATGAGCATCACTTTCGCGGGTACATCCATCTCAAGACGATCCCCGATGCCTCCCCTGAGTTGATAGAGGAGGCAGGGCTGTTGGCGGACCGCTTGTCGATGAACATCGAGCTGCCGACAGATGCGGGCATCAACGCCTATGCGCCCGAGAAAAATGGTGACGAGATACGCCGCGCCATGGGACGGGTCGAGCTACGTAAGCAGGCTGCAAAGGAAAAGACCCATACTGGGCGGCGTTCAGCGAAGTTTGCGCCGGCGGGGCAAAGCACGCAGCTGATTGTGGGCGCTGATGGGGCCAGTGATGCGACCATCCTGCAAAGCTCTACGCGGCTTTATTCGTCTTATAAATTGAAGCGGGTGTATTATTCCGCCTTTGCGCCCATCCCTGACAGCACTGCCGCGCTGCCGCTGATCAAACCGCCGTTGGCGCGGGAGCATCGGCTGTATCAAGCCGATTGGTTGTTGCGGTTTTATGGCTATGAGGCGGACGAGATTGCCTCGGCGGCGACGGACGGGATGCTTGATTTGGAGATTGACCCCAAGCTGAGCTGGGCGCTGGCAAACCGTGAGATGTTCCCTGTGGATGTGAACCGTGCCGGCCAGGATATGCTGCTACGCGTGCCGGGTTTCGGGACGAAATCAGTGCAGCGTATCGTGTCGGCGCGGCGGTCGGGGGCGCTGGGGTTTGGCGATCTCAAGCGCATCGGCGCGCTGGTGAATAAGGCCAAGCCGTTCATCACTACCCGCGACTGGTCGCCTGGCGGGCTAACCGATGCGGCCAACCTGCGCGCGCGCTTCGCGCCGCCGCCAGAGCAATTGAGCCTGCTGTGATCTATGCGCCCCGCCTGCCGCGCCTCGGCACGTTTGAGGCGTGGCGCGGTGCGGCGCGGGCCTTGGCCAGCAATGGCGTGCCTCCTGATGAGGTGGATTGGGGAATGGAGGACGCGAATGCAGGCCTGTTCGGGGCTGGTGCGCCCCTGCCGCCGCCGCGTGAGATGACTGTGCCAAAAGGATTTGTGACGCTGGCCAAGCAAGTCTGCGCGCACCGCGATGCGGGTGTGCATGATCTGCTCTACCGTGTATTGCTGCGCTGTACAGGCACGCGAGGGTTGCTCGGCAACCGCACTGACGCTGAGGTGCAGCAGCTGGAGGCATGGGCCAAGAACATCCGCCGCGACATGCACAAGATGAAAGCCTTTGTCCGTTTTCGCGAGGTCACGCCGGAGGGGGCAAACAGGCGGCAATTCATCAGCTGGTTCGAGCCTGACCACCGTATTGAAGAACTGATCGCAAGCTTCTTTACCCGCCGTTTCGGCGACATGGATTGGGTGATTGTGACGCCAGAGGTTACCACACGATTTGAGGGCGGTGATCTAACCCATGAGGCGATGGCGAGCAGCAAGCTTGATCTTAGCGACGAGACCGAAGAGCTGTGGAAGACGTATTACGCCAACATCTTCAACCCTGCGCGGCTCAAGGTCAAAGCGATGCAATCGGAGATGCCCAAGAAATACTGGAGGAACCTGCCCGAGGCAGAGTTGATCCCCGATCTTATTGCAGGGGCAGAAGCGCGGATGCGCGAGATGCAGGAGAACGCGCCCACCCTGCCCCCGATCCGTGCGGAGCGGATATTGGAGCGTATTCCCGAGCGTGCCGAGGTAGGCAAGCTGCACGCCTGCGCGCGCTGTCCGATTGGTGCGCAGGCCACGCAAGCGGTTGACGGTGTGGGGCCAAGGGATGCGCCGCTGATGATTGTCGGCGAGCAGCCCGGAGATCGCGAGGATTTGGAAGGTGTGCCGTTTGTGGGACCAGCGGGGCAATTGTTTCACCAGCTGGCCACCGAAGCGGGGCTCGACCGTACGCAGGCGTATGTCACTAATGCCGTCAAGCATTTCAAATTCACTCCGCGTGGCAAACGGCGCATCCATCAAAGCCCGCACAAGTCCGAGGTGGATGCCTGCCGCGTCTGGCTGGAGCAGGAAGTCGCACAAGTGCAGCCTGCGTTTCTGCTGGCCCTTGGGGCCACGGCGGCGCAGACCCTGACGGGGGATGGCAGTGCCCTGATGCAGCGGCGCGGGCGGGTGGAGCGAGGGCGCGAAGGCTTGCCCGTTTTGATCACCCTGCACCCGTCGGCGGTGTTGCGCGGCGAGAATTCGGGTAGGCTGCGCGCGCTGTTGGTGCAGGATTTGCGGCTGGCGGCGAAGATGTTGAAGGATGTTACTGCACTGTAATTGATGGAATAATCCGCATCATGCATGATCTGCATAACCGTATTGTTTGAAACATTCTTGGCAATCTATCCGATGTGGTCCTATGTTGCGAGCAAGGCAGTGAGGTCCTGCCCCACACATCGTTGCGGAGGACGCACGCTATGACCAGACACACGCTGGCCGTTTTTATCGGCCGTTTCCAACCTTTTCACGCGGGCCATTTAGACGTGGTGGAGCAGGCTTTGAGCCGCGCTGACAGCATGTTGATGCTAGTCGGTAGCGCCTACCGCCCGCGCAGTTGGAAGAACCCCTTCTCCTACTCTGAACGCCGCGCATTTATTGCCGCTGGCACCGCGCATCTGGGCAAGCCTGTGGCGACGCTGCCGCTGGTAGACACGCTTTATAACGACCGCGCGTGGATTTCGAATGTGCGCACGGCGGTGACGCTGCATATGCGGCGGGCGGGGTTGGACCCAGCCAAGACAGACGTGGTCCTGACGGGATTCGAAAAGGACAAATCCTCGCAATACCTGCGCTGGTTCCCCACTTGGGAGATGATGCAGGCAGCGCCAAAGACGCACGGCGGTGTTGTGCTCAACGCGACTGACCTGCGCGGGGCGTTGTTTTTCGGTGGAACCTCAGACGCATTTGGCGACGCCCATGTTGCCCCTGTGCAGCAGTGGATCGACGCCAACCCGCAGGCGGTAGAAACCATCCGCAGCGAGGGTGCGTTCGTCAGCAAATACCGCGCCAAGACGGCGGCCGCGGAAGCGGTCTACGGCTATCCGATCCCCGTGAACACCGCCGATGCGGTGGTGATCCAGTCAGGGCATGTTTTGCTGGTGGAGAGGTTGACGCAACCCGGCAAGGGGCTTTGGGCGTTGCCCGGCGGTCATATTGATTCAGGTGAGACCGCGCTCGATGCGGCGATCCGCGAGCTTTATGAGGAGGCAGGTCTCGACATGCCAAAAGGTGCCATGCGAGGGCGCTTGCGGACGCGGCGGGTGTTTGACCATCCAGAGCGGTCCGAGAAGGGCTGGGTCCGCACAGAAGCGTTTGTCTTTGATCTGCAAAACCGTGCACAGATGGAGAAAGTGAAAGCGGGCAGTGACGCTGCCGCCGCGCGATGGGTGCCGATCACGGAGATCACACCCGATGCGCTGTTCGAGGATCACTTTGACATCATTCACGCGTTCGTCCCCGAGGTGCCGTTTGCCTATGCCTCGATCCTGATGGCGCAAGCCTAACTATGAGAGATTCCCCGAGAGGGGATATTGCCAGCGCCGAGCATATCGGCGCATCCCTGATCTGCGGGAGGTCCGCAGATCGCATACCGTCCACATCCGAGGAGGAACAGGACAATGACTATACAGAATCCCAGCGCTGCGGCGCTGTTCCCGAACCCTGTCAGCATCGACAATCTGATTTTCGATACCGACAGTTACAAGCTTTCCCACTTTACCCAATACCCCGAGGGAACCGAATTTGTGTCCTCCTACATCGAGGCGCGCAAGCCTTGGGATGCCATTAATCGCGTGGTTTTCTTTGGCCTGCAAATCGAACTGACCAAGCTGCGTGGCGCAGTGGTGACCCAAGCGATGCTGGATGAGGCGACCCCGTTCCTGAAGGCCCACGGGTTTGATATTTTCCGCGACGGCTGGCAGCACATTATTGACCAGCACGGCGGGCGCTTGCCTGTGTTGATCGAGGCGCTGCCCGAGGGGACCGTGGTGCCCGTGCGCGTACCGCAGTTGCGGATCGAGAATACTGATCCTGCGTGTTTCTGGCTCGTGTCGTATCTCGAGACCCGTCTGTTGCGGGCAGTTTGGTATGCTTCGACCGTGTGCAGCCTGTCGTTTGCGGTGGCGTATTCCATTCGTGACAAGATGCAGGTGACTGATGGCACCACCGAGTGGGCCGAGTTTAAGCTGCATGATTTCGGCGCACGTGGTGCTGTGAGTGCGGATGCAGCGGCCATTGGCGGTGCGGCGCACCTCGTGAATTCAATGTGCACCGACACCATCGGGGCATTGGTTGTGGCGCGCAATTTTTATGGTGCGGAGATGGCAGGGTTTTCGATCCCTGCGAGCGAGCACTCGACCATGACTCCCGCCGGTATGGGCGGAGAGCTGGACCAGATGCGGCGGATGTTGCAGGCCAATCCCACTGGGATCATCGCTTGCGTGAGCGACAGCTATGACCTCACGCGCGTGGTGCGCGACTATTGGGGCGATGCGCTGCGCGATGAGGTATTGGCGCGTGACGGTGTGTTGGTCGTGCGGCCTGACAGCGGGGACCCCGTGCATATTGTGCCTGATGTGATCGAGGCGTTGATGGCGCGGTTCGGGTACAGCACCACGGCGCAGGGCTACCGTTTGCTCAATGACAAGGTGCGGATCATTCAGGGCGACGGGGTGAACAAACGCAGCATTGTTGAGATCATGGATGCGATGATCGCGCGCGGGCTGGCCATCGGGAACATCGCGTTCGGGATGGGCGGTGGCCTGTTACAAAAGCTTGACCGCGACAGCTTTGGCTATACGATGAAGGCCTCGGCAATTTACCGCAGTGGCGCTTGGCACGAGTTATTCAAGGATCCGATAACCGCCAAAGGTTCCAAGACCTCGCGGCGCGGCAAGCACGGTGTGATGCGCAGTGACAGCGGTGCTTTGGTGGCGCGGCCTGCGGCGAATATCCCTGCGGGGGCCGACGCGCTGGTACCTGTGTTCAGAGATGGCGAGATACTTTTGCGCCACAGCTTTGACGAGGTGCGCGCGCGGGCGTGGCCTGCCGGTTAGAGACTGATAAAAAGGGGACTACGGCTGCACATTGCGGGCCGTAGTCCCAAAGTCAACGCAAGGCACATGCCTTGCATCAGGGAGAATTTGTTGTCTCGTCATCGTCGAGCAAGATGCGCGCGGCATTGCCTGCCTCGTCGTCGTATTGGTCGCTGCGCACGGTCCAGATGAAGGCGGCAAGACCCAAACCGCCGAGGATCAGCGAGACGGGGATCAGGATCACAAGCACATTCATTTGGCATACCTTATGCGTTGGGAGTTCAGCAGCACGGTGATCGAGGAGATCGACATGGCCAGTGCAGCAGCCAGCGGTGTGGCGTAGCCCGCGAGCGCAAGTGGGATAGAGACGCCGTTATAAATCGCGGCGATGGTGAAGTTCTGTTCCGACAGTTTGCCGGCCATTTTTGAGATGCGCAGCAACATGGGCAGGTCTTCAAAGCTGTCTTTCAGCACCACGATGTCGGACGCGCTGCGCGATGCATCGAGGGCGGAGGCGGGCGCGATGGAGGCATGGGCCGCAGCGAGGGCGGCGGTATCGTTGAGGCCATCGCCAACCATGAGAACCGTCTCGCCCTGCCCTGCAAGTTCTTTCAGATAGGCGAGCTTTGCCTCGGGGCGCATGTCGGCGTGTACACCGATGCTGAGGTCAGCGGCAAAGCGCTTGGCGGGTGCCGGAGCATCACCTGTGACGATCTCAGCGGGCAATTCGATGTGTTCAAGCGCATGGCGGACACCTGCACGCGGTGTCTCGGCGGCGGTGATCTGCCGCGGGGCATCGGTGCCAATACGCAGGCCCAGATCATCGAAGTCTGCGCCCAGCCACGCGCCACGCCCCAAACGGACTTCGCGGCCTTCCCAATCTGCGACGATGCCCTGCCCTGCGACCTCGGATATCTGCGTTAGCTCGGCGGCGCGACCCTCCTTTAAAACAGTCTCTAATGCACGTGAAAGCGGGTGGTTAGAGGCTTGGGCCAGTGCTTTTGCCGCACGGCGTTCGGTTGTTGAGAAGGGATCGGGCAAAGTGACGGAAGGCATGCTGAGCGTGCCCGTTTTATCAAACACCACACGGGTCACCTCGGCCAGTCGCTCCAGCGCTGTGGCATGTTTGACGAGGTAGCCCATGGAGAACAGGCGGCTAATGGCGGCAGTGGATACGGCAGGCACGGCAAGGCCCAGCGCGCAGGGGCAGGTGATGATGAGCGTAGCGATTGCCACATTCAGCGCGTGGCGCACATCGCCATTGATGAGCATCCAGCCGATGAAGGCACTGAGCGCCAGAAGGTGCACGGCGGGGGCATAAAACTGTGCGGCGCGATCGGCCATCGCCGTGTATTTGTTGCGGCTGTTCTCGGCCGTTTCGACCATAGCCGCCATGCGGCGCAGGGTGGTATCATCCCCCACGGCGGTCGCGCGCAGCGTCAGGGGGGCGGCCACGTTGATCTCACCCGCTTGCAGGTTGGCGTTCTGGGCCACGTCAATGGTGGCGCTTTCGCCTGTGAGGAAAGAGCGGTCCATCAGCGCGTGTTCCGACAGCAGCACGCCATCGACAGGCACCCGCGCACCAGAGGGCACAGCGATGATATCGCCAATCGCCAGCGCGCTGACGTTCACCGTTTGCGCCGTGCCGTCCACCATCTTTTGTGCGGTCTGCACTTCGAGCGCGGTCAGCTCTTTCGCGGCGGAACGGGCCGCGCTGCGCGTGCGGTGATCCATGTAGCGGCCAATCAGCAGGAAGAAGGTGAGCGAGATAGCGGCGTCAAAATAGGCGTGCTCACCCCCTTGCAGTGCCTCGAACAGCGACATGCCAGCGGCCAGCAGGATGGCGAGCGAGATCGGCACGTCCATGTTCAGATGCCCTGCGCGCAGCGCGCTCCAGCCGTTGCGGAAGAAGGGCTGGCCTGCGTAGGCAATGACGGGCAGCGTGATCAGCGCTGAGATAAGGTGGAAGAGATCGCGGGTGGCATCTGTGGCCCCCGCCCAGACCGCCACGGACAAAAGCATAACATTCATCATGGCAAAGCCTGCCACGGCCATGCGCGTCATCAGGGCGCGGCCCACAGTGTCGCGCGCTGTGTTGAGCGCGTCGAGGTCCAGCGGAAAGGCCTCAAATCCCAGATCGCGCAGGTTGCCTTCGAGCTTTGCGGGATCGACGGGACCTGTAACGGTCAGACGTTTGAGCGAGAGGTTCACGCGCACGGCGGTGACACCGCTGACCGATGCCAAACCGCGCTCGATCTTGCCGATGCAGGCAGCGCAGTGGATGTCTGGCAGTGAAAATTGCAAGCTGGGGCCGATGTCCATGCTGTCGCTGGGCACTGCGCCTGTTGTGCATGCTGGGCAGGCGGCGGTCATTTGAGGACCTTCACGATGATGCGTTGTTGAAACAGGGTGCCATCTTCGGCGCGTGCCTTGAGGCGCAGGTTCCAGTTGCCCGCACCCGCCTCAACCTGCGCCACAAGCGCTTGGCCGTTGAAGGTGAACTCGGGCGTCTCATCGAATTGCACGTTGGTGGCGCGGCCAAAGGTGGCGCTTTCGATGACGGGCGCGATGGGGGTGCCGTCTTGGGCGATCATCAGCGACAGGGTGTGATTGTCCAGCGTCGCAGAGACATCCCAGCCCAGCGCCAGTTGCGCGTCGCGGTCTGCGTCAAAGTTCTGGCTCGCGACATATGAGTTTTTGACCTCCAGCCCGGGAAAGGTTTTCACGGCTTGGAAGGCGAGGGTCAGGTTCACCGCAATGATGATCCCGAATGCCCCTGCAAAGCCCATGAAAACATGCCAGCCTTTGATCTCGTTTTTTGCGGTATTCATTGGGTGTCCCTTCCGTTGAAGATGGTGTCTTGGCTGGCGCGGATGTCGGTGCTCAGGTCTTCGACCCAGAGGCGCAGATCGGTCCGCTCAGTGCTGGCGACAGGATCCTGCGGGCGCGCTGTAACGTAGACACGTTGCAGCACGGTACTGTCCGCGGGCACGGGGACGGAAAGCTGCCCTTCACGGCCCTCAAGTTCGATCCGCAGGATTTCATCGCTGCGCAAGCTGAGGTGAAACACGCGGTCATCGCCCGATTTATTGCGCAGGCGCACATCATAGATGTTGCGGATAGACCCATCCGATTGCAGCACATAGGTCGGGTTGCGCACGGGGCTGACCGTCAGCTCGATATCGCTGCGGATGAAGAGCGCGTAGACCAGTCCAAGACCGATGGATGCCCACATGATCGTATAGAGGATCGTGCGGGGGCGCAGGATGTGGCGCCACAACGGAACGGGTGCAGCCCCTGCCCGCTCGGCATCCTCGTCCGACAGTGCCATATAATCGATCAGGCCGCGCGGCTTGCCGATTTTGTCCATGACATCATCGCAGGCATCAATGCAGAGCGCGCAGGTAATACACTCCATCTGCTGGCCGTCGCGGATGTCGATGCCCATGGGGCAGACGTTGACGCAGGCCATACAGTCGATGCAGTCGCCGTGCTCTTCCACAGGGGCGCTGATAGTGGCGGTGCCACTGGTCAGCTGGATCGGCGCATTGGTGCGCGGGGTCCCAGCATAGCGGACGACTTGGTCACCGCCAGCTGCCTGTGCATCGGCGGCGGCTTTCTCAGCGGCGGCCTGGTCACGCTTGCGCACGTTGCCTTTGCCGCGCGGCTCTCCGCGCCAGTCGCGGTAGGCAACCGTTATGGTATCGGGGTCCATCATCGCCGCCTGAATGCGCGGCCACGGGCAGGCGTAAATGCAGATTTGTTCACGCGCAAAGCCGCCAAAGAAGAAGGTCGTCGCTGTTAGAATACCGACAGTGATATAGGCCGCGGGATGGCCAGCGCCTGTGACCAGATCGACCAGCAAGGTCGGCGCATCGGCAAAATAAAAGACCCATGCCCCGCCCGTGGCGACGGCAATGCCCATCCAGACGATCCATTTGGTAATCCGCAACCGCCACTTGCGGAAATCCCATTTGCTTTTCCACAGGCGCACGCGGGCGTTGCGGTCGCCCTCGATCCAGCGCTCAACCAGAATAAATAGGTCGGTCCAGACCGTCTGGGGGCAGGTATAGCCGCACCAGACGCGGCCCAATGCGGAGGTAAAGAGGAACAGCCCCAGCCCCGCCATGATTAGCAATCCTGCGACGAAATAGAACTCATGGCTCCAGATTTCGATCCAGAAGAAATAGAAGCGGCGGTTGGCCATGTCGATGAGAACCGCCTGATCGGGCAGGTTCACACCGCGGTCCCAGCGGATCCACGGGGTGAGATAATAGATGCCCAGCGTCACCGCCATGATCCACCATTTGAAGGTGCGGAAGAATCCCTTCACCTTACGGGGGAAAATGGGTTCTTGGGCTTTGTATAAAGATGGTGGTGGTGAGGTGCTCATGTGATGTGTCCCTGTTCGCATCTTATGTCTAAGCGCAGTGGCAGTGGCGGACCTTGATCTGGGTCAAGAAAACAAGAAATCCCGAAACGGCACGTTTTGCGAACAGGGCCATTCCGGGATTAAAAAGCTGCCCCGTATGAGCAGGGCAGCTTTTGTCTCAAAGGTGCGGCTTATTCGCCGCCACCCAGTGCGTGCACATAGCTTGAGACAGCGCGCACGTCTGCATCGGTCAGGCGCTGGCCCCATGCGGGCATGACACCGTAACGCGAGTAGTAGATCGTCTCGGTCAAAGTGTCGCGGTCCCCGCCATAGAGCCAGATCGCATCAGCCAGATTTGGTGCGCCGAGATCCTTATTGCCCATTGCGTTCTCCTCGTGGCAAGCGACACAATTATCGGCAAAAATTTCCGAGCCCGTAGCTGCCAGTGCGGCATCGTGATCAGGGTTCGAAAGTGAGACAACATATTCGACAGTCGCCGCGATCTCGTCCTCCTCCAGTATCTCACCAAAGGCGGGCATCTCGGACCAGCGGGCGTCATCATCCGTCTCGTTGCGGATGCCGTGGGCAACGGTATGGGCGATCTCGTCCACCGTGCCGCCCCAGAGCCAGTCATTGTCCAGCAGGTTGGGATAGCCCTTGGCCCCCGCCGCACCTGAGCCGTGACACTGTGAGCACTGGGCGCGGAACACCGCGCCACCGCGCGCAATGGCATAGCGGTGCAGGTCTGCGCTCTCGGGCAGTGCCGCAAACTCGGTATCGAGGAGCGCTGTCACCAGCGTCTCGTTCTTGGCCTCATGCTCAACTATTTCCTGAGCAACATTGGCACGTGTGGACCAGCCCAGCACCCCTTCGGTTGCGCCCGAGATCATGGGCCATGCAGGATAGGCGATCACATAACCGATGCCCCAGACAATCGTGGCATAGAGGCACCACAGCCACCAGCGCGGCAGCGGGTTGTTCAGTTCTTCGATGCCGTCCCAGGAGTGGCCTGTGGTCTCGACGCCGGTTTCTTCGTCAATTTTGAGATCAGCCATTGGACAGTCCTCTCATCGCGGTAAGCTCATCAGAACAGGCGCATGTAGCACATATTCTTGAGCAGGATTTTTCAGGTTTTGGCGCAACATCGTCCCGCATCGGGATCATGCTTGCATCCTCGCGGGCCTTTGCCTGACTTGGGAGGCACGCAAAGATGCCGACACCGATAAAGAAGCAGAACATGGCCAGCAGCACCCAGCTGTCGGCGATTTCACGCAGGAGGGAATAGGTATCCATTTCGTGCGCCTCCTATCGGCTTGCGTCTGGAGTGAAGGTGGAGAAATCGACCATGGTGCCAAGCACCTGAAGATAGGCGATTAGCGCGTCCATTTCGGTCAACTCGGGTTGGCCGTCGAAATTGTTGATGGCAGCCCCCGGATAGCGTTCGAGCATATCATCCCAATCGGCATCGGGATCGGCTTGAACCATAAAGTCGGTCTTGGCCTGTTCGATCTGTTCGTCAGAGTAAGGCACGCCGACAAAGCGGTGCGTCTTCAAGAGTGCCTCGATATGCTCGCCGTCGATTTCCGCATCGGCGAGGAAGGCATATTTGGGCATGATGCTTTCGGGCACCACGGACTGCGGATCAATCAAATGGTCCACGTGCCATGCGTCCGAATACCGCCCCCCCACACGGGCCAGATCAGGCCCTGTCCGCTTTGACCCCCATTGGAACGGGTGATCGTACTGCGATTCTGCCGCCAGTGAGTAATGGCCGTAGCGCTCGACTTCGTCGCGCATGGGGCGGATCATCTGGGAGTGGCAGACATAGCAGCCCTCGCGGATGTAGATATCGCGCCCTGTCAACTCGAGCGGGGAGTAGGGGCGCACGCCCTCTACATCTTCGATCGTGTTCTCGAGCCAGAAGAGAGGTGCGATTTCTACGATCCCGCCGACGGTTACCACCAGAAGAGAGAAGGTCAGCAGCAAAGTCGGGCTGCGTTCCAGAATGGCATGTTTATCAAGAATGGCCATGTTGGGCTCCTTATTCTGCTGGTGTTGCGCTGGTGGTTGCTTGGGGGACCGAGGCGGTCACGGGGCTAGCCCCGCGGATGGTCATGAACATGTTCCAGACCATCACCATTGCCCCGCTGAGGAAGAGAACCCCGCCCAGACCGCGCACCACATACATCGGGAACTTGGCTGAGACCGTGTCGGCAAAGGAGTTCACCAAGAAGCCTTGATCATCCACCTCGCGCCACATCAGACCTTCCATGATGCCAGTGACCCACATGGACGCCGCATAGAGAACGATACCCAGCGTGGCCAACCAGAAGTGCCAGTTGATTGCGGCCATCGAGTACATCTGTTTGCGGCCCCACAGGCGTGGCGTCAGGAAGTAGATGCAAGCAAAGGTGATCATGCCGTTCCAGCCAAGTGCGCCGGAATGGACGTGACCGATGGTCCAGTCGGTATAGTGCGACAGCGAGTTCACAGCGCGGATCGACATCATCGGACCCTCGAATGTGGACATGCCGTAGAAACCAAGCGACAGAACGAACATCCGCATGATCGGATCGGTGCGCAACTTGTCCCACGCGCCTTGCAGCGTCATCAGACCGTTGATCATACCGCCCCATGAGGGCATCCACAGCACGATCGAGAAGACCATACCGAGGGTCGCTGCCCAGTCAGGCAGAGCCGTATAGTGCAAGTGGTGCGGACCCGCCCAGATGTAGAGAAAGATCAGCGCCCAGAAGTGAATGATCGACAGTTTGTAGGAGTAGACAGGACACCCCGCCTGCTTTGGCACGAAGTAGTACATCATGCCCAGAAAGCCTGCGGTCAGGAAGAAGCCCACGGCGTTGTGGCCGTACCACCACTGGGTCATTGCATCTTGCACGCCCGAGAAGACCTGCACGGATTTGGAGCCCCAGATAGAGACTGGAATGCTCAGGTTATTGACCAGATGCAGCATCGCAACAGTGATGATGAACGCGAGGAAGAACCAGTTGGCTACATAGATGTGCTTTTCCCGACGCTTGTAGATCGTGCCGAGGAACACAGCGAGATAGGCCAGCCAGACAATGGTGAGCCAGATATCGACGTACCACTCAGGCTCGGCGTATTCTTTGGATTGTGTGGCGCCCAGAAGGTAGCCCGTTGCTGCCAGCACGATGAAGAGCTGGTAGCCCCAGAAGACAAACCATGCGGTGTTACCGCCCCAAAGGCGCGCAGCGGAAGTGCGTTGCACCACATAAAGCGATGTCGCGATCAGCGCGTTGCCGCCAAACGCAAAAATCACCGCACTGGTGTGCAGCGGACGCAGGCGGCCAAAGTTTGTAAAGGGTTGGCCCCAGTCAAAGTTGAGCGCCGGAAAGGCCAGCTGGAACGCAATAAACGTACCAACCAAAAAGCCTGCGATGCCCCAGAACGCAGTGGCGATCACGCCTGCGCGGATCACACCGTCGAAATAAATCCCGTCGTGTTCCATCGTCGGCTTTGCGGGTTCATCTGTGTTTCGCAACACGTAGATAAACATGGCAAAGGCAACCACCATAATAAGCAGTGCGTGAACCTGATAGGCAAGGTCATGCGCCCAGCTGCTGGCGAGGGCAGCGATCACGGTAATCGCGCCCAAAAGGATGATTTTTACATAGTCCATAAAATGCCCCTAGAAATATCAGAGCACCAATCGACGCTCCTGTTCGCTGGGTCAGGTTTATGGGGAGGGCCTTTTGCGTTCCTTGATCTGAATCAAGAAAAGATATTTTTGGAGATCAGGACAGCATGCCGCCGTCGGAATCATCGCCTGTGGCCGTGCGCAGCGCCAAAAGATCAACCACTTCAATCTCTTTGCGCCCCGACAGGGAGATAACCCCCTCTTTCTTAAGCGCGTTGAACTGGCGCGATACCGTCTCGAGCGTCAGACCAAGATAGTTTGCGATCTGGTCGCGGGTCATGGGCAGCTCCAGCTTGAGATCATTGGCAGAACCGTTCGCCAGACTGCGCTGTGCCAGCATGTCGATAAAGGTCGCGATCTTCTCACGCGCGGTTTTGCGGCCCAGCAGCAGCATCCAGTCACGTGCGGCGTCCAACTCATCCAGCGCAAGCTCCATCAGGCGTTGCGCAATATGGGGAGTCTCCACGACCAGTTTCTCGAAAGGCTTACGCTCAAACCGGCACAGGGTGAGATCGGTCGTAGCGACGACATCAAACTCGACCTCGGTACGACCGGGGCGGCCAATAAAATCGGACGGCAGCAAAAGCCCCACCATCTGGGTGCGCCCGTCTTCCATCGTCTTGGAGAGGCTCGCCACGCCATGCACAAGCGAGGCCACATACTCCAAAGGCTCGCCGCGCCACAGGATCGTCTCCCCTGCAGCGAATTTCTTGTACGTTTTCATGCTTTCCAGAATGGCCAGCTCGTCACCATCACAGCGCGCGCATACCGCCCGATGACGGATAGGGCATTCATCACAGCGCACTGCGACGAAATCGGAATTTTTCATTTTTTGATCTACATCAATGTCATTGGCTACGAACTACAGTCTAACATCCTCATGGAAAAAATTGAACATCTTTCAAAGCACGGCCTGTTCAATGCTAAAGTGCCGCGCTACGCTAGCTATCCGCCTGCAAACCATTTTCAGAATGCGGTAGGCCAGCGGCACCAGATGGAGTGGCTGACCAGCATTGATGCGGGCGAAGACGTGTCCATCTATATTCACATTCCATTTTGTAAGCGCCTGTGCTGGTTCTGTGCCTGTCGCACACAAGGGACGCAAACCATGCGGCCCGTTGATGCCTATATTGACATATTGCTCAAGGAAATTAAGGCTGTGCGCGATGTTGTTCCCGCTGGCCTCAAGATGGGGCAGCTGCATCTGGGCGGAGGCACGCCGACGATTCTCACACCTGCAAGCATGACGAAACTGCTGGGCGCAGTGTTCGGCGCATTTGCCCCTGCGGAAGAGTTCGAATTCTCGGTCGAGATTGATCCGACAGAGGCCTCTGAGGACCTGCTGATCACATTAATTCATTTCGGGATGAACCGCGCCAGCATCGGCGTTCAGGATTTTGATCCAAAAGTACAAGCTGCGATCGGACGAAAGCAATCGTTGAAGCAGACATTCGATGTCGTCACGTTTTTGCGCAACAACGATATCGCCGCGATCAACCTTGATCTGCTCTATGGCCTGCCCTTCCAGACCGAGGCGAGTTTTCGCGAAACGCTGGATCATGTGATCCGCATGGATGCAGATCGTCTGGCAATCTACGGCTATGCCCATGTGCCTTGGATGTCCAAGCGTCAGGTTCTGATCAAGGAAGAGACGTTGCCCAATACATTGCAACGATACGGATTGGCGCAGGTAGCAGACACTGTTCTTAAGGAGGCCGGTTATGCCGCGATCGGCATTGACCACTTTGCCAAACCGACCGACAGTTTGCTCAAAGCAGATCAGCGCGGAAAGCTGCGCCGCAATTTTCAGGGCTACACCGATGACCAGAGTGCTACACTGATCGGGTTCGGCGCATCGGCTATTTCACGTTTCGAACAAGGCTATCAACAGAATGCAGCGGCGACATCTGCCTATCAGGACCGCGTGTTGGAGACAGGTTTCGCGGGCCGCAAGGGCTATGAGATGCGCGACACCGACCTTATGATCGCCTTCATCATTGAAGAGCTGATGTGCAGGTTCATCTTCCCCACGACCGAGCTGCAAGACAGATTTCCCGATCACAAGGACACCCTGCGGCAAACGGCTGTATCGCTGATGAACACTTATCCTGACGTTTTCTTTTTGAGCACAGGTGGGTTGGAAATGCATCCCGAGTACCGACCACTGGTCCGCGTAATCGCAAGCTTTGTGGATCGCTTCACAACCAAAGAAGCCGCGCATGCCGCCGCGATTTAACACCCGACGCTGTCCCCCGATCCACGTTTGAAAGTGCCTTTGGAAATGAAGCGTATTCTAACCATATCGAAGAAAATTCGATCATTTCCGCATATCCACTTGCCGACTCC
>CBFHZX010000050.1:0-17320 GCA_965660425.1 Sulfitobacter sp. | reverse complement strand
TTTGCGGTTGGCACCGTGGCATTGTCCCTCTACCTTCTTCCAAGAATAAAGGGGGCCTTGATCGGCTTCCAATGGGCCAAGGAAATGGGCGGGTTTGCGCGCCCGAGCAAATAGGTCCGGATTGAATTGAGGGACCTATGAGCGTCGACAAAACGGCCATCCGCAACGCCTCTACAGTCATTGTGATCCGTGACAGGATGCATGAGCCGTCGATCCTGATGGGCCAGCGCGGCGCAGAAGCAGCGTTTATGCCAAATAAATTCGTTTTTCCGGGTGGTGCAGTTGATGCAGACGATGCACATATACCGCTGGCCACGCCGCTAACCCCGCAATGTGCGGCGCGCATCGGTGAGGATGTGGACGCATCCCTTGCCCACGCCATCCCCGTCGCTGCCATTCGCGAGCTTTGGGAGGAAACGGGCCTCATTCTGGGGACCAAAGGCGAATGGCAGGGCGACGTTCCACCAGACTGGGAAAGTTTCGCCGCCACAGGCCACCTGCCCCACGCCGAGCCTTTGCAATTCGTGTTCCGCGCCCTCACGCCCCCTGGTCGCCCACGGCGGTTTGATGCGCGCTTCTTCTTGCTGGACGCAGACGAAGTAGCGTCTGACCCTGATGACTTTGCCGCCGCCAGTGACGAGCTTTCGCACCTTCAATGGGTGCCGCTGACCCAAGCGCGCAGCTTTGACATGCCCTTCATTACCGAAGTCGTGCTAGCCGAGGTCGAGGCACGCGCGCGCGATCTGAATGCGCCCGATTCAGTGCCCTATTTCAAGAACAACGATGAAGAGAGCCTGTTTCTGCGCCTCAAAGGAAATGCGCGCCCCTACCACGGGCAAGACGACTAGATCACGAGGATCAGCAGCAGGATCGATGCCACAAGGATCGCCATCCCCACAGCCTCGCGCAGCGTTATCTTCTCGCGGAAAAACAGCGTTGAGGCGAGGATGCTCAGGATCAGCTCCACCTGCCCCAGCGCCTTGACATAGGCCGCGTTTTGCAGCGTGAAGGCCGTGAACCAACACAAAGAGCCGCCCATCGACGTCAGCCCGATCCAGATGGCAACGCGGCGCGCGCGCCACACGCGGCCAATCTCGCCGCGATCATACAGCCCCAGCCAGACCAGCATGATCACCGTCTGCATCGTGACCACCGCCATCAGCGTAACACTCGCGCGCAGCAAAGGATCCTCCACCGCCAGCGTGAGCGAGGCACCGCGATAGCTCACCGCCGAGAAAGCAAAGAGGATACCGCTGGCAATCCCTAGACCCGCCGCACGGTTGCGCAGGTCCGAGAGGTGAAAGCCGGTCGCCTCCTTACCACCCGACAAAAGCAAAAGCCCCATCAGCCCCAGCGCAATCGCCGCCAGCCCCGCAAGGCTCACCAGATCGCCCAACAACACCACGCCGACCAGCACAGTCTGGATCACTTCGGTTTTCTTGAACGTAATGCCCACGGCAAAATTACGCTCCTTGAACAGCATCACAACGCAAACCGTCGCCAAAATCTGGGCCGTACCGCCCAGCAGGCCAAAGCCCCAGAACCGCGCATCAAGCGGTGGCAGGCTGGCCTGTGTCGCGCTCATATAGGCAACCAGCAGCAGTGCGATGAACGGGGCCGAATAGATAAACCGCGAAAACGTCGCCCCCGCAGGGCTGAGCGTGGCGGTGGCCAGCACTTTTTGCAGCATGAATCGCACAGTCTGAAACGCCGCCGCCAGCAGCGTGACGACAATCCACAATTCAGGCACGCGGCATCATTCCTTGTGTGTGGGCATCAAAGGATGCGCCACAGGCTCCTTGCGGCGCCACAGATACTGGCGGAATACCGCCCCGTAAGAAGCATAAACATAGCCGTGATTGCGCGTCAAGAACCGCTCCTTCTGCGCAAGGTAGAGCGGCCAAAGCTTGTACCACGCCACTCGCGGATGCATGTGATGCACCACATGCAGGTTATTGTTTAGAAAAAGAAACCCTAAAATACCACGATCCTCAACAATGACTGTACGCCCCGAGACGCGCGCGTGGGCCTGATGCTCGAGGAAGGTGCGGATTTTCAACATCGACATGGCGCAGTAGCATGCCGCAAGATAGACGCCCAAACTCATCTCGGACAATGCAACGGCCCAAAGCGTCAGCACCACACCTGGAATGTGCAACACCCAGTCGGAGGCAATCACACGCTCCCCTGCGCGCACTGCGCGGATATCAGACCGCACAAAGGCCACCATCCCGATCAACGGCCCTAACACAATCCGCCCCGCCAGCGTGTTGTTCATGTTCAACATTTTGCGCTGCCACTGCGGCAGGCGCGCCCATACGGCAGGGTCGCAATAGGCGGTTTCAGGATCATCATAGGGGTCGGTCAGATTGGCATCGAGGTGGTGCGCCAGATGGGTCCGCTTGAACCGTAGATAGGGCACAAATAAGCCCAGTTGCCACAGGCCAATCACCGTCTCCACCCGCTCGATACCCAAGGGATGCCCGTGCAGCAACTCATGACTGAGCGAGCTGTGCAGCGTCAGCGCAAGCACGAGCATCACAAATCCCACAATGCCCCATGAAGCAGGCAACATCAGCGCCAAGCCCCAGACAGCCATAAATCCCGCCAACAGGCCAAGCGTGGGCCAATCCACACGCGCGGTATTGGCAGGAGGAGTAATGTCAGCAGTAGGAGCGGTCATAGGGGTCCTTGGGCAAGAATAACTGCTGCCACCTTAGACCATAGCCCTACAAATTCACCTTCCAAAAACGACACGACAGCAAGATCTTTTCAGACCTTCGGATCGGGGTTTTCCGTATGTCCGTCCACGGCAATCACCTGTCCTGACACCAGACGCGCCGCATCAGAGCCAAGGAAAACCGCCATATTCGCAATGTCTTGCGCCTCGACGAACTGCCGCATCGAGGTGCCAGCGGCATAGCCGTCATAGACTTGATCACGGGTCATGCCCTTGGCTGCGGCCTCGCGGGCAAGCACACCTTCCATGCGTGCCCCTTCCACCGCACCAGGGCAGATCGCATTTGCACGGATGCCATGCGGCCCCAGCTCCATCGCAAGCGTTTTCATTAACCCGATAATGGCCCATTTCGCCGCTGCATAAGGTGCGCGGTTCGGGTAGCCGTATATCCCTGCGGTTGACGACGTGAGTATCATCGCCCCCTGTCCTGCCGCCTTCATAAGCGGTGCCGAGTGTTTCGCGGCCAGAAACGCGCCCTCCAGATTGATGCTCACACATCCGCGCCAATCTTCCAGCTCGACGTCCTCGATTTGCGCCGTTGGCCCCGCAACGCCTGCATTCGCACAAAGCACGTCAATCTGCCCCATCTCGCCCAGCACATCCGCCATCGCAGCCTCATCCACCGCATCCGCTTGACGCGTCTGCCATGTCTTCGGCAACGCGCCCAAGGCAGCAGCGTCTACATCCGTCACCCAGACCTCATGGCCCGCCGCCGCAAACGCCTCTCCCATTGCGCGCCCGATGCCCGACGCGCCTGCGGTGATGAGGACACGTCTCACCGCGCAGCACCAATCGCACGGCCTAGCCCCTCCGGCGCAGGCAGGCTTGCGTGGCCTTGCGCAAAGCGCACTAATGCCGCCTCAATATGAGGGGCTGGTGGCGTGGGCTTGCGTGTCTCAAGGCTCACATGCAGCAGAAAATGCTCCCCCGTGGCCAGCATCCGCTCGCCCTCCATCATCTCGTGGAAGAGGTGCATCTTCTTACCTTCGCCCAAGACCACACGGGTGCGTATGGTAATCGTAGCCCCTGCATGGACCTCATCTAGATGGCGGATGTGCGTCTCGGCGGTGAAATAGCTGCCCCCCGATTTGATGTACTCCGCATCACAGCCAATGATTGTCATAAAGCGGTCGGTGGCATCGGCAAACGCCTGCAAATAGCGGCTCTCCGTCATGTGCCCGTTATAGTCGGTCCAATCGAGCGGCACCGTGCGGTGCGCCGTCTCCACCAGCTTCTCCGCCGCCAGATCAACCGCCACAGCCCCATGCACCGTACCTTCGCGCATGGCCGTTTCCTGCGCGTTGAGCAGCGCCCCCGCTCCCCAATCCTGCGCCTTGAGGCCGCGCATCATGGTCACCAGATTATTGTCGCGGATACGCTCCAACTCGCGGATCGAGTGGTGGCCCGATTGCGCATCTGACTGGCCTGCGATCAGGTCCACCAACTCTTCGGTGAGTTCAGGCACATCCATCAGCTTGGTCCAAGGGAAGGTCAGGCAGGGGCCGAACTGCGCCATAAAATGCTTCATCCCCGCCTCGCCGCCCGCCACGCGGTAGGTCTCGAACAGGCCCATCTGTGCCCAGCGGATGCCAAAGCCATAGCGGATCGCGTCGTCGATCTCTTGGGTGGTCGCAATGCCGTCCTTGACCAGCCACAACGCCTCACGCCACACCGCCTCAAGGAAGCGGTCGGCGACATGGGCGTCGATTTCTTTCTTGAGGTGCAGCGGATGCATCCCAAGCGAGAACAAAACGGCCTTGGCCGTGTCGACGAGCGCCGCATCCGCCCCCACAGCGACCAACTCCACCAGCGGCAGCAGATAGACAGGATTGAACGGGTGCGCGACCATGATCTGGCTTGGCCGCACGGCCCCTTGCTGCAACTCGCTCGGCTTGAACCCCGAGGTGGAAGAGCCGATCACCGCATCCACGCTGCACGCGGCTTGAATTTCCGCAAAGGTCGCGTGTTTGATTTCAAGCCGCTCTGGCACGCTTTCCTGTATCCACTGCGCGCCCTGCACTGCTTCCGCAATGCTGGCGTGATAAGTAATCTTCCCTTCCGCAGGCAGCGCCACATCCGTCAAACCAGGGAGCGAGCGGCGGGCATTTGCCATGACTTCGCCAATCTTGCGCTCGGCCTGTGGGTCAGGATCGAAAACCTGCACATCCCAGCCGTTCAGCACAAACCGCGCAGCCCAGCCGCCACCAATCACACCGCCGCCAATAATCGCCGCAATTTTCGTCATTTCACTGTCCTCAGCATGTTCACGGCATAGCCGTTAAAATCCAATATCTCGCGCGCCGCCTTGATACGGTCCGCGCCGCCCGTGGTGCTGCGATCTATGATCCAGCCAAAGTCGCCAACCTTGTTCCCGAGCACGGCTGTGCGGAACCCCTCATCCACCCAAAGCACCCACATCTCGCGGTCCTGACCGTCGGGCACGGTCACCAAAAACCGCCCCTTACCAAGGGTTTTGACAGGTAGGTCTTCGGCAAAATCACCGCACCCCCCCGCCGCATCGCATACAAACACGCCAAGGCGCATCACGCGGCCCGCAGGCGTCTCCATCATGCGCAGCGCCATGCGCCCGATGTCAGGGTCAAACCCAGCACGCACGTACCACAGCCCCTCAAAATCCTTGGTGTTAAAGCGCGATGTCACCGCAATGGGCGCGCTATGATCGCGAAAGCTGGGTCCTCTTGCCACGGAGGACGGCACCACAGCGGCGCACGCGCCTAGCGCCAGTACCGCAGCCCACAGCAGAAGCCTCATCGCGGCATGCGCTTTTGCAAGCCCAGCTTTTCGCGCACCTGCTCAGGACCGATCAGCTTGGCCCCCATCCCTTCAATGATCCCGCGCGCGCGCGTCACCAACTCGTGGTTCTCTGCCAGTACACCTTTGTCGAGCCACAGGTTATCCTCCAGCCCTACGCGCACATGACCACCGGCAAGAACCGATGCCGCGACATAAGCCATCTGGTTGCGCCCCAGACCAAAGGCCGAGAACGTCCAGTCATCAGGCACGTTATTGGCCATCGCCATGAAGGTATTCAGATCATCGGGCGCGCCCCATTTGACGCCCATGCAAAGCTGCACCAGCGCAGGACTGTCGAGCACACCTTGTGCAACCAGCTCCTTGGCGTACCACAAATGGCCCGTGTCAAAGGCCTCAATCTCGGGCTTAACGCCCAGGTCGGTCATCATCTGCCCCATCGCCACCAACATGCCGGGCGTGTTGGTCATCACATAATCGGCCTCGGCAAAGTTCATCGTGCCGCAGTCGAGCGTGCAAATCTCTGGCAGACACTCGGTGATGTGGGCCATCCGCTCAGTCGCACCTGCCATGTCGGTGGCCTCTTGGTTGAGGTCCATCGGGTTCTCCACATCGCCAAAGACAATGTCGCCACCCATGCCCGCCGTGAGGTTCAGCACCACATCCGTATCGCTGTCGCGAATAAGCTCGGTCACTTCGCGAAACATGCCCACATCACGGCTGGGTGCACCTGTATCGGGGTCGCGCACGTGGCAATGTACTACGGCTGCGCCTGCTTTGGCCGCCGCAATGGCGCTGTCAGCGATCTGCTCAGGGCTGCGCGGCACATGGTGGCTGCGGTCTTGGGTGGCGCCCGATCCTGTGACGGCGCAGGTGATGAAAACCTCGCGGTTCATGGCAAGTGGCATTTTTCTCTCCCTCTGGGGTTAATACGGCATCGGATGTACACGGTGCGTGGTATCGATATCGGCCATGACCTCATCGCCCAGCACCACGTCAGCACCTTCTATGATGCGCTCCAATTGTTTCATTGTGGTCGCACCAAAAATGGCACTCGCCATGAACGGGCGGTCGCGCACAAAGGCCATCGCCATATGCACAGGGTCCAGCCCGTGTTTGGCCGCAACGGCAAGATAAGCATCCACAGCCTCAAACGCACGCGCCGTCTTGCGCCCGCCCAACTCTGGCGAGAGCGACAATCGAGAGCCGTCGGGCACCGCGCCGTTCTGGTATTTGCCCGTCAAAAGCCCCGTGGCCAGCGGCGAGAAGGACAGCATCCCGATGTCCTCATGGTATAGACATTCCGCAACATCAGTATCGGCGATGCGGCACATCAGCGAATATTCATTCTGCACTGTGGCCACCCGCGGCCCGCCGACACGCTCGGCTGCATTGGCCCATTGCGTCAGCCCCCAAGCGGAATCATTGCTCATGCCGAAGGCGCGGATACGACCCTTGTCCACCTCGACCTGCAGCGCGCCCAGACAATCCTCGATGTTCTGGAGCGTGGCGGCACGGTCCTGCGCGCTCGGATCATAGGTCCAGTTCTTGCGGAACATATAGCTGCCGCGATTGGGCCAATGAAACTGGTAAAGGTCGATGTAATCGGTCTTGAGCCGCTTGAGAGAACCCTCAACGGCCTGCGGTATAGACGCGGGCGTAATATCGCCCCCCTCTCGCACGTATTTGATGCCGTTGCCCGAGTGTTTCGTAGCCAGCACCATACGGCTGCGATCGCCCCCTTTGGCGAACCACTCCCCGATGACCTCCTCGGTGCGTCCTTGCGTCTCTGCGCTCAGCGGATTGACGGGATACATCTCTGCCGTATCGACAAAGTTGATCCCCGCCTCCAGCGCGCGGTCAATCTGGGCATGGCCCTCGGCAAAGGTGTTCTGCGTTCCCCATGTCATAGAGCCGAGACAGAATTTCGACACCTCGATGTCGGTGCGGCCCAGTTTGGTCATCTGCATGGCGTTCTCCTTTGCGCGTAGCTGTGCGCACCATCGCCCCGCGTCTGCACAGTCGCAACCGCTTTTCAGTGCCGCTCTGCAAAATTTGCACAGGCATCGGACGCAAACAGAACAGTTATGTCGATTTCCTCTATATTTCCCGACACGCAAGGCGCATCCATAGAACCATGCGGATGATGATCTCCTTTGCAGCGCTGTTTTTCTCGGTTCTGCTCCTGCAACTCTCTTCTGGCGGCGTAGGTCCGCTGGATGTGCTGTCTGGCACGCAGCTGGGATTTACACGCCAAGAGCTTGGCATGCTGGGCTCTGCGCATTTTGTGGGCTTCTTCATCGGCTGTTGGTTTGCCCCGCGCCTGATGGGCAGCATCGGCCATTCCCGCAGCTTTGCCGCCTTTACCGCTGCAGGCAGCATAGGGCTGATCGCACATATGATGGTCGTCGACCCTTATGCATGGGCGCTGATGCGCGTCGCCTCGGGCCTGTGCGTGGCGGGCTGCTACACGGTGGTCGAGGCATGGTTGCAGGCCAAAGTCACGAACGAGACGCGCGGCCGCGCCATGGGCACCTACCGCATGGTCGACATGACAGGCAGCCTGGCGGCACAAGGCATCATCGGCATCCTCGCGCCCGCCGATTACATCTCCTACAATATCCTCGCCATTCTGTGCTGCGCAGCACTGTTGCCGATTACGCTGACCACCACATCCCAGCCCGAAACCCCCAAATCCCTGCGCTTGCATCCCAAACTTGCCTTCACCCGCTCACCGCTGGCCGTGGCGGGCGTGATCGTAGCAGCCCTCAGCAGCGCGTCGTTTCGTATGGTCGGCCCGATCTATGGCCAAGAGATGGGCCTGACAGCAGCCGAGATCGCGTGGTTTCTTGCAGCTTTCGTGATCGGCGGCGCATTTGCGCAGCTTCCTGTGGGCTGGATCGCCGATAAATTCGACCGCCGCAAAGTGCTGATCTGGCTCTCGGTTGCTGCTATCATCAGCTGCGGCATTACACTTTCTTTGGCCAGCACGGGCGTCTTCGGCATCCTGCTCTCATCCGCCTTTTTCGGCCTCACGACCTTTCCGATCTACTCCGTCGCCGCAGCCCACGCCCATGACTTCGCAAGCTCCGACGAACGGGTGGAGCTGTCAGCTGCACTCATGTTCTGGTTTGCCATGGGCGCCATTGCCGCCCCCTATGGCGCATCCGTTCTGATCGAAAATTACGGCCCCGAAGCGATGTTTGTCATGCTCGCAGCAGGCCACGCCTCGCTCATCATCTTCGGCCTCAGCCGCATGCTGGCAGGGCGCACAGCGCTGCGCCGCACGGCTTATGTCAACGCCCCCCGCACCAGCTTTGTGGTGGGGCGGCTGTTCCGCAAAGAGCGCGAGAAATTCAAATAGGCGCCGCAATCCTGACCTCATCCTGCGCTAACCCCGAACCATCCACCGCAGAAAGGGTTGGTTATGTCTTTGTTGCGCGGCCTGTTCGCCCTGACCCTGATCGCAGGGCTCTACACCTTCGGCCCCATCAAAATTGTGGGCTTCAAAGACTACAGCGCCGAGGCGGCATCCGCACCGCAACAAGCACTGCCCGCCCCCCTTGATCAGATCACCCAGACAGCGCTGCCTCAGCCCCCCCCGCCAACCGCAGGCCACCGAACCCGCGCCAGCACCCGAAATCGCAACGCCGCTTGACCCCGCGCGGGTAGAGGCCGCATGGCGCGACTGGATGACCCGTCACAAAGTCACCAAATCCGCCATGGCTCTGGGCGCAAAGGGCACCATCCTGCACACCGCAGGTCTGGGCCGCGATGCAAACACCGCCTACCCTGTGGCCAGCCTGTCAAAAACGATCACCGCCATATGCCTCAACACACTGCTGGCGCAATCTCCATATGACTGGGCCACCCCGCTGTCAGCTCTTACCCCCGTCTGGCGCGATCTCAATATGGCGCCCCACGCGCAAATCACGAAATTACCGCTCTCTGCCTTCGCCACCCATACCAGCGGCCTGCCCAAGAACATCGACGCAGACAAGACAGCAGGCGAAGGCCGAAACCTCTATACCCAAATCCATTTCGCCCGCAGCGCGCTACGCGATCCTGCGCACCTCAAGGTCAGACACAAGCACGTCTATTCCAACGTCAACTACGCCATTCTGGGCCAGATCATCGAAGGTCTGTCTGGCAAAAGCTATGGTGAGACCTGCTTTGAGACCACCATGAACCCTGCAGGTGCCGCTGGCGCAAAAGTCGGCGGGCGCATGTGGGCTACCGCAGGCTTTGGCGGCTGGTCCACTTCAGCCAGCGATTATGCACGGTTTCTGATGCAATGGCAGAACCCCGAACGCCCTTGGGTCAAAGATCCTGCCGCCTTCGCCTACCACGCCAAAAGTGGCGCAGGCCTTGGCGTGTTTCACCGCACCAAAGACGACCGCCACACCATGAACCACTCGGGCAAGTGGCGCAGCAAAACGCCCTCCCGCCGCATCGGTTCGATGTTCATCACCTCCCATACGGGGGCTGTATTCGTGGCCAACTGGCAAGGCAGCCTCAAATCCGCCGCTTATTCAGACCTGCGCAAATCCATCACGGCGGCGCTGCACTGATTGATCCCGCTCGCGCCAGCGGGTAAGGGAGGGAGGAACCCGAAGGAACTTCCCATGACCCGCCATCTCATCACCTCCGCCATCCCCTATATCAACGGGATCAAACACCTCGGCAATCTGGTCGGCAGCCAGCTTCCCGCCGATCTTTATGCCCGCTACCAGCGCGGGCGCGGCAATGAGGTGCTGTTTCTCTGCGCCACGGATGAGCACGGCACCCCCGCCGAGCTGGCCGCTGCAAAAGCAGGCAAACCCGTCGCGGAATACTGCGCCGAGATGTACGCGGTGCAGGCCGATATCGCCACGCGCTTTGGCCTGTCGTTCGACCACTTCGGCCGCTCATCGTCGGAGCAGAACAAGCGTCTTACCCAACATTTCGCAGGCGCATTGGCGGATCAGGGCCTCATCGAAGAAGTCGATCAATCCCAGATCTACTCCGAGACGGACGGCCGCTTCCTGCCTGACCGCTATGTTGAGGGGACCTGCCCCAACTGCGGGTTCGAGGATGCGCGCGGCGACCAATGCGACAATTGCACCAAACAGCTTGATCCCGAAGACCTGATCAACCCGCGCTCTACCGTGTCGGGCGCGACCGATCTGGAAATGCGCACCACCAAGCACTTGTTCCTTAAGCAATCCGCCATGAAGGACCGCCTCAACGACTGGATCGAGAGCAAATCCGACTGGCCCGTCCTCACCACCTCCATTGCCAAGAAGTGGCTGCACGATGGCGACGGCCTACAAGACCGCGGCATCACCCGTGACCTCAGCTGGGGCGTGCCCGTCAAACGCGGCAATGCGGATTGGCCGGGGATGGAGGGCAAAGTCTTCTACGTCTGGTTCGACGCGCCCATCGAATACATCGCATGCGGCGCCGAATGGGTCGATGCAGGCAAGGGAAGCGATTGGGAGCGCTGGTGGCGCACCGATAAAGGTGCCGATGACGTCCGCTATACCCAGTTCATGGGCAAGGATAACGTGCCATTCCACACGCTCAGCTTCCCCGCCACGATCATGGGCTCGGGTGAGCCATGGAAGCTGGTCGATTACATCAAAAGCTTCAACTACCTCAACTATGACGGCGGACAGTTCAGCACCTCGCGCGGGCGCGGCGTGTTCATGGACCAAGCGCTGGAAATCCTGCCCGCCGACTACTGGCGCTGGTGGCTGCTGTCTCACGCACCCGAAACCTCGGACGCGGAATTCACATGGGAAGCCTTCCAGACAGACGTAAACAAAGACCTCGCCGATGTCCTTGGCAACTTCGTCAGCCGCATCACCAAATTCTGCCGCTCCAAATTCGGCGAAGAAGTCCCAAGCGCAGGTGAATACGGCGAGGCCGAGAACGCCCTCATCGCAGACCTCACCACCCGCGTGGCCCGCTACGCCGAGCTAATGGACGCCATGGAAGTCCGCAAATCCGCAGCAGAGCTGCGCGCAATCTGGGCCGCTGGCAACGAGTATCTGCAAGCCCAAGCGCCGTGGAGTACGTTCAAAACCGACCCCGATCAAGCAGCTGCGCAAACGCGCCTCGCGCTCAATCTCATCCCGCTATACGCCACTCTGGCCGCCCCCTTCATCCCCGATGCGGCCGTGAAGATGCTGGCAGGTATGAAGGTGGAGGATGCAGGCTGGCCCGACGATGTGCCCGCCGCCGTGTCACAACTCCCCGCAGGCCACGCCTTCGAAGTGCCCGAAGTCCTGTTTGCCAAAATCAGCGACGAGCAGCGCGAAGAGTGGGCCGAGCGCTTCGCAGGCAAGCGCGACTGATATGGCGCTGGTCGACGTCACCCGCACAGGCCGCATCGCCACGATCAGCTTTGATCGCGGCAACAAGGCCAACGCGCTGTCACTAGACCTGATGCGCGAGCTCACGCAAGTCGCCCGCAGCTTCGAGGAGGATCACGAGACCTCAGCCGTGATCCTGCGCGGACGGAGCGACAACTTCTGCTTCGGCTTTGATCTGCGCGACGCCGCGACCCAAGCACTACACGACATGCCACTGGCCCAGCGCCGCGTCCTGCTCGAGACAGGTGGGCGCATGTGCAAAGCATGGGAAGACATCGCGCCGCTGACCATCTGCGCCATCGAAGGCTGGTGCGTCGGTGGCGGCGTGGCACTGGCAGTGTCTTGCGACCTGCGCATCGCAGCCGAGGCATCGACATTCTATGTGCCCGAAGTGGCGCGCGGGCTGAACATGTCATGGGGCTCCGTCCCGCGCATCACAAATCTGGTCGGCCCCGCGCGGGCAAAGCGCATCATCATCCTCACCGAAAAGCTCACTGCTGCCCAAGCTGTCGATTGGGGCCTTGCCGATCAAACCGCATCCGCGGGCGCGGCTCTGACAGCTGCACACGACTGGGCCGAAATCGCCGCTGACATGCCCCCCGCTGCCTTGCGAATGATCAAACGGGACATCAACGCCTATGCAAACGCGCTCAGCGGTGTGGCCACTCACGCAGGCGTCGATGGGTTTGCCCTTCTGCAGACCAGCGATGATGCCGCCGAGGGCAGTGCCGCTTTCATCGAGAAACGCGACCCGAAGTTCACGGGAGACTAAGTTCTAGAAAACTGGTACGGACGGGGGGACTTGAACCCCCACGGGCTTACGCCCAACAGATTTTAAGTCTGGTGTGTCTACCATTCCACCACGCCCGCATCGCCGCCAACATACCGTGCTTACGGTTGGTGTAAATGTCTCAAATGTCTTTGCCTTTGCGCCCTAGCGGCGCGCCATCGGCCAAAAGCGACTTCTCCGACAGCCACGGATTATTTGCCTCCGCCTCCAGCATCTGGCTGCGCGCCTCTGCGATGCGGCCAAGGTTCATCAGCGTCAGCCCCCTGCCCGATTGCGCCGCCACATGGCGCGGCTGCAGCGCCAATGCGCGGTCCAGATCAATAAGCGCCGCTGCATAATCCTCGCCCAGGAAGCTGATGTAGGCGCGCTGGTTCCAGCCCTCCGCATAGTCGGGGCAATACTCCGTCAGCTTGGTAAACTGCGCATAGGCCTCAACGAAATTGAAACTGCTCCGCGCGGCCATCCCGCGGTCGAGTACTTCCTGAGCCGCCGCATCAGGCGCCCGCAGCCAGACCTCCCACATCGCATCCGAGGCCGCCTGCCCCTCGCGAAAATCGCTCGCCGCTTGCGCTTGGGCGAACAATTCCTCCATCTCGGCACTCACATCAGCGGGCGCGGGGCACTTTTGTGCCTGAGCAACAGAACCGAGGGCGGGGCCGATTATCACGGCGAGGGCAAAGACAAAACGCATGGCCAAAGGGTGGCGCACACAGCCCTCAGGTCAAGCCCCCTCCGACAGCATCACCTCTTTCACCGCCTCCATCGCGACATAGGTCGAGGTAGACGCCACATGCGGCAGCGCAGAAATCGTATCACCCAAGAACCCGCGATAATCATTCATATCCCGCGTCCGAACCTTGAGCAGATAGTCGAAATTACCGGCAATCATATGGGCTTGCTCGATCTGCGGCACACGTGCCACGGCCGTATTGAATGCCGCAAGCGCCGCCTCACGCGTGTCCGTCAGGCGCACTTCGACAAAGGCCACATGATCGAGACCTAGCCTGATCGGGTTGAGCATGGCACGGTAGCCAAGGATCACACCATTTTCCTCCAGCCGCCGAAGCCGCGCTTGGGTGGGGGATTTGGACAGACCGATCCGCTTGGACAGATCTGTAATGCTGATCCGCCCGTCCTCGGCAAGCGTCGCCAGAATCGCTTGATCGAACCGATCCAGATCAGAAGTGTTTTGAACCATGATTTTGGCCTTCATTCGATCTTTTGGACCTGCACTTTGCCCATCTTCAGTCAATATGCCTGCAAACCCCGTGATATTCTAGTCGAAATTACATTATGGAGCTTTCAAATGGCACGTGACACATCCCTTTCCCTGCGCGCTGACCTCGACACAGGCACCTATGCCGAGCCTGACGCCGTTCTGGCCGCTCTGATCGAAATTGCAAACCTCAGCGCGCAAGACCGCTGCAAGATTACCGCTAAAGCCGCTGGCCTTGTGCGCGACATCCGCGGCACCACCTCGCCTGGTCTGATGGAGGTGTTCCTCGCCGAATATGGCCTGTCCACCGATGAAGGCGTCGCCCTGATGTGTCTGGCCGAAGCGCTGTTGCGCGTGCCAGATGCCGAGACGATGGATGCGCTGATTGAGGACAAGATCGCGCCGTCCGATTGGGGCCGCCACTTGGGCCACTCCACCTCTACGATGGTCAACGCCTCCACTTGGGCGCTGATGCTGACGGGACGCGTGCTCGATGATGAACAACCGGGCCCTGTGCGCCACCTGCGGGCCGCGATCAAACGTATGGGTGAGCCTGTGATCCGCACGGCTGTCGCGCGCGCTATGAAAGAAATGGGCCGCCAATTCGTGCTGGGCGAGGATATCAAAGCCGCGATGAAACACGCCGCAGGGATGGAAGCCAAGGGCTTCACCTATTCCTACGACATGCTGGGTGAGGCTGCGCGCACGGAAGCCGACGCCCGCCGTTACCACCTGAGCTATTCCGACGCGATCTCCTCCATCGCCAAGGGCTGCACGCACGACGACATCCGCAAGAACCCGGGCGTCTCCGTCAAACTCTCCGCACTGCACCCCCGCTATGAAGTAGCCCAAGAGGCCAGCGTGATGAAAGACCTGGTGCCGCGTCTGCGCGCGCTCTGCCTTCTGGCCAAATCGGCGGGCATGGGCCTCAACGTCGACGCGGAAGAAGCCGACCGCCTTGGCCTGTCGCTCGATGTGATCAACACGGTGATGTCCGAGCCCGCGCTCTCGGGCTGGGACGGCTTCGGCGTGGTGGTCCAAGCCTACGGGCCCCGTGCAGGTGCCGCCATCGACGCACTCTATGACATGGCCACGCGCCATGACCGCCGCATCATGGTCCGCCTCGTCAAAGGCGCCTACTGGGATACCGAGATCAAGCGTGCCCAAGTCGAGGGCGTCGACGGCTTCCCCGTCTTCACCCGCAAAGCAGCCACCGACGTCAGCTACATCGCCAACGCACGCAAGCTGCTGAGCATGACCGACCGTATCTATCCCCAATTCGCCACACACAACGCCCATACCGTCGCCGCCGTTCTGCACATGGGTCAGGACAAAGAGCTCTATGAATTCCAGCGCCTGCACGGCATGGGCGAGACGCTGCACAACATCGTGCTGGACCAGCACAAAAGCCGTTGCCGTATCTACGCACCCGTAGGAGCGCATAAAGACCTGCTCGCTTATCTGGTGCGCCGCCTGCTGGAGAACGGCGCCAATTCCAGCTTCGTGAACCAGATCGTGGATGAGGACATCGCCCCCGAAGTTGTGGCCGCCGATCCCTTCTCCAAACTCGAAGAGAGCATCCCCACCATTCCGCACGGCCCTGAGATTTTCGGCCCCCAGCGCGTGAACTCACGCGGCTTCGACCTCACACATACCCCCACACTTGAAGCGCTGGAGGCCGCACGCGCGCCCTTTGCCACAGCCACATGGACGGCCACACCCATCATCGTCGGCGGGACCAAAGGCAGCGAAGCACAAAAGGTCCAGAACCCCACAGGCGGCACCTCCCCCGGCGTAGTCCACAACGCCACCAGCGCCGATGTGGCGGCAGCACTGGACGCCGCAAAACCATGGGACGCCCCCCTTGCGACACGCCGCGAGGTCCTGCTGCGCGCCGCCGACATCTATGAAGAACGCTACGGCGAGATTTTCGCCGTGCTGGCGCGCGAAGCAGGCAAATTCCTGCCCGATTGCGTGGCCGAATTGCGCGAGGGCGTAGACTTCCTGCGCTACTACGCGGGCCAAGCCACCAACATGTCGCCTGCTGGCATCTTCACCTGCATCTCACCATGGAACCTGCCCTTTGCCATTTATCTGGGCCAGATCAGCGCCGCGCTGGCCGCGGGCAACGCCGTGCTGGCCAAACCCGCCGAGCAGACGCCGCTCATCACCTTTATGGCCACCCAAATACTGCATGAAGCAGGCGTGCCGCGCACCGCACTCCAGTTCCTGCCCGGTGCGGGTGACATCGGCGCGGCCCTCACGTCTGATCCGCGCATCGGTGGCGTGGCCTTCACAGGCTCAACCGCCACGGCCCAGCGCATCCGCGCCACCATGGCGGACCACTGCGCCCCCGGCACGCCACTGATCGCAGAAACAGGTGGCCTCAACGCCATGATCGTCGATTCGACAGCACTGCCCGAACAGGCGGTCCAAGCCATCGTGGAAAGCGCGTTCCAATCCGCAGGCCAGCGTTGCTCCGCCCTGCGTTGTCTCTATATCCAAGAGGACGTCGCCGAAGAATTCCAACGTATGCTCATCGGCGCAATGCAGGCCCTGCAAATTGGCGACCCATGGCACCTGAGCACCGACGTAGGCCCCGTCATCGATGAGGCCGCCCGCGCAGGAATCGCCGCCCACATCGAGACAGCGCGCAATGAAAACCGCCTCATCGCGGAACTGCTCACACCCGATCACGGCACCTACATCGCGCCGACCATCATCAAACTCAACGCAATCAGCGATCTGGAGCGTGAAATCTTTGGCCCCGTCCTGCACGTAGTAACGTTCAAATCAAACGAGTTGGACAAGGTTATCACCGCGATTAACGCCACAGGCTACGGCCTGACCTTCGGCCTGCACACCCGCATCGACGACCGCGTGCAATACGTGTCTGAGCGGATCGAGGCGGGCAACATCTACATCAACCGCAACCAGATCGGCGCCATCGTAGGCTCGCAACCCTTCGGCGGCGAAGGCCTGTCGGGCACAGGCCCCAAAGCTGGCGGGCCCAACTATCTGCCCCGCTTTGCAGCGCCTGATCTGGCAGAGCCGTTCCCCCCATGGGAAACGGAAGGCAGCCTGCCAGCCCTACCGCCCCATAACAAAACACCGATCGACACCCTGTCGCTGCCTGGCCCCACGGGCGAGAGCAACCGCCTCTCCACCCTGCCACGCCCTGCAATCCTCTGCCTTGGCCCCACGGCTGAGACAGAGGCCGCCCAAAAACGCGCCGTCGAAGCCTTGGGCGGCGTTGCCGTCTGCGCAGGAGGCCAAATCAGCCCCGACAACCTAACAACTGGCCCCGACTACGGCGGCATCCTGTGGTGGGGCGACGTGGACACCGCACGCAGCTACGAACAAGCACTGGCCAAACGCACAGGCCCCATCATCCCTCTGCTGCGCGGCCTGCCCGACACCGCCCGCGTCCGCACGGAGCGTCACGT
>CBFHZX010000049.1:0-17550 GCA_965660425.1 Sulfitobacter sp. | reverse complement strand
CGCATAATCGCGCATCGCTAGGCGCTATCATTAACGACAGGCGATACGGCACATCCCGATAAGGTTTGCTTAATCGCTGACGTGGACAGACGAGGCATCTAGCAGACACGTCCACCACCGTCCGCACCCCATCTAGACGGACAGACACGGACATCCCCCTATAGGGGTGTCCAGTTGTCCGGTGGGGTTGGTAAGTGGGGCGATTAGATATGCAGACTCGCGGAGAACCCGCTTAAGCTGTGTAATTAAAAAAACACTTTTCGCCGTGTTATTGACTATCTGATGGGCGGAATCACGGTGTTGAACACAGTGAGGCATCAATAACCTTCGCCAGAGGTATTATGCCAAGGTGGAAGCTTTGGGTTCCACTCATATATATGAGGATCCCGTATTTCTTTTTCAAAAGTTTTATTTGGATTACCGGGTTGTTGATCTGAAATATCCTTAAATGCGCACACAATATACGGATCAATTTCCCCGTCATTTTGACTAAATGCACCACTTTTCAGCGAAATCAGAAACTGGGTGTCTGCTCCACGGTCTACTTTGACGTTCCCAATTAAAAAACCACCTCGGACTTCCAGCTTCACTTGTTGTCCAAACAAATTTTGATAGCTCGACTGATTTGTATCCACCACACCCATATGCTGTCGGGTTCCATTTTTGCACGTTACAAGTAATGTCGCAGCAAAACTCGGTGCTACAGACGTCATCGTCAACGAGACCAATGCTATAACTAGACTATTGATTTTCATTCTCTATCCTCACTTAAAGAACGACACTTCGGCAGCAGAACTGGCCGATTTGGGAACCTGCAAGAACACTTCTTGACAATAGCTGGTACGAGTTACTCCAATTTCACCCATTGGAACCGCAACAGGATCAATCCGTAGCACACGTTGATCGCCGACATTGACAATTGAGCACTCACTTGCTGTGGCAATTAGATCTTGAGGGCACACCTGATTTAAAAGTGCCAACTCACACGCATCACGTGATTGGTAGAAAACATCATCAAAATCAAAAAAGGGCGTGCGCAGGCTAGTAGACTTTAGCAGTAAGGTTCCTTGAACCCAAGTTTGAGTGGATGTAATCCGAACCCACCCTGCCATTGGCGAATGATCGGTAAATATTTCATCACCATGGGAGATAGCTGGGAGAGCCAATCCAAAAACGATCACGTATTTAAGCATTCTAAACTGCTTTTTTAAATCCATCAGAAATTGCATTTTGGCCTCCCTATTTTCACTTATATTACGCCTTACTACTAAAACGGCGTAAATTTCAGAATTGTTAACGTAGCCCCAAACACACACTTCCGCAGACTTGTTGGTGCACCCTGCCTTAATGTTGTGATGAGGAGCAGGACATGCGGCAGCTGCGTGATGATACACATCTGATACTCGACGAAGAGGTGCGGGTGTATCGGCGTGAGCTTAAGCCCCAGACGCCTCCCTTTTTGCAAATAACGCAGAGGCTCTTTTTCTCACCAGTACATGCCTCTGCGCAGGCATGCGCGCGTGGCACTAAGACTTCACATAATCAAGTTCTGTGGGGCTGCTCAGGTGGATCGGCCAACATTTCTTTTGCAGCATCAACGCTTACGTTACCATCTGCCACCAATCTTTTTGCAATAATCTCGATCTGGGCACTGGTGGCGCCCGCCACGATTGCGATGTTGCGCGCATGTAAGGCCATGTGGCCTTTCTGGATCCCTTCGGTGGCGAGTGCGCGTAGTGCTGCCATATTTTGCGCCAAGCCCACAGCAACAGTGACCTCGGCCAGCTCTTGCGCTGTTTTGACGCCAAGCACCTGAAGGGCAGCTTGGGCGGCGGGGTGCGTTTTGGTTGCACCGCCCACAAGGCCCAGTGCCATTGGCATTTCGATGGTGCCCGTAAGCGTGCCATCTTGTCCGCGTTCCCATGTTGTCAGCGACGTGTAGTGGCCTGATCTCGCCGCCCAAGCGTGCGCGCCAGCCTCTATCGCGCGCCAGTCGTTGCCTGTTGCAACAACCACCGGATCAATGCCGTTCATGATGCCCTTGTTGTGTGTTGCGGCACGGTAGGGGTCTACTTGGGCAAGGGCATATGCCTCTATCATGCCCTCGATGACATTGGCTCCGTCCATCGTTTCTGTGCTCAGCGCTTCTGTTGTCAGCGTGACGTGTGCGCGCGCCAGCCGTCTGTCCGCAAGGTTGGAGAGAATGCGCAGACGCGTGTGTCCACCAGCAATCTCGGCTACGCGGGGCGCGATGGTTTCCGCCATAGAATTGACCGCATTCGCGCCCATTGCATCGCGCACATCCACAAGAATATGCAATACAGCCATCGGCCCCACGGCTGTCGTCTCAAAGACATGAACCTCGATACCGATGCAGCCGCCGCCCAGCGAAACAAGTACTTTGTCGCGAGCATTACACATATCGAGAAGCTCGGACTCGGCGGCAAGCAGGCGGTGACGGGCCTTGTGCGCGTCATGCAACCCCAAAACCTGAATTTGGGCGCGCATGACAGGCCGATCAGAAGAAGTGTGAAAGCCACCGGTCGTGCGGGCTATTTTGGCCATGTAGGAAGCAGCAGCAATGATCGATGGCTCCTCAACCACCATGGGAATCAAGTAATCCGTACCGTTGATGGTAAAATTGGACGCGATTCCCATCGGCAGCTCGAATTTTCCGATCACATTTTCGATCATGCCATTCGTCAGAGACATCGGCAGAACATCATGACCTGCAAGCGCCATTCGATGTGCATCATCGAGGCCTACAGCCTGCGCCAGAATATCAAGACGATCTGAGGGCGCAAGATTACGCAAGCTTTTCAATCTGGAGTTAACAGGGGCAGTATCAGGCGATTTCATTAGATGATTTCCTTCTGTTGCATGTAGAAGTGTTACGCGCGGATCAAGCGCGATGTATAGGTAAAGTTGCCTAAATCAGCACCCAATCCGGCTAAAGACGCTGACATTGCAACGAAGTCACCACGAGCCACGCCTCTGACTGTTGCGCTTGCTGCTCTTTTGCCTTTGCATATCCAATGTAACCACACACTCAGCTCAACTAGCGCTTCTAGGTGACATGGGTGGCAGGCTGCAGTGCAATGCGCTGAGTGCGGGCCATAACGGAGCGTGGTGGGTTAAGTGAACACGCCGCCGCGTGCTCCCGCACGCGTTGCATAAACGTAGTGCCAAAAACAAGTCATCAATACCGCTAAGTAGCGTAATTCTACGGCACTTTGTCTCGCTGAACGTCTCGCTGAAAAACAGACGTACCAAACCTCATCACGCTAACGCATTGATGTTATGGCGATCCCTGAAGGACTCGAACCCTCAACCTGCAGATTAGAAGTCAGCTGCTCTATCCAGTTGAGCTAAGGGACCGCGCAGCGCCGTTATGATGCAAGCTGGCGGCTCCATCAAGGGGGAGTGTGTCAGAAGCAGGCGAACCAGTCGGGCAAAATGGTGCGGCACACGAAATTCTTGAAAAGCGGCTTTACCACGCCGCGTTTGGGGTCGCGCACGGGGTTGTCGCGGATTTGGGCATAGCCTTCTGCCACCGCCTCGTCCCATGGCAGTTCGTTTGCCTGCGCCATTTTGCGAAAGAACCGTTCTGCATGGAAGTCGGGCTTGGCCCAGCCGTTGACGTTCCATTCCTCGCCAACGGTTTCGGCCACGGATTGGCGCACGGCATTGGCGGCGGTAAGTGTGTCGAGGTTGGCGTGTTTGAGGTGCACAAAGAAGACGTCATCGGGCATCTCGAATGGAAAGCTGCCAACTTTGCGCTCGCCGCAAAAGACACCGTGCCAGCGCAGCGGCAGGGATTTGCGCACAGCCCATGCTTTGGAATAATTGCCCGTCACACAAGCGACGTGGCGATGGTTGAACACGTTCTCACCCGCTTTCATCGGCGCATCTCCGTCAATCTCGGCCAGATTGAGGCCGAGACCGAAAATCGCAGGGGCCGAGGTTTGCGCAAAGAAGTCCGCAAAGGAGCTGTAGGTGTCTGGGTTGAAGCAGACCAATTCATCGGCGTCTGTCTGGATTACCCAGTCGTACATATTGCCCAAGCCTGACTGGAAGTCGTTCATCAGGCGCATCCGCACGCGGTCAAAATGCAGCAGCTCCTCGCGCGGGACAGTTATGATGCTCGCCTGCTGGCAGATTTTGCGATTTCGGGGTCGTGCCCGTGGGAGATAACAAAAAGGTTCGTGTGCCCCAGATGCCTGCCATAGTGACGGTACCACTGGGCAAGCGCCCAATAGTCGCGGTGAACCATTGTGATGGCACAAATTTTCATGGCTCACTCCTCGCTTGGTGTCTTCGGTAGCGGGGGAATGCGGTGTGATCAAGGATTTGGCGTAGCACAGGCGGGATCGGACGCGATGTGATGCGGCGGCGCATCCGTAAAGGCTTGCATTCAGGGCGGCGCAGACCCATTCATATGCCCATGACAAAGCTGCAAAACATCGATGCGCTGAGGCTATTGGGCTGGACGGATTTCTATGCCAACCAGTTGGATGAGGACGATGAAGCGCTCACACCGATGCGCGTGGCCCGCGTGCACCGCGCACGGATGAGCGCGCGATCGGTGGCGGGAACAGTGCGGCTGGACCTGCCTAAGGGGATGGCGATGGCGGATTTCGCTGTGGGCGATTGGGTGCTGGTGGACAGCGCACAAATGGTCGTGCGCAGGTTGGAGCGTCAGGCCCTGTTGCAGCGCAAGACCGAAGGTGGGCGCGGGCCGCAACTGATCGCGGCGAATGTGGACACACTATTTATTGTGACCTCGTGCAACGACGACTTTAACCCAGCACGTCTCGAGCGGTATCTGGCACTGGCCAATGAGGCGGAGACGACGCCCGTGATTGTCCTGACCAAGGCCGATCTGGCAGGCGATATCGCGCCCTTCCATGACGCTGCCGCCGCCTTGCAGCGCGGGCTTGAGGTAGTGGCCGTAAATTCGAAAATGCCTGAGGCGATGGAGATCTTGAAGCCGTGGTGTGGCGTGGGTCAGACTGTGGCGCTGGTTGGTTCCTCTGGTGTGGGGAAGTCCACCTTGCTCAATACGCTGGCGCAAAAGACGGGCGAGGAGGCGCAGCTTACGGGCGGTATCCGTGAGGTTGATGCAAAGGGGCGGCACACGACCACGGCGCGCTCGCTTCATGCGATCGCGCAGGGTGGTTGGGTGATCGACACACCAGGTATTCGCACGCTGCATTTGGCCGGTCTTGAGACGGGGCTGGCTGTTCTGTTTGCCGAGATCACGGAGCGCGTTGATGATTGCCGTTTTCGCGATTGCACCCATGCCCATGAGCCGGGGTGCGCCATCCTTGCGGCTGTGGAGAGCGGCGAGATTGATCCTTCAAGGCTCGATCGCTGGCGCAAGTTGTCGGAGGAAAACGCGGCGGCCACCCCCGACCGCCACGCCCCACGTGGCAAGCGCCGCTAGAGGTCTTTGACCAGCCGCAAGGCGTCATAAATCGCCGCATGTGTGTTGCGCGCTGAGACGGCATCACCAATGCGAAACAGCTGGAACGCGCCTGCGGGATTGCGTGTCATGCTTTGTGGCTGCCCTGCAATGAGGGCGTCGTGGTCTAGGGCCCCTGCGTTCACGCTGAGCGGTTTGAGATCGAAATAGAGATCATCCAGCGGCAGCGTGCCATAGTTCACCACCACCTGATCATAGTCCTTTGTGGCCGTGTGATCGCTGTAATCCGTGCCGATGGTGGCCGTCAGCTTGTTCCCACTTTGCGCCACGCCCAGCAGGCGGCGGGTCACGGTGAATGTCACGTCCTTGTCCTGAAGCGCGCGCATGTAGGGCACCAGATTCATCGCCATAATCTCGGGGGCGAAGGTGCGGTCGGGGGTCATCACCTCGACCTGTGCGCCAGAGGCGGCAGCGATCTCGGCGGCTTGCAGGGCAGGGTGGTCGCCGCTCTCGTCATAGATGAGGACGTTGCCTGCGGGCTTCACATCGCCTGCGATAAGGTCCCATGCGGTGACGACATGGGCGGCCTCCTTGCCTGTCTCGAAAAGCTCGGTGTTGGGCATGCCGCCTGTGGCGACGATCACCACATCGGGGTTGAGAGCTGTGACATCGTCCGCCTCGGCCCATGTGTTGAAGTGGAAGGTCACATCACACGCGGCACATTGCGCCATGCGCCAGTCGATGATGCCGATCATCTCGCGCCGTCTTGGGGTCTGTGCAGTCAGGCGGATTTGCCCGCCTGCGTCGGGCTGTGCCTCAAACACAACTACTTCATGCCCGCGCTCTGCGGCAACGCGCGCCGCCTCCAGCCCCGCAGGCCCCGCGCCGATGATCACGATCTTGCGGTGGGTGGCAGCAGGCGCAATCTCATGCGGCATGCTCAGTTCGCGTCCTGTGGCGGGGTTATGGATGCAGAGCGCTTCACCCGCCTGATAGATGCGGTCAAGGCAATAGGTGGCTCCGACGCAGGGGCGGATATCATCCTCGCGCCCTTCCACCAGCTTTTTGACCACGTGCGGATCGGCCATATGCGCGCGGGTCATGCCTACCATGTCCAGCAGGCCGCTCTCCACAGCGTGGCGCGCGGTGGCAATGTCGGGGATGCGCGCGGCGTGGAAGGTGGGCATGCCTGTCCGTTTTTTCACCTCGCCCGTGAAATCAAGATGCGGCGCGCTGCGCATGCCTTGCACGGGGATTACATCGGTCATGGCGGGGTCGGTGTGGATGCGCCCCTTGATCACATTGAGGAAATCGAGCTGGCCCGAGGCTGCCAGCTTTTCCGAGATGAGCAGGCCATCCTCGGTGGTGATCCCGCCTTTCTGCGCCTCATCCGCCGTATAGCGAAAGCCCACGATGAAATCATCGCCCACCCGTTTGCGCACGGCGGCCAGCACATCCATGGGAAAGCGCATGCGGTTCTCGAGCGTGTCGGCATCATACGGCCCCGTCAGGTCATTGGTGAGCGGGGACCAGAACTGGTCGAGCAAGTGGCCGTAGACCTGCAACTCGATCCCGTCCATGCCGCCCGCTTTCATCCGCTCGGCGGCATCGGCGAAATCATTGATAATGCGATCAATGTCCCAGTCCTCGATCAGCTTGGGGAACGCGCGATGCGCAGGCTCGCGGTGCTTGGAAGAAGACACCGAGGGCAGCCAGTCGCCCTTGTTCCATGTGGTGCGGCGGCCCAGATGGGTAAGCTGGATCATCGTGGCACAGCCGTGCTCGTGGCAGGAATCGGTGAGGTTCTGGATCCACGGGACCACCTCGTCCTTATAGGCGAGGATATTGTTGAACACCGGAGGGCTGTCGCGCGATACGGCAGCCGAGCCTGCGGTCATCGCCAATGCCACCCCCGCCTTTGCCCGCTCCGCGTGATAGGCGGCGTAGCGTTCCGTCGGCATGCCGTCCACGGGATAGGCAGGCTCATGACTGGTCGTCATGATGCGATTTTTCAGCGTCAGATGCTTGAGCTGGAACGGCTGGAGGAGGGGGTCTTTTGACATTGGGGCATCCTTGGAATCTGCCTGATTAGAGTGCAATCCAAGCGGTCTTCAGGTCAAAGAATTTCTCCATCGCGTGCAAAGATTTATCATGCCCGTTCCCCGACTGTTTGACCCCGCCCAAAGGCACCGTGCCATCCGCGCCGCCATAGGTGTTCACATGCACCACACCAGCTTGCAGCGCTGCGATCATACGGTGCGCACGTGACAGGTTCGAGGTCCAGACTGCACTGGCCAGTCCGAAGTCGGTGCCATTGGCCAAGGCAATCGCCTCCTCCTCGGTATCGAACGGGGTGATTGCGAGGATGGGACCGAAAACCTCCTCGCGGAACAGACGGTCCTCGGGGGCCACATCCTCGACAATCGCGGGGGCCATGTAGAAGCCGCCAGTGTCTTGCTGGATACGCGCGCCGCCATGCACGGTGCGGCCCTGCGCGCGGGCCTCCTCCAGAAACGCGAGGTTCTGGTGCAGCTGGTGTTCGGAGTTGATGGCTCCCGCACCGGTGCCCAGATCAAGGGGATTGCCCACGGTCATCGCTTTCATAGCCTCAAGCAGGGCCGTCGTGAATTCTGCCTGTACCGAGCGTTCCACCAGCAACCGCGAGCCCGCGATGCAGACCTGCCCCGAGTTGCGGAATATCCCTGCCGCCGAGACTTTGGCCGCCTGCGCCAGATCGGGGGCATCAGCGAAAACCACATTGGGGGATTTGCCGCCCAGCTCCAGATAGACCCGCTTCATGTTGGAGCGGGCAGAGGCCTCCATCAGCCGCCGCCCCGTGGTACCCGAGCCTGTGAAGGTCAGGACATCGACGTGCATGGATTCCGAGATAGCTGCGCCCACAACAGCGCCGATCCCCGTCACAACGTTGAGCACACCCGCAGGCAGACCCGCCTCCAACGCCAGCTCTGCAATGCGGATGAGGGTGAGGGAGGCTGTCTCGGGCGGTTTGACGACCACGGTGCAGCCTGCGGCGAGCGCTGGCCCCAGCTTCCAAGCGCCGATCATCAGCGGGAAATTCCACGGGATAATGGCACCCACCACGCCCACGGGCGTCTTGTGGATCATGCCCAGCGTGCCTTGGGCCGTTGGGGCAATCTCGCCATAGACCTTGTCGAGAGCCTCGGCATAATAGCGGATGGTTTGCGCGGCGCCCAGCGGTTCGGCCTTGAGCGCCATGCCGATTTCGGTGCCGTTGTTGCGCACGCCCAGCACGGCCAGTTCTGGCGCGTTTTGTTCAATCAGTTCGGCCCAGCGGAACATGATCTTTTTGCGCGCAGCAGGGGCCATGCCCGACCAGCGGCCATCATCAAAAGCTGTGCGCGCTGACATGATCGCGCGGTTCGCATCGGCGGCCGTGCTGCGCGGCATGGTGGTCAGCACGCTGCCGTCCACGGGGGAGATCACCTCCATCACCGCGCCATCGCTGGCGGGACAAGACGCCCCGTCGATCAGGTTTTGCGCAGGGCCAATGGTCTGCTGGCGCAGGGTATCGATTGTGGTTTGGTCCAGCATGTGCAGGCTCCTTGAATGGGGTTATGCAAAGGTCAGATCGACCCGTCCGAAGTCGCTAAAGTCGGCGAAGAATATGCTACCACTCGGGGCCTCGACGGGGCGGATGAAGGAGCCTGAGAGGACAATCTCGCCCGCCTTAAGCCCTTTGCCGAATTGCGCCAGACGGTCCAGCAGCCAGATGATGCCAGTCACGGGATCGTTCAGCACGCCTGCGCCCAGACCTGTCTCCTCGACCACGCCATCCACGGCCACAATCGCCCCAACCCAGCGCAAATCATGGGCGTCAAAGCTGTGCGTCTTGTCGCCCATCACGATGCCTGCGTTGGCGGCATTGTCGGAGACGGTGTCGGTGATGATCCGTGCTTTGCCCGTCTGCGGATCGGCGCGCAGGATGCGGGTGTCGAGGATTTCCAGACAGGGGGCTACATGCCCTGTGGCGGCAATCACATCGGCGCGGCTGCGGCCCGCACCTGCGATATCGCTGCCCATGACAAAGGCGATCTCCGCCTCGATGCGCGGCTGGATAAAGCGGCCCGCTGGCACGGTGTCGCCGCTGTGAAACAGCATGTTGTCCAGCAAAACACCGCTGTCGGGCGTGGTAATGCCGAGCGCCTGCTGCATGGCACGGCTGGTGAGGCCGATCTTCCATCCGATGCGCTTGCGCCCTGCGGCGTAGTGCATGTCGATCAACGCGTCTTGGATACGGTAGGCATCCTCCAGCGTCGCATCGGGGAAGGCGGAAGAGATGAGCCCGCATTGCACGCCGCTCTTGTCGGCGTTGAACAGCATTTGCGCGGCCGCAGTGACGTTTTGGGGCGTCATTCGTCGACGACCCCGTTTTTGAGCGTGCCGATGCCTTCGGCATAGACCTCAATCTCATCCCCTGGCACCAGAAAGCGAGGCGGATCGAACCTTGCACCTGCGCCCGTCGGCGTGCCTGACACGATGATGTCGCCTGCCACTAGCGTGGTGAAGGTCGAGATATAGGCGATCTGGCGCGCCACAGGAAACAGCATGCGGCCCGTGCGATCATCCTGCCGCAGCTCGCCGTTGACACGGGTTTGCAGGGCTACATCGGTGATCTGTTCGTCCCGCTCGAACGGGACAAGCCACGGACCCATCGCACCCGAGCCGTCCCAATTCTTGCCTTGGGTCACGTTGAATTTCGCGTGGCGGACCCAGTCGCGCAGAGTGCCCTCATTGCACAGCGTCAGCGCCGCGATATGGCTAAGCGCGTCCTCTTGGGCAATGCGCCGCCCGCCCTTGCCGATGATCACCGCAATCTCGCCCTCATAATCAAGCTGTGGCGTTTCGGGCGGACGGGTCAGCGGCGTGCCGTGCCCCACGAAAGAGCGGGCAAACCGCGGGAACAGCGACATGTTGGGCGGCGCGTCTTGGCCGTCTTTATACTCCGCGTTGCGGTCGGGGAAATTGACGCCCACGCAGATGATTTTCTCAGGGTTTGGCACAGGAATGTCCCAGCGGATATCTTCGAGCGCATGACGTGCGCGGATGTTGAGGCTGCGTGTGGCCAGCGCGCCAAAGCCGTCTGCTGCAATGACATCGCGCATGGTGCGCCATTCAGGAAATTCGGGCGAAAGCGGGATCATGCTATCCTCGGCCACAGCGCCGTAATATTGGTGTCCGTCGAAGGTATAGGTTGCAAAATTCATGGGGCCTCCGCCAATTCGCACAGCACGTCATAGCCTGTGTCGATGTCCTCTTTGGTGCAATCAAACTGCCCGATCTGGAAGCGGATCACCATATCACCGTACACACGGGTTTGGGTGATATAGATGCGGCCATCGTTGTTGACGCGCTCCACAAAAGCCAGTTGCGCGTCGCTGTCGCGCCCTTTGAGCTTAAAGGTGAAAAGCGAAAGAACGGGGGCAGTGACGATCTCGAAACGCTCGTGTGCGGTCAAGCGTTCGGCCAGTTCCTCGGCCCAGTTCACGTGATTGCGCAGACGGTCGCGCAGCCCCTCCATCCCGTAGGAGCGCATCAGGAACCACAGTTTCAGCGCGCGGAAACGGCGGCCCAGCGGGATGGACCATTCGGAGTAATCAATCACGTCCTCTGCACCTGGGGTGAGCAGATAGTCCGCGCGCATGGCCAGCGTTTTGACCAGCGCCTCGGGGTCGCGGATGAAATGGGCGGAGCAGTCGAACTGCGCGCCCAGCCATTTATGGGGGTTGAAGACAACGCTGTCTGCGCCTTCCACACCCGTCCACAGAGTGCGGTACTCGGGACAGATCATGCCCGCACCCGCCCATGCCGCATCGACGTGGAGATAGAGGTCTTCGGCTTTGGCAACTGCGACCACGCCTGCGATATCGTCACAAGCACCTGTGCCCGTGCCGCCTGTGCAAGCGATGATACCAGCGGGGATCATGCCCGCATCGCGATCGGCGTTGATGGCTTTGGCCAGTGCATCAGGGTCCATGCTGCGCGTGGCACCCTTGGTCGGGATGCGCACCAGATTGTTGCGCCCGATGCCCGAGACCCAGACGGCGCGATCCACAGATGAGTGCACCTCGGCGCTGGCATAGACGCGCAGTTGGCCTTGGGCGTTCAACCCGTCCTCATTGCCCCGCCAATCGGTGGCACGCTCGCGCATGACCAGCACGGCGGCGAGGGTAGCCGAGGAGGCGCTGTCTTGGATCACCCCGTGGAAATCTTGCGGAAGGCCGATCCCGTCGCGCAACCATTCCAGCATCCGCGTCTCCATCTCCGTCGCGGCGGGTGAGGTCTGCCAGAGCATGCATTGCGCGGCCAAGGTCGTGACCAGAAACTCCGCCAGCATGGAGGGCGGCGAGGCGTTGGCGGGGAAGTAGGCAAAGAAGCGCGGGTGTTGCCAGTGGGTCATCCCAGGCATCACGATTTTCTCGAAGTCGCCGAAGATCTGCTCCATCGGCTCACCCGTCTCTGGCGCAGTTGCGGGCAGTTGGGCTGCAATCTCGCCATAGGAAGTCTGCGCGCGCACGTGGCGGTCGCGCAGGGTCTCGTGATAATCGCGGCCCCAATCAGCGATCTGGCGGCCCCATCTGGCGAATTCGTCCCACTGCATGTCGGCTCCTTAAGGTGCGATGATAGGTCGCGCTTTGAGGTCGCTTTCTTCCAGCGTGGCCCCTTCGAATTCAGAGCCCAATTCGAACCATGATTTGGGCGCTGGCGCACCCCAGAGTGTCTGGCGCTGCGGGTCTTTGAGGTCCCATTTGATGGGCTCCAGATCAGGATCGAGGGTCTGGTAGTCGGAGCAGTAAATCTCGGTGCGGTGCCCGTCTTGGTCGCGGATATATAGGAAGAATGCGTTGGAGATGCCGTGGCGACCCGGCCCGCGCTCGATGTTGGCGACATAGCCCGTGGTCGACATCAGATCCAAGAGGTCGATGATGTTGAGCGGCGTCGGCACCCAGAACGCCATATGATGCAGGCGCGGACCTGTGCCGTTGGTGAAGGCAATGTCATGCACGCCGCCCTTGCGTTGCATCCAAGCGGCCCACGTGCGGCCCGTCTCCTCATCTGCCGTATATTCGGTGACGCGGAACCCCATATCACCGTAGAATTTCACGGCCTCGTCCACGTTCGGGCTGAACAGATTGAAATGGTCAATGCGCAGCGGTTTGACCCCACGGTAGAGCCTGTATTCCTGCGCAATCACGGGCAGGCGGTCCATTTTTGCATAAAACTCCAGCGGGACGCCCCATGGATCGCGGGTGCGCAGCACGCGGCCCATAAATGGGCGCTCGATGAATTCGGTGGGCAGGTCGCGCGCCTTGAACCACGCCTCGGCCTTGTCCAGCTCGCCCTCGTCCCAGACTTTGAAGCCCAACACGCCCACTTGGCCACTTTCACCTTTGCGCAGGATCACGCAATGGTGGCCTCGTTCTTCCATTGCACGCAGATAGATGGCGTCACTGTCCTCATGGGTCACTTGCAGGCCTAGCGTATCGACGTAGTAGGCGCGGCTCCACGCCAGATCGCGCACAAACAGCTCGATATGGCTGAGGCGGATGATGTTGAAATCAGGGTAAAGGTTCGGGGCTGGAATGGGCATGTGGGGCCTCCTTTACGCGCCAAGTTGCGGGATGCGGTGCAGCCCTGTGGCAATGGCGATGTTCTTTTGCTCCATATAGAACTCAAACGACCAGTCGCCGCCGTCGCGCCCGATCCCGCTTGCCTTGGTGCCGCCAAAGGGGGCGGGCAGGTGGCGCACGTTCTCGGAGTTGACCCAGATCATACCAGCCTCCATCGCGTCGGAAAACCGTAGCGCGCGTGTCAGATCATTGGTCCAGAGATACCCCGCCAACCCGTAGGCGACGTCATTGGCGATGTGCAGCGCCTCGGTCTCGTCCTTGAACGGGATCGACGTCAGGACAGGGCCAAAGATTTCCTCTTGGGCCACGCGCATCTGCGGGGTGGCATTGGTGAACAGCGTCGGCGTGACGTAGTGGCCTTCGCTTTCGGGCACGGTCCCTCCTGCGGCGATGGTCGCACCCTCGTCGCGCGCCACATCGAAATAGCTGACGACCTTGTCATAGTGCAGCTTGTGGATGAGCGGGCCGACTTCGGTGCTTGGATCGAGCGGATGGCCCACGCTGATGTTGTTCACGCGTTTGACGAGTTTCGCCTCGAACTCCTCCCGCACACTTTCCTGAATGAGCAGCCGCGACGAGGACGTACACCGCTCCCCGTTGAGCGAGTAGATCATGAAGACGGCGGCATCCAAAGCACGCTCCAGATCGGCATCGTCAAAAACAATAACAGGGTTCTTGCCACCCAACTCGAAATGCACGCGTTTGAGCGTATCGGCGCCCTGTTTCATGATCATCGAGCCTGTGCGGCTCTCGCCCACAAAGGCAATCGCCTTGATGTCAGGATGCTCGGTCAGCGCACGGCCCGCGTCTTCGCCCATCCCGTTCACAAGGTTCAGCACACCGTCAGGCAACCCCGCATCGCGGCAAATCTCTGACAGGAGCCGAGCCGTGAGAGGCGAGAATTCAGCAGGCTTATGCACCACAGTACAACCTGCGGCCAGTGCGGGTGCGATCTTCCATGTGGACAGCATGAAGGGCGTGTTCCACGGGGTGATGACACCCACAGGGCCGATGGGCTTGCGGCCCGTGATGTTGAGGTGATCGGGCGAGGGCAGGCTTTTGCCATCCTGTGCTGAAGGGGCCAGATCAGCGTAGAAGCGGAAATTTGCGGCCCCGCGCAGGGCGGCCTTGGACATAAAACGGATCGCCTGCCCTGTGTCCCAGCACTCGCAAAGTGCTATCTCGTCTGCGCGCGCCTCAATGGCGTCCGCGATCTTGTGCAGCAGCGCCTTACGCTCTTTTCCGGGCATCGCGGCCCATGCGGGGAACGCCGCTTTGGCGGCTTTGGCTGCGCGGTCAATGTCGCTGGCATCGCCGCGCGCCACATGGGCGATCAGCGTCTCATCCGCGGGGGAGCGTGTCTCGAAGGTAGCATTCCCCGTCGCGTCCTTACCGCCAATCAGGTTCTGAATGCCCGTTTGAGAAAACCGCGCAAGGTGGCCGTTCAGGCGGCTGATGTTCTCGTCCAAAGTGCTCATGCCATATCCTCCGGCAGGTAATCGCGGATCGAGCTGGTTTTGCGGCTCAGCTCTGCATCAATGTCGCGCATCTCCAGCGACAGCATAAAGGGGTGCGCAGCCATATGGTCGGCGGTGAAATCGGTAGCAGCGGTAAATATCGCATCTGTGGCCGCCTGCTTGGCCTCGGCGGTGCGACCCGCGCGCAGACGGACGTTTATGTCGATGAAGCCGTGCTTCGGATCACCGTCAGCAATCACCACATGATCGCAGGCAATGGCCCGAACGCGTATGCCAGCAGGTGGAAAAATTCCAGTGGCCGCGGCAGCATCTTTCAGCACAACACACAAGCCATACATGTCCAGAGCATCCTCAAGTTTCTTGGAATATTCCAGTGTTATGTGCGGCATATATCAATCCCCCCAGATATTGCTTGCTTTGTTAATCAAAATTAGTGGTTGTGTCAATCGCCGTAGGGTGGCTTGTAGAGGGTATGGCAGAGCCCGACCGATCCAACCCGCCCTTGCGCCGCACCAATCGGTCCTTGCCGATTGCCCTGCTGCGTGCGCGGGAGGTGGTGATGGGGCCCGTGCGTGACATGCTCGCCGATAGCCCCGTGAACGAGCAAAAGTGGCGGGTGCTGCGCGTTCTGCAAGAAAGCGGTGCGCAGGACCAGAACTCGATCGCCAAACAGGCCTGTCTTTTGCTGCCAAGCCTCACACGCATTTTGCGCACCATGGAGAACGACGTCCTCGTTTCGCGCCGCGAAGACCCGCAGGACCGCCGCCGCAGTATCGTCCAGATTGAAGCCGCAGGTCTTGATATCCTCGAACGTCGTGGCGCACGGGCGGCGGCTTTGGTGACTGATATGCGCGCGCAATACGGTGAGGAGAAATTTGAACAGCTTCTCGACCTGCTGGAGGATTTGCAGGCGCTCGACCTCAAGCGTTAGTCCCCCTCGGTTACGTAGCGCTGTCGCACAGGGCCGCGGTATTTGGCGGTATACTTTTCTTCCACCTCAGTGCCGTCATACATAAAGGGCAGCACGCCCCGCCCCAATGATTTGCCGCGCATGGCCTTGATGTCATCCTCGGATAGGGTCACACGTTGTGACATGCGGCGGCCAAATTGCGCCAGCATGCCGTAGAGCCGCGCGATCTCCTCACCGTGCGCATCCCCCTTGGCCAGATCATGGAATTCGTCAGGGTCCGTCTCCAGATCAAACAGCATGGGCCGCATGCCCCCCTCGGCGTGCATCAGCTTGTAGCGCCCGTCAAACACCATGAACAAGCGCGCATCGCGTGGCTCGACCCCCAGCTTGGCGGCCTGCGGTGTGCAGGAATAGTCGTACTCCGAGATCACATATTCACGCCATTCGGGCGTCTCGCCGCGCAGCCATGGCATGAGCGAGCGCCCCTCGATGATATGGTCAGGTACCTCGCCGCCAGCTGCCTCAACGAAAGTCGCGGCCAGATCAATACTCTCGACCAACGCATCACAGACCGTACCGCGTGTTGCCTCAGCGCTTTCACGCGGATCAAAGATGATCAACGGCACCTTCACGGATTGCTCGTGGAACAGATCCTTTTCCCCCAACCAATGATCGCCCAGATAATCCCCATGGTCCGAGGTCAACACGATCATCGTGTCCTTGAGTGTATCCGTCTCTTCCAAATGATCCAGCAGACGCCCCAACTGGTCGTCGCATTGCTTGATCAGTCCCATGTAGGCAGGGATCACCTTCTCGCGCACTTCCTCACGCTGGAAGGCCGCCGCGACTTTGTTACCTTGATAGGCCCCATAAACTGGATGGGGGTTGTCCAACTCCACCTCATCGCGGCGCGCTGGCGGCACATGCTGGGGCCCGTACATATTGTGATAGGGTGCAGGCACAATGTAGGGCCAGTGAGGCTTGATAAAGCTCACATGCGCACACCACGGCCCCTTCGCTTTGCCCATAAACTGAATCGTCTCAGTGGTCAGCCAAGAGGTCTCACTATCTTGTTCATCGATATTGGCCGGCTGGTCGGCATTGCGGAACATCCAGCCCGAAGCGATCTGTTCGTCCGTCACGCCCGCGTTGGCATAATCCGCCCACGGGTTCTCCCCGTCATAGCCTTTGGATTTGAGATATTCGTTATAGGGGGAGCGTTTCTCATCGTAGTATCCGTCAGGCCCATAGGCCCAAAGCCCGTCATCGCGCGCCCAAGCGTCAAAGCCGCATTCAGCCTGCCGCGCACCGATCGTACTGCCAGGGGCAAGGCCAAGGCGCTCCATCCCCGCCGCGTCCGCCTTCATGTGCGTTTTGCCCAAGAGCCAACAGTCCATCCCGACTTTGCGTAAATGATCGCCCAGCGTCTGCTCGCCCACCCGCAGTGGAAAGCCGTTCCATTGCGCGCCGTGGCTGGAGGCATAGCGCCCCGTATAGTAGCACATGCGGCTCGCACCGCAGATCGGCGATTGCACATAGGCATTGGAAAAGCGCACACCCATCGCAGCCACGCGGTCGAAATGCGGTGTCTCCAGATGCGGATGGCCTGCACAGCTCAGATAGTCGAACCGCAGCTGGTCATACATGATGAAAAGGATGTTTTTGTGCGACATATCAATTCTGCCAGGGTTGTGAGACAAAAGTCATGAACGCCAAAGATCATTCTGTTCACGTCGCATGATCAGCTCTGCGAGCGATTTGAACTCGGACTCGATGAATCTGGCAAATCTTTCTGTCGCCGGGCGCGCCGACAACTGGGCATTGGACAGAATTCCGAGATGCCGGTCCGGATCACCAATTCGGATGGACAGCGTATCAAGGGCATTCTGTCGGCGTAGCATGAAAACAACAGAATAAGGAAGAACCGTCAGCGCATCAGACCCCGTCAGAAGATTGATCACCGTGCTGAGTGATCCACCTGTAAAGGCAATCTTGAAATTCTGCACCCCGATGCCGGCCAGAACAGCGCGCAGGTCATGATAGAGCGGGCTGTTCGCTGGCGGGGCA
>CBFHZX010000048.1:0-18387 GCA_965660425.1 Sulfitobacter sp. | reverse complement strand
AATTTGGAGAAGCAGGCACATGTCACGCCTAGTCGTCATTGTAGGAAAACAGCGCATGGGCCGGTAACGGCAGACCATACCAGTCACCATGCGCCCCCGACAGCCTCGGGGGCTTTTTTATGCGACACACTTCCCCAACCAACGAGTGATAGTAAAGACGCCAGAGAAAAGGACAAAGCAGATGACACGCCAGATGACCGGAGCGAAAATGATCGTTCAAGCCCTGATTGATCAGGGTGTCGATACCGTATTCGGGTATCCGGGTGGCGCTGTGCTGCCGATCTATGACGAGATTTTCCAGCAAAACTCCATCAAGCACGTGCTGGTGCGCCACGAGCAAGGCGCGGTTCACGCGGCGGAAGGCTATGCCCGCGCCACGGGCAAGCCGGGTGTGTGCCTTGTGACCTCTGGCCCGGGTGCCACCAATGCAGTCACGGGCCTGACGGACGCACTGATGGACAGCATCCCGATTGTCGTTCTCACCGGTCAGGTGCCCACGTTCATGATCGGCTCGGATGCGTTCCAAGAGGCGGACACCGTCGGCATCACACGGCCGTGCACCAAGCATAACTGGCTGGTCAAAGAGACCGACAACCTCTCGGGCACCATCCATGAGGCATTCCACGTTGCCATGTCAGGCCGTCCGGGTCCCGTTCTAGTCGACATCCCTAAGGATGTTCAATTCGCCACGGGCGCATACACCCCAAAGACCCCCTCAAAATCCCACTACCAGCCCCAGCTCAAGGGCGACATGGACGCGATTGTCGAGCTGGTCGAGGCGATGGAGAAAGCCAAGAAGCCTGTCTTCTATACAGGCGGCGGCGTCATCAACTCTGGCCCCGCAGCGTCACAATTGCTGCGTGAATTGGTCGAGGCCACAGGCTTTCCGATCACCTCCACGCTGATGGGCTTGGGCTGCTACCCTGCCTCTGGCGACAAATGGCTCGGCATGCTCGGGATGCACGGTCTTTATGAGGCGAACATGGCCATGCACGGCTGCGATCTGATGATCAACATCGGTGCCCGCTTTGACGACCGCATCACGGGGGTGGTTGATAAATTCAGCCCCAACTCCAAGAAAGCGCACATCGACATTGATCCTTCGTCCATCAACAAGGTAATCCGTGTCGACATCCCGATCATGGGCGATGTGGGCCATGTGCTTGAAGATCTGCTGAAGGTCTGGAAATCGCGCGGGCGCAAAACCAACTCCGAGGCCGTTGCCAAATGGTGGAAGCAGATCGAGAAATGGCGCGCCAAGGATTGCCTTAAGTTCGAGCAGAAAGGCGCTGTTATCAAACCACAACACGCGATTGCCCGCCTTGAGGCGCTGACCCAGAAATATGACCGCTATATCTGTACCGAGGTGGGCCAGCACCAGATGTGGGCCGCACAATATCTCGGATTCGAGGACCCCAACCGCTGGATGACCTCGGGTGGTCTCGGCACCATGGGCTACGGCTTCCCCGCCTCCATCGGCGTGCAAATGGCCCACCCAGAGGCGCTGGTGATCAACGTCGCTGGTGAGGCATCGTGGCTGATGAACATGCAGGAACTCGGCACGGCGATGCAGTACCAACTGCCCGTCAAACAGTTCATTCTCAACAACGAACGCCTTGGCATGGTTCGCCAGTGGCAGGAGCTTCTGCACGGTGAACGCTACTCCTCCAGCTGGTCCGAGTCCCTGCCCGACTTCGTGAAACTGGCGGAGGCTTTCGGGGCCAAGGGCATCATCTGCTCGGACCCCGACACGCTGGACGATGCGATCATGGAGATGATCACCCACAAAGGCCCCGTGGTCTTTGACTGTCTGGTGACCAAACATGAGAATTGCTTCCCGATGATCCCGTCGGGCAAGGCCCACAACGAAATGATCATGGGCGAAGTGGACACGCAGACGGCGATTGACGCCGAGGGTAGGGTCCTCGTCTAACTCATGGAACGCGTTGAACCAAAACCAGCCGAGCTTATGCCAAAATGGTGGCGCATTGCCTCCACCACAGTGCTCTACAGCGCCTATCTGCTGTGGCTCGTCCCCTTTGTGCTCTACTTCACGGGCGGTGCAACCCTCTTGGGCGCGCTAGGCTGGCTGGTCGCGGTCATCGTCTTCCAATTCGTGCTGGCCAATCTGGTCAGCGTGATCGAATTCTTCTCTACAAACAAAAAGATAGAAGCACTGCGCCGCGACGATAACGCACGGTATGCCAGCCAAGGAGACCCTGAATAATGTCCGCTCTCAAAATCAAAAAAGGTGCGACTTCGCACTCCGCCTATAACCTGCGCCCCAATTTCTCGGACGTCGAAGAACGCCACACCCTCGCCCTGCTGGTCGAGAATGAGCCGGGTGTGCTGGCCCGTGTGATCGGCCTTTATGCGGGGCGCGGCTATAACATCGACAGCCTCACGGTGGCCGAAGTGGACCACGACGGCCATCTAAGCCGCATCACCATCGTTACCCGCGGCACGCCGCAGGTGATCGAACAGATCAAGGCACAGACAGGCCGCATCATCTCTGTCCGCTCGGTGCAGGACCTCACCGTTGAGGGGCCAGCGGTCGAGCGTGAGCTTGCCATGTTCAAAGTCGAGGGCACAGGCGACAAACGTGTCGAGGCCCTGCGCCTTGCAGATATCTTCCGCGCCAATGTGGTCGACAGCACGCTGGAAAGCTTTGTGTTCGAGATCACAGGCGCGCCCGAAAAAATCGACGCCTTCGCCGACCTCATGCGCCCTCTGGGTCTGATCGACGTGGCGCGCACGGGGGTTGCTGCACTGTCGCGGGGGTCTTGAGGGGGAGTTTCGAGTCTAACTTCGTGGTGCAAGGTGGACAAAGTGTGATTTCGCGGCAAGATTCTCACATGCGGTTTTCAGTTTGTTGCGAAGATAATCTGCTCCACTCCAAACCAGCTTCATTCATTGCATGATTGATGGCCGCTTGAACAGACTCTCCTTCAAAGCCCTTTCCCCAAGAGGTCGGAACAAACTGGTATGAAATTTCGTAGTCGGCTCCGCCCTTGTCTGGACAGAGTTCAACCAATCCATTGGATTGATTGGTTTCTTCCAGATTGACGACCCAGACCCCGACAAAATCGGGAGCGGCCAGATACCATCTGAAACGTCTTAATCGTTGGCCCCAGATAACTGCACCACCTAGGAAATGTCTGACGGGTTTGTCTCCCATGAGGGTGCAAAAGAACCGCAGATCCCGCTTGCGGAGCCCATGCAACGAGAGCCTTTCGGTTCTGAGTTGGTCAGCAAATACCATAAGCCTACCAAAAGCCGACTTCCTCTACTGCGCAACCTCAATATTGATTTAAGTTCAAACCAACCATGTGGGCCGCAGGCACCAGACATCATCCACACACACATGTCGCGCGCAGGCATTGCGGGTCGCGAATGGAAAAGTCATCCACCCCGATCCTCCGCTAGCCTTGGCGCAAGCACAAGGAGAGCGTCATGGACCGATCAGACATCAGCACCGTTCGTAACCCTATTGAGGCGGCAAATGGCCTGCCCAACGCCCATTACATAGACGCAGGCGTGTTCGAGGAAGAGCGCCAAGCGGTCCTTTTCGACAATTGGGCGGGGCTTGCCGTAGGGGCGGATGTGCCAGAGGTGGGCGATGCAAAGCCAATTACCTTCCTTAGCATGCCGCTTTTGCTGGTGCGTGACCGCAGCGGGCAGGTCCGTGTCTTCCAGAACATCTGCCGCCACCGTGGCATGATCCTTGTCGAGGAGGCGCGCAAAATCGAGGGGGCGATCCGCTGCCCCTATCATTCATGGTGCTATTCCACCGAAGGCAAACTGGTCAGCACACCCCATGTCGGCGGGCCCGGTCACAACACCGTGGAGGGGATCGACAAGAACCTATTGGGCCTCATAGAGGTGCGCAGCCACATCTGGATGGATGTCGTCTGGATCAATGTATCGGGCACCGCCTTGCCCTTTGAGGAAGCAAACGCCGAGCTGCTCGCCCGCTGGGCCGAGTTCGACAAGCCGTTGCACCACGGCGGCTTTGACAGCCGGTTCGAGCTTGAGGTGAACTGCAATTGGAAACTCGCTGTCGAGAATTACTGCGAGAGCTACCACCTGCCGTGGATCCATCCGGGTCTCAACAGCTATTCGCGGCTTGAGGATCACTACCACATCGAAAAAGCAGACCAGTTCTCGGGTCAAGGTACGCTGGTCTATCGCCAGCTCAGGGGCGAAAACGGCCAGAGCTTTCCCGATTTCGATGCGCTCAGCGATAAATGGGATACGGCTGCGGAGTATATTACCGCCTACCCCAACGTCCTGCTGGGCGTACACCGTGATCATACCTTTGCCATCATCCTTGTCCCCGAAGGAACCCAAAAGACGGTCGAGCATGTGCACATCTACTATGCCGATGCGACCACCGACGCAGATCTGCGCGCGCGCAATACCGCCCAGTGGAAAGAGGTGTTCGAGGAGGATATTTTTGTCGTGGAAGGCATGCAGCGCGGACGCCATGCGGTGGGCTTTGACGGCGGACGCTTCTCGCCCGCCATGGACGGGCCGACGCATATGTTCCACGCGTGGGTCGCGGCACAAATGGACAGTCACCGCGCCACGCCTCTTGCGGCGGAATGAGCGATCTAGACGCGCAGCTTCTCGCCGCCCACGCGGCGCAGCATGATCCAGCGCTTGTCGGTCTCTATACCCAAGCGGCAGATGCCGCTTCCGACGTGGATTCCGAGTGCTTCTTTCTGACCCACGCCTATATCTTTGCTTTGGAGCAGGGAGACGCTCGCGCCCCTGCCTTGCGCGCACGACTTATCGCGCACGGACGCGAAACGCCTGACTAGCCGTCACGCAGCCCCGCATAGAGGTGCCATGACGCATGTCCCAGCCACGGCAGCACAATGAGCAGCCCAAAAAACGCAGGCAACATAGCGATGAACAGCACCACTGCGATGAACGCGGCCCAGCCGATCATCACCACAGGGTTCGCCGCCACCATGGATATGCTGCGCAACATCGCGGTGACATAATCCACCTCGCGGTCCAGCAGCAGCGGCAGACCCAGCACGCACATCGAAAAGAGCAGCAGCGCAAACACCGCACCTACGGCAGAGCCGAGGCCCAGCATCATCAGCCCGTCCATGCTCAGGAATACATCCACCGAAGACATGATATTTGTCATGGGTTTAAGCCCTAGAAACAGGGCAAAAATCATGTGACCAAGGAAGAACCAGAACAACAGCGCTACCATCATCAGCGCGCTCAGAAACGGCAATTGCCCACCCTTCTCGCGCCACAGCTTGGCCAACACACCGCCCAAGGTAGGCCGCTCGCCCAAACCCCGCAGGCGCGAAACCTCATAGGTGCCAAGCGCCGCAAAGGGGGCCGCCAGCGGAAAGCCGAACACGCAAAGCACTAGCCAGAAAGTGTGCCCCGCCCAGACCGTGAGGGCAACTATCCCCCAGCCAGCCATCAGGCACCCGACAGCGACCAACAGCCCGAAGGCAGGCGCTCCCATGAAGTCCCGCCACCCCGCCGCAAGGCTTTGCCGCAGTAAGGCGGCTGTGGGCGTGGCCAGTTCAGGCACACCGTGCAGGCGCTCCGCGCTCATGGGCGGTCCAACACGGCAGGGGGCCGTGCGCGTGGCCAATCGGTTGCCCGATGCCACTGCTGCGCCAGCCTGAGCAATGCGCCGTCACTGCCTCGTGGCCCAATCAGCTGAATTCCCGCTGGCAGTCCAGCCTCTCCAAAGCCCACAGGCACGTTAACCACAGGCAGGCCAATAAGACCTGCAGGCACAACCACCTGCATCCAGCGATGATAGGTGTCCATGGCTTGACCCGCGATGGCCTCGGGGTATGTCCAATCCACATCAAATGGCCACAGCTGCGCCGAGGGCAGGACAAGTACATCGAAATCCTCAAACAGCGCCGCCGCTGTGCGGAACCAATCCGAGCGGATCATGCTCGCGCGGTGCACCTCCATCGCGGACATCTCGAGGCCCCGCACAATCTCCCATTGTGCTGCGGGTTTGAGATGGTGGCGTTTGTCTTCCTGCGCATAAATCGCACCCAATCCCCCTGCTACAGCAAAGGAACGCAGATCAATCCACGACTGCCACATAGCATCGGCATTGAAGGGGGCTGCAAGCGCCCCAACGTGGTGTCCCAGCCCTTCCATTTCTGCCATAGAAGCTTGGGATATCTCCGCAATCCCGCCCTCATAAGGGAACGCGCCGCCCCAATCGCTCAACCAGCCGATTTTCAAGCCCTCAGGCGCATCATCAATCCCCGCCAGCGCGTCAGGCGCATCGCGACCCAACGGCTCACGCGGGTCCGCACCTGTCATCGTATCGAGCAAAGCCGCCAGATCCGCAGGGGTGCGCGCCATGGGGCCAGAGGTGGCAAGCTGGTGCAGAAACATCTCGTTTATTGGCTCATTCGGGATCGTTCCCCATGTGGGGCGCATGCCATAGACGTTGTTCCAGCCCGCAGGGTTGCGCAGACTGCCCATCATGTCCGAGCCGTCAGCAACACTGAGCATACCCGTCGCCAGCGCCACCGCCGCCCCGCCCGAGGAGCCACCGCTGGATTTGCCCAGATCATACGGGTTGCGCGTGGCGCCGTGCACAGGATTGAACGTGTGCGAACCCAGACCGAATTCAGGCGTGTTCGTCTTGCCAATGATGATTGCACCCGCTGCCCGCAGCCGTGCCACCATCAGATCATCCGCCTGCGCCACCTGCCCCGCAAACATCGGAGAACCCATGGAGGTGGGCAGCCCTTTTGCATTGGCCAGATCCTTGATCGCGATTGGCATCCCGTGCAGCCATCCGTTGCGCGTGGCTGCATCAGCAGCAATGGCCTCTTCGCGAAGCTCATCCCCATCGCGAAGGCTCACGATCGCATTCACATCACCGTTCACGGTCTCGATGCGCGCCAGCGTGGCATCCATCAACTCAAGGCTCGACAGATCACCGTTTTCAAGCGCGGCAGACTGGGCCCGCGCGTCCGTGTTCAAAATATCCATACCGCTACAAAAGCACGCAGACACCGCGTCATGCAATGCCCATCACACAGACGGCTGCCTATTGCGTGAGCATATCCGAGGGAACACAGACGGGCGGACGTGGCGTTCCTTTTTCCGTCAAACTCACCCCCTCTATCCAATCAGACCCCATAAGCGCAAACGTGATCTCGAAGGAATGCCATGCATTCAAGATCGCACCTTGCCCCAGATCGGCATAACGCTCCGCCCAACCCACATTGTCGAACTGTTTGCCATATTCGCAAGGGATATAGGGCGCGTTACTGCGGATAAACGGATCAAAACTCTCGATCATGTCGGCATGGCTCTCGCGCAGCTCTTTGGCGGAAGGAACATCGCCACACGTCCCAGTAGTGAGCTGAAATCCAACTGGAGTGGCCAGCGGTGTATCCTTGTAGAACCGCAATTCCCCGCTGAAAATACCTGCGGCGACAAAGCGGATATATTCCATATAGGCGCGCTCTTCTGTCCAACCGCGGGTAACCTTTAAAATACGCTGCAAAGCCTCGGCATCCAGGAAACAGCCTGGACTGTCAGGATATTTATCAAATGCGGAAAAGAAAGGCGCGACATCCTCGTCCGTTGCCTTAAGCGCCGTCTCGATGTCGGGCGGAACCATCGTGCACACTTCTGATCCCAGAACAAGCCAACCGCCCTGCTCTTGCGCCTGACCATTGGCCAGCGCGCGTTGGGCCTGCTCGGGGCGCGCTGCATCTGGTGCAATGGCACAGCCGTGCGGGGCATAGCGGTCCAGAATACTTCCCGCTGCGGCAGGCCCCGCCGCGATCAGCGCCAATACAGTCAGTCCTGCGCGCATCACTCCCCCTGCGCTTCCGCGCGGCTCTTGCCAGAAACGGCGAGGGCCAACGTAGCACCCATCAACCCGTCGAGATCGCCATCCAGCACGCCCTTGGTATCCGAGGTCTCGAAATTCGTGCGCAGGTCTTTGACCATCTGGTAAGGCTGCAAAACGTAAGAGCGGATCTGGTTGCCCCAGCCTGCATCGCCAGCGTTCTCGTGCACTTCGTTGACCAGCGCGGAGCGCTTATCCAATTCCATCTGATACAGGCGGCTCTTCAATGCTTTCATCGCGATATCGCGGTTCTGGTGCTGCGACTTTTCTGATGAGGTTACGACGATGCCAGTCGGCGCATGGGTTATCCGCACCGCAGAATCGGTCGTGTTCACGTGCTGCCCGCCCGCACCAGAGGAGCGGTAAGTGTCGATGCGAATATCGGAGGGGTTCACCTCGATCTCGATGTTGTCGTCCACCACGGGATAGACCTTCACAGAGGTAAAGGACGTGTGCCGCTTGGCCGCTGAATCAAACGGCGAGATGCGCACCAGACGATGTACACCTGACTCGGACTTAAGCCAACCATAAGCATTATGCCCGCTGATTTTATAGGCGGCGGATTTGATGCCCGCCTCTTCGCCCGCACTCTCGGATTGCAGCTCGACAGTATAGCCTTTCTTCTCGGCCCAGCGAACATACATCCGCGCCAGCATGGAAGCCCAATCACACGATTCCGTACCGCCCGCGCCAGAGTTGATCTCAAGGAAGGTGTCGTTGCCATCGGCCTCCCCGTCCAGCAGCGCCTCAAGCTCCTTCTGTGCGGCCTTCACGGCCAGTGCAGTCAGCGCAGCCTCGGCCTCCGCTACAACCTCCGCATCCTCCTCCATCTCGCCCAATTCAATGAGGTCGATGTTGTCCTGCAATTCGGTCGCAATGCCATCGTGCGTGGCCATCGCATCGACCAAAGCCTGACGGTCACGCATGAGCTTCTGAGCAGCGGCGGGATCATCCCACAGCGTGGGGTCCTCGACGCGCGCGTTGAATTCTTCCAAGCGGTAAGGCGCCGTTTCCACGTTCAACCGCTGTGCCAGCAAATCAACGGATTTACGGATTTTTTCGACGGTGTTTTGTACTTCTGCGCGCATGATCAGTTCCGATGTAAAAAGGGCGCCCACTGCCTCTGCAGGGATCGTCCAACTGATAAACCAGCCCTGCATGAGCAGCAAGGCGCGCCTAGTACAAACCTCCTGAGCTGAGCGAACCAAAGCCCGTTTTCGGCCCGACAACCGCTTTCTTGCCTGTGGAAGTGGTGACTTCCTTGGCCTTCGGACCGCCCACAGCTTCGACCAGCGGCAGGTCCGCGCCCATGGCAAAGCCACCGTCAAAGGTCACGCCGAAGTTGATGAACTCGCCTTCGCGGAAACACTCGGACACCACGTTGTTGCCAGAGGCTCCGCCATCAAGGCGCGCGCCGCTAAAGCGGTCGATCTTGATAAACTCACAGCCCTCGGGCGCGCGAAACTTGCCACCGCCGTATTTCGCAACAGCCTTTGACATAAAGCGCTGGAACACAGGGCCACACATGCCCCCACCCGACGCGCTGCGCCCCAAGCTGCGCGGCTGATCATAGCCGATATAACAACCTGCAACGATGTTGGAGGTAAAGCCTACAAACCAAACGTCTTTGGCGTCGTTGGTCGTTCCTGTCTTGCCCGCGGCTGGCACGCGCAGGTTGACCGTCTTGCGCGCCGTGCCACGGTCCACCACGCCCTGCATCATCGAGGTGAGCTGGTAGGCCGTCACAGGGTCCATCACCCGCTCTCGGTTGGAAATCACACGCGGGCTTTGGCCTGCCGCCAGCGTGAGCAATTGGCAATCCTCGCACACCCGCTTGTCATGCTTGTAGACTGTTCGGCCATAGCGGTCCTGCACACGGTCCACCAGCGTCGGCTCTACCCGCTCACCACCATTAGCAAACATCGCGTAGGCGGCGACCATCTGATATAGCGTGGTTTCCTGTGACCCCAAAGCATTGGCCAGCACGGGGGAGAGGTTTTCATAAACACCAAACCGCTCTGCGTAATCGCCCACAACATTCATACCGACCTCTTGAGCCAGACGAATGGTCATCAGGTTGCGCGACTGCTCGATCCCTGTGCGAAGCGGCGTGGGACCGTAGTAGCGGTTAGACGAGTTCTGCGGACGCCACACACCTTGGGGCGTGTTGATCTCGATGGGCGCATCCACCACCACCGTGGCAGGGGAATAACCACTGTCGAGGGCTGCGGCGAAGACAAAGGGCTTGAAGCTCGAACCGGGCTGGCGCTCGGCCTGTGTAGCGCGGTTGAAGACCGACGCCTGATAGCTGAAACCACCCTGCATGGCGATCACGCGGCCTGTGTTCACGTCCATCGCGACGAAACCGCCCTGCACTTCAGGCACCTGCCGAAGGGTCCAGCGGATGAACGATCCGTCTGCATCGGCCACCATGCGGCGCACCAGCACCACATCGCCCACCTCGACCAGATCACCACGGGATCCAAGAAGGCCATTGTCCTGACGCTTGCGCGCCCATTGCATGTCTTTAGGGGGCACCCAATTGCCGCCCTCAGCCGTCTCGACATTTTCAATGCCCAAACGCGCCCCTTTGTCCGCTACTTCAAGAACAACCGCAGGAAACCACTGCGTCTCAAGCAAGATGTCACGCGGCACGCGCAGATCAGCCAAAGCTTCGCGCCATGCCGCCTCGCTCACCAGCGCCTCTGGCGGCAAAGTCTCGCCCGTCCCGCGCCAGACGCCCTGCCCGCGATCATAGCTTTCAAGCTGACGGCGCAACGCATCCGCCGCAATCGGCTGCATCTCGTTGTCGATGGTCGCACGCACCGACAAACCGCCAGTAAAGAACTCCCCCTCACCAAAATCCTCAGAGAGCTGGCGGCGGATTTCATCGGTAAAGTAATCACGCGGCGGCAGGTCCGCCTTAAAGCTGTCGAAGTCACCGTTCTGAACTGACAAAAGCGGCTTATCAAGCTCCTGCACATAGGCAGCTTCCGTGATAAACCCGTTCTCCTTCATCTCGCGCAGCACGAAATTGCGCCGCGCCAGCAGGCGGTCCTTGCGGCGCACGGGGTGAAAATCCGACGGCGCTTTGGGCAGGCTGGCAAGGAAGGCCGCCTCATGCGGGGCAAGCTGGGCCAAGGTCTTGTTGAAATAGGTCTGGCTTGCCGCCGCCACGCCATAACTGTTTTGACCAAGGAAAATCTCGTTCAGGTAAAGCTCGAGGATTTTCTCTTTATCCAGTGCCTCTTCCACGCGGGCGGCAAGGATAATTTCCTTGATCTTGCGCTCCGCACGGCGGTCGCCGCTCAGTAAAAAGTTCTTCATCACCTGCTGCGTGATCGTCGAGGCACCACGCACATCGGCGCCGCGCGTGCGCACCGCGTCAAACGCCGCCGCACCAATACCGCGCAGATCATATCCGTCATGCTCGTAAAAGTTCTTGTCCTCGGCGCTGATAAACGCCTGCTTCACCAGATCGGGGATAGTGTCGGCGGGCGCGAACAGGCGCCGCTCCTTGGCGAACTCATCGATCAAACGTCCTTGGCCAGAGTAAATCCGACTGATCGTCGGCGGGGTATATTGCGCAAGAGATTCATGGCTGGGCAAATCGCGCCCGTACATCCAGAAAACCGCCCCAATCGTGAGGGCAACCATGCCAACAGACATGGTCATGGTGGTGAAAATACCCCCAAAGAACGACAGGATTAATCTAAACACGCAGCTACTCCCCTGAATGGCTGGTTTACTTGGATTTTTCTATATCTGGGTTAACTGCTGGCGTCAAAACACAACAAAGGGGAAATGGGGCGGAACATCGCTTAAATCGCGGGGATTTGACCCAAGGGCACTATTGCCGGACCAGTGCAGCGCGCGCATCGTCCGCGTCCCGCCATGCGAGGATACCGCGCGCCATTCCTTCGGCCATTCCGCGCCGCCAAACAGGATCACTCAGGTTCTGCAAATCCCGCTTTGAACTCAAGAACCCGATCTCCACCAAAGCAGAGGGGATATCAGCGGATTTCAGCACCGAAAACCCTGCCTTGCGCAGCGGACGGCGGTTCATCGGCCCGCCTGCGGCATCCATCGCGCCGATCAACGCCTGCGCCAATGCGGCCGAACGCGGCTCCGTCTCCTGCCGCGCCAAATCGAGCAGCACTTGGGCCACCTGATCATCCGATCCCGTCAAATCCGCACCCGCGATGATGTCGGAACGGTTGTGCCGCGCGGCCAGATGCGCGGTGGCCGCATCGCTGGCTTCCTCGGACAGCACATAGACCGTCGCCCCCTTCGCCTCGCCTTGGCTCAGGCTGTCGGCATGGAGCGAGACAAACAAATCCGCCTGCACACGGTGGGCAATCGCCACACGCGTTTGCAGCGCCACAAATACATCCTCGTCCCGCGTCAGCACCACATCCACGCTCGCACGGCGCAGGATATCGGCCAATATGCGCCCGAAACTCAGCATCAGCTCCTTTTCATTCACCCCGTCACGCTCGGCTCCTGGATCAATGCCGCCGTGCCCTGGGTCAAGCACGACAGTAAAGCGATCCTCCCCTGTTGGAGCTGGCGCAGGCGCGCTGAGGAAGGCTGGCACCCAATTGGGGTCATCAGGCGCACCAGAGGCTGCGGCAAATTCATTCTGCTCTGCGGTCTTGAGCATGATTTCCAGCGTCGCACGCCCCGTGTCAGGCTCTACCGCCATCCCGATTTCACGCGGCAGCATCGGCGCTGCCAGATCAAAAACCATCCGCGACCATCCCGGCTGGAACGCGCCGAACCGCGCGGCGGCAATCCGCTCTGCCCCGTCCAGCAGCGCATCAGCCCGCAGGCCCTGAAAATCAACCTCGCGGAAATCCACCACCAGCCGCGCAGGCGCATCCAGCGTGAAGACGCGGTACGGCACCCCTTGGCTCAACCGCAGGGTAATATCGGAGCGCCCGAACCAGCCGTCCTCAATGCTGCTGCCCGCAGGATCAACCCGGGCCAGCGCGCTCAACTCCTGAGATATCGCTTGAGGTGCAATCCACAATGCACAGATAAGGCTCAGAAAAAACTGTTTCATCACTGCTCCTGCCACTATTTTTGTTGTGGCATTTGCAGGCAGTCTACCACCGCACAGGCCCGTGGGTCCAGCGCCTCAACGCCCCTGCATGAAGGTCGCCAGCCGTGCCAATCCTTCGCGTATATCATCCGTACTGCGCGCATAGGAACAGCGCAACGTGGTGTGTCCGCGCACAGGATCAAAATCCAGTCCCGGTGTGACCGCCACACCCGCTTTCTCCAGAATCTCTGCCGCCAGCGCACGGCTGTCATCCGTGATCGCACTCACATCCGCATAAACATAGAACCCGCCATCAGGGGGTGCGATGCGGTCAAATCCAGCTTGCGGCAAACCTTCCAGCATCAGCGCACGGTTGGCACGGTAGACGTCCATATTCGCCTCTAGCTCGTCGCTACACTCCATCGCCGCAAGGGCGGCCACCTGAGAGGCATGGGGCGCGCAGATGAACATATTCTGGGCAATCCGCTCGATCACCCGCACCTGATCCTCAGGCACCACCATCCAGCCGGCGCGCCAGCCTGTCATACTGAAATACTTGGAAAAACTGTTGATCACATAGGCTTCATCCGTGATCTCAAGCGCCGTGACAGCCTTCTTCTCATACTCGATCCCGTGATAAATTTCGTCCGAGATAAACGAGGCCCCCGCCCCGTGGCAGGCCTCAATCAGCGCGGACATGGCTGGGCGGTCCAGCATCGTTCCCGTCGGATTGGCGGGCGATGCCACCATCAACCCGCGCAAATCCATATCTGCGAAATCCACAGGCACAGGCTGGTAGCGGTTCGCCTCCGCTGTGGGCAAATCAACAGGCACCATGCCAAGCGCGCCCAATATCTGGCGGTAGCTGGGATAGCCGGGCGCGCCGATACCCACACGGTCGCCACTGTCAAAGAGCGCCGTAAACGCAAGGATAAACCCTGCTGAAGAACCCGAGGTGATCACCACACGGGCAGGATCAAGATCAACGCCGTACCATTCGCCATACATCTGTGCGATGCGCGCGCGCAGCGCAGGCAGGCCAAGTGCGACGGTATAGCCCAGCGGCCCTGCGTCCATCGCAGCTGTGAGCGCCGATTCCGCTCCCGATGGCGCGCCCGTTCCGGGTTGGCCCACCTCCATATGGATGATGTGTCGCCCCGCAGCCTCCGCCGCCGCAGCGGCCTGCATGACATCCATCACAATAAAGGGATCGACCTGAGATCGGGTTGAATTCCGCATGGCGCTGCTCCAAAACTGTTACAACGCCGCTTTCACCCGATCGCGCATGTTGCGTCAATAGCCCCTCTTGGCAGCGCACGGCGGATGTGGTCAGAGTAGCCCCCAGTGCCGCTAAACGAGAGTATTTCGAGATGAGACATTTGATCGCTACCACCGCCCTTCTTGGTACACTCGCCAGTGCTGCCTTCGCCCAAAGTCTTACGCCAATGACGGATGAAGAACGCGCACTCTTTCGCGCCGAGGTCCGCGCCTATCTCTTCGAGAACCCAGAGGTGATCATGGAGGCCGTGGAAATCCTGCAAAACCGCGAAGCGGAAAGTCAGGCACAGGCAGATTTCGGTCTGGTAACAGCGCATGCAGACGAGATTTTTAACGATGGCTTTTCTTGGGTGGGCGGCAATCCTGACGGCGATATCGTGCTGGTGGAATTCCTCGACTACCGCTGCGGCTATTGCAAACGCGCCCACGGCGAAGTGGCCCAATTACTGGAAAGCGACGGCAACATCAAACTCATCGTCAAGGAACTGCCCATTCTGGGCGATGCTTCCGTGATGGCATCGCGCTTTGCCGTGGCGGTGAAACAGGTATCAGGCGATGACAATTACAAAGCCGTGGCCGACGCGCTGATGAGCGTTCAGGGCGACATCACCCTGCCCGCGCTGCGCCGTTTGGGCAATACCTTCGGCCTCGACATGCACGCCATCGAGGCCCACATGGACAGCGAAGAGGTCACCGCCGAGATCAGCGCCACCCGCGAGCTTGCGGGCAAACTGCAAATCTCGGGCACACCGACATTTGTCCTTCAGGACGAGCTGTTGCGCGGCTACCTGCCATTGGACCAGATGCAAGCAATCGTGGCGGATAAACGCGGCTGATGACACTGCTGCGCGCCGTTCTGGCGCTTGTACTGCTGGCGGCAAGCTCTGCCGCGGCAGAGCGGTTTGAAGGGCGCAGCAGCATCATCACAGACGCGCGCACGGACACGGATGCCGCAGCCCCCCTCGTCGTGGTGCTGCACGGCCTCACAGGCAGTGGCCGCATCATGCAGCGCAAAACAGGCTTTGACGCGCTGGCGCGCACCCACCGTTTTGTCGTGGCCTACCCCAACGGGAAACTGCGCCGCTGGCGCTTTGACGCAGGCAGCGATGACGTCGCCTATCTGGATACCCTACTGCGCGCCCTGACCCGCGACTATAATATCGACCCAGCGCACATTTATCTGGTCGATTATTCCAACGGCGGAGCTATGGCCATGCGTTTGGCCTGCGATCTGCGCGGCCGCATCGCCGCGATCAGCGTCACCGCCATGACCCAGCCCAGCGATCCCGACTGCCCACATGACGACCCTGTCGCGGCCCTCTTCATCCACGGGGCACTTGGCCCCATCGTGCCCGCCGAGGGGCTTGCAGCCCAAGGAGGCATGGCCGCCCTGCTAAGCCTCACGCAAACAAGCGCCCTCTGGGCCAAACGCAACCGCTGCGCAGGTGTTGAGCCCGTGCGTATCTGGAATCAAGTCGACGGGCCGGACGAGGCGCGCATCACCCGCTACACAGGATGCACCGCCCCGCTCGAGACGGTCGTGCTCACAGGCCAAGACCACGACTGGCCTGGCGCACGGCCCAGCCTGCGCTTCGTGCTTGGCCCCGCAAGCCGCGAAATGGATGGCGCGGTCTTCAGCTGGCTGTTCTTTCAGCGGTATTGAGCGTGCCTAAATCACGCCGATAAACCGCTCGGGCAGCTTGTATTGCGTGCTCATATCGGGACGGTTTAACTCATAATCCCCGTGTCGCCGCGCGGACGGAATGAGCGGTGCATGCGCTTGCGAATGAAGCCCAGATCGAACCCCTCCTCCAACGTGAGGTCGGCGAACCCTTCAAACATCTCGCGGTCCTCGCCGCGCGCCACTCCGAACCAATGGCGCCCGATAGCCGTGCCCTTGATATCATCGCCCATCTCGGCAGTGATGGCATTGCGGCGATCCATGGCGCCTGCATATTGGTTCAGATCGCAGAACTTGAGGTGAAAGAGATAAAGCTCGACAGGCGCGTGCAGCTTGGGATGCTGGGCAAAATGCCCCCCGCGTGACAGCTTGGACGCCGCCGATACGAGGCAGGGCTTGGAATAATGCGGCGCAGGGCGCACAAAACGGCGCGGCCCGATGATGCGGTCGGTGATCGGCTCAGGCTCCAGATCAATGCGGTGGATCACCTCGAGGCCCACAGGCGTCAGCACCTGCTTTTCGGGAGCCTCCTCCAGATACTGCAACAGGTTTTTGCCCGCCGCAGGGTCCACCACGACCAACTCGTCCACATCGCCTACAATCACATGGCGGAAATACTTGCGCAAACCGCCCAACAAACTGTTGAGCATGCCCCAGCGCTTGACGTCGAAATTCTTGTGCGGATCACCTGGGATGCCGATGATGTTGCATCCCTGCGCCAGCTCGGCCACTTCCGCGCCATAACCGTGATTGATGATATAGCAGTTCTCGCGGCCAAGCATCGCGCCATAGTGATCCAGCCACGCGCGCAGAAAAAACAAATCATCGCGCACCATTGTTACCGCTGCTGCCGTTTGCATGCCTCTTCCTTCTCTTCATTTGCTGCGAAAGTCGCCACCATAAGGGCCACAGCATGAGATGTCGGCAGTTAGGCGCGAGAGACCCGAAATGACAACAGAATTCGCCCCCCACCCCATCGGTTCACCCGATTTCGTTGTGCGGATGACAGCAGACATGCGCACCACAGGCTGGCACATCGTTAAGACGCATGAGACGACGATCAACAAATACCAAATTTTGGGAGAGCGCGGCTGCGGCACCAATATCGTGCGCAAAACCATGCAACGCACGCTCAAGATCATGCGCACCGAGGCCTTGGGCTGGAAACACAGCTTTCCCTATATGATTTCGATCCCAGAGAGCTTTCTGGTGGTCTGTGTGGTGCGCAATCCGGGTGATTGGGCGCGCTCGCTCTATAAACGCCCGTGGCATTCCAACCCGCGCCTGCAAACGCTCGATTTCCACCAATTCATCCGCAGTCCGTGGGAATCCATCGCCGACCGCGAGGCGGATTTCGAGAACATCAACGCCGATCTGGAATTTGCAGGCACCGAAATCCAGTGGGACCGCCATCCAATTACAGGCGCGCCCTTTGCCAATATCTTCGAGATGCGCAATCTCAAACACCGCGCCCTGCTTAGCATGCCCGCACGGGGCGCCTCTGTCGTCTACGTGCGGATGGATGCCTTTAACGCCGCCCCTGAGGCGTTCTTGGCCGATATCTCCGCCGCCTTTCACCTCAACCCAACGCGGCGCGGCTATGCCCTGCAAACGCGGCGCGGCTATGCCCCGCAAACGCGGCGCATGGGCAACGCATGGTCCAAAACCGCCGACACGCGCCACCCGCTGCCGGAGGATTGGTCGCTGGAAGATGCGGAATGGATGTACAGCCAGCTTGATCCCGAGCTTGAAGACATCCTCGGCTTCGGCCCTGAATAAAAGCGGTGCTGAGACGCAAAAAGGCCACCCCGTAGGGCGGCCTTTTGAGCAAGAATGGCGCGGTTGACGGGGCTCGAACCCGCGACCCCCGGCGTGACAGGCCGGTACTCTAACCAGCTGAGCTACAACCGCGCATCTTGTCCGCAGCGATCCGAAGATCACCGCGTCCGTGCGGCATAGGCCAACCCCCGTTTTGCGTCAAGGGATTAGTTGACGGGTTGTGTGATTTGTTTGGGGGGAACGGTAGCTGTGCGGACAAAGCGGGCTTTTGTAGCTGCAGTTATTGCTAACGCAGCATTTTCTCGCATGTGCAGCGGCAGGCATTTTGGAACGCAGTGAATTTCATCAAAGCGGCCATCGAGAGTGTCAAAAAATTAGTATTCCCAAATCACCTTTTCGCCGCGCATGATCCAAACAATCGGATAGCAGGACGGAACTTCCTTCTTCTCACGCGGATATTGCCTGCGCTGCATCGCTTCGTGGATGCGGCATCCCAGCTGCTGTGCTGTAACCAAAGTCTCCGTACCAATCATTCAAACCCCCGATAAAACGCCGATTTCTTGCCATCTCACTATGGAGGACAGTCCGCAGGATTGTTTCATTTCAGGGCGTACTCAAAATATACAGGATCAATTCAGCAAAACGGGCAATTGAATAGGTCCGCGAAACCCGAAACCGCGCCAGATCACAGCATCTGGATCTGGCAGCGACATGTTTGGGAAACGG
>CBFHZX010000047.1:0-18497 GCA_965660425.1 Sulfitobacter sp. | reverse complement strand
AAGCTCAACACGGCCGCGAACTTGTCGCACAATGATCTCAAGACGTTCATCTGTCAAAACTCTGGTGGTCTGGACAATTGTGACGCCAACATGCGGCTCGAGATGACACCGATCAATCCGCGCGACTTTGCAGGGTTTCCATCTTTGCCCGACTGCATTGACCAGTCCGAGCCGGTCAGCCCGATCCGCGGCTGGACACTGGGACAGCAGCACGAACTGATGATCTTGCGTGCTTGCTATAACTTCGAGCCTGTCTTCGGATCGCTCGGACTGGGCAAACTGCTCGGCACTGACGGTGCGGGCATGGGCAAGATGGTCGCAATCAGCGCCTTCGTACAGGAGCCAAGATAATGTATATCTCTAAACTCACCCGCGCTTTGCGCCACAAGTTCGCCCGCTCCGAGGATGGCTCGGGCAGCGTCGAGGCGGTCCTCATGATCCCCCTGATGTTCATGGTCATCATCACTTCGATGACCGTTCTGGACCTGACACGTCAGCACAACCTGCACTCAAAGGCGGCCTTCACCATCGGCGATATGGTCTCCCGCGAAACCCTGCCGATTGATCCCGACTATCTGGCGGGTGCCAATGCGCTGCTCAACACCATGACGCGCACCCCTCAGGACAGCACAATCCGCTTGTCCGTGGTGCGCTATGACGAGGGCCGGAACATCATGAAGCTCGACTGGTCCAAAAGCAGCGGCGGCTATACCCCGCTGGCCAACCACCAAGTCCGCCAATGGACCAAAAAACTGCCGCACATGGTCCACAACGAGCGTATGATCATCGTTGAAACCTTCGCCCTCTATGACGCGCCCTCCGACGTGGGCCTCGGCACACCCGAGATTGACAACTTTGTATTCACCCGTCCCCGCTATGCACCCCAAGTGCTCTGGACGGATGCGCCACAGCCCGAATTCTCAGGCTAAGGTCCCAAGATCAAAACATAAAAACCCCCATGCAGGACTTCTGCACGGGGGTTTTTTCTTGCCCAACTTATGGTGGCGCGAAACGCCTAGAGCTTGCCGTCCGTATCACGCGCCGCTTGATCACGCTCGATCTAGCGCTTGGCCATGATGACCGCAATGATCTCCGAGATTTGCTTTGTCTGATGCGCAGGCATCATGCCGCCCACGCCTATGCGGCGGCCCACCCGCCACCACATGCCTGGATGCCATTGATTTGACGCGGGCGCGGCTGTGCGCAGCAAGAAACCGTTGGACGGTTTGAACGCGAAAAACCCACGGTCCATATGCTCGATATCCGCGATCTTCGCGATCACTTCACCGTTGGTATCCCGCAGCTCTGTCTCGGTGACTTCCAGATGGCTGGCTGTGGCGCGCCGCATACGGTCCGTCAACCACAGTGCACCCGCCCCCATCAGCAGCAGGAACAGCCGCCATTCCAGCGCGGGCTGCTCTGCCACTGCGGTGTAGATCAGCATCAGGCCCAGCAGCCCTAGCGAAACCAGCCCCAAAAACCGCCGACCCGCCGAAGGCCGCGCCACGGCCAACACTTCGTTCGGGTCAAGCTTGGGCATCTCCGCCTCGGGCGTCATATCGTCTTGAGTCATGCTGGCACTCCTTTGCCCCATGCCCTAGCCGCAGACATGAGGCTGGGCAAGCAAAGAGCACACATCCGCCAAAGCGGTGCCTGATCGGTGTACGGGGGGTGCATAGGGGGTGTACACATGGCACTCCCCTCGCAAAACTGTCGTAGAATCAGAATATCTCAAGCTATTTCAAGCAGATAAACCACAAACCCAATCGATCACGCCAACCGCTTGCGCTTGACCTCATAACCACGTTCTTCAGGCTCGTCGTCGATCAATTCTTGCGGAAATCCATCCGCCAGAACTTTGAGGCCCGTTGCCTCCTCCAACCGCTCGATCATGCGGTCAGACTGCGCGCGCTCGCCGTAACGCTTCTGCCCGTCGCTCATCAAGTCTATGATCATAGGCGAGATTTCCAGCGGCACACCCGCATCATCCGCCAGCTTCTGAAACAAGCCGATGTCCTTTTGAATAAGGTCCATCGTGAAATTCACGTCCCGAGATCCCGACAGGATCAGCTGGCTTTCTGTCTCATGCACAAAACTCGTGCCCGAGGACATGGCAATCGCCTCATAGGTCATTCCCATATCCATGCCCTGCGCCTTCATCACCGTCAGCGCCTCGCACAGCGTCAGCAGGTTAGCCGTGGCAAGGTAGTTCGTCATCACCTTGAGAACACTGGCATTTCCCAAGTAACCCACATGTAAAATCCGCCGTCCCATATGCGTGAGCACGGGCAGCACGCGGTCAAATGTGGCACGGTCGCAGCCTGCATAAATGCTGATGTTGCCCGTATCGGCACGGTGGCACCCGCCCGACACAGGGCAATCTACCGCCGCCCCGCCTGCGTCCTGCACCAAAGCCGCCAAACGCTTGATCTCACCCGCATCCGTGGTCGACATCTCAAGCCATATCTTGCCCGTTGTCACCTCCGGCAGCATCTCCTGCACCACCGCCGCACTGGCCGCAGGGCTGGGCAAACAGGTGATCACGGCATCGCAGGTCGCCATCATTTGTGCAGGGCTGCCGCCGTTCTGCGCTCCGCCCGCGACCTTGGCATTTACCAAATCTTCATCCAGATCGTAGACGCTCAGATCCACACCATTGCGCAGCAGGCTCCCCGACAGCTTGCCGCCGACATTGCCCAACCCGATAAAACCAACTTTCATCTTCATCTTTCCTTAACCATTTGGGCTACCATCGCCACGACCACCCGCGCCGTCCATCCCAAAAACGACGCGTAGGGCAAGTGTTCATCCCTGCACAGATACCGTGCAGCGCCCCGTCTTGCCGCACGCCCCCCTGCCTTCTACATCTGTATCAACGCAGCCAAAGGAGAGCACGATGTCCATCCGCCCCACACTCGAGACCCGCAGCGCACAGCCCACCATGGAAGGCGCAGGCGTCAAACTGCACCGCGCCTTCGGCTTTCAGGACCCGTCCGAGCTTGATCCGTTTCTGTTGTTCGACGACTTCCGCAACGAGCATCCCGTTGATTTTGAAAAAGGATTCCCGTGGCATCCCCACCGTGGGATCGAGACGATCACCTATGTCCTCGAAGGCACAGTCGATCACGCCGACAGCCTCGGCAACACCGGCTCCCTCGGCGCGGGTGACGTGCAATGGATGACCGCAGGCAGCGGCATCCTGCATCAGGAAATGCCCCACGGCAACGCACGTGGTCAGATGCACGGCTTCCAGCTTTGGGGCAATCTGCCTTCCGCGCAAAAGATGACCGCGCCGCGATATCAAGACGTCACAGCGGATGCGATTCCCGAGGTCATCGACGACGACGGCACACGCGTCCGCGTGATCACGGGTGAGTTCTGGGGCAAACGCGGCCCCGTCGACGGCATCGCCGCCGATCCGCAATACCTCGACGTGAGCGTCCCCGCAGGCGTGCGCAAGACATTCAAGATCGACACCTACCGCCGCGCATTCGCCTATATTTTCCAAGGGGCTGGCGCTTTTGTGGACGCTTCCAACCCCGCTGGCGTGCTGCTCGAAAAAGAGGTCATGGGCGAAGAGCTCAACATCCGCGATATGTCAGGCGACCGCACGCTGGTCCGCTTTGGCACAGGCGATGAGGTCACGGTTCAGGCAGGGCCAGACGGCCTGCGTTTTCTGCTCATTTCAGGCGCGCCCATAGACGAGCCTGTGGCATGGCACGGCCCCATCGTGATGAACACCCGCGCCGAGATTATGCAGGCGATGCAAGACCTTAACAACGGCACGTTCATCAAACCCGCCCACTAACACCTACATCACCGCGCGGCGCACCATCTCCCAGTACTGCGCAGTGACTTCTTCGATCGACAAACGCCCCCCTGCGCGGAACCACGTGTTCACCCCCGTCAGCATCGCAATGATCGCCAGCGTTGCGATCTTGGTATCGGCCACGCTGAAAACCCCCTCGGCAACGCCCTCGCGCAGGATCTCCTCCAGACGGTCCTCATAGCTGCGCCGCAGCGCCTCAATGCGCTCAAAGTTCTCGGGCTCCAGATTGCGCAACTCCATATAGGCGATAAACACCGCATCGGGCCGCGCATGGTGGAACGCGATGTGGAATGCCACAAAAGCCCGCAACCGCTCCTGCGCAGGCAGGGCCGCATCGTCCCGTGCGGCCACCAACAGCTCAGTCATATGGCTTTCCATCAGATCAAACAGCAGGCTCTGCTTGTCAGGCGTATAGGAGTAAAGCGCACCCGCCTGCACGCCCACCTCTGCCGCAATCGCACGCATCGAGACAGCCGCATAGCCCTTTTGCGCGAACAGCTTCAGCGCCGCCTCGCACACCCGCGGGCCTGTGATATCCGAATGTGATCCTGCTGTGCGCGCCATGCCCCGACTATCTGAACGCACGTTCAAAAAGTAAAGACTGTCCGTGCTCATCGACGCAAAACCCTTGCATAGTATGGCCCCGCTGGTGCACATCTTACGCTATGAAATGCGCGCCCCTCTTTGCGGCCTTCGTGGCCACGCTTGTCCTTGCAGGAGGCTGCACGCAGTTTCCTGAACTTGACCGCACCCTGACGCCGGCACTTGAGGCGCAAGAATATCCCGCGCTGGTTCCCCTCGCCCCTGTACTCGCCTCGGCGCAAAGCACGTCGGTTGAGCCTGCACAAACCAACACCGCCCTTGATGCCCACATCGCAGCGCTCAAGGCCCGCGCCGCCCGCCCGCGCGGCAATGTGCTCAGCGGAGCAGAGCGTCAGCGATTGGCCCAAGGCCTGCGCTAAGGTGCGTTGCACGACCGCGCCAGACGGGCTACATCAGCGAAAAGCCATTCACGCAAAGGATTCCAGACCATGACAAAGCCACTTCGCCTCGGAATTGCAGGGTTGGGAACGGTTGGCGCAGGCGTGGTCGGCATCATCCGCAAGCAGGCAGCAATGCTGGAAGCGCGCACAGGCCGCAGCATCGAGATCAGCGCCGTAAGTGCCCGCTCGCGCACAAAAGACCGCGGCGTGAACCTCTCCTCCTATGCGTGGGAGGATGATCCCGTGGCGCTGGCCAGCCGCGATGACGTGGATGTGTTCGTGGAACTGATGGGCGGCGAGGATGGCCCCGCAAAAGCCGCCACCGAGGCCGCATTGGCACTGGGCAAGGACGTGATTACAGCCAACAAGGCCATGCTCGCCATGCACGGTCAAGCCATGGCGCTGGCCGCCGAGGAAAAGGGCTGCGCGCTCAAATACGAGGCGGCTGTCGCTGGCGGCATCCCCGTGATCAAGGCGCTTGGTGAGGGGCTTGCAGGGAACGAGATCACCCGCGTGATGGGCGTGATGAACGGCTCGTGCAACTATATACTGACGCGGATGGAGGACGCGGGCCTGCCCTACGCCGATGTCTTCGCCGAGGCCGACGGGCTGGGTTATCTCGAGGCTGACCCGCAGCTGGACGTGGGCGGCATTGATGCGGCGCACAAGCTGGCGCTGCTCTCCTCGCTGGCCTTTGGCACGCAAGTGAATTTCGCAGGGATCGAGCTTGAGGGGATTGAGCGTGTCTCCATCGAAGACATCCACGCCGCCGCCGATATGGGCTATAAGATCAAGCTGCTGGGCGTAGCCCAAATGACGGGTCGCGGGCTGGAGCAGCGCATGCAGCCTTGCCTTGTGCCCGACACCTCGCCGCTGGCACAACTCACGGGCGGCACCAATATGATCGTGCTTGAAGGCGACGCCGTAGGCCAAATCGTGCTGCGCGGTGCAGGCGCGGGTGCTGGCCCCACGGCCAGTGCGGTGCTGTCGGATGTCTGCGACATCGCACGCGGCTATCGCGGCACTGCCTTCGGCCAGCCTGCCGCGACACTGACCGAGGCTACACCTGCGCTGAGCCAACGCCCCGCCGCTTACTACCTGCGCATGGCGCTCACCGACAAACCAGGCGCGCTGGCAAAAGTCGCCGCTGTGCTCGGAGGTTCGGGCGTAAGCATCGACCGCATGCGGCAGTATGGCCATGAGGATAGCACCGCCCCCGTCCTCATCGTGACCCACAAAACAACCCGCGCCGACATCGACCACGCGCTTGCTGCCTTCGCCGATACTGCCGTTGTCGCAGGTGATCCCGTGGCCCTGCGGATCGAGGAAGTCTGAGGCCGCATGACCTCATCGGACACCAAGGCCGCCTTTCTGGGTGTCGACGCCTCCCTTACAGGGCGGCGCTGGATCGGCCCTGATGTGGCCGCCGTGCGTGCCGCCGAGACACTGCACCAGCAGACCGACCTGCCCATGGCCGTAGCCCAAGTACTGGCGCGGCGCAGGGTGGAGGCGCAAGAGGCCCCTGCCTTCCTCGCCCCAGCCCTGCGCGATCTGCTGCCCGATCCGCGCTCCTTGCGCGATATGGAAAAGGCCGCCGCGCGTTTCCTGCATGCCGTCAAAACCCGCCAGCGGATCGCCGTTTTTGCAGACTATGACGTGGATGGCGGCAGCTCGGCGGCGCTCCTGCTGGTCTGGCTGCGCGAAATGGGGCGCGAGACGACCCTATATGTCCCCGACCGCATCGACGAAGGCTATGGCCCCAACGACGAGGCGATGGCAGCCCTTGCCGCTAACCACGATCTCATCATCTGCGTCGATTGCGGCACATTATCTCATGGCCCGATTGAAGCGGCTAAAGGCGCAGATGTAATCGTGCTCGACCACCACCTTAGCGCAGAGACCCTGCCCGATTGCCATGCCGTGGTGAACCCCAACCGTCAGGACGAAGACGGCGCGCTGGCCCATCTATGCGCCGCCGCCGTTGTGTTCCTGATGCTGGTGGAGGCAGGCAGGCAATTGCGCGAGGTTGAGGTGAAAGGCCCTGACCTCATGTCCCTGCTGGATCTGGTTGCCCTTGCGACGGTGGCCGATGTGGCCCCGCTTATTGGCGTGAACCGCGCATTTGTGCGCCAAGGGCTCACTGTGATGGCGCGCCGCGCGCGGGTGGGCATCGCAGCCTTGTCAGATGTGGCGCGGATGGACACGGCGCCCGCCGCCTATCACCTCGGCTTCATGTTGGGGCCGCGCATCAATGCGGGTGGGCGCGTCGGCAAGGCCGATCTGGGCGCGCGCCTGCTGGCCACAGACGACCCACACGAAGCCGCAGCCCTGTCGGAAAAGCTCGACACGCTCAATTCCGAACGCCGCGATGTGGAGAACGCCGTGCGTGCAGCCGCACTCGCCCAAGCCGAAGAGCGCGGCAGCAATGGTGCGCTTGTTTGGGCCGCTGGCGAAGGCTGGCACCCCGGCGTTGTCGGGATCGTGGCCGCACGCCTGAAGGAGGCCACAGGCCGCCCCGCCGTGGTCATCGGGCTGGAGGATGGCATCGGCAAAGGCTCTGGCCGCTCGGTCAGCGGGATTGATCTGGGGGCCTGCATCCAGAAGCTGGCGATGCAGGGCGTGCTGCTCAAAGGCGGCGGTCACAAGATGGCGGCGGGTCTTACGGTTGAGGAAGACAAGCTAGAAGAGGCGATGTCCGCCCTGACGGCGCAGCTGGAGAGACAGGGCGCGCATTTGCTCGGCCCCTCCGATCTGCGCCTCGACGGGATGCTGATGCCCGCTGCAGCGAGCGTCGAGCTGACCCAAGCAATCGAATCAGCTGGGCCTTTCGGCGCAGGCGCCTCTGCACCGCGCTATGTTTTTGCCGATATGCGCATCTTCTCTGCCCGCCGCGTCGGTGAGACGCACCTCAAGCTCAGCTTCGGCGACGGGCACGGCGCGCGGCTGGATGCAATTTGCTTTGGCGCATACGATTCGCCGCTTGGCCCCACGCTTGAGGCGCATGGTGGAGCGCATTTCCATCTGGCGGGGCGTCTGGACATCAACACATGGCAGGGCCGTCAAAGTGTTCAGCTGCGACTGGAAGACGCAAGCCGCGCCTGAGCGCCATATAAAACACAGGGTTTGCAAATAATCCGCATTCAGATGAAAATTTCGACTTGCGCCATTCGCGGCGATTGCCTAGAGACTGCCTCACCAAGTGTGGCCCGTTCGTCTATCGGTTAGGACGTCAGGTTTTCAACCTGAAAAGAGGGGTTCGATTCCCCTACGGGCTGCCACTTTGGTTCCTCCCTCAGTTTCGCAATAGTTGTAACCAGCGGTAAGCTGTGGATTGAAGCGTTTGGTCTTGACCTGAGCCCCAAGTTCCCTCCAGCTTTGCGCGGAGTCCTTGGGGTTAAATCTTTGGCGTTAGGCGGCCATCTTGTTCTTAGTCCTTCTCCGCAAGAATTCCATCGGGGTTAGATTGCCCAGTGCGGAATGTGGTCTATGCCAGTTGTAGTCCTCCTGCCATTCTTCAAGTGTTTTGCGGGCATCACCTAACGTGCCAAACAACGTTTCATTCAGGCATTCATCTCGCAGCTTACCGTTGAAGCTCTCGATGAAGCCGTTCTGCTGGGGCTTTCCTGGCGCGATATAATGCCAGTCAATGCCTGTATCCTGAACCCATTTGAGGATCGCCATGCTGGTGAACTCGGTGCCATTATCGGACACAATTGTCTTTGGCATGCCACGCTCAGCGATTATGCGGTCCAGTTCTCTGGAGACGCGTTGACCTGACAATGATGTATCCGCGACCAATACCAAATTCTCACGGCTGAAGTCATCGACGACGGCCAGAATGCGAAAGCGGCGACCATCTGTCAGCGCGTCTGATACGAAGTCCAAGCTCCAACGTTGGTTCGGTCCATCGGGCGGGACCATCGGCTTCCTTGTGCCCAAAGCACGCTTTCGACCACCTCTGCGGCGCACCTGAAGCTTCTCTTCACGATAGATGCGCCTCACTTTCTTATGGTTCACCTCTAAGCCCTCCCGCGCAATCATCATGTGGATGCGGCGACAACCAAACCAACGCCGTTCACGAGACACGCGCTTGATTGCATCTCGCAGATCGGCATCATCACCACGGCGCGACAGATATCGAACCGTTGACCGATCAATCTGCAACACATCACACGCCCGCCACTGGCTCACTCCGTGCGCCTCGCACAGGTGGACGACAGCATTCCGCTTTGCCACGGGCATCACCACTTTTTTGAATTGATGTCTCGCAACATCGCATTGTCCAACATCTGTTCGGCCAGCAACTTCTTTAGCTTACCATTCTCGTCTTCCAACGCCCGCAACCGCTTCGCATCAGATGGTTCCATGCCGCCATACTTTGATTTGTATTTGTAGAACGTCGCCGAGCTGATCCCGTGCCGCCGACATACATCAGCGGTCTTCTCACCAGCTTCCTGTTCCTTGATCATCGCGATGATCTGTTCATCCGTAAATCGTGCCTTCATTTGTCCGTCCTTTTGTTGGGCGGACTCTACACAAATCTGGAGGAGTTTTAGGGGGTCAGGTCAAGTCAAAGAACGCATCGAGATGATACGCTCCGTCGCGCACCAACACGATGGCCAGCACCTCACCTTCGGGCACATGGAAGTCCTCGCCATGCACATGCTCAACCGCGCGGGCAAAGCGGCGGCGGCGCAAGGTTTCACGCAAACGGTTGCGAATGCGCGCAACAAGAGAGGGACGCTTTGTCATATCCCCCTGTACGATAGCCGCGTGCGCGGGTCTACTCCCTAGCGCTCAGCGATTGGGGCGTCAGGCGCTAATGCCCCAAAAATTACAACTTGAGACGTGTTTTCAGTCCGTCGAGCCCTGCAATCAACGCATCGGGCGCGCCCGCATCCGCCATTTGCCGCTTTATCGTTGCGTTCAACCCTCCTTCAGTGGCGAGGCCTTCCAGCAGCTGATCAAAATCAGCGCCCTGCACAGACATCTGGCGCAGGAACCCTGCGAACACGCCTGCTACATAGGTCTCTGCCCCTTTGGCATCGCCTGTTTGTGCGGCCAACCACGTTGCACCTGTTTGCATCAAATCCAACAACGGCGCAGACAGCGCCGAAGCCGCAAAATGGGCGTTTAACCCTGCCTCACTCGGCACAGCGATGATCGTATCGCTTTCGCCGAACAAGGCGCGCAAAGCATCACTGTCGGGGTGGCACGGCAGCACCGAGCGCCCTGTGGCAACTGCGCTCAGCGGGATGGTCAGCGCAATATCACTGACAGGGGCGCAAAGCTGCGCCAACTCAGCCAGCGGCACATCCACCATGACCGAGATGACCGCCTGATCCTCCCGCCATGGCAATGCTGCAAGCACATCGCGGGCGACATCAGCCATAAGGCACAGAAACACAACATCGGACCCCGCGACCACATCAGCGTTGGCGGCGACCCGCACATCGCTGAATTCGGCGGCCAAATTGGCTGCCATTTGGCTGTTTCGCTGAGACACGATGAGATCATGGCCCCGCCCCGACAGCCCCGCAACCATTGCCGCTGCAATCTCGCCCGTTCCGATAAACCCAACCCGCATCGTGTTCTCCTCCCGCTATGCTGATGAGGACAGGTTGCGGCGGTCAGCCTGATTTGTATAGAGGTGTCACGATTTCGCGGTGCCGCGCCCTTTTGGCGGTGTGGTGCTGTTGGCGCTGCTTCGCAATTCGGGCGTGTACATCGTCTGGCGCGCGCGCCCCTCGTTCTTGGAGGCATAGAGCGCGAGGTCGGCATCCTCCGTCACCGTCTCGCGAGTGGCGGTTTTGCTGCCTTGTATCCAAACGGTGCCGATGCTGGCCGAAATCTTGCACAGCGCCTCGTTGAACGGCACGGGCACCTCAATGCGGTTGATGATCCGACGGCCAACACGTTCCAACACGTCGATGTCACCGACTTTTGGGAGGATCACCGTGAACTCATCCCCGCCCACCCGTGCGACCATGTCGGAAGCGCGGGTTTCTTCCAACATGATTTTCCCCACCACCTGCAACACATGATCGCCCGCCGCATGGCCCAGCGTGTCATTCACCGCCTTAAAGTAATCAAGGTCGATGTGCATTGCGGCAAAGGCGGCATTTGCCGCCAGCAACCGCTCGAGTGTCTCATCCAATGCGCGGCGGTTTTTGAGGCCTGTCAGCGTGTCGGTATAAGCCTGTTCCTCTGCCGCGTCCTTCGCCCCTTGCAGGCGCAGGTTGAGCATGCGCGACGCTTCCATCGCAGCAGATTTCGCCTCCACCAGATAGAGCATTTCAATGGCCAGATCGGTGGCGGCAAATCGGCATTGGTAAGCGCATAGTCCCGCACACCATCAAGGATCGAGATGCCGAACGACAGGTTCACGATCATTGCGCCTTCCCCGTCATGGACCAGCACCCCTTTGAGCCGTGCAGCTGGTTTGCCCGCAAGCTCCAGATGCAATTTGACCTGCCCCACCTGCCGCACCTGAGCCAGCGTTTTGATGCCGCGCAGGCGCATCACAGTGAACGCGTCCATAAACGCCATCCCCAGCAATGCCGTATCAGGGCGCAGCTTTTGCGTGGTAGGCCCCACATGGGTAATGATGCCTTGCGCATCAAGCATCAGATGCATCGGACAGAGCACATCGAAGACATCAGGTGTCAATCCAACATTCACGACGCACGCGCGCCTAATTCAAAGCTGCGGCCGTGGCTATAGTCCGTCTCGATCAATTGAATGCGAACGGTATCCTGCCCTGCGCTGCCCCGCTCCAGCTCCAACAGGGCAAGTGCGCCGTAGTCGTCGGCCATGATGCGCAGGACGCCCATCATCAAATGGCCGAACCCTTCCAGCGGCGTTTCACAAATCAGGCTAAAGCTCCCTGCGGCATGCTCATGCAGCTCGATCGCGGGGAGGTGCATATCCGAAACCGCCATGCGCGCGCGATCAGGCAGATCGTCCAGCGAGTGCAAAAAATCCGCAACGTTCATGCCACCGAACCGCAAAAGGCGGCGCACGGATTCGGTATTGGGATGCGAGACAAGATAGGCGCCCACATCCTCCATCAGATCACCGCGCTCACGGCGCAGCACATCCCCCATCGCGTCCAAGACAACGGAGGCCAGCGCATCATCATAAGACAGCATCGCCTCAAAGTCGGGCGGCGATATATCGGCCCGCGCCGCAACCTGCAGCCACGCATCCCGACCATAGCTGTCGGTCATGTAATTCTGGAAACTGCGGTAGATAAGCCCGTGCATGCGCGCCCCTGATAAATGTCGGTGAGAGCAATCATCGGGTGAGGGCGTTAACAAGCTGCTAAGCCAAGTTCACAGTTTAGAAATGTGGTTAAAAATCCGTTGGCGCGCCGCCTTCGGATTTACGCCGTTCCACAAACGCAGCGAGCTCCTCGCGGATGGCGATATCCATTGGCGGCTCCTCGAAGCTGCCTACGATTTCTTTAAACATGTGGTGCGCGCGCTCTTGGGTCCAGATACCCCCCGCCACCTCCCAGCCCTCAAAATTGGTCCAATCGCTCAGAAACGGCTGGTAGAAAGCGGTGGTGTAGCGGTCTTGCGTGTGCTGGATGCCAAAGAAGTGGCTGCCATGACCCACCTCCTCAATCGCGTCAAACGCGATCTCCTCGGGGCCTGTCGCGCAAATCTCGGGCGCCATATAGCGCTGGATCTGCTGCAAAATCTCGCAATCCATGATGAATTTCTCAGGCGATGCGATCAGCCCGCCCTCAAGCCAGCCTGCGGCGTGATAGACCATGTTAGTCCCCGATTGCACCGCAGCCCACAGCGAATTGGACGTCTCCCACATCGCCTGCCCGTCAGGAACATTAGCCGCACATACGCCAGAGGAGCGCATGGGCAGCCCGTAGAAGCGGCACATCTGCCCCGTCATCTGGGTGGCGCGCATGTATTCAGGCGTGCCAAAGGCGGGCGCGCCCGTCTTCATATCAACATTGGAGGTGAACGTGCCAATCGCAACCGATGCCCCCGGCCGCACGATCTGCGCCAGCACCACGGCGATGAGTGCCTCTGCGATGGATTGCGCCACCGCCCCTGCCATCGTCACTGGTGCCATGGCACCCGCCAGCGTGAAGGGCGTGACCACCAGCCCCTGATTGCGCCGCGCGATCCGCATCCAGCCGTCCAGCATCGGGATGTCGTGCTTGAGCGGCGAGGTAGAGTTGATGTTGGTGTACATCTTGGGGCTGGCCTCGAATTCCTCATCCGTCCAACCGCCCGAGATGCGCACCATCTCCATCACATCCTCGACGCGTTCCTTGCCCAGCGAATAGGCATGCATCGCCTTGTCAGTGAGGGTCAGCTTGTCATAAAGCACGTCCAAATGACGCACGCTGGCATGGATATCCACGGGCTCCACAGGATAGCCGCCTGCGAAATGGATGCAGTTGAAATACTGCGTGAGCTTGAGCAGATCACGGCATTTCTCCCGCGTGCCTGCCACTTTGCCACCCGTCGACATATCCCAATAGCTGGGCGGAGACGAAACATTGCCGAACAGAAGGTTTTTCCCGCCAATCGTGATCTTGCGATCCGGATTGCGGGGGGTGATCGTGAATTCGGATGGGGCAAGTTTGACGTACTCCATCACCATCTCGCGGCCCATGCGTACGTTTTCACCCTCGACGGTGCAGCCCGCTTTGCGAAAGACCTCCAGCGCTTCGAGATTGTAGATTTCGATCCCGATTTCCTCGAGAATGCGCATGGCCCCGTTGTGGATCGCCTCAACACCCTCTGGGCCAAGCGGCTCTATCGGACGGTCAATGTTTACAGGCGGGTTCCATGGCATCTGCTCGACAACAGAGGTACCGCGACGCGTCTTTGCACCTGCGCGGCCACCACCGCGTGTTCTGCGTTTGGGGGCATCGGTCATGGCAGTCTCCTTTGGGCTCTGATTTCCACAAAGCCTCAGCAGGACGGGCGCAGCCTATCCATCTGCGACGGTTTTTGTCGCTTTTGGCGAATCAGGAGGCGCTTTGCGTTTTCAGCCATGCAGGAATTTCACCAATATCGCGCAGCACAACATCCGCCAGTGGTGCCAGTACATCCGCCTCTGCCATGCCCGTCAGGACCGCGATTGTCCGCATCCCTGCCGCACGCCCTGCCCTGAGGTCATGAGTACTGTCGCCCACCATTGCAATCTGCGCAGGTGGCAGATCGACCGATTTGGCAAAGGCCAACAACTGCCCCGCCGCAGGCTTGCCGCCAAAGCCGCTGTCATAGCCTGCAATGAAATCAAACAGCTCTGTCACCCCTGCCGCATCAAGATGGGCACGCGCGGGCGCTTCGCTGTCGTTTGTTGCCACACCCAAAGCCAACCCTTCGCCCCGAAGCTGGGCCAGAAACTGCGCCAGCGGCACGATTTCGACCTGCGGTGCGGCACTGGCCTCTTCATTAATCATCTTCAGAATATAGGCCTGCGATTGGTTAGGAAGAAGGGGCGCAAGGGCCTGTGCGCATTGCGCCGCTGTGCCCGCGATGGCGATACTGGTCGGGGCAAAACTGGCGGCTTTGAGGTCAAAACCAATGGCCTCGCCCAACTGCATCGCCAATGTCTCGTCGCCTTCCGCCGCACGCCGCAGAAACGCTTGGGCCCAAGCCTCCCATGTGCGCGCAAAATCAAAAAGCGTGCCGTCCTTGTCAAAGCACAGACCTTTGATGGCGGTTGACGCGCCGCTCATGTCCAATGCCTCTGCTCACCACCAGGTAAAGCCTGCCGCGCCTGCGCCAATCGCTCGTAAGGCATATTTTGCGCATCGCAAAAGGCGATCACCCACGCGTCGTCCATCATGATGAAATCCAGCACCGATCCCAGAAAATCAGGATCTGTCACCGCCCCACGAAGGTCATCCTGCGACGCTCCAGTCGAGCCCAAAAAGACGGGCAGCAAGTCTTCATTTCCAACCAGCCACGCCAGCGCATCAAGGGCGACAGTTTCGGCTGCATTCCGCGTAAGGCTCATGTTCGGCTCCGGTTAAGTCAAAATCTCAACGCTTTGTTAATCAATTGGTCAGAAAACTACAGATCAATCGCACGCAATTAGGGAAAGGAGTGTGAATGCAGGGTAAGATCCTTATCATTGATGGCATTTCCACGAACCGTATTGTGTTGAAGGTGAAGCTCACAACCGCTTTTTATCAGGTTGTGCAGGCAGGCACCTTGCGCGATGCCCTCGGGCTGATCCAGTCGGAGCAACCTGACCTGATCATTACTGCAATCAATCTGCCCGACGGAACGGCAGCCCAATTATGCGATCATCTGCGCGACAGCGCCAAAACTGCCAACCTGCCTGTCCTCGCCATCGGCTCCACCCCTGACACTGACGTGCGGCTTGGCACACTTCGGGCAGGCGCGTTTGACGTGATGGAGACGCCCGTCAATGAGATGCTTCTGCTGGGGCGCGTGCGCAATATGATCCGCAGCTATCACAAGATCGTTTAATGGCAGATGCACGACGAGACGGCCTGCGCCCTTGGTCTGGCAGAGGCACCCGCCGAATTCATGCACAGCGCGCGTGTCTCGCTTATCGGGACAAAAGCGTCTTGCCTGCAAGGTTGGGCGCGGCATCTGCACAGCCATATGCGGGCGACATATGCAGTTACACTGCTCCCCGATGCAATGGCAGCCCTGCATTCCGAACCGCTGCCCGATGCGCTGGTTCTGGCCATGCCCGATGATGACCTGCAAAGCGATAATTGCCTGCGTCTGATCTCGGCACTGCGGGCCAGCGCGCTCACCCGCGATGTGGCTTTGCTGGTGCTTCAGAAAACGCCTGATCCGATCCGTGCAACGACTGCCTTTGATATGGGGGCGGATGATGTGATGACAGACGGGTTTGACGCGGCCGAGCTTGGCCTGCACCTGAAAGAGCTGCTCAAACGCAAACGGCACATGGTCCGAATGCTGCAAAGCGTGCGCAGCGGTCTGCGCGAAGTGGTCAGCTACCCGCTCACAGGTCTCTACAACCGCCGCTATGCGATGCCGTTTCTAAGACGCCTGATCGATCATAGCGCGACCATAGACCCCCAATTCGCTGTGGTTGTCGCAGATATGGACCACTTCAAACGCATCAATGACGTTTATGGCCACGCCTCGGGCGATGCCGTCCTCACCGAGACGGCGCGCCGCCTGCGCGAAACAGTGCGCGGGTCGGATATGGTGGCCCGTGTGGGCGGGGAGGAGTTCCTGATCATCATGCCCGCAACCGACATCGGGACCGCGCACACCGTGGCAAACCGCTTGTGCGAGGCCATTGGCAACCTGCCCTTCTCGATCCCCGGCGCTGATCGCCCTGTCCATGTCACGATCAGCATAGGCCTCGCAACCAGCACCCACACCTCGGACAGCAAGTACACATCCACGCTCGAAGAAGCGGGCGCGATCTTGGACCGCGCGGACATAGCGCTCTACGCTGCCAAGACCGAAGGGCGCAACTGCGTCAAATACAGCCATCCGCTGAACCGACCTGCGGCATAGTTGCCGCGCCTCACGCGCTCAGTCTTTGTCGCGGAACTTTTGCAAACGCGATTTGCGCCGCTCCGCCAATGCCTCAAGCCGCTGCGCATAGGCACTGCGCTCTTGCGCATCCATCGCGGTGATCTGCTTGAGCCATGCCTGCCGCACACCGCGCAAACGCACCATGCCTGCGTCAATCTCGGCGTCCATCACGCGCTCTACCACACCTACGTCAAAAGGCTCTTGCCGCAGCACCGCAACAATGCCCGCAGTGTCCATCGTGCGGGGCTTGCTCGCACGTAATTCTCCGCGCACTGCCTGTCGCGCCTCCCGCGGGAGCGCCTGAATAAAGGCAGGGGCCCCCTTGGGACCGCGCATAGTACGATTATCTTCATCCTTGTGGCGCCATGCCGCTCCAGCCACCGCCGCCACAACCGCCAAATTGATCGCCACCGAGATCCCCAGCGCCAGCGGCATCCAGCGTCTTTTACCTGTGTCACCTGTCATCGCTGTCATCCCTCTTCTGTGATCCATTCGAACCCGAATAGATCCGTCATATCGTCATCTAACGCAGTATCATCCGCCGCCAGCTCAATCGTGCCAAATATCACCATCGGGTCCAGCGTCTCACTCGGCGGGGCGATACCAAACCAGAACCCTGCAACGGTAGCAGTGACCAAACCGCCCAACCCCAAAGGGCCGCCGGTCTTGGAGAGAAAGCGCGCCCACCACGATTGCTTGGGCAAATGCGCTTCGGCATCACGGGTGATCCGTGCTGCAAGCGCGTCAGACAATTGCGGCGGGGCCGCGCGTGCCGCAATGAATGCGGCCTCAAGATCAAATTCGTCAGGTTGTGTCATCGCTGTACCCCAATGCATCGCGCTGTGCAGCCAGATCAGTCGTCAGCGCGCGTTTGCCCCGTGCGGTCAGGCTTTCTACAGCCTCGACCCCAATATCCAAAATCTCGGCGATTTGCGGGTTCGCCAACCCCTCCAAATGGCGCAGAACCACCGCTTGGCGCTGCCACTCGGGCAGGCGCAGAAGTGCCGTTTGCAACGCATCATGGCGCGCCGCATCCTGCAGGCGCGTCTCGATCCGTGGTGCGGGATCTGCAGGCGCGTCTATCTCGTCAAGTGTGTCAGGCCGCGTGCGGCGCAGACGGTCCAGACACAGGTTGGCCACCACACGGTAAAGCCATGTTGACGCCTGCGCCCGCCCCGCATCCCACTCGGGCGCTTGCTTCCAAAGCCGCAGCATCGCCTCTTGGGTCACATCCTCTGCCTCCGCACGCTCGCCCAATACGCGGAACGCATGGGCAAAGGCACGCGGTGCCAGACGCGCCGACAGCAGCCGTGCGGCCGCAGCATCACCCGCCGCATAGCGCGCCAGCAAAGCCCCATCCGCATCGCGTGCGGCGCCATATTCCCCGGTGTCTTTCAACGTCTCATATTCCTGTCGGGCGTCTTGCACGTCCTGCGGCCCCGCCCCTAACTTCGAAGGCAAGGCCGCAAGAAAGCTACCGATTAATCCGCAGCTTTGTTCTTGTGACCGTGGCCACGACCATGACCTTTGCCGCGCATTTTGGCAAACTCGTCGCGGCTGAGTGCGCCATTGTCATCCGCATCCAGCTTTTCGATCAGACGCGCAGGATCACGACCTGCCTGCATCTCTGCCAGTGTAATGTCGCCGCTGTTGTCCGCATCCATACGGCCAAAGCGTTTGGCGATACGGCGGCTGGAGGCAAATTCTTCCAATTCAGCAGCACTCAAACGGCCATCATTGTCCGCGTCAAAGCGTTTGAGGATACGTTCGCGGTGTTGCTCATGGGCGCGTGTGGCAAGCTCGGTTGGCGAGAGCGCGCCGTTGCCGTCAGCATCCGTTGCCGCAAATCGCACAGCGGCTTGTGCAGCAAGCTCTTCTGCTGTGATCTCGCCGTCCGCGTTGGTATCCATCTGCATAAACCGCGCCTCAAAGCGTGCCGCTTTGTCGCCACCCAAATCCCGCGCCTGTACTGTGGTCGCAACAAGACCCGCCGCAATTGCGATGATTGTGATTGATTCTTTAAACATGGTGTTCTCCGTTTATGTCATGCCGCAGCGCTTGGGTTTTGCGTGTTTTGCGCTGCAGTCGAGTGTCCTACGCACGCACCCGCAGGTTCCGTCGCAGAAAATTTCCGCACAAACTGCCTTG
>CBFHZX010000046.1:0-18574 GCA_965660425.1 Sulfitobacter sp. | reverse complement strand
GTTTGGGTTGCCCACCCGGATGTCGATGATCCCGAGCGTGTCATCATCCGCAATCAGGCAAATGGCAAATTTGTGGTCGGCGCCCTCTTCCGGCGTGAGCGCAACATTCCAGGCCCGAGCCTGCAAATCTCCTCTGATGCCGCCGCATCACTCGGTATTTTGGCGGGTGCACCCACGAAACTGAACGTCACATCACTGACCAAAGTGTCCGAACCTGCCGCGGCGACGCCTGAACCGGCGGAAGAAACATCAGAAACAATTGCGCAAGCCCCCGCTGTGGCCACTGCATCGCTCGATCCTATTGCGAGTGCAGCAGGTGCAGCCATAGACGCAGCAGCAGCCACACCGCCCGCAACCCCTCAGCCGTCAGTTCCAGCGCAGACATCAAGCTTGTCCAAACCCTTCATTCAGATCGGCATTTTCAGCGTCGAAGCCAACGCAGAGCGTGCGGCCAAACAAATGCGCGGTGCGGGCCTTGCGCCGACGGTCAAGCAAAGCAACATTAACGGCAAGACGTTCTGGCGGGTCGTCGTCGGTCCTGCTGCAACAACGGCAGAACGCGCCAAAATTCTGTCGTCGATCAAGGCCGAAGGCTATACCGACGCCTATGCCGTTTCCGGATAAATCTGAGAGGTTGAGACTATGCGTGGACTGAAACTTACCCTAAGTGCCCTCGCACTCTTGGCCTCATCCGTCAGCGCACAGGCTTTTGATACCCGCGCAACTTCTGCCTATGTTCTGGATTTCAATACGGGTACGGTCTTGATGGCAAAACAGGCGGACAAGCCGTTGCCACCTGCCTCGATGTCCAAATTGATGACACTTTTTATGACGTTCGAGGCGATCGAGAACGGCATTCTTGACCTTGATCAACAGCTTCCCGTCTCTGCTGCGGCTCAGGCTTACGGCGGCTCGACAATGTTCTTGCGCGCAGGCGAGCGTGTCAGCGTCGAAGACCTGATCAGGGGTATCATCGTGCTGTCAGGCAACGATGCCTGTGTCGTGCTGGCCGAAGCGATGGCGGGAACAGAAGCAAGGTTTGCGCGTCAGATGACCATGCGTGCGCAGCAATTGGGCATGACCAATTCGACATTTACCAATTCAAACGGCTGGCCAAAAGCGGGCCATCGTATGTCCATACGTGATCTGGGGCTAATCGCATCAAAGCTGATCAACGAATATCCCCAGTACTACCCCATGTTTTCGCAAAAAGAATTCCTGTTTGACCCAGCAGAATCAGCTAACCGCCTGAACCGCAACCCATTGCTGGGTTTGGGCATTGGCGCGGATGGCCTCAAGACGGGCCATACCCAAGAAGCGGGCTATGGCCTTGTAGGATCTGCTATTCAGGGCGACCGCCGCATTATTTTCGTCCTGTCAGGTATGGACTCGGCGGCAGAGCGGGCGCGCGAATCTGAATCTGTGACCAACTGGGCATTCCGCCAGTTTGCCCAAACAGACCTTGGCGCAAAAGGCACCAAGATCGCAGATGCGGCTGTATCGCTCGGGGCGGAACAAAGGGTTGGGCTGATGCTGGATGACGATATCTCGCTCTTGTTGCCTGTGCGTCCGCTTGAACAGCTGAAAACGGAAGTCGTCTATAGCGGTCCGATCAAAGCGCCCATCGCCAAAGGCGACCAGATCGGCGAGCTGATCATCAGCCCCGAAGGCCTGCCCGAGACGCGTGTGCCCTTGGTGGCCGACCGCGACGTGGCAAAACACGGGTTTGTGGGCCGCGTGGTGGCCGCTGGTCTACATCTGGTCAACAGGATCAATAACGGCCCCGCGCCGGAGGCTTCGTGAGCACGTCACCTGCTGGGAACGGCCTGTTTATCAGTTTTGAGGGGATCGACGGGTCTGGTAAATCCACCCAAGTCACCCGCTTGGCGGCGCATTTGCGCGGCCAGGGTCATGACGTTGTCGTCACACGAGAGCCGGGCGGCTCGGACGGAGCCGAGGAAATCCGTGCTTTGGTGTTGCAAGGCGATCCGGATCGCTGGTCCGCCGAGACGGAAATCCTGCTTTTTACTGCCGCGCGCCGCGACCATCTGGAACGGCTCATCCGCCCTGCCCTGAAGGCGGGCAAGATCGTGATTTGTGACCGCTTCGCCGACAGCACCCGCATGTATCAAGGGCTGAGCCGTGGCGATTTGCGCCCAGCAGTAGACCAATTGCACGATCTGATGATCGGGACTGAGCCTGACCTGACCCTGCTGATTGATATGGACCCCGTAGAAGGCCTCAAACGCGCCAAAGCTCGGCAAGGGGTGGAAGAGAGGTTCGAGGACTTTGGTGCAGAGTTGCAGACCGCCATGCGCGCGGGGTTTCTGGCGCTTGCGCAAGAGTATTCCGAGCGCTTTCGTGTGATTGACGGAGCGCAGGATATGGGTGCAGTTGCCCATCAGATCGCGACAGTCGTAGATGCTGCACTGCCTGCGCCACGCTGACTGTTTTTTCGCAAAAAAGACGGATGGAATTTTTGAAAATTCCGATCCCCATTTCAAACCACACCAATCCCCGCTAAACCACCCGCATGAGTGATGATCTACCGCCACAGCCAGAGCGCCTTGAAGGTGCGCCGCACCCGCGTGATACTGCACGGCTGATCGGGCAAGACGCCTCGCAGCAAGCGTTCGTGGATGCATTCAACACAGGCAGGCTACACCATGCATGGATGCTCACAGGGCCACGCGGGGTTGGCAAAGCCACGCTGGCATGGCGCATCGCGCGGTTCTTGCTTGCGACGCCTGCCCCCGATCCCGACAGCATGTTTGCGGAGCCTGCCCCTACAAGCCTCGAGGTTGCTGCCGATCATCCCGTGGCAATGCGCATCGCTGCGGGAGGCGAAGGACGCATCCGCAACGTCACGCGCACAATCAATCCGACGACGAAAAAGATGCGTCAGGAAATTGTGGCCGATGACATCCGCGCCCTGAACGGTTTTTTCCAGATGTCGGCCCCCGATGGCGGCTACCGCGTCGTGATCATCGACGATGCAGACCTGATGAATGTCACGGCTGCCAATGCCTTGCTCAAGATGCTCGAAGAGCCGCCCGCGCGTGCGCTGCTCATTTTGATTTCGCACCAGCCCTCCAGCCTGCTGCCCACAATCCGCTCGCGCTGTCGCACCTTGCCGCTGCGCACGCTGGAGACGGCCGAGGTTGCGGAGGCAATGGCGCAGGCCGATGTGCAAGCCTCCAACACTGACGCACTCGCAGCGCTCTCTGGTGGCTCTGTCGGCGGGGCAATGCGGCTGTCTTTGCTGGGCGGTGCAGCGCTCTATGCCGAGCTGGTCGGGCTGCTGGGCACGATGCCGATGATGGACCGCCCCCGCGCTCTCAAACTGGCCGAGCTTGCCGCCGCACGAGGGGGTGAGGCCAAGCGCGATCTGTTGTTCACGCTCATTGATCTGATGCTCAGCCGTCTGGCACGTGCAGGGGCCACAGGTCTGCCGCCCGCCCCGCAAGCGGCTCCTGGCGAGGCAGAAATTTTCCAGCGTCTGTGCCACACGCCGCATCAAGCCCGCCTCTGGGCCGATCTGGCCGCCGAGATTGGTGCGCGCGCGCGCCACGGCATCGCAGTCAACCTTGACCCTGCTGCGCTGGTTCTAGATACCTTTATCAAGATGGCTAAAGCCGCCCCCCGCTAGGCTCCTTGCCCTTCACCGCCCTACACTTCCGGAGCACCATGACCGACATTCCCACCATCACCGACAGTCACTGTCATCTCGATTTTCCCGAGCTGGTCGCGGAATTGCCCGATGTGATTGCCCGCGCACAAGAGGCTGGCGTGGCGCGGATGGTGACGATCTGCACCAAGCTGGGGAACGAGCCTGCCGTGCGTGCCATAGCCGAGGCCCATGCGCCCGTTTTCTATGCCGCAGGCACCCACCCCATGTCTGTCGCTTCCGAGCCTATGGCAGCGCTGGAGCATCTCATCGAGATTGCCCAGCATCCGAAAATGGTGGGCATTGGCGAGACGGGATTGGATTACCACTATACCTCCGAGAGCGCGCAAGCGCAGCAGCAGAGCCTGCGCATCCATATCGCCGCAGCGCGTGAAACAGGCTTGCCGCTCATTATCCACAGCCGCGATGCCGACGATGACATGGCCGCGATCCTGCGCGATGAGCATGCCAAAGGCGCATACACCTGCGTCATGCATTGCTTCTCTTCATCCGAGGCGCTGGCCCGTGCCGCGATCGATCTAGGGTTCTATCTCAGCATGTCGGGCATCACCGCCTTTCCCAAAAGTCAGGAGTTGCGCGATATCTTCGCCAGCGCCCCGCTTGAGAGTATTCTGGTCGAAACCGACAGCCCCTACCTCGCCCCGCCGCCCCACCGTGGCAAGCGCAACGAGCCTGCGTTCACCGCACACACCGCGCGCCGTGCGGCAGAGACATTCGGCATCGATTATGCAGATTTCGCAGCCCAATCCGAGGCAAACTTCGAACGTTTGTTCACCAAAGCTGCGAAATTCGGAGCCTCCGCATGAGTGATGTAATGCGCGTTACCATCCTTGGCTGCGGCTCATCTGGCGGCGTGCCAAGGCTGGGCGGCAATTGGGGCGCGTGCGATCCGTCTGAGCCGCGCAATGCGCGCAGGCGCTGTTCCGCTTTGGTAGAGCGGATCACGGACGCAGGCACCACCACCGTACTCATCGACACCTCCCCCGACATGCGCAGCCAGTTGCTGGATGCGGGTGTGGGGCAGTTGGATGCGGTGCTTTATACTCATGCGCACGCTGATCACGTGCACGGCATGGACGATTTGCGGATGATTGTGATCAATATGCGCGCGCGCCTCCCCGTTTGGGTGGACGCGCCGACGCGTGATGCGTTCCTCGATCGCTTTTCCTATGCGTTTGTGCAGCCCGAAGGCTCCATGTACCCGCCCATCCTCGATATGCATTTGATGGACGGGGATGTGGAGATTGACGGCGCGGGTGGTCCGCTGACATTCACGCCGTTCTTGGTGCCGCACGGCGGCATGGATGCTTTGGGCTTTCGCGTGAATGATGTGGCCTATCTGCCCGATGTGGCGAGCATTCCTGATGATGTTTGGCCGCATCTGAGCGGGCTGCGCTGCTGGATCGTGGATGCCCTGCGCCGTGATCCGCATCCGACGCACAGCCACCTTGCCCAGACGCTTGAGTGGATCGAGAAGATGCAGCCACAGCACGCAGTCCTGACCAACATGCACAATGATCTCGACTATGCCACCATCGCGGCCGAGACGCCCGATCACATTGACCCTGCCTACGACGGGATGCAGCTCGACTTTGATCTGAGCTGATATCGGTTCTGGCCCACGGCGCCGCGCGGGTGTAGTCAGAGGCGAGCAAGCCGCGGACCGCACCCTATGCAACTTCTTCTAGACGTAATCCTACCCGTCTTTCTGGTCATCGGCTTTGGCTATGTCGCCGTGTGGCGCGGGCTGTTTCCTGTGGCGGGCGTCGATGGTGTGCTGCGATTTGCCCAGAGCTTTGCCGTGCCGTGCCTGCTGTTTCAAGCGATTGCAAACCTTGATCTGAGCGCTGCATTCGATGCGGGCCTGCTGATCAGCTTTTACACAGGTGCTGCGATTTGTTTTACGCTTGGCATGATCGGTGCACGCCTGTTGTTCAAACGCGACTGGGAGGACTGCGTGGCCATCGGGTTTTGCTGTTTGTTCTCCAACTCGGTGCTGCTCGGCCTGCCGATCTCGGAGCGGGCGTATGGTGCCGACCAACTTACAGGAAACTATATGATCATCGCGATCCATTCGCCTTTCTGTTACGGGCTGGGGATTACGATGATGGAATTTGTGCGCAATCGCGGACAAAGCGGCGGGGCGCTTGTCCGCTCTGTCGGGAATGCGATGTTCCACAATCCTCTGGTGATCGGGATCATGGCGGGGTTTGCGGTAAACCTGACGGGGATTGTCGTGCCTTCGGTGCTGGATGACGCGCTCTCGCTGATCGTGCGGGCTGCCCTGCCCGCCGCCTTGTTCGCATTGGGTGGAGTCCTGATCCAATATAAGCCCGAGGGGGATATGAAGGCGATTGCCATGGTGTGCTGCATCGGCCTTGCGGTGCATCCTGCAATTGTCTGGCTGATGGGGTCTGCCCTGTCTGTGCCGCCTGATCTGTTCCGCTCTGGCGTGCTGACGGCTGCGATGGCACCGGGGTTCAACGCGTATATCTTTGCAAATATGTACGGACGCGGGCGCCGTGTGGCTGCATCGTCGGTTTTGATTGCGACTGGTGCATCGATCTTAACTGTTTGGGTTTGGCTCGGCCTTCTGGGCTGAGTGCAAAAGATCGCTCAATACAATTTATCTATACCCGAAATGTAGCAAGCATAGCGATCTTAGGGGCATCTGTTTTGCGGATAGCAACGACATCCTTCGCACGTAAAAACGTATCCGAGGACACGCGCAAGGCGTGCTACAGCGCTTAATTCAGCATCAGTATAAAATTTTTTTTAAAATCAAATTGGTGCGGGTGAAGGGACTCGAACCCCCACGCCATAGGCGCCAGAACCTAAATCTGGTGCGTCTACCAATTCCGCCACACCCGCACACGCCGCAACACCCTAAGATCTGCGGCTGCCCCGTCCCTACCAAACCACAACAAAAGTGGCGAGACAAAAAAAGCACCTGACATAAACATTATCTTGTCATATTGTTGAGAGAACATGAGGCAGGTTAAACAAGCAAAGAGAGACGCCCATGAAACCGAATACGGTCGGGCGCGTTGGTGGAGTACTTCCACAAACGGGCCAATACGCGCCTTATGCATCCCGTGATACGGGTTTGCTGCAAGGCACCACACTCCTGACGCTCGAAGGCGAAATGCCTGTCGAATTTATTAATGTCGGGGATAAAGTGATTACACGCGAAAGCGGCATCACAAAAATCGAACACATCCAGCGCAGCACGCGCATGGTGCGCACGATCTCTGTTGCTGCGGGATCACTGGGCCATCATCGGCCAGAGCGTGATGCTATTCTGGCAGGTGACCAGATGTGCCTGATCCGCGACTGGCGCGCCCAAGCGTTGTTTAGCGCGGATCGTGCATTGATCGCAGCGCACACGCTTGTGGATGGTGAATTCATCCGTGATCTTGGCATGCAAGAGCAAACATTGATCCAGCTGTTCTGCGACGGGCCTCATATCCTGTATGCAGATGGCCTCGAAGTCAGCACAGCAGACGGCGCACGCGCGCGCGGTCAGGTTCTGCACGCCGCCTAAACCACATGCGTCTATTGTTTAACCGCAAGGCTCCAGATTCGTCCGGAGCCTTTGACGTGTGGGTAGCTACTCCAAATCACCCTTTGAAGTTGCAAATCTGAGCGGCGAAGGGGCCTTGCCAAAGACCCAAATTTACATCGCGATTCATTTTCGCCCAAAAATTAATCAATGCGATTAATTAATAATCCACTTCTCTGAATTTACACCTGCCCCCTACCCGTTTCGGCGTGCTTGTCTGGATTCCCGTCACAGGCAATGAGACCAAGCATTCGACATCAGCCATGGGAGGCATTCAGGTGAAAAAGATCGAAGCGATCATCAAGCCGTTCAAGCTCGACGAAGTGAAGGAAGCCCTTCAGAACGTGGGCGTTCAGGGCCTCTCTGTGATTGAGGTAAAGGGCTTTGGCCGGCAGAAGGGCCATACCGAGCTGTACCGCGGTGCCGAGTATGTGGTCGATTTTCTCCCCAAGGTGAAGGTCGAGATCGTCCTTGATGATGATCAGGTAGACGAAGCCATTGAGGCCATCGTCAGTGCCGCGAAAACCGAGAAAATCGGTGACGGTAAGATTTTCGTATCTACCATCGAACAAACAATCCGCATCCGCACCGGCGAGACCGGTTCAGACGCACTGTAACTTACGCAAATTCCTACAAGACATCAGTAAAAGGACATCGCCATGAGCGCAAATGCAGAACTTATCAAACGCATCAAAGACGAGGATATCGAATATGTCGACATCCGCTTCACCGACACACGCGGTAAGTTGCAGCACGTCACCCTTGTGAACGACCTTGTGGACGAGGATTTCCTCGAAGAAGGGTTCATGTTTGACGGCTCCTCTGTTGCGGGCTGGAAATCCATTGAAGCATCCGACATGAAGCTGATGCCTGATGTCTCCACGGCATATGTCGATCCCTTCTACGCCGAGAAAACGCTCTGCATTCACTGCTCCATCGTTGAGCCTGACACAGGCGAAGCCTATGAGCGCGACCCACGCGGCACAGCGCAGAAGGCCGAAGCATACCTCAAGTCCACAGGTATCGGTGACGTTGCCTATATGGGTCCCGAGGCGGAGTTCTTTCTGTTCGACAACGTGAAATTCTCTAACTCCATCAACAAAGTATCCTATGAGGTCGACGCGTCCGACGCCTCATGGAACACCGACACCGACTACGAGATGGGCAACATGGGCCACCGTCCGGGCCTTAAGGGCGGCTACTTCCCCGTCAACCCTACCGATGAAGCACAAGACCTGCGCGGTGAGATGCTCTCCACCATGAAGCGTCTGGGCATGAAGGTCGACAAGCACCACCACGAAGTGGCGTCCTGCCAGCACGAGCTTGGTCTGATCTTTGACAGCCTGACAAAGCAGGCCGACGAGCTGCAAAAGTACAAATACGTGATCCACAACGTGGCGCATGCCTACGGCAAATCCGCAACCTTCATGCCAAAGCCGATCTACGGCGACAACGGCTCTGGTATGCACGTGAACATGTCGATCTGGAAAGACGGCAAGCCGCTGTTTGCAGGCGACAAATACGCGGACCTGTCACGGGAAGCGCTCTATTTCATCGGTGGCGTACTCTCCCACGCAAAAGCGCTCAACGCGTTCACCAACCCGTCCACGAACAGCTACAAGCGCCTGATCCCAGGCTTTGAAGCGCCTGTTTTGCGCGCCTACTCTGCGCGCAACCGCTCGGGCTGTGTACGTATTCCATGGACCGAGAGCCCCAAGGCCAAGCGCGTTGAGGCCCGCTTCCCTGATCCCGCGGCCAACCCCTATCTGTGCTTTGCCGCACTCCTGATGGCTGGCCTTGACGGTATCAAGAACAAGATCGACCCCGGTGAGGCGATGGACAAGAACCTCTATGACCTCCCCGCAGAAGAGCTCGAAGGCATCCCAACTGTCTGTGGCTCCCTGCGCGAGGCGCTCGACGAGCTGGAGAAGGACATGGACTTCCTGCTGGCAGGTGACGTGTTCACCCGCGACCAAATCGAGGGTTACATGGAGCTGAAGATGGAAGAAGTGCACAACTACGAGCACACACCCCACCCTGTCGAGTTCGGCATGTACTACAGCTGCTAAGCCACCGAGCAGAATGAATAGAAGGGCGTCCCGCGATGGGGCGCCCTTTTTATTTTCAGGTGCCGATAGTACCCGATCGGTCCAAGTTGGTCGCGCCAAGCGAGGCTTTGCAAGCAGCCGTAGGTTGGTTAACGTAGCGCAAACCAATTTACAGCGATACACTGCCATGCGCTCGTTCAAGACACTCTCGATTTCTTTCGCCCTATGTGCAGCCTTTGCGGCGCCTGCAATTGCTGCGCAATGCGGCAACAACGTGGGCGGGTTCAACGCATGGAAGGCCGCCTTTGCAGGAGAAGCAAAGCGCGCTGGCGTCAAACAGCGTGGCCTCGAAGCGCTGGCAAATGCACAATATGCGACTGCGACAATCAAGGCAGACCGCAACCAGAAGTCGTTTCGCTACTCCCTTGACAAATTCATGCAGGTCCGTGGCGCCAACACCATCATAAGCCAAGGCCGCAAGCGTAAGGCAAAGATCGCGAACTTCTACGCCTCACTTGAGCGTCAATACGGTGTGCCTGCGGGTGTGCTGTTGGCAATCCACGGTATGGAGACAGGTTTTGGCGGGTTCATGGGCAGCAGCCGCGTCGTCTCGGCGATCACCACACTGGCCTATGACTGCCGCCGTTCCGATTTCTTTGCGCCCCACGCGATTGGAGCGCTGATACTGCTGGACCGTGGCTCGATCACCTCAAACACCAAAGGGGCCAAGCACGGCGAGTTGGGCCATACCCAATTCTTGCCCGGCAATGCGCTGCGCTACGGTGTGGATGGAAATGGCGACGGGCGTGTGGATCTCTACAACCAGACAGATGCGATGGCATCGACCGCGAATTTCCTGCGCAAGAAAGGTTGGCGTCCGGGCCAAGGCTATCAGGAAGGCCAGCCCAATTTCAAAGTGATCAAACAGTGGAACGCCGCAACAGTCTATCAGCAAGCGATTGCAATTATGGGCGCCAAGATCGACGGCTGATCCGCCCTCCTTGCGACAATGATACCACAGCCCCCGATGCAGCAGATGCGTCGGGGGCTTGTTTTTGTTCACACCCCTCTCTATCTGCGGATCAGGGGTCAGGCCCCTGCCGTACGCAATTCGGTGAAGTCCTGTCAAAATATCTTGCATCTTCTACCACACCAATACCGTGGGACGAGGGCAACGCGGACACCCAAGACACACGTCCATTGGAGTGATGAACATAACACAAATACCTTCCCGCGATGTGCTCAAAGCACAAGCAAAACGTCTGCGCGCCGATCTGGGCGCCAAGGGCACCGAGATGAGCCATGCCAGTGCACTTGAGACTGTGGCGCATCAATGGGGCATGCGCGACTGGAACACACTTGCGGCAAAAGCGGACGTGAGCGCCGTGCAGTGGCAGGTGGGCACCCGCGCCTCAGGCCGCTATCTGGGGCACCCGTTTACGGGTGTGATAAAAGCCGCGCGCCTTGCCTCTTCAGGGTTTTGGACCCTCACCGTGCGCTTTGACGAAGCGGTGGATGTTGTTGAATCCGAGCATTTCTCGGCTCTGCGCCAGCAGGTCAACACCACCGTGAATGCCCAAGGAGAAAGCCCAGAGAAAACCTCTGATGGCCAACCTCATATGTTCATTGGCCCTGCATAAGCCCAGCGCGTCCGATTTCTATCGGGCGCGCACCTAGCTTCGCACCACAAAGGTGTGGATCGAGAAAACCACCGCATCCGTGCGCGGCATGCGCACCACGCATTGGCGCTCGGAGCGAATGAAGGGCGCAGCAGCGGCATCGGGTATGATACGGCGCGCCGACATCGCAGCCGAGCGCGGCTGAAACAGCTCCGCATCCTCGTACCAAAGCTTGTTGAACCGCCACATGGGCCGCCCCGCCTTGACCCCGTCAAAGAGACGCTGCACCCGTTTGGCGAGTGCGCCGTCATATTCGTCAACAGGTTCGTGTATACCAATCAGGGGCTTACCCGCCTTCTCGGCCAATCGCCAACTGGCGGGAAAGCACAGCACCGCCCCCGTCAGAACATGCTCCGTCCCGTGTTTTTGCAGCAGGCAGATGTCTTGCTGCGCCAGATAGCCAAGGGTCAGCAGCGGCGCTGAGCGGTCAAGTGTCACTACACGCCCGTCAGGACACGTGACCCTGTCCGCCGCGCGCGCAAATCCCATGTCTGGAAGAAGGTCCAGCGCCTGCTCCAGCACTTCACAAGCAGCATCTTGCGCCGAAGGGTCCATCCACAACACATCGGCGCGCTGCTTTTGCAACAGTTCCAGACGGCGCTGCATTTGCGCGCCATAAGCTTCATCCACGCGCAACCAGTCATTCGCAGCGGCAGGCGCCATACCTGGCAAACCCACTTCTCCGTCCATCTCGGGCGGGAGGGCTTTTTGCAAAATTAAACTCATGGCAAATGCATACCCTTCCTCTGTGCCGATGGCAAAAGCGACATGAAACCATGTCGCGGATTGAAAAGCGCAGCCCTGTTTTTGCGCCACGCTGGTTGCAACGGAGGCCTACCATGAACCAGCACTACCGCGAGACGCGCAAGATTGATCCGACAAAAGGGGCCACCCTGCCAGATGGCTCCCCCAATGATGCCGACCGCGTGGAGATCGGCCCCACACAGCTTGCCTTTCGCGAATGGGAAGCAGCGGGGCTGACGCTGCCCAACCTCGCCAACATGCGCCGCTACCGTTGGGAGCGCCTGACCCGGCATATCGTTGAGCGCGGATACGGCGGTTTGCTCATGTTTGACCCGCTCAACATTCGCTACGCCACCGACAGCACCAATATGCAGCTGTGGAACACCCATAACCCGTTTCGTGCCGTATTGCTTTGTGCGGATGGCTATATGGTCATGTGGGACTATAAGAACTCGCCTTTTCTGAGTGAATTCAACCCGCTGGTGCGCGAGCAGCGCTCGGGCGCGGACCTGTTCTATTTTGATCGCGGCGATAAGGTGGGTGTGGCCGCCGACGTGCTGGCGGGCGAGATCAAAGACCTGATTGTCGAGCATGGCGGCGGGGAGCGCCGTCTGGCGGTGGATAAGATCATGCTGCACGGGCTGCGCTCCCTCGAGCGCGCAGGATTTGAGGTCATGGACGGCGAGGAAGTCACCGAAAAGTCGCGCAGCATCAAAGGGCCTGACGAGATCCTTGCGATGCGATGCGCCAGCCATGCCTGTGAGACTTCTGTGCGCGCAATGGAGGATTTTGCGCGCACCAATGTGCCCCTTGGCCAAACATCGGAGGATGACATCTGGGCCGTGATGCACGCCGAGAATATCCGCCGTGGCGGGGAATGGATCGAGACGCGGCTGCTGGCCTCTGGGCCGCGCACCAATCCGTGGTTTCAGGAATGCGGCCCTCGGATCACGCAGAATAACGAGATTATCAGTTTTGACACCGATCTGGTTGGCTCTTACGGAATTTGCGTCGATATCTCGCGCAGTTGGTGGATCGGCGATCAGGCCCCGCCACCCGACATGGTTTATGCCATGCAGCACGGGGTCGAGCATATCCAGCAGAATATGCAGATGCTCAAGCCGGGCGTGAAGATCCCCGAGCTGTCAGCAAACACCCATGTCCTTGATCCGCAGTTCCAAAAGCTCAAGTATGGCTGCCTGATGCACGGGGTTGGCCTGTGTGACGAGTGGCCGCTTGTCGCATATCCAGATCACGCGGTGGAAGGCGCCTATGACTATCCGCTGGAAGCGGGGATGGTGCTCTGTGTCGAAGCACTGGTCAGCCCCGAGGGGGGCAATTTTTCAATCAAGCTGGAGGATCAGGTTCTCATCACCGAAGACGGGTTTGAGAACCTGACACAGTATCCGTTTGACGATGCCCTCATGGGCCACGTCTAGAGCGCCGTCCAAAGCTGGAAGATCAGCCCGATCGCGAAAGACCCTGTCAGCGCAATACCGAGGTAGAGCGCAAATACCTCTCGGCGCACCAGCGCCCAGACTGCAATCGCTGCGGGGAGTGAACTGACACCACCTGCCACCAAAAATGCAAGCGCCGCACCCGGTGCCATGCCCTGCCCGATCAACCCGCCCACAAGCGGCAGCGCGGCATAGCCGTTTAGATAAGCAGGCACGCCAACAACCGTAGCCATTGCAATGGGGCCAACACCCGAGCCGCCCAGCGCTGATGCTACCAGATCGGCAGGCACCCACGTCAGCATCAGATTCTCGAGGATAAAGGCAAGGGTGAGCCATTTGGCCAGAAAGAGCGTCGTCTTCATTGCCTCATTCCAAAATTTGGACACGCGCGCATCCTGTTGCCAGAATTTCCAGATCACAGGCTGGATGGAGCGTACCGAAGACGCACAACAGCCGCCGTTACCCACCCCTTCACGTAGGGGGGTAGCCAGATGGCCGGCACGGGCCAAGCCATGCACTACCAGCCCGCCAAAGACACCAAGGCTCAGGGCCGCAATAGTCTTGGCCAGTGCGAATTCAAACCCCAGTACGCCTGTGGTGAGCAAAAACATCGACGGGTCCATTACAGGAGAGGCCAACCAGAACGCCGTCACCGCCGATAGCGGCACCCCCATCGCAAGCAGTGCTGCGATCAAGGGGATCACCCCGCACGAGCAAAACGGCGAGAGCCCGCCAACAACAGCGGCAAGAAAGATCATCATGACAGGGGAACCAGTAAAGGCCCGCGCAATCAAGCGGTCCGCACCCGTCGCCCCCGCATAGGCGGCAAGCCCCACCGAGAGCGCCAGATAGGGCGCGATATTGGCCAGATTGAGCGCTGCAAATTGTGCTGTTCCAAGCCCCAAAGCGGGCGAATAAACCAAAAGCGCCAGAAGGATCGCAGCCGAAACCAGCCACACTTTTTCATTTTGCCACAGATGGGACGTTATTCTTGCGGCCCCGTGCGGGGGGTCAAGCTGTGTGTCTGACATGATTAAATCCTTAGCTTTGTGGTTCTAATAATCGGTAAAATTCACTACGCAGCCGTCTCGCGGGTGGGTGTCACACCCGCACAGCATTCGGAGGTCAAGAAATCTACCGTTTGGTGCATGATATCGAAATCAACGCGATTGATGGTCAGGCGCCCCTGCCGCTCTTGGGTCACCAGCCGCGCATCAACAAGCATCTTGAGGTGGTAAGCCAGCGTCGAGGGTGCCATGCCCAAGTGTTCGCCGATCTCACCGATGTTCAGTCCTGCATCGCCTGAGCGGACCAGCAAGCGAAATACCTTTAGTCGTGCATCATGCCCGAGGGCTGCGAGGGCGGTGGCTGTTGTTGCATGGGTCATGCCTACCAACATAACCACAAAACTAGTTTTGCAAACCTTTTTCTACTGGCCCAGCGCCTGCCCCAGATCATACATCAGATCGTCTGCATTCTCGATCCCTACAGACAGGCGCAACAGACCTTCGGGAATGCCCGTGTGCGGCTCGATGGTGTGGCGATGCTCGACGAGGCTCTCTACTCCGCCAAGTGACGTGGCACGGTGAAAGAGCTTCAGCCGCCCAACCGCGCCCAGCGCTGCGGGACTGCCGCCCTTTACGACGAAAGACAGCAACGGACCAAAGCCACCCTTCATCTGCGCACACGCCAGCGCGTGGCCCATGTGGTTTGGCAAACCGGGATAAAGCACAGCCTCAACTGCGGGATGATCTGACAGATACTCTGCGAGGCGTTGCGCATTCTGCGACATCCGCTCGGCCCGCAGGGGCAGCGTGCGCATCCCGCGCAGCAAAAGCCACGCCTCGAACGGCCCCAGCACGGCGCCCGCCATATCGCGGTCCGCGCGAATGGCCTGCCAGATATCGCTGTCCGCATCCGCACAGCTCAGCGCACCAGCCAGCACGTCCGAGTGACCGTTCAGCCCCTTGGTGGCGGAATGCATGGCAATATCTGCATCAAAATCCAGCGCTCGGGTCAACACAGGGGTGGACGTTGTCATATCCGCCACCAGCAACCCGCCCGCCGCGTGGACAGCGTCTGCACAGGCGGTGATGTCCACAATCCGCAGCCACGGGTTGGACGGCGTCTCGATCCACGCCAGCGCAGGTTTGTGGGTGGAACAGGCGGCAGTAAAGGCTTCCGTGTCGGCCGCTTCTACCTCGATTAGGGTAATGCCACGACGTGTGCAGAACTCACGTATCCACGCGGTGGCGCCCCAATAAATCTGGCTTTGCACCAGCACAGTTGCACCTGATGGTAGCGTGCGAAAGATCGAAGCAACCGCTGCCATCCCTGAGGGAAACACCATCGCATCCGCAGCCCCTTCGAGCTGGGACAGAACCTGCTCGATCATCTGCCCGTTGGGTGCGCTAGAGCGGGAATAGACATTGCCCTGAACAACGGGCGCATAGCCTTCGTCCCGCACGAAAGTCGTTGCGGGATGAATAGGCGGGACCACGCCACCTGTGCCCTCGTCCAACAGCCCCGCGGCCTGTGCCGCGATTGTTGCAGGGTGAAGAGTGTCGAGAGATTTATGCGCCATCTAATTTGCTCCGCTGAGATCATGGATGTGTTGTCCTCGGTGTAAGCCTGTGCTGGCGCGCGTGCAATCATTCCGTCACGCAGACGTGAGGCACATGACACCGCCTTGAACCCCACCGCCCCTTGGGCCACCTTTCACTCATACAAGGAGCCCATATATGGCTGTAGAGCGCATCACATTTCCCGGCCATGACGGATCAGAGCTTGTGGCCCGTCTCGATATGCCGTCAGGGCCACATCTGACCACGGCCGTTTTTGCGCATTGCTTCACCTGTGGCAAGGACATCCCCGCCGCGCGCCGCATCGCAGCGCGTCTCGCCGCCATGGGGATTGCCGTTTTACGGTTCGATTTCACAGGCCTTGGCCATTCCGAGGGTGAATTCGAGAACACCTCGTTTTCCAGCAATGTCGATGACCTGATCGCCGCTGTCACATGGGCTGCGCAAAAGGGAATGCCACCCAGTCTGTTGATCGGCCATTCATTGGGCGGGGCTGCGGTGATTAAAGCGGCTAGTCTGCTGGACGGGATCAAAGCCGTGGCGACCATCGGCGCGCCATACGACCCAACCCATGTGACCCACCATTTTGCGTATGCGCTGCCCAAGATCGCTCAGAACGGCTCTGCCGAAGTGACCCTTGGCGGGCGCCACTTCACCATTGGCAAATCGTTTATCGAGGATACGGGCAATGGCGTCTTGGGCGATGTGCTGCCTGCGTTGGGCGCAGCCCTGCTGGTAATGCATGCGCCGCGTGATGCGGTTGTAAGCGTGGCCAGTGCCGCCGAGATTTTCATGGCCGCCAAACACCCCAAGAGCTTTGTCTCTCTTGATGATGCCGACCACCTTGTAACCAGTGCCAAGGATGCCGAATACGCCGCCGATGTGATCGCCACATGGACCTCGCGGTATATCGAGCGGCCTTTGCCTGCCCCGCCTATCGGCACTCCTGAAGGTATTGTCCGTGTCTCCGAGGCGAACCCTGACGGGTTCTTGCAGGACATTACCTCGGGCAGCCACCTGCACATGCTCGCAGATGAGCCGCTGGCTTATGGCGGCACCAATATGGGCATGTCGCCCTATGGCTTTCTGTCGGCCAGTCTGGGGGCCTGTACCTCGATGACCATCCGCATGTATGCGCGGCGCAAGGGTTGGCCGCTCGAGCATGTGAGCGTTGATGTCTGTCACGACAAGGTCCACGCGCAGGATGCGGAAGTGGGCGCGGAGCAAAAGATCGACAGCTTCACACGGCGGATTAAACTGACAGGTCCAAAGCTTGATGCGGTGCAGCGCACGCGGCTCATGGAGATTGCAGACCGCTGCCCCGTGCACCGCACGCTGGAGCGGACATCGAAGGTTGTGACGGAACTCCTCGCCGTCTGACGACGCCTCCTCGCTAAATCAGCGGATCAAAACCGCATGCCTGACCTTGTTCTCGGCGCGCGCGCGGGCTATTGCGCGCATATCCTGCAATCTCACAGATAGGTAAGCCAATGATCCCCCGCTATTCCCGCCCCGAAATGGTTGCCATCTGGTCACCAGAAACCAAGTTCCGCATCTGGTACGAGATCGAAGCAAACGCCTGCGACGCAATGGCGGATATTGGTGTAATTCCGCGTGAGAATGCCGAGGCTGTCTGGAAAGCCAAGGATGTCGAATTCGACGTTGCCCGCATCGACGAAATCGAGGCTGTCACCAAACATGACGTCATCGCCTTCCTCACCCATCTCGCCGAGCATGTCGGCAGCGACGAAGCGCGGTTTGTGCATCAGGGCATGACCTCCTCGGACGTGCTTGATACTGCCTTCAACATCCAGCTCACCCGCGCCGCCGATATCCTGATCGCAGATATGGAGCTGTTGCTGGCCGCACTCAAGCGCCGCGCCATCGAGCACAAAGATACCCTGCGCGTAGGCCGCAGCCACGGCATTCACGCAGAGCCTACGACCATGGGTCTGACATTTGCGCGTTTCTATGCCGAGATGGACCGCAACATGACCCGCCTGCGCACCGCGCGCGAGGAGATTGCAACGGGCGCCGTTTCTGGTGCTGTGGGCACCTTTGCCAACATTGATCCACGCATCGAGGAGCATGTCTGCGAAAAGCTCGGCCTCAAACCTGAGCCGATCAGCACCCAAGTCATTCCGCGCGACCGTCATGCGGCGTTCTTTGCCTGCCTTGGTGTGATCGCCTCGTCTATCGAGAATGTCGCGACTGAAATCCGCCACATGCAGCGTACCGAGGTGCTTGAGGGCGCCGAATTCTTCTCGGCGGGGCAAAAAGGCTCGTCGGCAATGCCGCACAAGAAAAACCCCGTACTGACCGAGAACCTTACAGGTCTCGCCCGCACCATCCGTATGGCTGTGATCCCCGCGATGGAGAACGTGACCCTCTGGCACGAGCGTGATATCTCCCACTCTTCCGTGGAGCGCACGATTGGGCCTGACACCACCATCACGCTTGATTTCGCCCTGCACCGCCTGACGGGTGTGGTCGAAAAAATGCTGATTTACCCCGACAACATGCTGGCCAATATGAATAAATTCAGCGGCCTTGTGATGTCCCAGCGCGTTCTGCTGGCCCTGACCCAAGCAGGCGTGAGCCGTGAGGACAGCTATAAGCTGGTGCAGCGCAACGCGATGAAGGTCTGGGACCACGGTAAGGACTTCAAGACCGAGCTCCTGGCAGATGATGAGGTTCTGGCCGCGCTCAGCGTCGAGGAGATCGAAGAGAAGTTCGACATGGGCTATCACACCAAGCATGTAGACAAGATCTTCAAACGGGTTTTTGGCGACTGATATCGTCTGAAACACAGGC
>CBFHZX010000045.1:0-18709 GCA_965660425.1 Sulfitobacter sp. | reverse complement strand
CATCATCGGACCGAATGGTGCGGGTAAGTCCTCGATGCTCAATGTCATCTCGGGGTTTTATGTGCCGCAAGAGGGAGAGGTCTGGTATAAGGGATCTCGCCGTCCACCTGTTAAGCCGTTTGAAGTGGCGCAGCAGGGGATTGCGCGGACGTTTCAGAACATCGCCTTGTTCGAGGGGATGAGCGTTCTGGATAACGTCATGACGGGGCGTTTGACCCATATGAAGACGGGGATGCTCTCCCAGATGTTGTGGCGCGGTGCGGCGGAGGCCGAGGAAGTGGCCAACCGTGAAGTGGCCGAGCGGATCATTGATTTTCTGGAAATTCAGGCCATCCGCAAGACGCCTGTGGCACGCCTGCCTTATGGCTTGAAGAAGCGGGTCGAGCTGGCGCGTGCGCTGGCCGCCGAGCCGTCGATCCTGTTGCTGGACGAGCCGATGGCGGGAATGAACGTCGAGGAAAAAGAGGACATGAGCCGCTTTATTCTGGACGTGAACGATGAATTTGGTACCACTATCGCGCTGATTGAGCATGACATGGGTGTTGTGATGGACTTGAGCGACCGCGTGGTGGTGATGGACTATGGCAAGAAGATCGGCGACGGCACGCCGCATGAGGTGCGCAACAACCAAGCCGTGATTGATGCTTATCTGGGCGTGGCCCATGACGACGAGGGGGACGCGGCATGAACGAGCAACTGGTCTATACCTTTGAGGTGATTGTGAACGGGCTGATGGCGGGGGTTCTCTATGCTCTTGTGGCGTTGGGCTTCGTGCTGATCTACAAAGCGTCTGGGATTTTCAATTATGCCCAAGGGGTTATGGCGCTTTTTGCGGCGATGACTCTGGTCGGCATTCAGAATGGGCAAGTGCCTTTTGCGCATTTGATCAATGCGATTTTCGGGACGGATGTGCACAAGTTCGGCTGGTCTGTGCATTCGTTGTTGGCGATCCTCTTTACGGTTGCTGTGATGGTTCTGCTTGCGTGGATGGTGCAGCGTTTTGTTTTCCGGCATCTGGTGGGTCAGGAGCCGATTATTCTGTTCATGGCGACCATCGGTCTGGCCTATTTCCTTGAGGGCGTTGCGGACTTGATGTGGGGCTCCGAGCTTAAGCCGCTGGATGTGTGCATGGCGCAGGGCAATTGTTTGCCGCAGGGGATGAATGGTTGGCTGGACAACACCACCTATGATGCGTGGGGCACAGGCGTGTTCATCGACAACCTTGATATTGTCGCCACGATTGTGGCCGCCATTTTGGTGGCGGGTCTGATTGTCTTTGCGCAGTACACCAAGCAAGGCCGCGCGATGCGTGCGGTTGCCGATGACCATCAGGCGGCGTTGTCTGTTGGGGTGTCGCTGAACTTCATCTGGATTTTGGTCTGGTCGCTGGCTGGGTTTGTGGCCCTTGTGGCGGGGATCATGTGGGGGGCGAAGTCTGGCGTTCAGTTTTCGTTGTCATTGATTGCGTTGAAGGCTTTGCCGGTGCTGATGCTGGGCGGGTTTACCTCGATCCCTGGCGCGATTGTTGGCGGGCTGATTATCGGCGTGGGTGAGAAGTTGTTCGAGTTTTTGATCGGGGCGCCCTTCCTTGGCGGGGCCACGGAGAACTGGTTTGCCTATATGTTGGCGCTGTTGTTCCTGGTGTTTCGCCCGCAGGGGCTGTTCGGGGAGAAAATCATTGAGCGGGTTTAGTGTGGCGAAGTCGACGCGGGGCCAGCCCCGCACCCCGGGATATTTGGGACCAAAAGAAATAGGGAGCGGTGCGCATGTTTTATCGTGAAGCGGGCGATTATAGTACGACGTATGCGGAAGATCAGCAGACGTTTCCGATCAGGTTTGATCGCTATCGTTATTACATCGTTTTGTTCATCGCGATTGTGGTCGTGCCGTTTGTGGTCAACGACTACTGGGTTAACTCGTTGCTGTTGCCGTTTTTGATCTATGCGATTGCCGCACTTGGGCTGAATATTCTTGTTGGGTATTGCGGTCAGGTGTCCTTGGGTACTGGTGGTTTTATGGCTGTCGGGGCTTATGCTTGCTATAAGTTCATGACGGGTGTGGATATCTGGTGGGGCGGTGAATTGCTGTTCCGTCTACCCGAGTTCAACATCTTTTTCTCGGTCATTATGGGCGGGGTGATGACGGCCATTGTCGGGGTTCTGTTTGGCCTGCCTTCATTGCGGATCAAGGGGTTTTACCTTGCGGTAGCCACGCTGGCGGCGCAGTTCTTCCTTGTGTGGCTGTTTAACCGTGTGTCGTGGTTCTATAACTATTCGGCCTCTGGCCAGATCAGTGCGCCCGAGCGGGATTTGTTTGGCATTTTGATTACGGGGCCTTCGGTGGCGCCGTGGGCGGCGTATATGTTCTGTCTGGTGTTTACGATTGCCAGTGCGGTGATTGCACGTAACCTCACGCGGGGTGCGTCGGGGCGCAAATGGATGGCGATCCGTGATATGGACATCGCCGCCGAGATCATCGGGGTGAACCCGCTGCGCGCCAAGTTGACGGCGTTCATGGTGTCCTCGTTCTTTATCGGGATTTCGGGGGCTTTGTTCTTTGCCGTCTATCTGGGCGCTGTGGAAGTCGGCGAGGCGTTTGGCATTACCAAGTCTTTCCTTGTGCTGTTTATGATCATCATTGGCGGACTGGGGTCGATCTTTGGCTCCTTTGCGGGGGCGGCGTTTCTGGTGCTGTTGCCTGTGGCGCTGAAGGTGGTCGGCGTCGACTGGTTCGGCTGGCCCACGGATATCGTGGCGCATTTGCAGCTGGTCATTGTTGGCGCTTTGATTATCGTCTTCCTGATCGCGGAGCCGCACGGCATCAACCAGCTGTGGCGCGTGGCCAAGGAGAAACTGAGATTGTGGCCCTTCCCGCATTAGCGGGGCGGCCATGGGGAGAAAGGTGTGCAGTAAATGCGCACCCTATGGAAGACCGGGGTTAACCCGTAAAAAAATCGGATAAAATCCAAGGGAGGAAACAACCGATGAAATATAAACTAGGTACATATGCCGTAGCAGCCGTGATGGCTGCGACCCCTGTGATGGCGGACCTTGTGTTCCCGTCACTAAGCTATCGCACTGGCCCCTATGCGGCGGGTGGCATTCCGTTTGCGGATGGATACGCTGATTACTTCACCATGCTTAACGAGCGTGACGGTGGCATTGGCGGCGTGATGACTCGCGTGCTGGAGTGTGAGACAGGCTATAACACCGAAAAAGGTGTGGAATGTTACGAGTCCACCAAGGGCGAAGGCTCTCTGGTGTATCAGCCGCTCTCCACAGGTATCACATATCAGTTGATCCCGAAAACAACGGCTGACGGCATTCCAATGCACACGATGGGCTATGGCCGTACGTCTGCGGCGAATGGTGAAGTGTTCAGCCACACGTTCAACTACCCTGCCAACTACTGGAACGGTGCGTCTGGTGCGATTAACTATCTTCTGGAGCAGAACGGTGGCGATCTGAACGGCAAGAAAGTCGCGCTCGTCTATCACAACTCCGCTTACGGCAAAGAGCCGATCCGCACGCTGCAGGAGCTGTCGGCCAAGCACGGTTTTGAGTTGAAGGAAGTACCCGTTGACCACCCTGGTCAGGAGCAGAAATCACAGTGGCTGCAAATCCGCCGTGACAAGCCCGACTATGTGATTATGTACGGCTGGGGCGTGATGAACCAGGTTGCGGTTCAGGAAGCGGCCAACATCCGTTTCCCGATGGAAAACTTCATCGGTATCTGGTGGTCCGGTTCCGAGAATGACGTTCTCGCGGCGGGCGATGCGGCCAATGGATATAAGGCGTTGACGTTCCACGGTGTGGGCAGCGATTTCCCTGTGTTTGACGACATTCAGGCGCATGTTGTCGACAAAGGCAACGCGGCTGGTGCTGGTGATCAGATCGGTACTGTCCTGTATAACCGTGGTCTCTATGCGGCGATGCTGGCAGCGGAAGCTGTGAAAACGGCGCAGGAAATCCACGGTGTGGCAGACATCACCCCTGCGATGATGCGCGACGGTATGGAAGCACTGGAGATGACCGAAGCGAAGATGGCGGCCCTTGGCCTGCCCAAATTTGGTCCCGAGTTCAGTGTATCTTGCCAGAACCACGGCGGCACAGGCCTTGTGGGCATGACGCAGTGGGATGCATCCGCCAAGACATGGAGCCTCGTCTCTGACTTTGCTCCCTCTGATATGGATGTAATCGGCCCACTGATTACCGAAGATTCCGCAGCCTATGCGGCGGAAAACAACCTGACGCCTGCGTGTAACTAAGGCGAACCTCTGGCCGCTGCCCCGTGCGGCGGCCAGAGATTTTATACAGATTTAGAGAGGGCCAAGGGATATGTTGGACGCAAAACCCGCCGAAGTTCAGGTCGAGAACCTGCTTGAGGTGAACAACATCGAAGTGATCTATAATCACGTGATCCTTGTGCTTAAGGGCGTGAGCCTGAATGTGCCCAAGGGCGGCATCACGGCCCTATTGGGCGGCAACGGTGCGGGCAAGACGACAACGCTCAAGGCGATCTCGGGCCTTTTGGCGAGTGAGCGCGGCGAGGTCACCAAAGGGTCGATCAAATACCGCGGCTCCTCAATTGCCGAGCAAGACCCTGCGGAGACGGTGAAGAACGGTGTTGTGCAGGTGATGGAAGGCCGTCACTGTTTCGAGCATTTGACGATTGAGGAGAACCTGCTGACGGGGGCGTATACGCGCACGGACGGCAGCGGTGCCATCGCGGCGGACCTCGAGATGGTTTATAACTACTTCCCGCGTCTGCGCGAGCGTCGCAAATCTCAGGCGGGCTATACCTCTGGCGGGGAGCAGCAGATGTGTGCGGTGGGCCGCGCGCTGATGTCCAAGCCCGAGACGATCCTGCTGGACGAGCCTAGCATGGGGCTTGCCCCGCAGCTAGTGGAGCAGATTTTCAACATCGTGAAAGAGATCAACGAGAAGGAAGGCGTGACCTTCCTGTTGGCCGAGCAGAACACCAATGTGGCGCTGCGGTTTGCGCATTACGGCTACATCCTCGAAAGTGGTCGTGTCGTGATGGACGGGCCAGCCAAAGACCTGCGTGAAAATCAGGACGTTAAGGAATTCTATCTGGGCATGTCGGATGAGGGGCGCAAATCCTTCCGTGATGTGCGCAGCTATCGCCGCCGCAAACGTTGGCTGAGCTAAGCCTGCAACCTTTTCCGATCCCTTCAGTGCAGAGCCATGACATGACGAAATATTTTGATGCGTTAGAGACACGCAGTTCCGATGCACGTGCAGCCGATCTGGCAAAGGCGTTGCCTGCACAGATTGCGCGGGCGCAAGCGCTTGGCTGCTATGGCGGCGCGCTGGACGGTGTGGATGCAAGCAGGATCACCAGCGCGGAGGCTCTGGCAGCGCTGCCTGTGTTGCGCAAGTCGGAGTTGGGGAAAGCACAAGCGGCCAATGCGCCTTTTGGCGGGTTCACGACCAAGCCTGCGCATGAGTTCTCCCATGTGTTCCAGTCTCCCGGCCCAATTTACGAGCCTTCGTCTACTGATCCTGACTGGTGGAGGATGGGGCGTTTCCTGTATGCGTGCGGGATTGGTGCGGGTGACATCGTGCACAACTGCTTTGGCTACCATCTCACCCCTGCGGGGATGATATTCGAGAGCGGTGCGCGCGCTGTTGGCGCGGCTGTGCTGCCTGCTGGTACGGGGCAGACGGAGCTTCAGGTCACAGCGGCGCGTGACATTGGCACGACGGCCTATGCGGGGACGCCAGACTACCTCAAGGTGATCCTCGAGAAAGCCGATGAGATGGGCGTGACCCTCGGGATTACACGTGCCGCCGTGGGCGGCGGGGCGTTGTTCCCCAGCTTGCGGGACTGGTACGCGGGTCGCGGGATTACCTGTTTGCAGAGTTATGCCACTGCGGATCTGGGCAACATCGCCTACGAGTCCTCCGCCATGGAAGGGCTGATCGTCGAGGAGGGTGTGATCGTCGAGATCGTCACCCCCGGCACGGGCGATCCTGTGCCAGAGGGCGAAGTGGGCGAGGTCGTTGTGACCACGCTTAACCCCGATTACCCCCTGATCCGTTTCGCCACAGGTGATCTGAGTGCTGTGATGGCAGGCTCGTCGCCTTGTGGGCGTAGCAACATGCGCATTAAGGGCTGGATGGGCCGTGCTGACCAGACGACCAAGATCAAGGGCATGTTTGTGCGCCCCGAGCAGGTTGCGCAACTGGTTGCGGCGCACGCCGAGATCAGCCGCGTGCGCGTTGTGGCCAGCCGCGCGGGCGAGCAGGATGTGATGACCGTGCGCATCGAGAGCGCGGCCCCAGATGAGGCGGCTTATGCGGCATCGGTGGCCAATCTTCTCAAGCTCAAGGGACAGATCGAAGTGGTTGCCCCTGACAGCCTGCCTAAGGACGGGGTGGTGATCGAGGACCAGCGGACCTACGATTAAGGCTGCGGCTTTGCGGACCTTTTCATTCTGACAAAAATAGTCGACATAAAGGCATGAGTGATCAGGCCTCACATGCAAGACCCAAGACCCGTGATGGTGCGCGTGCGCTGTCGGGTATAGCACTTTTGGTGGCGGGCCTGTGTGCGCTGCCGATGCTGGCGGTTCTGGTTGCCTCATTGTCGGGCGGAACGGAGACAGTGCAGCACCTCATGCAGACGGTGTTGGGCGGCTACACCCGCACCACGCTGGCGTTGGTTGTGTTGGTCGCACTTGGCACGTTTATGATCGGTGTGGGGGCTGCGTGGCTGGTGACGATGACGCGGTTTCCGGGCGTGCGGTTTTTCGAGATTGCTCTCGTGCTGCCGCTGGCATTCCCTGCCTATGTGCTGGCCTATGCCTATACCCATGTGCTGGACCATCCCGGTATTGTGCAGACCATGCTGCGCGATGTGACGGGTTGGGGGCCGCGCGATTATTGGTTTCCTGACATCCGCAGCCTCGGCGGGGCGGCGGCGATGTTGGTTCTGGTGCTGTATCCTTATGTCTACCTGCTCGCGCGCGCCGCGTTTATCCAGCAAAGCGGGACCACGTTTCTGGCCGCACGTGCGCTGGGATCGGGCCCGTGGGCTGCGTTTTTCAAAGTGAGCCTGCCGCTCGCGCGCCCTGCGATTGCGGGGGGTGTCCTGCTGGCCGTGATGGAGACGATCGCGGATTTCGGAACAGTCGCCTATTTCGGGGTGCAGACCTTTGCCACGGGCATCTACACCAGCTGGTTTTCGATGTTCGACCGTGTGGCGGCGGCGCAGCTGGCCCTGTGTTTGCTCAGCTTTGCGCTGTTGCTCGCGATGTTGGAGCGGCTACAGCGCGGCGATGCAAAGTACCACGACCCTGCACGGCAGGCGCAAGCCGTCCCTGCGACCCAGCTGAGCGGTTGGCGGGGTATCGCGGCAACGCTGCTTTGTGCGGTGCCTGTGACGTTCGGAGCCATCTTGCCGATTGTCGTGCTCTTCTCGATGGGGATCGGATCGGAACAGAACCTGTTGAGTACACGCTATCTGGGGTTCATCCAGAACTCGGCGACACTTGCCTCGGTGGCTGCTGTGGTGACGGTGCTGGCGGCGATCAGTGTCGGGTTTTTCCAACGGATGCGTGCAGGGCGCACGGCGCAGAGTGCGGCCTATGTGGCGCGGCTTGGCTATGCCGTGCCGGGCGGCGTGATTGCCGTGGGGCTAATGGTGCCGTTTGCGGCGTTTGATAACGCACTGGATTCGTGGATGCGCGCCACGTTTGATATCTCGACAGGGTTGCTCATCACTGGCTCAATCTGGTTGTTGGTGATTGCCTATATGGTCCGGTTTCTGGCCGCCGCCTTGGGGGCCTATGAAGGCGGGCAGGCGATGGTGCATGTGAATATGGATTCGGCCTCGCGATCCTTGGGGCAGGGGCCTGTGGGGACGTTGCGGCGGGTGCACTTGCCGATATTGGCACCGAGCCTTCTGACCGCGCTGTTGATCGTTTTTGTAGACGTGATGAAAGAATTACCTGCCACGTTGATCTTGCGACCGTTCAACTTCGACACATTGGCTGTGCAGGCCTACCGTCTGGCCAGTGACGAGCGGTTGGAAGGGGCGGCGGTGCCGAGCCTTGTGATTGTGGCGATGGGGCTGCTGCCTGTGATCCTGATTTGTCGTCAGGTGGGACGTAACAGGTAAGGTTACGCCCGTTTGGATCTGCGGGTTTTCAGTTTATTGGCAAAATGAAGAGGGGAGCGCAGGGTTAGACTGCGCGCCCTGATTGCTTACGGTTTTGCAATTTTGTCTTGGGTTTTAGTGTCGAAATCGCTGGCGTCATGACGCTCGTGCAGCTGTTTGGACGGGTCGTCGCCGAAGGCGCGGTTGACCTTCATGCCGCGGATGACGGCGGGGCGGGCATCGATGGTTTCGGCCCAGCGCATGACGTTCTTGTAGCTCACCACGTCGAGGAATTCGGCCGCATTATAGAGGCGGCCCAGCACCAATTGGCCGTACCATGACCAGATCGCGATGTCGGCGATGGAGTATTCACCCGCGAACCATTCATTCTCGGCCAAATGACGGTCCATCACGTCAAGCTGGCGCTTTGCCTCCATCGAAAAGCGGTCGATGGGGTATTGGAATTTTTCGGGCGCATAGGCGTAGAAGTGGCCAAAGCCGCCGCCCAGATAGGGGGCGCTGCCCATTTGCCAGAAGAGCCAGCTCATCATCTCGGTGCGTTGGGCAGGGTCTGTGGGGATGAAGGCGCCGAATTTTTCCGCGAGGTAGAGCAAAATTGCGCCGCTCTCGAACACGCGCTGGGGGGTATCGCCCGAGTGGTCCATGAGCGCGGGGATTTTGGAGTTGGGGTTCACATCGACAAAGCCCGAACCGAATTGCACGCCCTCACCGATGTTCACCAGCCAAGCGTCATATTCCGCCCCTGTGTGACCCGCGGCCAGCAGCTCTTCAAGCAGGATGGTGACTTTGACGCCATTGGGGGTGGCCAGCGAGTAAAGCTGGATCGGATGCTTGCCGATTTCCAGTTCCTTGTCGTGTGTCGGGCCTGCGATGGGGCGATTGATGGAGGCGAATTTACCGCCGCTTTCGGCTTCCCATGTCCAGACTTTGGGGGGTGTGTATACGTCGCTCATGTCTTGCATTCCTTTAATCGGGTCTGGAACAGATATGCGCGTCGCGGCGGGGCGGTACAAGGGGGTGCAATTGTTTGCAATCACGGTCACAGTTGCGCGAGGTCTGGAGGGATGTCCATGTGGATACCGCTTGTCATTTTCGCGGTGGTGGTTGCCGTGCTGGTCTGGCGCGAACGGATGGTGCGGCGGTATAAGGCGCAGCTGTTGCAGAGTGCGCTGACCGCGCAGGAGCGCATGATCATTGCGCGCGCCGTGCCGCTGGTGGCGCGCATGCCACAAAGCCTGCGCGATCAGTTGGAGGGGAAGGTTTGCCTGTTTCTCGATCAGGTCACCTTTCAGGGGTATAACGGCCTTGAGGTCACCGAGGAGATGCAGCTCTCGATTGCGGCGCAGGCGTGCTTGCTCGTGGTCAATACCGATGCGTGGTATGATAATCTGACCAAGGTGATGATCTATCCTTCGGCGTTCAAATCCAAGGGCCAGCGCCATGACGGATATGTGGTGACACAGACCGAGACGGTGCGCACGGGGGAAAGCTGGACACGCGGGCCAGTCATCCTGTCATGGGCGCACAGCGCGCAAGGGGCGTTGAATGCGGAGGATGGCCACAACGTGGTGATCCACGAGTTTGCGCATCAGTTCGACGACCGCTCTGGCCGGACCGATGGCGTGCCACTGTTGGCGCAGGGCCAAAGCCATGCCGCTTGGGTAAAGGTGTTTCGCGAAGCGTTTGAGCGCCATGTGCACCTGACCGAGCATGGCAAGCCCACAGTGATCGATCCTTACGGCGCAACGGGGCCAGAGGAGTTTTTTGCCACCGCAGTGGAGGTGTTCTTCGAGAAGGCAGCTGCGCTGCAAGAGGCGGAGCCTGAGGTCTATGACCAATTGCTACAGGTGTTCCAGATTGATCCTGCTGCATGGGGCGAATGAGAAACAAGAAAAAGGCCGCACCCGACGGGAGCAGCCTGTTTCAAACGAGCTGTAAAAGCGTTCTTATCCCTGACGGGCTTTGAAACGCTTTTGTGTTTTGTTGATCACGTAAACGCGGCCTTTGCGACGCACAACGCGGCAGTCACGGTGCCGGTTCTTGAGCGAGCGGAGTGAATTGCGAACTTTCATCAGTCCAATCCTTCCAATTACGGCGCGGGCCAGCGCCTGGGTTGCGGGCAGTGCACCGCGTGGCGCACCAGAGAATAAATGGTGGACGATACTGGGATCGAACCAGTGACCCCTTCGATGTCAACGAAGTGCTCTACCGCTGAGCTAATCATCCACTATACAGGCGCGCAGCCAATGCCCCAAATAAAATGGGGCGCGAAAAGCAGCGCGCCGTTTGGCTGCTATAAAAGGAGTCGTCAAAGGGATCAAGGGCTTTTGGCTTTCATAAATTCTGCGCTATGTATTTTATCACCAAGGAGACGTTTATGCCCGCCGCTGCCTATGATGCGATATTGCCTGCACGCCAGAGTTCTTGCGTGGTTTTTGCCTCTCCGCATTCGGGGCGCGACTATACATGGAGCTTTCTGCGCAAATCGGTTCTGAATGAACATGCGATCCGCTCGTCCGAGGATGCTTTTGTGGACCAGCTGTTCGATTGTGCTCCACAGTTTGGCGCAACCTTCCTCAAAGCAGGCGCACCACGCGCATTTGTCGATCTCAACCGCGCGCGTGACGAACTTGACCCCGCCCTGATTGAGGGCGTGCGGCGCATCGGGCACAATCCGCGCATTGCCTCGGGTCTGGGCGTTATCCCGCGCGTTGTTGCCAACGGCCGCGCGATTTACCGCGGCAAAATGAGCCTGCATGAAGCAGAAGAGCGCATCCGCGACTATTGGGAGCCGTATCACACCAAGCTGCAAGCACTTCTCGACACCGCCCACGCCCGCCATGACCAAACCGTTCTGATCGATTGCCACTCTATGCCGCATGAGGCGATGGATGGTGTGGCCCGAGCAGGCATGAAACGCCCCGATGTCGTGCTCGGTGACCGCTTCGGCGCAGCAGCAAGCGGCGATGTGGTGGACCGCATCGAGGCCGCATTCGCCAGCGCAGGCTTCATCGTCACGCGCAACGCCCCCTTCGCGGGCGCCTACATCACCCAAGCCTACGGAAAACCTTCCAAAGGCCAGCACGCCGTTCAGGTCGAGATCGACCGCTCCCTCTACATGAACGAAAAACTCATCCGCCCCAACGGAGACTTCGACGCCGTCCGCACCGCTCTACGTCGCGTTATTGAGGAAGTCGCCCAAATAGGACAAGGCCGCATCCCTCTCGCCGCGGAATAACGCCCCATTTCTTTTGGTCTGAAATATCCCGGGGGAGCAGCCAAAGGCTGCGGGGGCAGCGCCCCAACCCCCTCACCGCAATCCGCGCCCTTTAACAATCGCCGCCGCGCCAAAACGGCCGCGGATCAAATCCGTTGCCCGCTCGGCCTCAGATCGCCGCGTCGCGTCAGGATCTAACAAATCCCCGAGCTTGTCGGCGTCCGCTGCATCACTCAGATCAGAAATACCGCAGCCTAACAGACGGTAGGGGCCAGTCTCATCCACCTGATCAAACAGCCCCCGCGCCGTGCGGTAGATACGATCCGCGAGCTGCGTGGGATCAGACAGCGCCACGCGCCGCGATAGCAGCGTGTGATTGGCGCGTTTGAGCTTGAGCGTCACCACCCGTCCTGCGAGGTTCTTGGCCTTGGCGCGATCCGCGACTTTCTCTGCCATGCGCCAGATATAGCCATCAAGCAGGTCGGGATTGGAGATATCATCGCTAAATGTCGTCTCGTTTGAGATGGATTTCATCGGTGCATGGGCCGAGACGCGGCGGTGGTCCTGCCCGCGCGCCAGATGGTAAAGCCGCTCCCCCATGCCGCCAAACCGCGCCACCAGATCAACCAGCTCCCAGCGGAGCAGGTCCGAGAAGGTCCGTATCCCTGCTTTGTCGAGCGAGGCCTGACCTGCCGCCCCCACACCCGAAATCATGCGCACAGGCTTGTCGCGCAGAAAATCCATCGTCTCGGTCTCGCCAATCACGGAAAACCCGTGCGGTTTGTCGAGGTCCGAGGCGACTTTGGCGAGAAACTTGTTGTGGCTCAGACCGATGGAGCCTGTCAGCCCCAACTCGTCCTTCATCCGCCGCACCAGACGCGCCAGCATCACCGCAGGCGGTGCGCCGTGCAGGCGCGCGGTGCCTGTCATGTCGAGGAAAGCCTCATCCAGTGATAAAGGCTCTATCGCGGGAGTGAGTTCCTCCATCATCTCGCGGATGGCGCGGGAGGCTTTGACGTATTCCTCCATGCGCGGACGGATCACGACCGCTTCGGGGCACAGCTTGAGCGCTTTAAACATCGGCATGGCAGAGCGCACACCGCGGATGCGGGCGACATAGCAGGCTGTAGACACTACGCCGCGCCTGCCGCCGCCGATGATGACGGGTTTGCCCTCAAGCGAGGGGTTGTCGCGCTTCTCGACCGAGGCATAGAAGGCGTCACAATCCATATGCGCGATGCTCAGATCCCACAACTCAGGGTGCCGCGTCACACGTGGGCTGGCGCAGGCGGGGCAGCGCCGCGCATCGTCAAATTGGGTCAGGCAATCGCGGCAGAGGGCGGGCATGGCGGGGATTGTGATCTATTGTTGGATGCCCGATTATAGCAGCCGCAGCAGGAGAGAGCCATGCAATTCGACAGTGAGCCGCAGATCAGGCCATGGGATGGCGCGCCCTTTGGCGGGGCAAAGCTGGCGCTCTATCTTGGGGATTGCCTTGCAGTGATCCTGCGCGATGCCGCACCAGGTTTATTTTTGCCGATCATTGGGACTTGCCCGGCGGTGGACGCGAGGGCGACGAGACGCCGCAGGACTGCGCCTTGCGCGAATGCCGAGAAGAACTGGTGCTTGTGGTGCCGCCTGAGGCCATCCTTTGGGGGCAGTCGTTTGAAGAAGGCCCCAAACCAAGTGGTTTTTTGTGGCCCAGTTGCCGCAAGGCGCTGCACGCGATGTCGTATTCGGTAATGAGGGTCAGAGATGGCAGCTGATGTCCGAAGAGGCATTTATCCAGCATTCCCGCGCCGTGCCAGCGTTTCAAGATCGCTTGAAAATCTGGATAAATCGGCGAGGGAAAAGGCATCAAAGCATTGATTGAAATATAAAACCCCCCCGCTTGTGTCAGCGGGGGGAAGGTGACGAACGATAGGAAGAACCAGTCCGTCGGGGAGTATCACCGCCACGACAATAGCACGTATTTGAATTTGTACATAGCAACGGAGAACATGACGCTAGGTCATATTGCGTCACTGTATCCCAAATGGCACACGTTTAGGTTGTTGGCGCAACGCCTGCCATCTCGCTCAGAACGTCCCGTGCGGCCTGTGCGGGATCGTCGGCGCGCCAGATCGGGCGGCCTACAACCACGTGGTCGGAGCCGTCTTTCAACGCTTGTGCGGGGGTTGCCACACGTTTTTGATCACCGAGCGCTGCCCCCGCAGGGCGCACACCAGGCGTTACGATGAGCTTGCCAGCAGCCTCGGGCTGGGCGCGGATCAGTGCCGCCTCTTGCGGGGAGGCTATGATGCCGTCGGCCCCTGCCTCAAAGGCGTTCAGCGCGCGGGTCACGACCAGATCGGGAATGTCACCTTCGCGGATCAGGCTTGCGTCCAGATCGGCGCGGTCCAGCGAGGTCAGGATCGTTACTCCAAGGATTTTCATATCAGAGCCTGCGGCCCCTTCCATAGCTGCGCGCACCACATGGGGATCGCCGTGCACTGTCAGAAAATCCAGATCGAACTGCGAGAGGCCGCGCACCGCCGCCTCGACGGTGGCGCCGATGTCAAAGAGCTTCATATCCAGAAAAATGCGCTTGCCGTGCTCTTGTTTAAGCTCGTTGGCCAGCGCCAGACCGCCGCCCGTGAGCATGCCCAGCCCGATTTTGTAGAAATTCACCGCATCGCCCAGTTGCTCGGCCAGCGAGAGGCCTGCGACAGCGTTGGGGACATCAAGTGCAACAATCAGGCGGTCATCGGTCATCTTGGCAGGCTCCATCAGGTTCGGGTGCAAACGGATGTTGGCTTAGGCGATGGTGCCGCGGTTGTATACAAAAAAAGCCCGACCGCTTGAGAGCAGGTCGGGCAGGAATCACAGACAGTGCAGGCAGGCAAACGTCTGTGGTTTGCCAAGGGGTCGGCTCTGCGAGGACAGGTGCAGAACGACGCGGCCTTGGCAGAGGGGAATAAGATCAGGCTGCGGTTTTGAACCCGCCAAAGCCGAGATTTGCCAACCACTTGCGCGGATCAAAGCGCGCGCGCCCTGCACGGGGACGCAAGGGTGCGTGGCGCATTTGGGAATACATGCCCGTTGCTTCGCGGCTGCGGCGCAATGCCTGGGTTTTTAGCCCTTTCGCGGCCTGCTCGAAGCTGAGTGTAATAGGGGCTTCGATTGCGCAGGGGTAGGTCTTGCGCGTGCCGCCCATCGTCACAGTGGCCAATGCCTCGAAACACTGGTTCGCTGCATTATAGGATACGTTGCTCAATTGTGTGCTTGTATGTGTCATTTCATTATCCTCGATTGCACCCATCATTTGTCGGGGCGCTTTGTTACCGCTGAACTCAATATGGGAGGTTCCTTGGCTAGATTAACGGTTAGCTTTGTGGATAACTTTCCCGTAACGGTGATGCTCAAGTGATTTGTTTTGATAAATGTATAAATATCATATACTTAATTGTTTTGAGATCTGTGGCACGCACTGCCTTGTGATCTGTGGTGAGCGATAAGTTGCCCAGGATCATGGGCAATTTGATGTATCAATGGCCTTGATCTGCGTGCGACTGCCTCCCAAGTACCAGTCATGAGGTCCTCAACAGCCTGTATGCCGCCAAGCGGGTGCAGCGAGAGCAGGACGCTTTTGAGAAAAGGAGAAGACCATGGACTTAAGCAAGTTCACGGAGCGGTCGCGCGGGTTTGTGCAAGCGGCCCAGACGATCGCCACACGCGACAGCCACCAGCGTATGGCGCCAGAGCATTTACTCAAAGCATTGATGGACGACGAAGAGGGGCTTGCCAGCAACCTCATCACGGCCTCGGGCGGGGATGCGCGTGCGGTCAAGCAGGCTGCGGATATTGCGCTTGGCAAAATGCCGAAGGTCACGGGCGACGCCGCCCAGACCTATCTGGACGGGGCGACCACCCGCGTGCTGGCCGAAGCGGAGTCGCTGGCCAAGAAGGCGGGCGACAGCTTTGTCCCAGTAGAGCGCATCCTTATGGCGCTGTGTATGGTGAAATCTGGGGCGAAGACGGCGCTGGAGGCGGGTAAGGTCACCGCGCAAGGTCTGAACTCGGCGATCAAAGATCTGCGCAAGGGGCGCACGGCGGACAGTGCGAGCGCCGAGGACGGCTATGACGCGCTCAAGAAATACGCCCAAGACCTGACGGAGCGTGCCCGGGAGGGTAAGATTGACCCCATCATCGGCCGCGACGAGGAAATTCGACGCGCGATGCAGGTGCTGTCCCGCCGTACGAAGAACAACCCCGTGCTGATCGGGGAGCCGGGCGTGGGTAAGACCGCGATTGCCGAGGGCCTCGCGCTGCGCATCATCAATGGTGACGTGCCTGAAAGCCTGCGCAACAAGCGCCTTATGGCGCTCGATATGGGCGCGCTGATTGCGGGTGCGAAGTACCGCGGTGAGTTTGAGGAGCGGCTCAAGGCTGTTCTGACCGAAGTCACAGAAGCAGCGGGTGAAGTTGTGTTGTTCATCGATGAGATGCACACGCTGGTCGGCGCGGGTAAGGCGGATGGCGCGATGGATGCGGCCAACCTCATCAAGCCTGCGCTGGCGCGTGGAGAGCTGCACTGTATTGGCGCCACCACGCTGGATGAATACCGCAAATACGTTGAGAAGGACGCGGCCCTTGCGCGCAGGTTCCAGCCTGTGATGGTGCTCGAGCCGACGGTTGAGGACACCGTGAGCATCCTGCGCGGGATCAAGGAGAAGTACGAGCTGCACCACGGGGTGCGGATTTCAGACAGCGCCTTGGTTGCGGCGGCGACGCTGAGCCACCGTTATATCACCGACCGTTTCCTGCCCGACAAAGCGATTGATCTGGTGGACGAGGCGGCGAGCCGTTTGCGGATGGAGGTGGATAGCAAGCCCGAGGAGTTGGACGCGCTGGACCGCCAGATTTTGCAGCTTCAGATCGAGGAAGAAGCGCTCAAGCTGGAGGATGATCAGGCTAGCAAGGACCGTCTCGAGACGTTGCAGAAAGACTTGGCCAGCCTCAAGGAACGCAGTGATGCAATGACCGCCACGTGGCAGGCGGAGCGCGACAAGCTCGCGGGGGCGCGCGACATCAAGGAAAAGCTCGACCGTGCGCGGGCCGATCTGGACATCGCCAAGCGGGACGGCAATCTGGCGAAAGCGGGTGAGCTGTCTTATGGCGTGATCCCGCAGTTTGTGAAAGACCTTGAGGCGGCAGAGAGCCGTGAGGACGGGATGATGGTGGAAGAGGCCGTGCGCCCCGACCAGATCGCCTCCGTTGTCGAGCGGTGGACGGGTATCCCTGCAGGCAAGATGCTTGAAGGGGAACGCGACAAGCTCTTGAAGATGGAAGAGCAGTTGCACTCCCGTGTGATCGGGCAGGGCGCCGCTGTGAAGGCGGTGGCCAATGCGGTGCGCCGCAGTCGTGCTGGGCTGAATGATGAGGACCGTCCGCTTGGGTCGTTCCTCTTCCTCGGGCCAACGGGCGTCGGCAAGACGGAGCTGACCAAGGCTGTGGCCGAGTTCATGTTCGATGATGATGCCGCCATGGTGCGCATTGATATGTCGGAGTTCATGGAGAAACATGCCGTGGCGCGTCTGATCGGTGCACCCCCTGGCTATGTCGGCTATGACGAGGGTGGGGTGCTGACTGAGGCTGTGCGCCGCCGCCCTTATCAGGTGGTGCTGTTCGACGAGGTCGAGAAGGCGCATCCCGATGTGTTCAACGTGCTCTTGCAAGTGCTCGACGATGGTGTGCTGACCGATGGTCAGGGCCGCACGGTGGATTTCAAGCAGACGCTCATTATCCTGACCAGCAACCTTGGGGCGCAGGCACTCAGCAATGCGCCAGAGGGCAGTGACATGTCGGATGCCAAGCGCGATGTGATGGACGCGGTGCGCGCGCATTGCCGGCCTGAGTTCCTGAACCGTCTGGACGAGACGATCATCTTTGACCGCCTCAATCGCGAGAACATGGACGGCATCGTGACGATCCAGATGGCGCGGCTGCTCAAACGGCTTGGGGCGCGCAAGATCGAGCTGGACCTTGATGAGGGTGCGCGCAAGTGGTTGGCCGATGAGGGGTATGACCCTGTGTTCGGTGCGCGGCCCTTAAAGCGTGTGATCCAGTCGGCGTTGCAAAACCCGCTGGCTGAGATGCTGCTGGCAGGAGACGTGAGTGACGGCGATACGATCCCTGTGAGCGCTGGGGCCGAGGGGCTTATTATCGGGGACCGCATCGCGGCGAGCAATAAGCCCAAGCCCGAGGATGCCACGGTGCATTGATTGGTGCGGATTGCTGAAAAGAGATGAGATCCAAGAGAGGCCGGAGCGTTTGCTCCGGCCTTTTGCGTTGCGGCGTTTTGTTTGGACTTGTCGCAAAAATCGGTGTCAGTCTTGCCATATGAAAGAACACAGAAGCAATGAGTCGATGACCAGATATCTCGCAGAGCCGCTACCCTTTCCAGCGACTGCACCGGAGGGGTTTGAGAGGCTGGACAACGAGCCAGAATTTGACCCCGCAAAACACCTGCAGATCGAGATGCCAAGCGATGTTCTGTTGTTGGCAGATCTGGGTTATGGTGCAGCTGAAATTGCAGAATGCCCAGCTGATTTCGGGGTCACGTCAATTTTCCGTATTCTCAGCGACGAGGGCATCGCCGCCATGTTAGAAACGGTGAGGCGGCTCATAACCTGAAGGTCGTAGGTTCAAATCCTACTCCCGCAACCAATTTAACACGCCAAATCAAACACATAAAGCCCGACTTAATCAGTCGGGCTTTATGTGTTCGTTCCATGTCAACGCCATGTCAACGTTTAGCGAGTCGCATAAGCCGAAAAGACGTAATCGTTTTCAATCAGCTGAACCCAAGGACAATCGATCATGTTTAGGCAAATTGGCGCGGATTGGTTTGGTCGTGTGATGATCGGCAATCCTGTGTGCTGGCGTTACAGCGCCAGCTCGCAGTTCGTGCTGCGACCGCCAGTTTCGACCTTCAGCAGCCGCCCCATTTTAATCAAGCTCGCAGTGTCGCGATTTGCACTATCCTGAGAGTACCGGGCAATTGTCGCCAATTCCGACGAGGTCATCTTTCATTCAAAGCCGTTAGCCAAGCGGTTCAGAAACTTGATCTGACGTGCGTTCAGCGGCCCCGGGGCCGCGCTCTTACAATTGACCCTTGGCAATGGCAATGATCTGCCTGGTGTCGGCTTTAAAAAGGGTCGTAATCTTTATTCGTGAGAAGCCGCTGGCGCCAGACTACCATTTAAGTATGAGCAATTGGCATTGTGCACTGCCCGGGTGACATCGCTTCCAAGGGTTTTCACAGGATGATCAAGGCTGAGATGCTGTCCGAGCGGCCAGGGTAAA
>CBFHZX010000044.1:0-19154 GCA_965660425.1 Sulfitobacter sp. | reverse complement strand
AACGCGGTTTAGCTGCACATGGAACACTGCCCCGCCCGTTTCATGGGGTTCAAAACCCAAAAGCCCGCCATGCGCTTCTATGATTTGTTTCGAGACTTTGAGCCTTGGCTTTTGCGTCTCCATCTGGCGGGGTTTCAGGGTTTGCAACTGCCCTGAGGTCTCGAATGCGCAGGTGTGGTTTGCAGTGGCCATCTCCCCCCTTTATAACAGACGCTAATGCGTGCCTCTTTTGGCGTTGCGGTCACCTGCAGGGTCACCTCACTTCCCCTGTCAGATAATCTGACGGCATTGGCCAGAAGATCTGTGATCACCTGCTCAAGCCGCATAGGATCAGCACGCACCAGAATATCCGTATCAACAGGCAGCATCTTTAGCGCGATGCCATGTGGCTGCGCATGGGATCGGGCGTCTGTCACGGCCCCCGCAATCAAGCGGGCCAATTGGATATCGCAAAAATCAAAGGTCATCTCGTTCATTTCGAATTCATGAAAATCCAGAAGTTCGTCAATTTGGGTCGTGAGGCGCGCCGCATCGCGCTGTGCGGTAGTGAACGCTTGCAACGCGTCTTGAGGCATCGGACCAAGCGTCTCCGCCGCATCAAGGGAGGTATGAATGGACGCGAGCGATGTGCGCACCTCTTCTCTGAGAATTGAAAGAACTTGGGCTTTCTCATCCAGTGCCTTGATGCTGCGCGCATTTTCGGCGCGCAGCTGTGCCAGTTGCCTGCTGTTGGTGCGATAATACCGCAGGCCAATCATGGAGCCGTCGATAATGAAATAGAATGCAAACAAGCTGATCAGGAAAGTGAGCCACGCTTTTTGGCCGAACAGGTCTTCAGCCGGAAGCACGTCCGAAAAAGGGATTGTGAGGGCCGCGACGCCGTAGACGCACAAGCGGATCACCAGCGCTGACGATAGCTGGTGTGTATTCATGCCGGCAAATACAGCAGCCGCCAGTAAGTAGTGCATTGCGATGAAGCTGTTTGCACCCGCGGCGGAAAACGCAATGGAGAGTGCGAAAAAGCTGATCATTAACGAGCTGTAGAGCACGCCCATATGAACGCGGCGCAAGACCGCTCTGATTGAGGCGGGAAGATCGGCGCGCAAACTGCCTGCTTGCGTGGCTGTGCGGCTGTCAAACGCCTCGGATATGACGATCAGGATGGTTGAAACGGCAGTGTATTCTTCCCCGACGAAAAAGGCTTATAGCACCAGCGCTACAGCAAAAATCAACAGCCGTTTCGCCCCCAGCATACGGTGCCGCTCGGCATAGGCGCGCAGGTGAGCGGCCACGACTTCGGGATCCGCGCTGGCCTGCTCCAGAAGGCCGGATTTGAAAGAAATACTCATGCCATAAACCCATACACTTTGTGCGCAGGCCTAGTGTTGGAATGGTTCGGAAATGTGGCAGGTCGCGTGGCGTTTGCTGCGCATTTTAAGCAAATTCAGCCCGAATGAATCCCGCTCTCAGGCGATGTGCTGGATCGCCGTAAAGCTCTCGAACACAGGTATGCCTTCATAAAGCTTTGCCGTGTCCTTTGCACCTTTATGCGAATTGCGGAACGCATCGCTCTTGGTCCAGCCGCGAAAGGCTTCCTCGGATGCCCAGACCGTGTGCGAGGCATAAATGATCTTGCCGTCGATCACAGGGCCTTTGAGCATGTGAAATTCGACAAACCCCTCCATCTGTTTGAGGTTGCTGTCACGGTTGAGCCAGAGCGCCTCAAAGGCCTCGGCATTGTCGGTTGTGACGGTAAAGCGGTTCATGGCGAGATACATAGCGGTCTCCTGTTTGGTCTATGACGTGCTTAGCATGCGTGCGCTCGGGGTGCAGCCTGTATCACGCCCAATCCAGCAGACCGCCTGCGCGATCCTCTATCAGAAGGCGCGGCGCTTTTGCGGGTGCGCATCGCTGGCGCTGGGCTGAACTGGAGGCAAGCGCCGCTAGCTGCGCAAACGCGCAAGTATCCATGCCTGCGCTGCGCAGATCTTTTGTAATGTCAGGGCGGCGTGGATTCACCGCGATGCCTTGATCGCTTACGATGACATCCACTCCATCCCCTCGCGTGGTAACGCCGCGTGCGTGATCCACCAACTTTGCAAAACCGCCCGCCGTTAGCCCTGTTGTCGCAATGGTTAGCGCGGCGCCCTGTGCGGCATCGGGATGCCCGCCCGGCCCACCAATAAGGCGTCCATCCCCGCCGATGGTGACATTGACATTAAACTGGCTGTCGATCTCGACCGCGCCCAATACCATGACCCTAAGCCCGTTCACCACCGCATCGGGCTGCAAAGGGCTGGCGTATTGTGCGGCACTCATGGCCAAGTGATCGGGGTTGGAGATTGAGGATTGGACCGCTTGCGTGTCGAAACACTGCACATCGTGGATGCGCTCGAACAGGCCTGCCTGTTGCAACGCCACATGGCTGCCCGTAATGCCGCCCGACAGAAAGCTGCCCCGCACGCCTGCGCGGGCCATGGCGTCCCCGATCACGGGCACCGCGCTGAGCGAGTATCCCCCCGCGCCCGTTTGCAAAGAGAGCCCGTCGCGCATCAGGCCCGTTGCGTCAATAACCTGTGTGACCAGATCACCGATCTGGCGTGCTTGGGGCGTTTTCGCCGCAAGGGTGGTGTCCGAGGCAATGCCGCTCACCTCGCCAGGAGTGGGGAAAGGGATCACCGCATCTACCTGCGCTGCGGGGATATCCGTGTGGGGCATCGGGCCAGCAGTGATCTCGTGGCTGCACACAACCGTGCGGCGTGCATAGGCCGCATCCATCATCGCATAGCCAAGCGGCCCGCATGGCACCGCCCCCCCGCGCCCCGTGCATGCCCCATCAGCTTGCGCCAGCGGCGCGCCGACGAACGCCACATCGATCTTCAATTCTCCCGTGCTGAGTGCGCGTGCGCGGCCCCCGTGACTTTGGAGCAGGGCAGGTCCGCGCAGCGCGCCTGAGAGCATGGCGTCGGTCACAGGACCCTTTGCGTAGTCCGTGATGACATCGCCAATCACGCCGCTGCGGATATGTGCTGCCAAGGGGGCGTGCACAGGAAACAGCGAACTGGGCGCGATGGTTAGCCCGCGCAACCCGCGCCGTGCCGCCTCCGCCAGTACCGGGTTCATCAACTGGTCCCCGTTGCGGTAATGGTGGTGAAACGACAGCACGGCACCATCGCCAATATCAAAACGGTCAAAGGCCACCGACAGGCTGGCCAGCTGTTTGTCCGCCTCATGGGCGCTTGCACGCGGCTCGATCAGGGCGCGCGGCGATCGGGGCGCGGGATGCGCTGGGCCCAAGGCTGTCCGCTGCGGCCATGCAATGCTGGCCATCCGCGCTTGTATGTTGTCCTGCTTCATTGCGCACTCCCACCCTTGCATCCGCCTGCCGCCCCGCTACCCTTTGCACAAGGGAGCGCACGCCTATGTCTGTCAACACCACACCTATCTCGGCAGGAGCCGCACTGACGGCGCTGCGCGCAGGGTTTGCAGCCCAGCAAGCAGGACAGATGACAACCTCGTGGATGCTGCACGGGCGACCAGGTATTGGCAAGACAGAGATCGTGCAACGACTCGCGGATGAGACGGGTAGCCGCCTGTTCGATCTGCGCCTCACCACGATCGAGCCGCAGGATCTGCGCGGTTTGCCGTTCTATGACCATGCCGAGCAACGCACCGTCTGGTATCCGCCCGAGGACCTGCCAAAGGATGAGAGCGACCCGACCATCCTGTTCTTGGATGAGCTAACGGCTGCCGCCCCGTCGCTGCAACCCACCGTCTATGGCCTGCTGCAAGAGCGCCGCGTGGGTCAGCATAGCCTGCCTGACAACACCTTCATCATCGCGGCGGGCAATATGGTCGAAGACGGCGCCGTGGCCTATGAGATGGGCACCGCCCTGTCGGACCGTCTGATCCATCTGAGCCTGCGGGCCGAGGCGGGCGACTGGCTTGCTTCCTATGCCGTGCCGCAAAACCTGCACCCTGCGGTGACAGCGTTTATCCGCACGCGGCCTGATCTTTTGGACACAACCGAAGAGGCGTTGCGGCGCGGTCAGATGATCGCCTGTACCCCGCGATCTTGGGCGCGGGTGAGCGGGATTTTGAACGCCGTCGAGGACAAAACCCTGCGCGATACGCTGATTGCGGGCACTTTGGGCGATGCGGCTGCGGCCGAGTTCATTCTGATCGTGAACGACATTGCCGCCACCGTGCAGGCCCAAGCGATGATTGAGGAAGAAGGCCGCGCGGGCTTGGCGCTTTATCCAAGCAGTCTGCACGGGTTGACCGCGTTGATCTATGCGCTGGTGACCTTGTCGGAGGAAGAGACCCTGCCCGCAACGATTGATGTCATGGCAGGCATCGCCACTTTGGCAGAGCAAAGGATCGAGCCCGAATTTGCAAGGCTTCCCTTGGGCGAATTGGTCACATACGGCTTTGAGTTGTTGATCGACAAAGCGCTTGCCAACGGGTGGCAGGAGGCATTCCGCAACTCACAATCCTACGCCGACTACCTTGCATCCCGTGACGGCTGAGCGCCACAGCACGCGGGCTGGCCCCGCTCTGCGCGCGCTGGCCGAAGCTGATCCCGCGATTGCGGCGTTGTCTCTGTGGTGTGCACATCGCGATGGCCCCGAGACGGCGACCACGGGGGAGACGATCACCTATGGCCCCGCGTTCGAGGCCATGCCGCTGCACGAGCAGATGGGGTTGGCGGCACATCACGTCCTGCATGTGGCGCTGCGCCATTCGGCGCGTGCCGCCGCGCTTGAGGCGCGGCTGGGCGATGGGTTTGATGCAGCGCTGTTTAATCTCGCTGCTGATGCGCTGATCAACGAGGCCGTGCTGGCAGGGGATCACGCTTTGCCGCGCCCCGCCGTTCTGGCGACGGCGCTGATCGGTCAGGCCTTGGGGCAAAAGCTCACGGGTGCGGATGTGCTGGGCGAGTGGGACGCGGAGCGGCTCTATTTCGCGCTGCGCGGTCAGGGGGGCGATGGTACGGGCCGCGAGGGGGAGGCGCAGGCCTATGCCCAAGCGCAGGAGTTCGAGGTCGATCTGGAGAAGGAGGCAGGGACGGGAGAGGAAGGGGACGCCGTGCAGGATGCCGCGCGCTGGCGCCAGCACCTGACCCGCGCGATGGATGCAGGGCGCAGCGCGGGGCGTGGCATCGGGCGGATCGGTCACCGCCTTGCCGATGTGGCCCAGCCGCGTGTCCCGTGGGAGCAGATGCTGCGCCGCCTGCTGGCGGCAGCGGTCATGCAAGCGCCCCAGCACAGTCCCGTTCGCCCGTCGCGCCGCTGGATCGCGGGCACGGCGCAGGCGTTGCAGGCCCGCACGCCAGAGCCGGGGTTCGAGGCGGGGTACAACCCGCGCACCGATGTGCCGCGCATCGCGATTGCCATGGATGCCTCCAGCAGCATTGATGATGCGCGCCTTTCGATGTTCTGGGCCGAGGTCACGGGGATTGCGCGGCGTATGTGCGCCGAATTGCACCTGATGGTGTTTGACGACGCCATCCGCCACCGCGCGCGGATTGATCCAACGGTGACGCAGGTGCCATTGCCCGAGTTGCCGCGAGGGGGTGGCACGGCCTTCATCCCTGTTCTGCGTGAGGCGCAGGAGCTTGGTGTCTCTGCTCTGGTTATCTTTACCGATCTGGAAGGGGAGGCAGGTCCACCTCCACGCGGCCTGTCCGTGATCTGGGCCTTGCCCGAGGCAGGTGCGACCGAGCCGCCCTTCGGGCGGTTGATTGATCTCTCACGCTAGGGCTGCGGCTAGGCGCGCATGGGCGGAGACGCCACGCGCATCGAAGGTGATGTCGCGCAGGAATGTCCCTTGCGACTGGTTCACGCGCTGTAACAGCGCCTCGGTCAAGGGTGGCTGAAACAGGGTCTGCTCGATGATTTCGATCTCGGCCTCATCAAGACGCACCACCTCTGGCCCCGCTTCTGATTGCACCGTGACATAGGTAAGCGGGGCGATGTGCCAGAGCTCGGACTGCTCGACAACCAGATGCAGCTCACCGCGCTTCATCTCCCGCGCGGCGGCGATTTTGGTTAGTGCTGCGCGGGCTTGCACGCGCAACAGATCAAGCGCGCGCTCGGCATCCGCCCCTTCCATCAGACGCAGGCGGCGCGCTTTGGAGACACGCAAAATGCGCATCTCGACCACCCAAATCATAAAGATCATCAAAATGGGCGCTTGCGCCATAGGCAGCGCGAGCGCATTCCAGCTGAGCCCGATAAAGATGAACGGGCTGAGCGTCAGGATATAGCGGATGGCCTGAAATTCGATGATCAGCCGCATGAAGCGCCAAAACCCCAGCGGACCACGGGGCCAGACGGCCACGCGGCCAAAGAATTTACGTGGCAATTGGCGCACCTTGAGGATGGCAGGGTTGCGCAGGGTTCTGTGGGTCAGGATCAGCATGCGATTAAGATAGCGCAGGCGCGGTCAGCGCAAACCCTTAAAACACCGCAGTGGCCTGCATCGCCAAGCGACCTTGAGGATTGGCGGCGGCAAGGGTCACGGTGCCGCCGTCCCGATTGGCATGTAGGGTGAAGGGTGCGCCATCGAAGAGCGGGCTTGCCGCGCGGAACTCGAAACTGCGCGGGGGTGCGCCACCTGCCACACGCTGGGCCAGATCGATCAGCAGCGTAGCGATAAGTGGGCCATGCACAACAAGCCCAGCGTGCCCCTCCACATCGCGGGCATAGTCGCGGTCATAGTGAATGCGGTGGCCGTTGAAGGTGAGCGCGGAGTAGCGGAACAGCATGACTTCAGATGGATGGATTGTCTCGCTGTGTTGCCAATCGGTGCCGACAAGCGGGGTCTCGCGCCGTGGTGCATCGGGCGTGGGGTCTTCGCGGTAGACGATGTCGTGCTCTTCCCAAAAGGCGGCGCTGTCTGCGGTCCCCACCTCATGCCGCACGGTGACAAAGCATAGCGCGCCCGTGCTGCCTGTCTTGAGGGCGACATCCGTGATGCGCGACTGCTTTTGTGCCTGCGCCCCAATAGAAAGCGCATGGTTAAAGCCGAACCTGCTCCCCGCCCACATCCGTCGCGGCAAGGCAACAGGGGGCAGGAACCCGCCGCGCGCGGGATGCCCGTCACGCCCCAACGCGCTGAGCTGTGCGGACTGCAGGAAATAAAGCCAATGCCACAGCGGCGGCAGTACGTCGCCCTCGCGGAGCACAGGCGCGCGGTCCAGCGTCATTTCCATCAGATTGACGGAGCCTTGCTGCAGCATATCGGAGGTGGATTCGGTCTTGCCAATCCACTGGCGCAAAATGTCGGGGTCTAGGGTTGGCTGCATCACGGGCTCTTTCGTTGGATTAGGTGCAATGTCTGGATGACGGTGGCCTGCGTCAAGTCGCAGCAGCCTTTGGGCTGCCATTTCTGCTTTGGCACACTAGGTCATCGGAATGGAACAAATAACAAGCGTGCGATATGACTAACGACCTGACTGATAGCCCGATTGACGCAGTGATCACTTGGGTGGATGGAAACGATCCCGCGCACCGTGCCAAGAGGGCCAAGTATATGGCGCAGAGCACGGAAGAACTGCATGAGAACGCCAGCAATCCGCACCGTTGGGAGCAAAGCGACGAGATCTATTACTGTCTGCACTCTATTCAAAACAACGCCCCTTGGACACGCAGGATCTGGATCGTGGTGGACGAAGTTGCTCCCGATCTGGCGCAGCTTTCCCAACCGCTGCGCGATAAAATCCGCATCGTGTTCCACCACGATATTTTCAGCGGACATGGCGATGCGTTGCCCACCTTCAATTCCCTCGCGATCGAGAGCATGATGTGGCGTATCGATGGTCTGGCCGAGCGGTTCTTGTATTTCAACGATGATGTATTTCTAACCGCGCCACTGGTCCCTAGCGATGTTTTCGACGGCACAAGCTCCGTGCTGCGCGGCGCTTGGGTGGATTATGCAGCGCTGGCCACGGACCAAGCGGCGCGTGAAGATCCCGCCTACTTTAACCACTATATGCTCATCAATGCCGCCCGATTATGCGGGGTGCGTGCGGAGCGGTTGTTTGCCTGCGCGCATGTGGTGCATCCTTTGCGGCGCAGCGTTATGGCGGATTTGTTCGACAGGCACGAGCAGGCGTTCCTGCACAACATAAGCCACCGTTTCCGTCACCTCAGCCAGTTCTCACCGCAGGGTTTGCATACGCAGGCTTGCATCGAGTCAAAGGCCTTTCAGCTTGGCCCGCAGGACGATCATCTGCACATCACAAGCGGGCAGGGGTTGGGGGAGCCATCAGAGAAAACACGCGCTTTGCTGACGGCTGAAGGTCTGGGACGGGTGAAATTCCTCTGTGTGAATGACCTGCCACAGCTTGAAGCGTTGGTGACAGACGCGCGCCAGTTGATAAGCGACGCCATCGGGATGACATCAAGGCTTTAGCATTCATCGCAAAGCGGTACGCGAAGCTATCAGAGCAGCTTCCAGCTCTAGTGCTTTAATCGTTGCGCTGATCCGCAAAACCAGCGGCGGTCCGCCTTGCCAGAATGGCCCGCACCAACCACGCTGCTGCGACGCGCGCCAGATCACCCTTGGGTGTCACATAGAGGGCGTAGGGGCGATATGTCAGGCGGCGGAAAACTCGTCGTAAGCCTCAAGCGCTTTGGCACTGTAGGCAATCGATGGCCCGCCGCCCATATAAGAGACCATCTCCAACGCCTCGCACAGCTCTTCGCGCGTCGCCCCAAGGCGGACCAGTGATTTGACGTGAAAGCCGATACAGCTGTCGCAACGGGTCGAGATGCCGATGCCAAGGGCGATGAACTCTTTTGTCTTCTCGTCAAGCGCGCCGTTCTTCTTGGCCGCTTTGCCCATTGTGTTGAAACCCTCGAACGTGGCGGGGGCTTCTTTTTGAAAGGTGCCGATACGGCCCACCGTCTCATTCAGGAAAGTGTTCCAGCTCATATCAAACTCCTTTTAGCGGCTCTCATCTGCGCCCATCTTGCGTTCCAACCAGCGTACAAAGAAGCTGATGATCAGCACCAGCACGAGGTACTCGAGGATGAGCAGGGTGTATATCTCAAGCGGTCGGTATTCCGTAACCACCAGCTCGTTTGCGCGGCGCGTCAGCTCCTGCATCCCGATGACGGAGGCAAAGGCGCTCATCTTCACGATGTAGATGAACTGGTTGGCTAAAGGCGGCAGGATGCGGCGGATCGCTTGGGGCAGGATCACATAGCGCATGGTTTGCGTGTAGGTCAGGCCGATGGTCTTTGCCGCCTCCGTCTGCCCGCGCGCGATGCTCTGGATTCCAGAGCGGTAGATTTCCGCGGTGAATGCGGAATCTGATATCGCCAGCGTGATCACCGCGCCCCAAAAGGCATCAATACGCACCGAGATGCCCATGGATTGCAGTACTACAGGCAGTCCGTAGAAGACCCAGAACAGCATGGGCAACAATGGGATCGCGCGGATGAACTCGATATAGACGCGGCTGGGCAGGCTGATCCATGTGTTGGCGGACATGCCAGGCAGCGCGACCAGCATCCCGATCACCATAGACAGAGCCGCGGCAATCACCGACAAAAGGATCGTCGCGCCAAATCCGTCGAGCAGGAAAGAGATGTTGTTCCAACCCTGCGTGGTGGTGGGGTCGATGACGTACCACCCCCAGTTTCCGCCACTGCCACATCCAGCGAGGAGCGTCAGCGCAGCTAAAGCGAGGAGATTTTTCATACGCGCGCTCAATGTTTCAGGATCTGGTTGAGGAAAGTGCGGCACCGTTCGGTCTTTGGCGCCTCGAAGAATTCGGTTGGTGTGCCTGTCTCGACGATGGCGCCGTGGTCCATAAACACCATGCGGTCGGCGGCGCGACGGGCAAATCCCATCTCATGAGTGACCACGATCATGGTCATGCCGCTTTCGGCCAAGTCCACAATCACATCCAGCACTTCGGAAATCATTTCAGGATCAAGCGCCGAGGTCGGCTCGTCAAAGAGCATGATCTTCGGCTCCATGCACAAGCTGCGCGCGATGGCCACGCGCTGCTGCTGTCCGCCTGATAAGGCACCGGGCTTTTTATCGGCCTGCTCGGGGATTTGCACGCGCTCGAGGTATTTCATGGCACGCGCCTCGGCATTGGCGCGGCTCAATCCGCGTGCCTTCATCGGGCCAAGGGTCAGGTTTTGCAGGATCGTTAGATGCGGGAACAGATTAAACTGCTGGAACACCATGCCCACCTCTGCGCGGATTGCTTCCACCGAAGCAGCATCGCCCATAACTGTGCCATCGACAGTAATCTGTCCCTTATCATGTTCCTCAAGGCTGTTGACGCAACGGATCAACGTAGATTTGCCCGACCCAGAGGGGCCACAGACCACAATCCGCTCGCCGTGCTCTACGGCCAGTTCGATATCTTTGAGCGCATGATAGTCATCATACCACTTGTTCAGGCCTTTGATCTCAATCGCATTTGCGTGATCGCGGGCAGTGTCATCGGGCATGGACGTCTCCTTGTCGAAGTGTATACTTAAGTTGACAGTTGCCATTCATGCAACCCAGATTAGTTCCTTAGCGAACTAGACCTCACTCTATTGAATGCAACGCGTTCACCCATCCACAAAGGAAGACACATGAAAATTCTCAAAACCATCGGTCTCGCATTTGGTTTTGCCGCCAGCGTTGCCGCAGCGCCTGTGATGGCACAATCCGCTCTCAACGAAATCCTGAGCGAAGGTGTGCTCAAAGTGGGAACCACGGGGGATTGGAACCCGATGTCGGTACGCGATACGGCGACCAACTCCTATGTCGGCTATGATATCGATATCATGACCCAGCTTGCGGCCGATTTGGGCGTGGAACTGGAAATGGTACCGACCGATTGGAAAACGCTGGTGAACGGTGTTGTCGCGGGCAACTATCACATGACAGGCTCCGCCTCGATCAGCCCTGCGCGCCTCAAGGCGGCGGGCTATTCCGACAGCTATATCGCAGTTGAGATGTTTCCCTTCACCACCGATGACAAGCTGGCCAATTTTGACGGCTGGGACAGCATCAACAAAGAGGGCGTTAAGGTCGCGACAACGCTGGGCACTTCCTTCGAGAAGATGGTGAAAGAATGGTTCCCCGCCGCCGAGATCGTTGTAGTCGAAGCGCCAGCACGCGGTTTCCAAGAAGTGCTGTCGGGCCGTGCGGATGTGTTTGTGACCTCCAACATCGAAGGCTCCACCTTGTTGCAAAAGTTCCCCAATGTGCGTCAGGTTGAGGTGTCCACACCACGCGCGCCCACGCCGATCGCGATGCTGCTGCCCCAAACCGATCAGGTCTGGATCAACTACGTCAACAGTTGGATTGAGCTGAAAAAGACCCAAGGTTTCTTTGAAGAGACAGCTTTGAAATGGGGCCTCTAGAGCTTACCAGATAATCACACAATAGGGCGTCCTTTCGGGCGCCCTTTTCCATTTCCGTGCAAGGCTTGAACAATGATTGACGCTGACCTGACCAAAGGCCCATTGGGAGGCCATTTTCGCCGCCTTGCCATCCCTGCGGCCATCGGCATGTTGTTCAGCACGCTCTATAATGTGGTGGACACTTTCTATGCGGGCTTCTTCGGAACGCAGGCGCAGGCGGGACTGTCTGTCGGTTTTCAGGCGTTCTTTATCCTTGTGGCAATCGGCTTTGGCCTAAGCTCCGCGATGAGCGCGCTGGTGGGCAATGCCAAAGGTCGCAAGGACGAAGCAGAATCGCGGCATCTGGCAGTGCAGGGGATCGGGCTCGCTGTCATGGCTACCCTTGCAATGATCCTGATAGCTGCTTTCGCGGGTCCTTCCCTTATTGCTATCGTCTCAGAGCCAGGTGACTACCGCGATGCAGGACTGGGGTATTTTTACTGGCTCATTTTCGCGCTGCCCGGATTCATTATCGGGCCTGCGGCAAATGGCATTTTGCAAGCACGCGGGGATACCCGCACTATGCAGCATGCGCTGGTCGTTGCATTCTTTGTCAATGTGGGTCTCAACCCGCTGCTGATGTTCGGCGTTCCGGGGGTGGTGTCGGGCTTTGGTTTCAACGGCATCGCCCTTGCTACTGTCCTGAGCCAGACTGGGGTTGCTGCCTTCATCCTGTGGCGGGTGTTTGGCCGTGCGATGATGCAGAACCTCAAGTGGTCTGAGTTCACACCCGTTCCTGCGAAATACTACGAGATCATCGCCCAAGCCTTTCCTGCAGGGTTTGCGCTGCTCGTGACTTTCTCCAGCGGTTTCATCGTTCAATATGCCCTTAAGGATTACGGCGAGGCGGCGCTGGCTTCTTATGGCATCACCATGCGGATCGAACAGTTTTTCCTGCTGCCCGCTCTGGGCATCACGATCTCTTTGGTACCGATTGCGGCGCAGAATTTCGGCGCGGGCAATGATGCGCGCGTGCGCGAGGCGTTCCACCGCTGCTGGCTGATGGGCATTGTGATGACGACCTTGGCCTTCCCCTTCTTGTGGTTTGGCGGTGGTCTGGCGGCCAGCGTTTTCTCGGATGATGCCGAAGTCATCCGCATCTCTGCGCTGTTCTTGAAGGTCGAGGCAGTGATCCTACCGATCTATGTGGTGCTCTTCTCGATCAACTCCCTGCTTCAGGCGCTGAAAAAAGCCGCTTGGACCATGTGGATCGGCATCTATCGCCAGTGGATCGGCATCGCCTTCTTCATCTGGCTGTTCGTCTACGTGATCGACGGCGGTCTGACAGGTGTGCGGCTTGGGATTGCAGCGGGTGTGGGCACGGGGCTGTTGCTGTCCCTGTGGATCGGCACCCGCGTTTCGCGGGAGCGGATCGGTGGTTTGGGCTGGCCTGATTTTGCGGCCAAGGCCTGAGCGCAGCCCCAAGCGATCAAACTTGGGGCTGGCGGTGTCACAAGCCCAACTGTTCCGTCATAGCCGCAATGATCTCGGCATGAAGGGCAGCGCGGTCTGTTCCCTCGGGATCGGTGCACACAGGGTCGTCGTTCTCTTCCTCCAGAATGAGCGCACCCATAGGCTTGCACACAGGCAGGACGGAGAAATGCGCGCCAGACGTGATCCGCACAATCTGCGCATCGGGCAGGGCCTCGGGCAGCGCGGCAAGGTCGAAGTCTGTCGCGAGCAGACGGTTTTCACCGATCCCCAGCGAGACAAGCGTGACATCCTCAACCAGTGTCGCGGCGTTGTCGGCACTCATGCGCCATGTCAGGGCGGGATCAATGGCAAAGACGGCGCTGACCCGTGGGTCGCTGTAATCAGCGTTCCAGTCATCTTCGTTCAGGTCGGACCACCCCACGCCACCACGTTCCAGATCGGCGCAATGGCTTGAGGCACGCCGTATTCATTGCAATGCTCTGTGGCCCCTTCCAGATTGCCGCGCAGACCGCCCAGCGACAGCGCCGTCCAGCCGCTATAGGAAAACCCTGCGGCAGTGATCCGTGTCTGGTCGATGCGGCCTCCAATCTCCGGATCGGCCAGCAGACTATCGAGCGCGGTCTTGAGGTCTTGGGCACGCGTCCAGTGGTCCAACCCTGCGCGCAGATCAAAATCGCCCCACGTCGAATTGGGGTGGTTGACCGCCACAACAATGGCACCGCGCTCCGCCAGCGCTGTAGAGAGCCAGCCAAGCGAGCGGACATGCCCGCCCAGCCCATGGCTCATCAAAACCAGCGGATAGGTCCCGTTGGCGATCGGTGCATCTTTGAGGGCAGTGACGCCTTCGAAAACAGGGTTGTCTGCATAAAGGATCTGCCTGTCGCCGCCCTCGGTAGGGTAAAAAAGCGTGCCTGTCAGTGGGCGCCCGTGATGGGGTGCCTCGATGCTAAGGTAGCTCACGCCTGCAGGCTCCGCTTGTGCGAAGGGCGCTGTAAGGATGAGGGCGAGGGCTGCGGTTTGAAAGATGTTCATTTTAGTCTCCATTAGGTTGGGGTGATGACCAATGGATGTGATTAAAGTGATGTGCTGCGCGTCCTAAATCAGGTTTCAGGTCGCCAAGATCGCGTTCTAGGACCATCTTGGATGCACACAATTATGAGAATAACCCGATGCCCAGCTTACCGATTCCGATGATCTCCACTCTTGTGCTGTCGTTTTTTCTGATCCGTTTGTGGGTAGTGGATCGCAGGCATGGCCCGCTTGCGGTGCTTTTGGCGATGTCTGCGGCACAGGGATTGATCATCTCGCTTGCCCAACATTATGGGGTAGCGGCGGCACGGCTGATCCAGCCAGTGACGGCCAGCCTTTTTCCGCCCATGGCGTGGGTTGCTTTCCAAAGCACGGCCGTGCGGCGGCTGTCATGGCACGAGGTGCCGCATCTGGTCGGGCCGCTTGTTGTGGCGGCAGCGGTTGTGCTGCGCCCCCAGATGCTTGATGCGGTGATCCCGTTCCTCTTCCTGTCCTACGGGTTCGCGATCATCTGGCAATGCCGCAAGGGGGCGGACGCGCTGCCGCGGATGCGGATGGAAGCGGGCGATATGCCGGGCTTGATCTGGTAGATTATCGGTTGGGCGCTGGTGTGTTCGGCGCTGAGCGATGGTTTGAGCGTCTTGGCCCAGATAGTCGGCGCTGCGCATCTGCAACCGTGGATCATCAGCATTTCGGCCAGTACAACGCTGATCATTATTGGCGTGCTCACCTTGTCAGATGCGCTTGAGAATAGCGCAAGCGAACCTGAAGACCTGCCCGCGCCGCCGCGTGAAGCGGACGCGCTTGATGCCCAGATCATGGGCCAGCTTGAGACGATGATGGTTCAGAGCCGGCCCTATCTGAACCCTGATCTGACAATGTCGCAACTCTCGCGGCGATTGCGGATACCCGTGAAGCAACTGTCAGGTGCGATCAACCGTGTGACGGGTGAAAATGCGTCTCGCTACATTAACGCAGCGCGCATAGCCGCAGCGCAACGCACGTTGCTTGAGGGTGAGACTGTGAAAAACGCCATGCTGGGTGCTGGGTTTAACACCAAGTCCAATTTCAACCGAGAATTTTTGCGTGTCACGGGCGACAGCCCAAGTGACTGGCTCACCAAGCATAAAGCAACCTAACTGACCAGACTGGCATATGCGATCTTCCCGATCTCGAGCATACGCAACACGTTGAGCGTGCCCCATGTTTCTTCTGGCGTGAGTGGCCTCGATCATGAAAGGGGGATGATCCGCGCACAGACGCGGTTGCCGACGCATGGTGGAAATTGTGCAATCGCAAATGATAAAATCTGCACTCATCAACTGCGTGCAAGCTTAACGGCCGCCAGCAGATGATTGATGCAACGGCGCAATACATCACGTTCAAAGTGACCGAGAAAGCGACGATCGACGAGATCTTGTGCCTAACAGAAGGGCGGACCTGTCATCACTTAAGTTCCAAGAACGCAATCTGGTTGCGCAGCACTGTCTTGACGATTTTCCCATTGGCATTTCGCGGCAGTGGCGCATCGCTCAGCGTCACAAAGTCGGGCGTTTTGTAGTCTGCTAAATGGCCTTTGATAAACTCTTGGACCTTGTCTTCATCCAGCGCAGGATCGGTGGTGTGGAGAAACACATGCAGCTTTTCGCCTAATACGGGATCGGGCTGCCCGATGGCTGCACATTCAACAACAGATGGGTGCGCCGTCAGCGTGTTTTCGATTTCGGCGGAATAGATGTTATATCCACCGCGGATGATCATATCTTTGCGGCGGTCATGCAACCTGACGAACCCTTCGGCATCACGCGAGCCGACATCGCCACTTTTCCAGTATCCATCTGTAAACTCGGAGGCTGTTTTCTCGGGGTTCTCCCAATAGCCGGGGACAACCATCGGTCCTTTGATCCAAAGTTCGCCGTGCGCGCCCTCGGCAACGTCCTTGCCTGTCTCATCCACAATGCGTATCTCGCCACAAGGCACTGCAATCCCGATACTGTCCGAACGCGTGGTCCCGAACCCGCGCGGCATGATCGTCGCGGGGGAGGTCACCTCGGTGGAGCCATAAGCGTTCATCAGAGACATCGTGGGCAGTTTTTCACTCAGCTCCGCAATGGTTGATTGGGGCATCGGCGCGCCGCCATAGCCGCCGATCCGCCACGCACTCAGGTCATAGTCCGACACGTTGCAGCGCAGCAAAAAGAGGTTGTACATCGCAGGCACCATCAGCGTTTGGGTGACCTTCTCGGCCTCGGCAAGGGCGAGGAAATCATCCGCTGCAAACGTCTCCATCATCACTGTGCAACCTGCGGTTTGAAGCATTGTAAAGATCGTTGCTACAAGGCCTGTCACATGGCTGGCAGGCACCGACAGAAGGGATCGCTCGCCCACACCCAATCCCATGCACTTTTCAAAATGCATCGCCGAATGAATGACGTTGAGATGAGTGAGCATCGCGCCTTTGGGTCGTCCTGTGGTGCCAGAAGTGTAGAGGATCACAGCCGTGTCTTCCTCGTCGACCGATACTGCATCCTGATGACCCGCATCCGAAAGATCCGCGAATTCCGCCGTATCAACAGCGATGGTATGCACCAGCTGGGGCAGGGCCGATGCAGCGGGAAGCCTGTCCGCGACCTCTGGCCCGTGCACCAGCACTTTGGCGCCGCAATGGTTCAGGATGTATTCCAGCTCGGGCGTGCCCTCGCGGATGTTGATCGGCACCGCAATCGCGCCAAGCCGTAGGCAGGCCAGCAATACGATCAGGAATTCGCTGCGGTTGCTCAGCAGCATCGCAACACGGTCCCCTTGCCTGATGCCGCGGGTGCGCAGGCCGCTAGCAAGCTGTGAGACCTGATGCGCCAGCTCTATATAGGTGAGGCGGGTCGCACCGCCCACCACCGCTTCGCCTTCTGGCGCGCGAGTGATGGCTGCGTCAAACATGGCGTTCAGATCGCGGGGCCGCCCGTCAAAGCAATTGATCACCCGCCCGTCGAAATGGGTTTCGGGGAAAATCCCATTCGTTATCTCGTCAGGCCAGTCGGTCATCTATCCCTCCTCGGTTACACCCGAGATCTTATGTCGAAATCAACTGCTGGCAAGATGGTTGCGCCACCAGTGGGAAAAGCACAAGGTTCGCGTAGTGAAACCATTTCAGACAGGACCACTCGAATGAAGACCCGAACCCGCGCGGTTGTCATTGGCGGCGGCATTGCCGGCTGCTCGACCCTTTATCACCTGACGCAGGAAGGCTGGACCGATGTGGTGCTGGTTGAGCGGGATGAGCTGACCTCTGGCACCACATGGCATTCGGCAGCGCAGGTCACGAATTTTGGCGCGAACCAGACGATGGTTGGCCTCAAGAGCCACTCGATCAAACTCTACCAAGAGCTGCGCGATGATCCCGACTACCCCGTGGGGTATAACCACGGAGACGGCGGCATCCGCCTCGCCAACACTGAAGCGCAGATGGACGGCTACCGCCATTTTGCCTCCATGGCGCGGGGTATGGGAGTCGAGTTCGAGGTGTTGGATGCGGCGGAATGTGCGCGCCGCCATCCGCTGATCTCGACCGAGAACCTGATTGGCGGCCTGTGGGACGGCAATGACGGCGATATTGATCCTGCCTCGCTGTGTCAGGCCTTGGCGCGGCGCGCGCGTTTGGCAGGTGCCGAGGTGTACCGCAACTGCGGCGTCACAGGCCTGACCCAGCACCGCGACGACACATGGACTGTGCACACCGAGAAGGGCGATATCGACTGTGAGGTCGTGGTCAACGCCTGCGGCTACCGTGTAAACGAGGTGGGCGCGATGATGGGCGTACACCATCCCGTCATGTCGATGGAGCATCAGTATTTCGTCACCGAAGACATCCCCGCCATCGCGCAAGCGGATCACCGCATGCCGCTTCTGCGCTGCCCGATCAGCGACTATTACTGCCGTCAGGAAAAGAACGGCCTGCTGATCGGTTTCTACGAACAGGACTGCAAAACGTGGGGCATGGACGGGATTGATCCGCATTTCTCCAACGATCTGTGCCCTGACGATCTGGACCGCATCAGCGATGTGCTGGAAGGCGCGTTTGAGCGGATGCCCGCACTGATGGAGGTTGGGATCAAGAATGTTGTGAACGGCCCCATCACCTATACCATCGACGGCGCGCCGCTGGTCGGACCCATCCCGAACAAGCGCAACGCCTTTTGCATCATCGGCTTGCGTGCGGGTTTGGGTGAGGGTGGCGGCCATGGCTGGCTGCTGGCCCAACAGATCGTGCATAGCGAGGCATGCTATGACACTTGGGTTCTCGACCCGCGCCGTTTTGCAGGCCACACGAATGTCGAGCTGACGGCACTCAAAGCCATTGAGGATTACCAAAACGAATTCCGCTTCCACTTCCCCAACGAGCACCGCGCCGTAGGGCGCATGGCCAAGACGACACCGCTGACGCCCGTGTTAGCCGCTGAAGGTGCTGAATTTACAGTGGTAAACGGTTGGGAGCGTGCAGAGTTCTTCAAGCCAACCCCCGATTTCCACGTTACCCATTCCTTCCGCTTTGACGAGAGTTTTGATGTGGTCGCCGCTGAAGTTGCCGCCGTGCAGAACGGTGTCGGGCTTACAGAGGTCAACGGTTTCAACCGTTTCGAGATAAGGGGCGATGATGCGGAGAGCTTCCTCGATCATATGATCTGCGGCCGCCTCCCGCGCAAAGACGGGCGTGTGGGGCTGGCGTATCTGCTGAACCACCACGGCATGATGAAAAGCGAAGCTACGATTGCGCGACTGCCCGCCTCTGACCGCGGCCCTGCGCGCATCTGGTACGGCTCCGCCGCAGCATCCGAATTGCACGACATGGATTGGCTGCAATCGCACATTGGGGACCGTGATGTGCAGATCCGTTCGCTGACCAATGATCAGACCATCCTTGTGGTTGCAGGTCCCAACGCGCGCGCTGTTCTGTCTTCTGTGGCGCGGGGCGACTGGTCCAAAGAGGCGTTCTCGTGGCTATCGGTGCGCGAGTGTTTCGTGGGCATTGCCCCTGCCACTGTCATGGCGGTGAGCTTTTCAGGCGAGCTGGCCTATGAAATTCATGTGCCCAATGCCTCGCTTTATGCGGCCTATCTGGCATTGCGTGATGCAGGAAAGGCGTTTGGCATGACCCTTTTCGGCGCATTAGCGGTGGATTCAATGCGGCTCGAGAAAGGGTATCTCCACTGGAAGACGGATATCCTGACTGAATTTGATCCGTTCGAGACAGGGCTTTCGCGTTTTGTTGAT
>CBFHZX010000043.1:0-19466 GCA_965660425.1 Sulfitobacter sp. | reverse complement strand
ATCATTCGGATTGAGACCTGCTTCTCCCCGCTCCATACTGCGGCCATGAAACACGCAACCGTCTCCACCCAATTCGGCGATCTGGTCCTGACGCAGGAAGGGGAGCACATAACCCGCCTCGATTGGGGCCGTGCGGCGCACGAGGAGAGCACGGATGTGCTTGAGGAGGCGCGACGCCAGCTTCTCGCCTATGACGCAGGCGTGCTAGAGCAGTTTGATCTGCCGCTCTGGGTGCATGGATCGCATTTCCAACGCGCCGTCTGTGACGTCATGTTCGCGATCCCCTTCGGGGAGACCGTGACTTACGGCGATATTGCCAAGCAACTTGACGTGCCTGCGCAAGCCGTTGGCGGTGCCTGTGGCGGTAATCCCATCCCGATCATCATCCCCTGTCACCGCGTGATGGGGGCCAAGGGCCTGACCGGATTTTCAGGTGCAGGCGGCGTCGAGACTAAGGTTGCCCTACTGCGCCACGAGGGCGCAGGCGGCTTCCTGATCTAGATGTCGCGCCCGTCATACAGGGCTTGCTGCACAGCACCCGCCAACAGCAAATAGACCGATGTGACCACCAACCCCCATGCCGCCCAGCTGTTGGGGTCGAAGTCTATCCATGCTGCCCATCCTGCAAAGAAGGTCCACGCCAGCGCCATGGGCAATGTCACCAGCCGCCAGCGTTCTGTGCGGACGGGGTGCACGAATTTGACAGGTACAAACATTGCAATCGACAGGATCGTGACCAACACCAGTGAAATATACCACGGGATGCCCAACGCAAAGATCACCAGCACCAGCATGTTCCAGCACCCTGGAAAGCCGCTAAATGAATTATCCTTTGTCTTCATGCGCGTATCGGCGAAATAGAGCGCACTGGCAAAGGTGACGATGATGATCATCAACCATCCGCTCCACCCGTCCATCAGGCCTGATTTGAACAGGGCAAAGGCGGGAATGAAGACATAGGTGAGATAATCGATGATCAAATCCAGCAGCACGCCGTCAAATTCGGGCGCATTGGTCTTCACGTCATATTTGCGCGCCAGCGGCCCGTCGATGCCGTCCACAAAGAAGGCCACAACCAGCCACAAGAACATCAGGCTCCAGTTCGCCTCAATCGCCGCCAGCAGGGCGAGCATTGCGAACACGGCACCTGTTCCTGTGAGCAGATGAACGGCGAGGGCTTTTTGTCTAAGTGTCATAACGCTGTCTCGCAAATCATCGTTTGGGATGCAAAAGGTAAAATGTCACGCCCGCGGGTGGGCGCGGTTATAGACGTCCATCAGGCGCACGGTGTCCACAGCTGTATAGGCCTGTGTTGTCGAGAGCGACGCATGGCCCAACAACTCCTGAATAGCCCGCAGATCACCGCCTGCGTCCAGCAGATGCGTGGCAAAGCTGTGGCGCATCGCATGTGGTGTGGCAGAGGCGGGAAGGCCGAGCTGCATCCGCGCGCTTGCCATGACTTTCTGGATCGCACCCGCCGACAGCGCCCCGCCGCGCACTCCGCGAAACAGCGGGCCTTGCGCCTCTGCTGCATGAGGGCAGGCGCGGCGGTAGGCCTCCACCGCGTCACGGGCAGCGGGCAGAACTGGAACAACACGCTCCTTGTCGCCTTTGCCCAGAATACGCAGAAAATCGGGCAATGGCGCGTCCGCACCTTTGAGCCCAAGCGCCTCGGATATCCGCAAGCCGCAGCCCCAAAGAAGCGTCAGCACGGCCACATCGCGCAGGGCGACCCACGGCTCGCGGCCCTGCACCTCAACACAGTCAATAAGCTCGCGGGCGGCATCCACGGCCAATGGGCGGGGCAGCTTTTTGGTGAACTTCGGCGCACGGGTGCTGAGGACCGCCGTTGGCTCGAACTCCTCGCGCTCCGCCAACCAGCGGTAGAAGGCTTTGACGGCAGAGAGTTTGCGGGCAAGGCTGCGGGGACCGACATCATTGCCACGGGTCGCAGCCATCCATGCGCGCATATCGCTGACGGTGATCTTGGCCAGCGCGCCAAGGCCGCTTGTGCCGCCGTGATGCACGCTCATAAACGCCAGAAATTCCGTCACATCCCCGCGGTAGGCGGTAAGTGTATTCTCCGCCACGCCCTTGAGGGCGCGCTGATGCTCCAGCCATGTTTGCAGGGCGTCCCGCGCAGCGGGGGATATCGCAAGTGTGTCTGCTGTGCTGCTCAAGACAGCCAGCGGCGCATGGACCGCTCAAACACGCCTGTGAAAAATACCAGCAAATCGGTTCCCTGCTGGGGGCCGAACATATGCGGGTCCTCGGCACCCATCACTAGCATTCCAGGCAGGCGGCCTGCGCCGAAATCAAGCTTGAGGCAGGCCTCGGAGCGGATCCATTCCGCGTTGGGGCCGTAAATCTGCTCGGAGGCATCCTGCACAGAGCGCAGGGTGACCTGTCGCACATTGCCGCCGCGCTCCCCCGCAAGGTAGCGGTCAATGAACCCCGGTTCTGCCACGCTAAGCACGCCGCCCAAGCGCTGCACGGCGGGGTCATTGTCGTTTTGCACGCTCTCCAGCACCAGCTTCACGCTGTCGACGCGCAAAATCTCGGCCACTTCGCCGCCAAGGTCGCGCAAAAAGGCCTCGAATTCGACAGGACCGAGCATGCGGAGAATGGCGCGGTGGATTTGGTTGGTGCCTGCAAGGTTCTCATAGGCAGCCGCGATCACGCTGCGGTGGGTGTCCTCCAGACGGTCCAGCCGCGTCTCGAGCCGCTCCATCGCGATGCCGCGCAGATCAACGATATTACCACCCATTGCTTTTTCATTGGCCGCAATCAACGCCTGCATGACGTCGGTGTCGTCCAGAATCACATCGGGTTGCGAAATGATCGCTTCGCGGACGGCGTCTTCTATCTTGGGGCTGCTGCTCATGCTGCTCTCTTCATTATTTTGGTCTCTCATAGCATAGCCGTTTTTTGTTTTCTGCCCTTTTGTGCATGAAACTTGGGCAAACGTGCCAAAAATACCCTGATCGGGGAGGGGAGCAGAGCTATTCCCCTATTTTGCAGGGCGGCCCATGGGGCATGATAAGCCCATGGAACAAACATCTTCAAACAGCCCTGCTCCGATCTTCCCGCTCAGCCCTGCGCATCTGCGCGAGCTTTTGGGCGCCCAGCGTTAGCAGCCCTTACAGGATATTCTGGCCAGTCTTTTCCCAGTCCTTCATAAACTGCTCAAGGCCCTTATCCGTCAGCGGGTGAGTTGCCAGCTTGCGGATCACCTCTGGCGGCGCAGTCATTACATCAGCACCAACTAGCGCACATTCGCGCACATGGCCCACTGAGCGGATGGAAGCGGCGAGGATCTGTGTCTCATAGCCGTAGTTGTCATAGATGGTGCGGATGTCCTCAATCAGGTCCATCCCGTCGAGGTCGATATCATCCAAGCGTCCGATGAAAGGGGAGATGAATGTAGCCCCCACTTTTGCCGCCAAAAGCGCCTGATTTGCGGAGAAGCACAGGGTCACGTTGACCATATTACCCTCACCTGACAGTACCTTACAGGCTTTGAGGCCGTCCCACGTGAGCGGCAGCTTGATGGTCACGTTGTCCGCGATTTTGGCCAGTTTGCGCCCTTCGGCGATCATCGCGTCTGCTTCCATCGCAACGACTTCGGCGCTGACGGGGCCGTCGACCAGATCACAGATTTCCTTGGTCACTTCGAGGATATCACGGCCTGATTTCAGGATCAGCGAGGGGTTGGTTGTGACCCCGTCCACCATGCCCAGATCGTTAAGCTCGGCGATGTCCTTGATCTCGGCGGTATCTACAAAAAACTTCATTGCGTGTCCTATCTGGTTGGAATGACCGCATGAGCGGTTATGTTAGCCCTGCTTTAGCCGATGAGACGCGACGCTTAAAGCCCCTATGCCGCTAGCTTGAAAAGAGAGACCCTTTTGGCGCCACAGATGTTCTTTGACGAAGGTATGCTGGTCGCTGTTCTCACGACGCAACCGTTGGACCGTGCGCTGGATTACAAAGCGCCCGAAGGCGGCTGCCATCTGGGGGCATATGTCGAGGTGCCGCTGGGGCCGCGCAAGGCGATTGGTGTGGTCTGGGGCGCGGGTCAGGGCGATTATGATATCAACAAAATCCGCTCCGTCATTCGGGTGCTTGATGCCGCCCCGATGCGCGATGAGATGGTGAGCTTTCTCGAGAAATCCGCCGCCTACACGCTGACGCCGTTGAGTGCGATGCTACGCCTGACCACCCGCACGCCGAGTTTGGGCGATCCGCCCTCGATGCGCAAGATATACCGCCGTGGTTTGGGGGAGCCTGACCGTGTAACGGCAGCGCGGACCAAGGTGTTGGAAACGCTGGCCGAATACGGCGATCTGGCGTTCACGCTCAAGGAGTTGGCAGAAATGGCGGGGGTGACCTCCTCGGTCATCAAGGGGCTGGTGTCGCAGGGCGTTGTGCAGGAGGAGGACAGCCCCCGCGACCTGCCGTTCCAGCGGCTTGATCCCGATTTGCCCAGCAAGGAGTTGACGGCGGATCAGGCGGCGGGGGCGCAGGTGTTGGCAGCAGAGGTTCAGTCGCAGACCTATGGCACCACCCTGCTGCGCGGGGTTACAGGGTCGGGCAAGACTGAGGTGTACCTTGAGGCGGTGGCCGCGGCCTTGCGCGCAGGGCGGCAGGCGCTGGTGTTGCTGCCCGAGATTGCACTCACGTCGGAGTTCTACAAACGGGTCGAGGAACGCTTTGGCGCCAAGCCTGCTGAGTGGCATTCGGGTGCGACGATGACCGAGCGGCGGCGCATCTGGCGCATGGTGGGGCAGGGCAACGCACAGCTTGTGATCGGGGCGCGGTCGGCGCTGTTTTTGCCGTTCCAGAACCTCGGGTTGATCGTGGTCGATGAGGAGCATGATACCTCGTATAAACAAGAGGATGGCGTGCTGTATAGTGCGCGGGACATGGCCGTTTTGCGGGCGTCTATTTGCGGGGCGCATGTGGTGCTGGCCAGTGCTACGCCGTCGCTGGAGAGTTGGGCAAATGCCGAAGCTGGGAAGTACACCAAGCTGGAGCTGACCTCACGCTTTGGTCCTGCGGTGATGCCTACGATGGGCACGATTGATATGCGCAACGAAGGGCTGCCGAGTGACCGTTGGGTGTCGCCTACATTGAAGCGCGAGGTCGATGCGCGGCTGGAGCGGGGCGAGCAAGCGATGCTGTTCATCAACCGCCGCGGCTATGCGCCGATCACGCTGTGCCGTGCCTGCGGGCATCAGATTGGCTGTGATGATTGCGATGCGCGGATGGTCGAGCACCGATTCCTGAAGCGCCTGATCTGTCACCAATGCGGGGAAAGCAAGCCCATGCCCACCGCCTGCCCCAGCTGTGAGGCGGAGGATAAGATGGCCCCCATTGGCCCCGGAGTGGAGCGGTTGGGCGAGGAAGCGCATGCCATCTGGCCCGATGCGCGGATCACCACATTGAGCTCGGATATGTACGGCTCGGCCCGTGCGTTGAAAGAGGAAATCGCGGGGATTTCGGAAGGGTCGGCGGATATTATCATTGGAACTCAATTGGTTGCGAAGGGACATAACTTTCCTAAGCTTACATTGGTTGGCGTGATTGATGCAGACCTTGGGCTGACAGGGTCGGACCTGCGCGCGGCAGAGCGGACCTTCCAGCTGATGCGGCAGGTGGCGGGGCGCGCGGGGCGTGCGGAGGCATCGGGGACGGCATTGCTTCAGACGTATCAGCCCGATCATCCAGTGATCCGCTCCATTCTGGCGGGAGATGAGGAAGGGTTCTGGAGTGCCGAGGCTAAGGAGCGCAGCCACGCGGGCATGCCGCCTTACGGGCGGTTGGCGGGGATCATCCTGAGCGGGCCAGATGTGGCGGCGGTGTTCGAGGCGGGCAACCAGCTGGCGCGCAATGACAGGGTGTTACGTGAAGTGGGTGCGCAGGTTTACGGGCCTGCGCCTGCGCCCATTGCGCGGGTGCGCGGGCGGCACCGCGTGCGATTGCTGGTGAAAGCGGACAAGTCGGTGGCGCTGCAAAGGGCGCTGTCGGTTTGGGTGAGCCAGATCAAGCTCAAGGGGGATTTGAGGCTGGCTGTGGATATTGATCCGCAGAGTTTTTACTGAGTTTTCGGCTGCTGGAATTTCAGTTTAATTGGCAAAATGAAGAATTGGCGCACGCGGTTTGGCGAGGGGGTGGCATGCGTACACCGTCTGTACACCTCCTGTACACCGGTCGGCGTCTTGCAAATTTGCGTAGCGTTTGAAGTTGCGCAGGCGTAGGGGTGTAGGATGATAGATTTTTTGACCCTTGATCAGGCGCGAGACCAGCCGATTTGGGATCAGGCGCGAGACCAGCCGATTTGGCGGCGGCCCATTGCGCTGTTGTTTTTGATGGCGTTGGCGATGCCGATTGCGTTCTTCACGTGGTATGCGCTGCTAAACAATTTTGTGCTTGAAGTTGCGGATTTTGACGGAGCCGATATCGGCCTGTTGCATACGGTGCGCGAGATCCCGGGTTTTCTGGCGTTTCTCGTGGTCTTTTTGATCATCGGGATACGTGAGCAGGTTTTGGGCCTCGTCTCTCTGGTGTTGCTGGGGGCGGGGACGGCGATAACGGCGTGGTATCCCCAACTGACGGGCATATTGATACTGACGTTTCTGAGCTCTGTAGGGTTTCATTATTACGAGACGGTGAACCAGTCGTTACAATTGCAGTGGTTGCCCAAGGAGCGTGCGCCGCAGATTTTGGGCTGGCTTATGTCATGTGGGTATGCGGCGACGTTTTGCGTGTATTTCGTGATCATGATGCTGTGGGAGCCTTTGGGGCTGACCTATAACCTTGTCTTTATGGTGGGTGGCGGGACCACGATGGCGCTGGCGGTGGTGGCGCTGCTGGCCTATCCGCAATACGCGAGCCCGCATCCGCAGGTTAAAAAGCTGGTGCTGCGCAAGCGCTATTGGCTTTATTATGCGCTGCAGTTCATGTCAGGCGCGCGGCGGCAGATTTTCATGGTGTTTGCGGGCTTCATGATGGTGCAAAAGTTCGGCTTTGCCGTGCATGAGGTGGCGGGGCTGTATCTGGTGACGCTGTTGATCAACATGGTACTGGCCCCCGTGCTGGGCGCGCTTGTGGGGCGGTTTGGCGAGCGGAACGCATTGCTCGTAGAGTATGCAGGGCTGTTTTGTGTCTTCATGGGATATGGTGCGCTTTACTTCCATGACCTCGGGTTTGAGGTGGCGGCGGTCTTGTTTGTTGTGAACAACGTATTTTTCGGGCTGGCGCTGGCGATCAAGACCTATTTCCAGAAGATCGGCGCACCTGGCGATATGGCGCCCACAGCGGCGGTGGCGTTTACGATCAACCATATTGCGGCGGTTTTCCTGCCTGTGCTGCTGGGGCTGATGTGGGTTACCTCGCCTGCGTTGGTGTTTTTGTTGGCCGCTGGCATGGCTGCGGTGTCATTCATCCTTGCCAGTCTGGTGCCGCGTCACCCTGCGGCGGGTAACGAGACGGTGTTTACCCGCCGTCTGCGGGCGGCTGAATGAGTGAGGCGCAGGGGCGGTTCCTGACGGGCGGCACATTTGGCCATGTGGTGCGGATGACGGCCACGGGGGCGGTGGGCCTCACTTTTATCTTTCTGGTGGATGCGGCCAATCTGGTCTGGCTGAGCCTTTTGGGAGATCAGCAATTGGTGGCGGCCATCGGCTTTGCCTATGCGGTGCAGTTTTTCACGGTCTCGATTGGTGTTGGGTTGATGGTGGCGGCGACTGCTGTTGTATCGCGCAGCATTGGTGCGGGTGACCGTGCGCGGGCGCGGCGTCAGGCGGGGGCGGCGGTTGCGATTGCGGTTGCTGTGCTGGGCGTTGTCTCAGTATTGGTCATCGCCTTTCGTCATCCGCTGGTCGAGATGGCAGGCGCGCAGGGGGAGACGGCACGGCTGGCTGCGCGCTATCTGTTCTGGAGCGTGCCGTCGCTGGCGGCGATGGCGGCGGCGATGGTGATGTCGGGGACCATGCGCGGCGATGGCTATGGGGCCAAAGCGATGTATGTGACGCTGTCGGGGGGCACGGCGCTGATGCTGTTTGATCCTTTCCTGATCTATTACTCGGGCTGGGGGCTGGACGGGGCTGCGGCGGGGCTGACGATCTTTCGCTTTACCATGCTGGGGGTGGCGACCTATCTGGCTGTGTTCAAATTGGGGTTGGTGGACCGCCCGCGGTTGCGGACATTGCGCAATGTCTTGAGTCCGTTTGTGATCGTAGCCGTCCCTGCGATTGCGACGCAGATGAGCCTGCCTGTGGGCAACTACCTTTTGACGATGGTCATGGCACCGTTCGGCGATGATGCGGTGGCGGCGTGGGCCGTGGTCGGGCGGCTGACGGTGGTGGTGTTTGGCGGTATCTTTGCGCTGAGCGGTGCGATTGGTGGCATCTTTGGCCAGAACTATGGTGCAGGGCAGATGGACCGTGTGCGTGCCACCTACCGCGATGCGCTCTTGTTTTGTCTTGTCTATACGCTGGTGGCTTGGGCAGGGTTTGTGCTGGCGGTGCCGATGGTGGCCGCTCTGTTCGGGTTGAGCGCACAAGGGGCGGAGGTGCTCTATAGCTTTGCTGTGGTTGGTGTGGGCGGATACATCTTTGTGGGTGCGCTGTTTGTGTCCAATGCGGCGTTCAACAATCTGGGGCGGCCCATGCGCTCGACCCTTGTGAACTGGATCAAGGACGGGGTGCTGTCGATGCCGCTGGCGCTGTGGCTGGCGGGGATGTTTGGTGCTGCGGGTGTGATCTATGGACAGGCGGCGGCGGGGATTGTTTTGGGTGCGGCCTCGGCTACGTGGGGATGGTTCTATGTGAAGGGGTTGCGGGCGGATGCGCCTCTTGACCCTGTGACGGACGCGCCGTAGCTGGAGGCAACGCCAGACAGGAGCATCTCATGCCGACATTTACCGCACTGACCACCCTCACGGGCCGCGACCCTGCCTATAAGCTTGGCGAGGCGATGGAGGACATGGCGCCAGAGCCTACGGGCGTGGGGGTGTTCGAGATGGAAGACGGATCGGGCCTGTGGGAAGTGGGCGGCTATTTCGAGGAAGCGCCTGACGGGGCGGCTTTGGCCGTTCTGGCGGCGGCGTTTGGGGCAAAAGAGTTCAACATCTCCGAGCTGCCCGAGACCGATTGGGTGGCGCATGTGCGCCGCGAGTTGGCTCCCGTCGAGGCGGGGCGGTTCTTTGTCTACGGCTCTCATGATGCGGAGAAGGTGCCCGAGGGCTGTGAGCCACTATTGATTGAAGCGGCGATGGCCTTTGGCACGGGGCATCATGGCACGACGCTGGGCTGCCTGCGGGCGCTGGACCGTTTGGCGAATGACGGCTTTGTGGGTAAGCGCGTGGTCGATATCGGCTGTGGTACGGCGGTGCTGGCGATGGGCGCGGCGCGGATATGGGCTGATCCAGTGCTGGCCTCTGACATTGACGAGGTCGCGGTAGACGTGGCGCGGGCCAATGTGGCGGCCAATGGGCTGGAAGGGCGTGTCGAGTGTGTTGAGGCGGCGGGGTTCGATCATCCCAGCCTGAGCAGTGCTGCGCCATTCGATTTGGTCTTCGCCAATATCCTGAAGGGGCCTCTTGTGGCGCTGGCACCCGATATGGCGGGGGCGATGCAAGAGGGGGCTTATGCGATTCTCTCGGGTATTCTGAACGAGCAAGCCGACGAGGTGATCGCGGTTTATGCACAAAACGGCATCAATCTGCACCACCGCGAAAGCATTGGTGACTGGACGACGATAACGCTTCTGAAAATGAACGGGAACGCGCCTTGATTAACCACGATTAGGGCAAATTTGCCCTAATTGCCCAACTTTTGCCACATTCTTTATCTAAAGATAGAGACATCAACGGTGGGGGCTGTTGCGGAGAGAGACCACTGCCATGGTTTGCACCAAAGATCACTTTAACCAGCGTATCGGCGCTGTTGATAAAAAGCTCTCGCGGCGTGGGCGTAGCTCGATTGTTGCGCGTGTGGATGCCAACGGGATCGTTTACGCCAAAGCCAAACGTCGTTCGCACGGGTTCCCCATCAAGGGCTTGCTCCTGTTGATACTGGCGTTTTTCTGTTTCAAAGCATTTATGGTGTCCGCAAATGGCCCTGCTTCCTATGAGGAGCGGCTGAGCGTGCTGAAAGAGGGCACCATTTAGTTAAAAAATATATATTATCAATATATTAGAGAATTGGTAGATATTTTTATCCACCCAATTATACACCCTATCTCAATTGGTAAATTGCTAGGTATTGATTAATAGCACTCGGTTATGCCACGCGCGCATGCCTGCGCGGCGGCGTGTACTGGTGAGGAAGAGAGCCTCTGCGTTCTTTGCAAAAAGGGAGGCGTCTGGGGCTTAAACTCGCGCCGATACACCCGCACCTCGCCGTCCAGTATCAGATGTGTGTCATCATGCAGCTGCCGCATGTTCTGCTCGTCACCACAAAACTTCGGCCGGAAGCACCAACAAGCTAACGGAAGTGTTTGTTTGGAGACCTAGAAGACGGTCAACGTATCGATGGGCGGATTCCGGTCATTCGCTGCAGGAGCGCAGTATAGGTCCAACAGATGAGAAAGCAGACATTTGGCAGCACGCGGCACTTCCGATCGCAGCAAATGTCTCTGGGGAGCCAATTTTTAACAATGCTTAGAATTGCAGGAGAATTTGATTAATTGCCGATTAATTTCCGACTGCTCCAGGCCACGCGAAATCCTTGGTAACCTGTGGCGCTATCCGGCGAATTACCCGTGCGGGCTGCGATACGGTATCTAAAGCAATAGCTTTTGTGACATAGGGCGGAGCCGCCTTTGACCAGTTTGAAACCGCGCATCTGCGCAAGTCTTGCTTTGACCTGTTTTTTGAGTGAACTCACCTTGAAAGGATCGGCGGACCATTCCCAGTTGTTCCCCACCATATTATACAAACCATAGCTGTTTGGCTTAAACGCCTTTGCCGGAGCGAGGCCTGTGTATCCATCCGCACCTGTGTTCGTATTTGGAAACGCGCCCTGCCAGATATTGCAGGGGAACTGGTCGGTATCGTTCGGCTCCTGCGGTCCCCAGGGGAACGGGACATCACCAAGCCCGCCGCGCGCAGCGTGCTCCCATTCGGCTTCTGTCGGCAGACGTCCACCCGCCCATTTGGCGTAGGCCGTGGCGTCGTTCCAAGATATATGGACGACGGGGTGATCCGGAGCTTGGTCAAGGATGTCGTGTCCCTCTGCTTTGGGGTCGCGCCAATACGCATGCTCTACTTTACGCCACCACTCAAGCCCGGGGATACCTTCGCTATGGGCATCCTTGCGCAAATCGGACCAGAAAACGAACGACCATCCGAACCTCTCAGCCTCTGTTTGATAGCCTGTCACTTTGACAAATCGTGCAAATTCAGCGTTGGTGACACAGGTCGCACCCAGCCTGAAAGGCGCAACTTTGACCTTTCGCAGTGGCCCTTCACCATCATCCGCAATCTGTGGCGTGCTTGTGCCAACGAGTGATATTCCGCCCGGAATTTCAACGCTATCCGCCGAGACATCAGTTTCGGCGCGCGCGTCGTCGTGTGACTGCATTGAGCTGGTCGCTGCCGCAGAGCGGCTTGGGGTACAACAGTTTTTCGTCATGCAGTCCCGACAGGTGTTTGGTCGGGCAACATGTCTTGCGGGCGGCTCGCCACATAGCCTGCAAGTGTTGCCTGAATTTCTGCTGCTTCATCCAGATCGAACAGGTTTGTCATCTCGTCAGGATCAGATTGCAGATCATAAAGCTCTCCCGCACCCGAGATCAAATCAACAGTAAGTTTGTGGGTGCGTGTGCGTACGGTCCTCAGCTCCAATGCGACACCGACGCGCCCGGGCAGAAGACCCCATTCATTGCGCGCGAAATCACGTGTTGCCTCCCCCTCAATCAGCGGGCGGAGGCTGCTGCCATGTTGGGTGAGTTGCGGTTCTGCTTGGCCATAGTCACAGAAGGTTGCCCCCAGATCGAGTGTCGAGACAGGCTCCTCCACGACCTTACCCACGGGCACACCGGGCCCTTTGACGATCATCGGTACTTTGAGCAGACCTTCGTAATGCATCGGACCTTTCAGGATCAAACCATGATCGCCCAGCCAATCGCCGTGATCCGAGATGTAGATGACAATCGTATTCTCATCCAAGCCTTGTTCCATCAAGGTATTCATGATCCGACCGATCTGATGATCGATCAAGCTGATCTGGCCGTAGGTATTTGCGATAATCTCGCGCAACTGATCGTCTGTTTGCTCGGGGATGCGGCTATAGGCTTTGCGGATGTCGGCAAATTTCGGATCGGCAGGCTCGCCTTCCATCGCCGCTTTGTGCCACCACGGCTTGCCCTCATAGCTGTGCGTGCGGTTCTCGGGCAGATCGACCTCCGCAGGGTCATGCAACCGCGACCAAGGCTCGGGGCAGTCGAACGGATGATGCGGATCAGGAAAGCTAACCCACGTGCAAAACGGCTTCTCCGTATCGCGCCCGTGGCGCAGCCATTCAATCGCGCGGTCCGCTGTCCACGGCGTATTGTGATAGGCAACGGGCAGCTTGGAGTGCCAGACCTGTGCCGCTCCTTTTGTGTCCCCTGCATTTTCCCACATCAGCTTGGTACGTTCGTCGCCTTTGCCGTCCATGTGATAGAACCGCTCGTAATGTTGACCTGCTGGCGGCTTTTCTGGAGCCCACCAGTTATGGCCCACCAACATCAGTTCCACATGTTCAAAGCCCATGTAGGGCCCGTACCATGTATCGGGAAAGCGCGCGGAGGAGCGCAAACACTCCGCTGTGCCCGTGGGCTCATAGGTATGATAGGTGGAGAAATGCGCCTTCCCGAAATAGCTGGTCTGATATCCAGCCGCAGCAAGTGAACCTGCAAAACCCTTTTCCCCAATCTGCGGGGGCAGGTCGATGCCGTTGTCATGTACCCCGTGCGTGCGACACAACTGCCCCGTCAGGATAGACGCGCGCGCAGGCTGGCAAACAACCGAGGGTGTGATGCAAGCGTCAAACACAGTTCCTCCCGCCGCCAGTTGATCCAGATGCGGGGTTTTAATGTTGCGACCCTTAAAGCCCATACAATCCGCACGGTGCTGGTCAGAGGATATCAGGAGGATGTTAGGTGTGCTCATGGCGCAGCTTTCTTTGCGTTGCGTCCCGTGAAGAAGATAACGGCGACTGACATCAGGATAAAGGCAAGGGCGATCGGATTATTGAAGAGAAAGAAGGGGTCATTGCCGGTGGCAGAATAGGCTTGTCGCGCGGTTTCCTCCAAGGATTTGCCAAGGATAAACGCGATCACAAAGGGCAGCGGAGAGATAGTGAGCACCCGCATAAAGTAGCCCAAGACCCCAAAACCCAACGCAAACCATATCGCCTCAAGCCGCGTTTCCTGAACGTAGATTGCTGTGAGTGTGAGCAGCAGAACCGATGGCAACAATAGCTGTTTGGGGATGTTGATCATAAATCCCATGGAGCGCATGAACACGCCGCCAATGGTCCAGTTAAATACGTTTGCGATTGTCATGCAGGTAAAGAGGCCAAAGGCTACCACAAGCTCTGGGTTGACCACGTCAGCGGAGAACCGGAAAACCGATGGACCGGGGTTAAAGCCGCCAATCGTCTCGGTGGCAAGGATCAGAAATACCGCCGCCGCGTTGCCCGGTATTCCGAGCGACAGAACAGGAATGAGGTTTGCACCGGACACGGCACTATTTGCAGCCTCGGTGGCTGCGATCCCTTCAGGCGCGCCTTGTCCAAATTCGGTCTCCTCGTTTTTTTTGGTCTTTGCATATCGCGCCCGAGCAGTTGAATACCCCAATGTCGCGGCCAACGTTGAGCCAACACCAGGCAAGGCCCCAATCCCAGTCCCGATAAGGGCCGATCGAGAGATATACGGAAACAGGCGTTTGATTTCTGGCCATCTGAGTTTTTGATCCCCCGTCTCAGTGACCGCAGGCGCAGGCTTGCCACCACGGCTCTCCCGCCATGTCTCATCCAGACCTTTGAACACGGCCCCGATAATCAAGACCCCAAGAACAGCGGTCGTAATTGGAAACCCCCGCGATAATCCATCAGCGCCCATCGTCAATCGGGGGTAAAAATCCTCTCCTGTACCAACATAAACCGCGAGCAGCCCAAGCCCGATAGAGATCAGCCCCTTGCCCGCAGAGCAGCCGATAACAGCAGCTATAAAGCTGAGCGATAGGATAAGCAGGCCCGTCTTTTCCGGCAGGTCCAGATAGGCCTCAACCAGAATGGCAAGGAAGGGTGCGCAGACAAACAGCACGATATCAGAGAATGTATCCCCGGAAGCCGACGACAGGTGCGCCACGCGCAGCGCTTTCTTGGCCTGCCCGCGTTGCGCCATCGGATAGCCGTCGAGCGTGGTCATGAACGCATCGGGCGTGCCGGGCGTGTTGAACAGGATTGCGGGCACCGCGCCCCCAATGGTCGCCCCTTTCATGATGCCAATCAAAAAACCCATCACAGGCAATAGCGCATCAGGTGAATAGCCAAAGATAGATATGAGGATGGGCAGCGAGATGGCCATCGCAAAGGGCCCCGCCAGACCCGGGGTCGCGCCCACAACGATCCCGAAAAGGAACCCCGATAGAACCATCACCACCGTGATCGAGATCGCGATGCCAAAAATGCTGAAGGCTTCAGGACCTTGGAAGACAGCTACGATGCCGAGCCAGATATAGTCCAGAACGCCCATCAGACGTCGCCGTTGGGGGGGAGGAGCAAGTCTTCAAATGGCACATCAAAGACAAGGATCAACACAGCCACGGCCAAAACCGCCATGAGCAATCCACGACGCGAAAACGTACGCTCGACGGTTGCGATGATGCCAGCCACCATGAGGATCCCGCCCAGTGCGAAACCGGTGTGCTTCCACCCTGCCGTCGCGCGCAGCAGGCGGTATTCGATGGGTTCGGTGCGGAATAGATTAGCAATCTCGGCGGCGACTGGTCCAGCAAAACGCATCACCAACAGGCTCAGAACAGTTACTGCAATCAGTTTGCACATGAACGCAAGATGGCTTTTTGTCAGGCTGGATTGAAAAGGATCGTGGCGTTCAAACACGGCCAACAGCACCCCACCGATCAGGATGAAACACGCAGCAACGGTGGGGGCCAAGGCATCGCCGATTGCAAACCGTCCACGGACTTTTTCGACAATGCCGCTGTCGGTGTCGAGCGGAATCCAAACGAATATCAGCAAGATCGCAAAGATGATGCCAAGAAGGCCGATGACCAAGTTTGATCGTGAAGGTGCGAACATTAAATGTTCCCCAGATGAACTGCGGGCGCCCGTTTGAGGACGCCCGCGTGTTGCTCTGATTACTCGGAGGCGGCTGCGATCAGACCTTCGGATTCGTCGTATCCTTTGGCCAACAGCGCATTCAACTCGGCACCTTTGATGATGGTCGGCCCGCCAAATGCTTTCGCGATCAAGCCGCCCGCTTTGGTCTCGGGGTCCGAGACGATACCGACAATTGCTTCGGTCAACGCCGTGCGCGCGTCCTCTGGCATGCCTGCGGGGGCTGCGAACATGAAGTAGCCGTCACTGTCATAGGCCATGCCAAGATCGGCGAAAGTCGGCGCGTCTGGTGTCTGTACCAGCGGTCCGCTCAGCGCGGATGCGAGATTGACGAGATCGCCTGCCGCAACACCCTTTGACTGGATACCTGCCATAAAGCCGAGGTCCATATCCCCTGCGGTGACACCGTTCATCACCGCCTTGCCGCCTTTGACGGAGACGATGTTGAACTCGACGCCTTGCGCCTTACCCAAGAGGTAGGCCAGATCAGCCAATCGCGGGCTCATCACGCCAAAACGCAACTGCTCACCGGCTTTTGCTGCGGCTACGACATCCTCGAAACTGCTCCAGCCTTTGGTGGCTGGCGCGACAACACCCATCTGGAAGCCTGCAGTGGTTGTCAGACCGGTGAAATCGGACGGCTTCATGCCCGTTTGGGCGGAATAGAGATTGTAGCCGAGCGATTCAGAGACCACCATGCCGAACACCGATCCGTCATTGGGCATGTCCTTCATCTCAACCAGAAGGTTTACGCCGCCCTTGCCTGTCACCTGTTCCGGAATGAACTGCCAGCCTGTGCGCGCTTCCATTTCTTCTGCGATCAGGCGGGCTTGTGTGTCTGCACCGCCCCCCGCACCAAATGCGATCATCAGCTTGATCGGGCCCGGTGGAGTCCAATCGGCAGCAGTTGCGGATACTGCGGATGCAGCAATACCAATCGCCGCAACAGCGGCTGTAAGTAGATTTTTCATTGAGTCCTCCCTGACTTTCACCACAGCAAGCCACAAGATAGTTGTTCCGTCAACAATTTAGTTGACGGAACAACCTTTGAGCGCAATCATAGCGCCAAGAGGTCATTTATGAACGACGAAACACCCAAAGATATCAATCCGCAGCTTGCCCAGCTCAGCAATTTTCTGACCTATCGAATCTCGCGCGTGCATCAAAAGCTGAATGTGCAAGCCTCGAAGATTCTCCACGAAGCCGTTGGGCTCACGCTGACCCAATGGCGCGTTCTTGCCTTTATCGGCGGCGCAGAAGAGGTCACGGCATCCGAGCTGGTTCGGTACACGGCGATGGACAAAGGGCTGGTCAGTCGCAATGCTAAAACGCTGATAAAGGATGGGCTTGTTACCTCATCAAATCATAGCAGCGACAGTCGGATCCATCTTCTGCGTCTCACAGCGGCGGGGAAAGAGGTCTTTGATATAGCGCTGCCGCGGATGCGCCAACGGCAGGCAAAACTGGCTGCGACTGTGAGCGCACAGGATATAGAGACCTTCCGCCGCGTGCTTCAAGCCCTTGAGATCGCATCTGAAGAAATGGAAAACTGATGCCGTCAAACTTGCTTGTCATTCTCTCCGACGAACACCAAGCGCGGGCCATGGGCTGCGCGGGACATCCCTTTGTGCAGACCCCACATCTTGATGCGCTTGCTGCACAAGGCACGCGCTTCACCGATGCCTACACACCGTCACCTATCTGCGTGCCGGCGCGCGCAAGTTTTGCCACAGGGCAGCACGTGCATCAAACCCGCCTGTGGGACAACGCCATGCCCTATACTGGGCAAATCCGCGGTTGGGGGCACTACCTTCAGGATGTGGGCGTTCCCGTAGAGAGCATTGGCAAACTCCATTACCGAAAAAACGGCGATCCTGCTGGGTTTGACCGCGAGCATATCCCCATGCATGTCGTCGGCGGGCAAGGTATGGTCTGGGGCTCGATCCGCGCCGAGGCTGAGCGCGTCTCGCCACCTACCCGCATGCTCGGCGAATATATTGGCGCGGGGACCAGTAAATACACCGACTATGATCAAGCGGTGACGGACCGGACTGTCGATTGGCTGTCGGCCCATAAGGACGATGATCAACCGTGGTGCCTTTATGTCGGCCTTGTGGCCCCGCATTTCCCGCTGGTTGTGCCGCAGGAATTCTTTGATCTTTACCCACCCGACAGCCTGCCTGCGCCAAAGATGAACCCCAAAGACGGCTATACCCGCCACCCTTGGGTCGAGCTGCAAAACGCGCAGATGGACAGCGAGACCAACTTCAAATCTGACGCCGAGCGCCGCGATGCAGTGGCCGCCTATTTTGGTCTGGTCAGTTGGATGGATCACAACGTGGGCCGCCTTATGCAAGCGCTTGAGGAGAACGGGCTGACCAAGGAGACCACCGTGATCTATTCTTCTGATCACGGGGATAATGTCGGCGCGCGCGGGCTTTGGGGAAAATCCAATTTCTATGAGGAATCGGTCGCAATTCCAATGATCATGGCAGGGCCAGGCGTGGCCGTCGGGACATGCGAAACGCCTGTGGATCTCCTTGATATCGCGGCAACCATCCCTGCTCATTTCGGGTTGGAGTTCCAAAGTGAAGGCGTGCCGTTGACCCAGATCGTCACCGATCCGCCTGACCCTGATCGCATCATTCTAAGCCAATATCATGCCGTAGGCGCGGTATCGGCTGGGTATATGTTGCGAAAAGGAAGATGGAAGCTGAACACCTATATCGGGTTTGAGCCGGAGCTGTTTGATTTACAGGGTGACCCCGAGGAGGCCACCAACCTTGCTGCTGATCCCGCTTTTTCAAGCATCGTGAGCGATCTGACTGCAGAGCTTTACCTTAGGCTTGATCCCGAAGCCACCAACGCCCAAGCCTTTGCGGATCAAGCGGCTTTGATCGAAAGCTATGGTGGACGCGAGGCAGCGCTTAATATGGGCGCGCCCGGTGCAACGCCTCCCCCTGCAATATGAGGCTGACAATCCTCGGGTCCGGCTCCCCCGAAGCCTATGCGCGCCGCGCGTCCTCGGGGTTTCTGTTGGAGGTCGGTTCAGACCGCATCTTGTTCGATTGCGGGGGTGGGGTAGTCGATAATCTTTTGCGCGCAGGCCTGCTCCCCAAGGACATCACGCATCTGTTTTTTACGCATTATCATTCGGATCACATGATGGACTATGCGCGGCTGGTGCATGCCGCGTGGGACGAGGGCGCACCGCCTTTGAAAGTCTTTGGCCCCAAGCCTCTGGCGAAAATCACCCAAGGCTACTTCGGACGCGACGGTCTCCTAAGTAATGACCTGCGCGCCCGCACCGAATTGCCCCAAAGCCAGCAAGTCTGGGTCGCCCGTGGTGGCACTTTGCCGCGACCGTGGCCCGCCCCTGATGTGACAGAAATTACCGCGGGCTTTACCTATCAAGGGGATGGATGGATGCTGGGATCGGCCAAAGCAACCCATGCCCAGCCGATCCTTGATTGCCTGGGTTTTTCTGTCGAGGCTCGGGGCAAGAAATTTGTCTATTCTGGCGACACTGGTATCAATGAAGACATCACCAATTTGTCCCGCGATTCCGATCTTCTGTTGCACTGGTGTTACCGGGGGGAGGGGGAAACACTGCATCCCGCCTTGCAAGCCTTCAGTCCCGATCCAGGCGAGGTCGCCGATATGGCGCAAAGTGTTGGCGTGAAAAGGCTTTTGCTCAGCCATTTTCGCATCCACATGGATAGCCCAGATGCACGTGAAAGAGCCTTGGGAGCTCTTTCAGAGCGATTTGAAAGAGAGGCTGGTATTGTCGAAGACTTGGATGTTTTCGATATTTGATTGCGGAGGTAAGAGGAATGCGGGTTTGATGCGAAGTTGGCATCCACAGATCGATCACCTGAAGAATTACTACAAACGGCGTCGCTGTCCGCAAGGTAGCCGTCGAACGTTGAAAATGCTGCGCTACCTCGCCAACGTCGGCTTTTGGGAAGCAGCGGAACAGCGTTGTGACAGTCAGTCAATGTCCGCAGTGGGCCGAAAGTGAATAGGCTTCACAATTCTAGCGCATGGTTCCCAAACCTATGCCACCCAGTATGTTCGCCCAAAACTCCGCCAACACAGTGTTCGCAACACAGC
>CBFHZX010000042.1:0-21013 GCA_965660425.1 Sulfitobacter sp. | reverse complement strand
CTTTGCCTTGCTCAATTGCCCATGCTTTTGGAGCGCACTCAGAATGCGGATGTCTGCGGCATCAAGGGCAAGCTTCTTCATTCAGTGGTGTCTCTTATAGTCTGAGTGCAGAGGCAAATCCTGCGCCGCCGCGCTACGCTTTTGGGTATAATTAACCTATAGAGCACCACTGTGCAGCAATTTTTGCGACTAAAACAAGCGATTCAACGTCTAGTCCAAGCGTACGCACCAACGGCATACCCCATTCGGTCTGACGTTGCTCCATTTGTTGTGGTCAAGATGGTGTGATAAATTTTCATGAGATCGGTACTACGATTATTGGATTTGGAGAAATAGCCTGTGCGCCAAATTGAACGGCCGCTCTGGTGACATCCACTGCGGTTCAAAAAAAGCACACCGCTGCGAATGCGAACAAATGCTACGTGAAGCCATATCGTAACAAAAAATTCAGGAAAGTCCCGCGACATGTGAGTTTGCGTCCCGCGCAGCGAAAGGCCAGTTTGAGATCCAACGCGCTTGATCCGTTTGAACGGTCGCTTCGGTGAAGTTCGCCGCAGTGCCGCCAGCAATCTGCGGTAACTGCAAGCGAATGCTGCGTCAGCAATAGCCGCAACTGCAAAAGTCCGGTTTGTCCCGCGTAGCAGTCATTCCTGCTCATCCTTGATCTGCTTGCCAGCACTCCGTGCCGTTACATCATTCAATGCAATAAAAAAGGCCACCAAACTGGCAGCCTTTCAATTCGTTCAGTAGGATCGGCAATCAAAGTTGCGCTATAGCCTTCAAGCTACCCGCGCCTCTGCAAACGATACCAACCGCTTGCTCCCCTCATCCCACAAATGCAGCCGCGCGTTGATCAGGCTTTCGCGGACGGTCATGCGGTTGATCTGCGCCAGCCCTTCGTGGTTCTTGAGGACCTCGGGCAGGCGATAGAACGGGATGCGGCTGTAGAGGTGGTGCACGTGGTGGATGCCAATATTGGCTGTCAGCCACTGGAAGGGTGCGGGCAAAACGTAGTGCGAGCTGCCTTGCAGGGCGGCCTCATGCATGTCCCACTCGGGCTCTGCCTCCCAGTGGGTCGTCTCAAACTGGTGCTGGACATAGAACAGCCACACGCCCGTCGTCGCAGCCAGCAGGGTGGACGGCAGAAAGATCAGCAGGATCGGCATGATCCCTCCAAAATACCAAATCACACTGAGCGCAACCAGCAGGGTCAGGTTTGTGCCCATCGCGCTGATCCAATAGCGCGTCTGGCTCATCAGACCAAGTGGCAGGCGGTTACGTAGGAAAAACAAATAGCCTGGCCCAAGACCAAAAAGGACAATCGGATTGCGGTAGAGGCGGTACTTGAACTGGCCAAAGCGCGACAAGGCGCGATATTCTGCCACCGTGAGCGTGTCCACATCGCCAATCCCGCGTTGGGTGAGGTTGCCCGACGCGCTGTGGTGCATCGCATGATCACGTTTCCAGACATCATAGGGCGTAAGGGTCAACACACCCAAAATGCGGCCAACCCAGTTGCTCAGCGTTCGGTTTTTGAAAAACGAGGCATGACCACAGTCATGCTGGATCGTGAATAGCCGCAAGACAAACGCGCCGTTCGCCAATGAAATGGCAAGCGCCAACCATCCGTTGATCGACAGGGCCCACCATGCCAACGCCCAAAGGGCAATAAAGGGGCCGATTGTGACGCCCAGCTCGAAAAAGCTGCGTGCGGTGCTGGGATCGCGGTATTCTGAGAGGACCTTGATCCAGTCACGGGCGCGCACGGGCTGTTCCGCTTGATCTGTGGCGGGGTCAAACGGGACGGATAATTTGTTCATGAGGTCTGCTTTTTTGTTGTGGCTCGCGTGCTTGATAAACGATTGCACGACCAGAACAACAAATTTCGGACCCACTGCGACATTGACGCCTCTGTAACACAATGTGCGTCCGTTACGGGCCCTGCGCACGGCGATTTCGAAAGCCCCAGTTTTGCATGGATGATATGTTTGAAAATCGTGTTCAAACTGCTTGCTACCTGTGGCGACTCCCCCTATACGCCAGCCAACGGTCGGGGTGTGCAATGTGCGCGCCCTGATTTCGTTATACTAAAGCGCGAAGAGGGTATGCGATGAGCGTATATCCTCCAATCCGTCTCCATCCCAAAGATAAGGGATTTGTATTATGGCTGCCAGCCAGAACATCCGCATCCGCCTCAAGGCGTTTGACTATCGGGTGCTTGATGCCTCCACACAGGAAATCGTCAACACCGCAAAGCGCACAGGCGCTTCCGTTCGCGGCCCCATTCCGCTGCCGAACAAAATCGAGAAATTCACTGTTTTGCGTGGTCCCCACGTAGACAAGAAATCCCGTGACCAGTTCGAGATCCGCACGCACAAGCGTCTGCTGGATATCGTTGATCCGACCCCCCAGACCGTTGATGCGCTGATGAAGCTCGACCTCGCCGCTGGTGTGGATGTCGAGATCAAGTTGCAGTCATAAGCGTAGGAGGGTAATACTATGTTGCGCTCAGGCGTTATTGCAAAAAAGATGGGCATGACCCGTCTGTTCATGGAAGACGGCAAGCAGATTCCTGTGACCGTTCTTCAGCTCGATAACCTTCAGGTTGTTGCACAGCGTACCATCGAGAAGGACGGCTATGTTGCTGTTCAGCTTGGTGCAGGTACAGCAAAGGCAAAGCGGACGTCACAAGCGATGCGCGGCCACTTTGCAGCAGCAAAGGTTGAACCAAAGCGTAAAGTTGCAGAATTCCGCGTTGACGCGGATGCAATGCTCCCCGTTGGCGAGGAGATCATTGCCGATCACTATTTCGCGGGTCAGTACGTTGATGTTGCAGGCACTTCCATCGGTAAAGGATTTGCTGGTGCTATGAAGCGTCACAACTTTGGCGGTCTGCGTGCGACACACGGTGTGTCTATCTCCCACCGCTCGCACGGCTCCACAGGTCAGTGTCAGGATCCCGGTAAGGTTTTCAAAGGCAAGAAGATGGCCGGTCACATGGGTGCTGCCCGTGTTACCACACAGAACCTCGAAGTCGTTAAGACAGACACAGCCCGCGGCCTGATCATGGTCAAAGGCGCTGTTCCAGGTTCTAAAGGTGGCTGGGTCACGGTCAAGGACGCGGTGAAAAAGCCGTTCCCCGAGAACGCGGTTGTTCCCGGTGCTCTGGCCTCCGCCGCACGTGAAGCCGAAGAAGCAGCCGCCGCCGCCGCAGAAGCAGAAGCAGCACGCCTCGCAGAGGAAGCCGCAGAAGCAGAAGCGCTGAAAGCAGCCGAAGCAGAAATCGCAGCAGAGGGTGCCGAAGCGGCAGCCGATGATGCAGACAAGAAAGAAGGTGACGCATGAAACTAGATGTCATCAAACTCGACGGCGGCAAAGCAGGGTCCATCGACCTTGACGAAGCGCTGTTTGGTCTCGAGCCACGGGCAGACATTCTGCACCGTGTGGTCCGCTGGCAGCGTAACAACGCGCAGGCCGGTACCCACAAGGTAAAGACACGTCGCGAAGTCAGCTACTCCACCAAGAAGATCTACCGCCAAAAAGGCACCGGTGGCGCACGCCACGGCGCACGCTCGGCTCCGATCTTTCGCGGGGGCGGTGTCTACAAGGGTCCAACTCCTCGTAGCCACGGCCACGAGCTGACCAAGAAGTTCCGCAAACTGGGTCTGCGTCACGCACTCTCCGCAAAGGCAAAAGCCGGCGCGCTCGTGATCATCGACGATGCAGCATCCGACGGGAAAACATCCGCTCTGGCCAAACAGGTTAAGTCCTTGGGCTGGAAGCGCGCGTTGATCATTGACGGTGCGTCCGTCAACGAGAACTTCCTGCAAGCCGCGCGTAACATTGACGGTCTGGATATCCTGCCGACAATGGGCGCTAACGTATATGATATCCTGAAGCGTGATACACTCGTCATCACGAAGTCAGGCATCGAAGCACTGGAGGCCCGTCTGAAATGAGCGCGAAACCAGAACATTACGACGTGATCCGCAAGCCGATCATCACTGAAAAGGCCACCATGGCCTCCGAGAACAACGCCGTTGTTTTCGAAGTCTCCATGGACAGCAACAAGCCCATGATCAAGGAAGCCATCGAGGCGCTCTTTGGTGTGAAGGTGAAGGCGGTCAACACCGCAATCACCAAGGGTAAGGTAAAGCGCTTCCGCGGTCAGCTGGGCACACGCAAAGACGTGAAAAAAGCCTATGTGACGCTGGAACAAGGCAACACAATCGACGTCTCCACAGGCCTCTAAGCCTGCCAGACGAAGACATTCAGAAGGCCCTCGCAGCGATGCGGGGGCCTTTTGCGTCTGAACCTGACGTAAATCCGCCGATCCTGAGGCCCGACTTTATAGTTCTTGCTATTGTGTCGCCAAAGGCGCAAGAGGGCGGTGCGACGTTACTATATCTATCGGAATTACTGCTCCTTGCGGCTCAGTCTTACGATCTTTGAACTGACTTAGCCGACCTGCCGCATCCTGCGGGCAGCTTTAAAACAAGGAATATACTGATGGCCACTGGTACAGTAAAATGGTTCAACACAACTAAAGGCTTCGGCTTCATCGCGCCCGATGGCGGCTCCAAGGACGTGTTCGTACACATCTCCGCCGTAGAGCGCGCGGGCCTCACAGGTCTCTCCGATGATCAGAAAGTTACTTTCGACATCGAAGCAGGCCGCGACGGCCGCGAGAGCGCGACAAACCTGTCACTGGCATAAGCTGGATTGGCTCCGTAAGGGGCTGATTGGTTAGAGAATTTTGAAGGGCGTAGCTGTGAGGCTGCGCCCTTTTTTGTGTCAAAGCGTAGGGTGCGCACTTGCTGTGCACCGTGGCGAGTTTGTCGGGGGGGGTGCGGTGCGCAGCAAGTGCGCACCCTACGGTTTGCTGTTCAATCGTTCTATTTTTGCTGGCTTCAGAAATTCAATTGCGGTTTATTAACCGGGATTTGGAAGAAGGTAGGCCGAATGAGTATTTGGACTACGTTGTTTAGCGGACAAACCGTTTTGTCAGGTGTTATTGGGGTGGTCGCTAGCGTCGGTGCGTTTACCTATCAGTACAATCAAGACAGTTTTGAAGCTGCCGTGTCGGAGGCTTCTGTGGTTACAGCCCTGCGTGAACAGCTTGTTTCACAGCAAAGGCAACTTGATGCGGCGGAGCGACGGCATGCCGCGAGCGTGTTGGACGTGAAGAAGGAGCAGGAAAAGCTGCGACTTGAAGCCCTTGTTCAGGGAAGCGAACAAAATAGGGTCATGATGGGTCTCTTGGAAAAGTGGTTGGACGAATTGTCAAAACGGGTTGAGGATTTACCGACCCTCGTAGGCGGCGGTATTGATCCAGTGGCGCTCAAGCGCGCTGTTGATCAGGCAAAAGCCGATGTATCGTCCGAATTGGAGCGTCGTTTGGCGGACATGCCAGTCTCATCTTCATCTGGCGGCGTTACTCTGGCTCAGGTTGAGGGATTGATCAGACGCGTTGAGGGTCAAATTGTTGCGGGGCTTGACCCTTTGATCGAAGAGCGCCTTGCCGCGTTGGCTGCGGCAACAGGGGATGGAATTCCGATTGCAACGAAGAGACGAACTCATTTTGCCGAAGAAGAATGCCTGTTTATGCCTTCTTTTGAGGATGAGCGATTTACGATCCGAAGCAAGCGAGGTACTGAATTTTGCTTTAAAGAATCCCAGTTGTATATGATAGTGACGAAAGTCGGCTCTGAAACTGTAACTTTTGAGTGGCCGAAATTTGGATCAAGTACTTGCTATAAGCATAACTTTCAGGGTGATAGCTGTATTTTGGCGGGTTATCAGGTGTTAATCGCTTCATTTTGAGAGCTGAGAAATTCGTGAAAGAAAAGGGCGAGTTCCAAGTTGATATCAATTTTGAGCGGATACCCTTGTAGCTTCTCTTTGTTACTTGCTGAAAAGCGTGGTATCTAAGCGTTGCGACTTGACCCCACCCCAACCACATCCTAAAGAACCGCATCGGCACAGCCCCAGATTCGTCTGGGGCTTCGTCTTTGTGCAAGGGTCAAACCCTGCATCCCCACTGGGACCTTCGGGGCCCTCTAACCACAGCGGACCTGCGGGGCCGCACATAGCAAAACGGAAGACAGAGAACATGGCACTCAAGTCGTATAAACCGACGACGCCAGGCCAGCGTGGACTGGTACTGATCGACCGTTCGGAGCTTTGGAAAGGCCGCCCGGTCAAGGCCCTCACACAGGGTTTGACTAAGCATGGCGGACGGAACAACACCGGACGGATCACAATGCGTCGCAAGGGTGGGGGTGCAAAGCGCCTTTACCGTATCGTTGATTTCAAGCGCAACAAGATGGACGTCACCGCGACGATCATGCGCATTGAATATGACCCGAACCGGACGGCGTTTATCGCGCTCGTGAAATATGAAGATGGTGAGCAGGCCTATATCCTTGCCCCCCAGCGTATCGCCGTCGGCGATCAGGTCGTCGCCTCCCAGAAGGCCGACATCAAGCCTGGTAACGCAATGCCCTTCAGCGGCATGCCCATCGGTACAATCATCCACAACATCGAGATGAAGCCAGGCAAAGGCGGCCAGATCGCCCGTGCTGCTGGGACATACGCTCAGTTTGTTGGCCGTGATGGTGGCTACGCCCAGATCCGTTTGTCCTCGGGCGAACTGCGTCTCGTACGTCAGGAATGCATGGCCACCGTTGGTGCCGTGTCCAATCCCGACAACTCCAACCAGAACTACGGTAAAGCGGGCCGCATGCGTCATAAGGGCATCCGCCCAAGTGTTCGTGGTGTCGTTATGAACCCGATCGACCACCCGCATGGTGGTGGTGAAGGCCGGACCTCTGGTGGTCGTCATCCGGTTACGCCTTGGGGCAAGCCGACTAAGGGTGCAAAAACCCGGAACAAGAAAAAAGCGTCAAGTGCACTGATCATTCGTTCACGCCACGCCAAGAAGAAGGGGCGTTAATTTATGTCTCGTTCAGTATGGAAAGGTCCTTTTGTTGACTCTTATGTCCTCAGAAAGGCCGAAGCCTCCCGCGAGAGCGGTCGCAACGAAGTGATCAAAATCTGGTCGCGCCGTTCCACGATCCTCCCACAGTTTGTTGGCCTGACGTTCGGCGTCTATAACGGTCACAAGCATATCCCAGTAAACGTCACTGAGGACATGATCGGTCAGAAGTTTGGTGAATATTCACCGACCCGCACCTATTATGGCCATGCAGCCGACAAAAAAGCGAAGCGGAAATAAGCCATGAGCAAGGATAAAAATCCCCGCCGCGTGGCAGACAATGAAGCACGTGCAAAGCTGCGCATGCTCAAGACGTCACCGCAGAAACTCAACCTCGTTGCCGCAATGATCCGTGGCAAGAAGGTGGACCGTGCGCTCACGGACCTGACCTTCTCCAAAAAGCGGATCGCAGTGGATGTGAAGAAATGCCTTCAGTCCGCGATTGCCAATGGCGAAAACAACCACAACCTCGACGTAGACGAGCTGATCGTGGCCGAAGCCTATGTAGGCAAGAACATGACACTCAAGCGTGGTCGTCCACGTGCGCGTGGCCGTTTCGGCAAGATCCTCAAGCCTTTTGCGGAAATCACCATCGTCGTGCGCCAAGTTGAGGAGCAAGCATAATGGGTAATAAAGTCAATCCAATCGGCATGCGCCTTCAGGTTAACCGTACATGGGACAGCCGCTGGTACGCCGATACAAAAGACTACGGTGATCTTCTGCTTGAGGACCTCGCAATCCGCGATTTCATCAAGAAAGAGTGTCATCAGGCGGGCATCTCCCGTGTGATCATCGAGCGTCCGCACAAAAAGTGCCGCGTCACGATCCACACAGCACGCCCCGGTGTGATCATCGGCAAGAAAGGTGCGGACATCGAAGGTCTGCGCAAGAAGCTTGCCGCGTTCACCGCGTCCGAGTTGCACCTCAACATCGTTGAAGTGCGCAAGCCCGAGCTGGATGCAGCCCTCGTGGGTGAGAGCATCGCACAGCAGCTTGAGCGTCGTGTGTCCTTCCGTCGCGCAATGAAGCGTGCGGTACAGAACGCCATGCGCATGGGTGCCCTTGGTATCCGCGTCAACCTCGCAGGCCGCCTTGGCGGTGCCGAGATTGCGCGTACCGAATGGTACCGTGAAGGTCGAGTGCCGCTCCACACCCTGCGTGCGGACATCGACTATGCCCACGTTGAAGCCATGACCGCCTACGGCATCATCGGCATCAAGACGTGGATCTTCAAAGGTGAGATCATGGAACATGATCCCGCTGCCCGTGACCGCAAGGCACAAGAAATGCAAGACGGCCCAGCACCTCGTGGTGCCGGCGGTCGGCGTTAAGGAGTAGATAGATGCTACAGCCAAAACGTACGAAATTCCGTAAGCAGTTCAAAGGCTCGATCAAGGGTCTGGCAAAGGGCGGGTCCGACCTGAACTTTGGCACCTACGGCCTGAAGGCGCTTCAGCCTGAGCGTGTAACTGCACGCCAGATCGAAGCCGCACGTCGTGCCATGACGCGCCACATGAAGCGTCAGGGCCGTGTCTGGATCCGTATCTTCCCAGACGTACCTGTCACCTCCAAGCCCGTCGAAGTACGGATGGGTAAAGGTAAAGGTTCCGTGGACTTCTGGGCATGCAAGGTCAAACCTGGCCGCGTGATGTTTGAGATCGACGGCGTCAACGACGACATCGCCCGCGAAGCCCTGCGCCTTGCTGCGATGAAGCTGCCGATCAAAACACGCGTCGTGGTCCGCGAGGATTGGTAAAACGACGCACCCGCGTAAGCGGGTGCTGTCGAGCCGGAGGCAGGGTGTTTCATAGAAACGCCCGTTCCGGCCCCGCTAGAAATAAAGGGCCCCCGCTGTGAGAACGGCGGGGGCTTTTTCAGTTTCAAAGTGGTAATTTGAACTATGTCATATGATCTGTATTATTTGAGTCCGACTGGAGCATGAGATGAAAACAGGGTTTCTGCCGACGATGGCGTTAGCAACAGCTGGCCTGTTGATGGTACTTTTCGCAACGCCGACGAACGCTCAACCCACGTCTAAACAAGCAATTCGTGAAGCCCTTGTTGCGATGCAATACAAAGACATTTCAATTTCCCACTGTTGGATAAGTTTAGCGAGGGATTTAGAGCCTTCAGAACAAAATGGTCTGACCAGCAGTTATGTTCGCTTCTTCAACTTAGACTACTTAATTGACTTCTCAGGACAAGAAATTCAGAAAATAGGACAAGGCCAAGCCTCATTTTAAGGTTTTGGAACCCGCCTTGATGATAATTACCCTCTTTCGACTAGAGGTATTGCTCGATTTAGGCTTTGGGTCTTGAGAAATTATCCGGGAGCAGATTGGCCTAGAGTTCACCATTCAGAACAAAGAGCCGCGCTACCAAAGATCGAAACTTATCTTGCTAAAGAAATTACCAATATTCCACACTTTAACAGGCGGGTGGCTAATACTGAATACGGAAAAATCACGGAGATTGAGCAGTTTTTTCGAATGACTTGGAGGGAGCCCGTGTTGCTCAAGAAGTTTTTGAATGCTGTTAGCGATTATGCGCATGACACAGGCTGTGACATAGAATCCTAAAGAATAGGCAATCAAAAGCCGCAGATTGTTGTTTTTGAGATCGGGGAGCGTCCGAAGGGGGGCAGGTTGCATTGCGTCGGTTTAAGTGCAAATGCTGGATAACGGGAGCTCGGCAGGCTATCTTACAGGAACCCAGCCACAAGGACACGCCCCCCATGAAACACGTCCCCAAACCCAACACCGACGCCGACCTCATCGCCGAATTCCTCAACAAAGGCGGCGAGATCAAGAAGGGCAAGACCAAGCCGATGCCCGCCGATCTTGGCCTCTCCAACAACCAGTGGGGCAACAAGATGACCAAGGAAGAGAAGGCGCTGGTCAAGGAGCAGGAAGAGGCGCGCAAGAAGGCGCCGAAATAGCATGGCCAAGGTAATCCTCCAGCGAATGATCGCACAGATCGAGGGTGACTTTGTTGTCTTCATCATTGGCATGCGGATCAACCGTCCTTGGCTGCTGCATAAATGGATACCTGCCGCTTTCGCCATGCCGCGTATGTTGACCGAGTTGAGCAAGCTGCCAAAAGAAGAGACAGGGTTTCTGGGCTACAACAACATCGGCTTTGGCTTGGTCCTGCAATACTGGCGCAGCTTCGAGCATCTGGAGACCTATGCCACCGCCCGTGACTGCGCCCATCTGCCTGCATGCTCCGCCTTTAACAAAGCGATGCGCGATGATCGCGCCGCTGTTGGCATTTTCCAGGAGACATTGCTGGTGCAAAGCGGCCAGTACGAGACGCTCTATTCAGGCATGCCGCCCTTTGGTCTTGGCAAGGCGAGCAGCCTCATTCCCGCAACGGGTCAAACCGCCAGCGCGCGCAAACGCTTAGGTCGTGATTAGGCCCAGCTGTAGTTGAACGAGACGGAGATGCGGTCTTCCTCGCTCATGTTCATCGGCACCTCGTGGCGGATGAAGCTCTCCCACAACAGCACATCGCCCACGGCAGGGGCGGCGTAGTGGAACACACCCAGCTCCTCGCGCACATCCTTGCGCCGCGCAGGGGCCGCCATCATCATCGGCAGGCGCGGGTCCTCGAATTTGATCGCACTTGCCCCCTCGGGCATCGCCACATAGGTCGTGCCAGAGATCACCGAATGTGGATGGATATGCCCTGAATGTGTGCCGCCCTCGGGCAGGATGTTGATCCAGATATCCTCCAACTTCAGCTCCCGCCCGTCCAGATCATACTCCAGATCCGTCGCGAAGGCCGCCACATGAGCGTCAATTGCCTTGATCACATCGGCAAAGATCGGAAACCGCCAGCCCAGATCGGTCAGGGACGCATAAGACGTGTAGCCTGGATAGCCGTTCTGCTCACACCATTCCTGCCCCGCCTCATCATCCTCAGCAATCGAGTAGCATGAGGCCTCCAATTCAGCGGCATCAATCTCGCCCAAGGGGGCGTCGTACAGGCGGGTCACGAAGAGGGATTTGATATGTGTCATGCGCGGCTGTCTAGCGCTCTATGCTGTCCTGCGCCAGTGCCTGCGCCTTTGACATCTTTGCCGCAATCGGCTGCTTTTTTCACGCCAGCTGAAACGATCGATTTACTGCTGCGCGCTCCGAAGTGCTATGGTCGCATCAAAAGCAGTAAAAAACGGGCAGAACAAACCCATGCTCGACCAGAACCCGATGACCTTCCTCCTCGAGGCCTCCAAATGCGAGAGCTTTGAGCATTCCCGCGATCACATGGAGCAGTCCATGCTGTTTCGCAACAAAAAGCAGCAGCGCCTTTATCACGTGCGCCGCGCGATCAAGAACGGGATCGAGGGCGGGCTCTATGTCGAGTTCGGCGTGGCCAAGGGCGATGGCTGCCGCACCTTCGGCGAAGTGCTCGGCGAACATGACCTCACCCTGACAGGCTTTGACAGCTTCGAAGGGCTTGAGTAGGATTGGACCGGCATGCACACGGGCCGTCAGGCGGGGGCGCTCTCGACCAAGGGTAAATTGCCCGAGGTGCCTGACAATGTCGCGTTTGAGGAAGGCTGGGTGCAGGACACGCTGCCGGGCTACCTCAAGGCGAACGGCAAGACGCCCTTTGCCTTCATCCACATGGACACCTACACGCCCACAGCCTACGCGCTGGCGGCGGTGAAAAGCAGGCTGCGCAAGGGGACTGTGATCCTGTTTGATGAGCTCTACGGCTATCCCGGCTGGCGTTACCATGAATATAAGGCGCTGACTGAAACGCTGTCCGAGGGTGACTACCAGTATATCTCCTTTTCGGCCGAGGCTGTGGCCATCGAGATGCTGCGCACGCCCAAGAAATGAGCTCCTCCGAATAAAGGGTTGCGCGGGGAGGGGAATAGGCCTAAACGGCGCTCTCTACCCATGTACTCCACGGGAATCAGGGTCATGCGCGCGCGCAGCCTCCCCGTGATGTTGAAAGGAACTGGCATGAAAGCCAATGAACTGCACGACAAGACGCCGGACCAGCTCCGCGACGAGCTTGTGAACCTGAAAAAAGAAGCGTTCAACCTGCGTTTCCAGCAGGCCACTGGCCAGTTGGAAAACCCTTCGCGTCTGCGCTCCGTCAAACGTGACGTGGCCCGCGTGAAAACAGTTTTGAACCAAAAAGCAGCAGCCGCTGCGACAGACGCGTAAGAGGAGCTTAGTAGAATGCCAAAGCGTATCCTGACAGGCACCGTAACCTCGGACGCCAACGAACAGACAGTCACCGTATCCGTAGAGCGCCGCTTTACCCATCCGGTTCTGAAAAAGACCATTCGTAAGTCCAAGAAATATCGGGCGCACGATGAGAACAACACATTCAAAGTGGGCCAGCAGGTCCGCATTATCGAATGTGCACCACGATCCAAAACCAAGCGTTGGGAAGTGATCACTGCGGAAGCATGATACTTTGCGCGGTCTTCCTCGGGAGGGCCGCGTTACTCGTTCCTGAGTGACAATATTAATCGAAACCCTAGGGATCAGGCACGCATCGCCCCCTACAGGTCGGGAGAAACCAAATGATCCAGATGCAGACCAACCTGGATGTTGCTGACAACAGTGGCGCGCGCCGCGTTCAGTGCATCAAGGTGCTCGGCGGTTCGCACCGTCGTTACGCATCGGTCGGCGATATTATCGTCGTATCGGTGAAAGAGGCCATTCCACGTGGCCGCGTAAAGAAAGGTGACGTCCGCAAGGCTGTCGTCGTTCGCACCGCCAAAGAAGTTCGTCGTGACGATGGCACGGCCATCCGTTTTGACCGCAACGCAGCAGTTATCCTCAACAACTCCAACGAGCCTGTCGGCACGCGGATTTTTGGCCCAGTTGTTCGTGAATTGCGCGGCAAAAACTTCATGAAAATCATCTCACTCGCTCCGGAGGTGCTGTAACCATGGCTGCTAAGCTGAAAAAAGGTGACACTGTCATCGTTCTGGCCGGCAAGGATAAGGGCAAAGAGGGTAAGATTACCTCCGTTGATCCAAAATCCAACAAAGCCGTCGTCGAGGGCATCAATGTCTATGTCCGCGCCACGCGCCAGTCACAGGAATCACAGGGCGGTCGCATCCCCAAGTCGATGCCGATGGACCTGAGCAACCTCGCAATCAAGGATGCCAACGGCAAACCTTCCCGCGTGGGCTTTAAAATGGACGGCGAAAACAAAGTGCGTTTCGCCAAGACCACAGGGGACGTGATCTAATGCTTGACGATGCAAAATATACACCCCGCCTCGAGGCCGACTATCATGACCGCATCCGTGCAGCCCTGAAAGAAGAGTTTGGCTACAAGAACGACATGCAAATCCCGCGTCTGGACAAGATCGTCCTGAACATCGGTTGTGGTGCTGCTGCTGTCCGTGACAGCAAAAAGGCCAAATCCGCTCAGGAAGACCTCACGCTGATCGCTGGTCAAAAAGCAATGACAACCATCGCCAAGAAATCCATCGCTGGTTTCCGCGTTCGGGAAGAAATGCCAATGGGTGCGAAGGTCACACTTCGCGCGGACCGCATGTATGAATTCCTTGATCGTCTGATCACGGTTGCAATGCCCCGTATCCGCGACTTCCGCGGCATCAACGGCAAATCCTTTGACGGCAACGGCAACTACGCCATGGGCCTCAAAGAGCATCTCGTGTTCCCCGAAATCGATTTTGATAAAATCGACGAGAACTGGGGCATGGACATCATCATCGCAACCACTGCGAAAACCGACGCCGAAGCGAAGGCAATGTTGAAGCTGTTCAACATGCCCTTCAACTCGTAAGCGGGAAGGAAACTAGATATGGCTAAGAAATCCATGATCGCACGCGAGAAGAAGCGTGAAGCACTGGTCAAAAAATACGCCTCCAAGCGTGCGGCGCTGAAAGCAATCATCAGCGACGAGACAAAGCCGATGGAAGAGCGTTTCCGCGCGACCCTCGACTTGGCGAAACTGCCACGCAACTCTTCGGCTGTGCGTCTGCACAACCGTTGCCAGCTAACAGGCCGTCCACACGCGTATTACCGCAAATTGAAAATCTCGCGTATCGCGCTTCGTGATCTCGGCTCCGCAGGCCAGATCCCGGGCATGGTCAAGTCGAGCTGGTAAGGGAGCATATTGATATGACCGATCCTATCGCAGATATGCTGACACGCATCCGCAACAGTCAACTTCGCGGCAAATCCACCGTCATGACGCCTGCTTCCAAGCTGCGCGCATGGGTGCTGGATGTGCTGGCCGACGAAGGCTACATCCGCGGCTATGAGAAGATGACGGGCGCCGACGGCCACCCCGCCATCGAGATCAGCCTCAAGTATTACGAAGGCGAACCTGTTATTCGCGAGCTTAAGCGGGTCTCCAAGCCCGGTCGCCGCGTCTACATGGGCTCACAAGACATTCCAGCGGTCCGTCAGGGCCTCGGCGTGTCGATTGTCTCCACCCCACGGGGTGTGATGTCGGACGCAAACGCACGCGCAGCCAATGTTGGCGGCGAAGTGCTCTGCACCGTATTCTAAGGAGAATTTGATGTCTCGTATTGGTAAAAAAGCGGTCGACCTGCCCAGCGGTGTAACAGCCTCTGTATCCGGCCAGACCATCGAAGTGAAAGGCCCTAAAGGGGTTCGTACCTTCAAAGCAACCGACGATGTGACCATGACCGTTGAGGGTAACGCCGTAAGCGTGACCCCTCGTGGCAAGTCCAAGCGCGCGCGCCAGCAGTGGGGTATGAGCCGCACAATGGTCGCAAACTTGGTCACTGGTGTCACCGATGGTTTCAAGAAAGAGCTTGAAATTCAGGGTGTTGGTTACCGTGCTGCCATGACTGGCAACGTATTGAAACTCAACCTCGGCCTGTCCCACGACGTCGATTACACGCCGCCTGAAGGCGTTACTGTAACGGCGCCAAAGCAGACCGAAATCGTTGTGGAAGGCATTGACGAACAGCTTGTTGGTCAAGTCGCCGCGAACATCCGCGCATGGCGCAAGCCTGAGCCCTATAAGGGCAAAGGCATCCGCTATAAGGGTGAATTCGTCTTCCGCAAAGAAGGCAAGAAGAAGTAAGGAACGCATCAGATGGCAAACAGCAAAAGACAACTGTTCATCAAACGCCGCTTGCGCGTTCGGAACAAACTTCGTCGCACGAACCGTGGGCGCATGCGCCTCTCCGTGCACCGCTCCAACAAGAACATCAGCGTTCAGCTGATCGACGATGTGAACGGCGTAACAGTCGCTTCCGCATCCACGCTCGAGAAGGATCTCGGTGTGGTTGGCAAAAACAACGTCGAAGCTGCGACAAAAGTGGGCACGGCAATCGCCGAGCGCGCAAAGAAGGCGGGCGTTGAAGCGGCCTACTTCGATCGCGGCGGTTTCCTCTTCCACGGTAAAGTGAAAGCCTTGGCCGACGCAGCCCGTGAAGGTGGCTTGAAGATCTAAGAACAGCGGTGTGCAGTAAATGCGCACCCTAGGCACCACACTGTAGGGTGCGCATTCATTGCGCGCCTTCGATGACCCGGGAGCGTCGCTCACCAAGGGTTGTGACAACAGGGCACCCGCCCGCAAATTAAGGAGGCCAGCATGGCCAGAGATGACAACCGTGGCGGTAACCGCCGCAACCAGCGCGACGAAGCGCCCGAATTCGCTGACCGCTTGGTCGCCATTAACCGCGTATCCAAAACTGTAAAAGGCGGTAAGCGCTTTGGTTTTGCTGCTCTCGTCGTCGTAGGCGACCAGAAAGGCCGCGTAGGCTTTGGTAAAGGTAAAGCGAAAGAGGTCCCCGAGGCCATTCGCAAAGCCACCGAGCAGGCCAAGCGCCAGATGATCCGCGTGCAACTGCGCGAAGGTCGCACGCTGCACCACGATATGGCTGGCCGTCACGGCGCAGGCAAAGTGATCATGCGCACAGCGCCAGAAGGTACCGGTATTATTGCTGGTGGTCCAATGCGTGCCGTGTTCGAGATGCTGGGCGTCAAGGACGTTGTGTCCAAATCAATCGGTTCACAAAACCCCTACAACATGATCCGCGCCACCATGGATGGTCTGAAGAAAGAGCAGTCACCACGCTCCGTAGCACAGCGTCGCGGCAAGAAAGTCGCCGACATTCTGCCCAAGCGTGACGATGCCGCAGACACGTCCACTCAAACCGCTGAGGAGGCATAAGCATGGCCAAGACTATCGTCGTAAAACAGATCAGCTCCCCGATCCGCCGCCCCGCAGACCAGCGCGCCACATTGATCGGCCTCGGCCTGAACAAAATGCACCGCACCCGCGAGCTGGAAGATACTCCTTCCGTGCGCGGCATGGTCCGTAAGGTCAGCCACATGGTAGAGATCATCGAAGAAAAGGGCTGATCGGTTTCTTTGAAAGAAAACGGCCGGAAAATTTTAAATCTTCCGCTGTCTGATACAAGCGCCTCGCAGGAAACTGCGGGGCGTTTTATATTTTGAGCTTTTTTGTATTGCGATCAAATTATGTATGCGCAAGAAGCGGACGCCAAACCAACGTCACAACAAAGGCTGAAGAAGCCAGAAGCGCAACTACGATCACAATGCGAGAAAGGCCGTTCAAAATCACGGCATATAGCTTTTGATCAATCTGATGTTTCTTATATTTCACACCAAGGTCTGCGTTATCATCAAACAGCAAGTGGGGGCTGACGGTCCGCGAAACACCCTCAAATTTTCCATCACCCGTTTTTGTGATTTCCGAAAAAACGACACCGATTTTTAGCAGACAATAGAAAATGAATAAAAGGATCGCAGCAGCAAGCCATTGGAGACTGTATTTTGATAACAACGCCTCAATTATAGCCAGTTCCTTCAAAAATTGACTTGAAGTGCCATGTTACCTTCGCAATCTGCGGATGATAAATGGTCAGATTTGGGGCGTTTCAGGGGCTTTTCGTGCTACGGAACATTCTTCAAATTCTATTTGTGCCCTTACGCGATACGGAATGCGCTGCGTCGAACTAAATGAAGATCTCCAGCTTGGACATCCATCCTTGCGTCACGCCTCTGCGCATTCTATACGCCCCCAGTGGCACCGAATCCGCCACCACATTTGAAAACGCCGCGTTTGCTCACTCCCGTCGCTGGGGAGCACATCCGGCAAAAGGAGAAGCGACATGAAACTGCACGAACTTTCAGATAACGCAGGCGCAACGAAACCCCGCAAGCGCGTGGGCCGTGGTCCTGGTTCCGGCACGGGTAAGATGGGTGGCCGTGGTATCAAGGGTCAGAAGTCCCGCTCGGGTGTGGCGATCAAAGGGTACGAGGGCGGCCAGATGCCCCTCTACCAACGTCTGCCAAAGCGCGGCTTTAACAAGCCCAACCGCAAGACATATTCCGCGATCAACCTCGGTCTGATCCAGAAGTTTGTCGACGCAGGCAAGCTCGACATCAAAGCAACCATCACCGAAGATGCGCTGGTCGCAGCGGGTGTGGTACGTCGCAAGCGCGACGGCATCCGTATCCTTGCAAAAGGTGACGTAAGCGCAAAGCTGAACCTCGACGTGACAGGCGCTTCCAAAGCTGCTGTTGAAGCGGTTGAGAAAGCAGGCGGCAGCGTGACCGTAAAAGCGGCCGCAGCGGCTGAAGCCTCCGAGTAAACCTTCGGACTTGTGGGCGGCGCGCGCGCCGCTTACATAGTGTTTCAAGTTTTCCCAAACGCCGCCCGCCGGAAAACGGTTCGGGCGGCGTTTCGTTTGATAAAAAGAGAGCCTTTACATGGTATCTGCCGTCGAGAATATGGCCGCCAATTCAAGCTGGTCCGCCTTTGGCAAGGCGACTGACCTGCGCCACCGCATCCTGTTCACGCTCATGCTGCTGATCGTTTACCGTCTGGGGACATTCATCCCTGTGCCGGGCATCGACGGCGGCGCGCTGCGCGACTTTATGGAGCAGGCGGGTCAAGGCATCGGCGGCATGGTTTCCATGTTCACAGGCGGCGCATTGGGGCGCATGGGTATCTTTGCACTCGGCATCATGCCCTATATCTCGGCCTCAATTATTGTACAGCTTTTGACCTCTATGGTGCCTGCGCTCGAGCAGCTCAAAAAAGAGGGCGAGCAGGGGCGCAAAAAGATCAACCAATACACCCGTTGGGGCACGGTGGCGCTGGCCACGGTGCAGTCCTACGGCCTCGCCGTTTCGCTTGAGGCGGGTGATATCGCGGCTGATCCGGGCTGGTATTTCCGCATCTCTTGCATGATCACGCTCGTTGGCGGTACGATGTTCCTGATGTGGCTGGGTGAGCAAATCACCGCACGCGGCATCGGCAACGGCATCTCGCTTATCATCTTTGTCGGCATCATCGCCGAGGTTCCCGCCGCTATTGCGCAGTTCTTCGCCTCTGGCCGTTCTGGCGCGATTTCCCCTGCGCTGATCGTTGGTGTGCTTGTCATGGTCGTGGTGACCATCATGTTTGTGGTGTTTATGGAGCGCGCCCTGCGCAAAATCCACATCCAATACCCGCGCCGTCAGGTGGGCATGAAAGTCTATGACGGCGGCTCCAGCCACCTTCCCGTCAAGGTCAATCCATCGGGGGTTATTCCCGCGATCTTCGCCTCGTCCTTGCTGTTGCTGCCCGTCACGATCAGCACCTTTTCGGGTAATTCGACCAATCCCGTGATGTCATGGTTGCTCGCCAACTTTGGCCCGGGTCAGCCGCTGTATCTTTTGTTCTTCGTGGCGATGATTGTCTTCTTTGCCTACTTCTACACGTTTAACGTGGCGTTCAAGCCAGACGACGTGGCCGACAACCTTAAGAACCAGAATGGTTTTATCCCCGGTATCCGTCCGGGTAAGCGGACGGCAGAATACCTCGAGTATGTCGTGAACCGCGTGCTCGTGCTCGGCTCAGGCTATCTCGCGGCGGTTTGTATCCTGCCCGAAATCCTGCGAGGTCAATTCGCCATCCCGTTCTACTTTGGCGGCACGTCCGTGCTGATTGTGGTCTCGGTGACGATGGACACCATTCAGCAAGTACAAAGCCACCTGTTGGCACATCAATATGAAGGCCTGTTGGAGAAGTCGCAGTTGCGCGGCAAATCTGGCAAAGGCCGCAAGAAACGGAGCCCTGCACGCAAATGAATATTATCCTTCTCGGACCACCTGGTGCTGGTAAAGGCACCCAAGCAGGCTTTCTCGTAGAGAGCCGTGACATGGTACAGCTGAGCACGGGCGACATGCTGCGCGAGGCAAAATCATCAGGCTCTGAGATGGGTAAGATCGTTGCAGAGGTTATGGACAGTGGCGCGCTCGTCACCGACGAGATCGTAATTGGTCTGATCAAGGAAAAGCTGCAAGGCGACAATAAGGGCGGTTTCATCTTTGACGGCTTCCCTCGCACCTTGGAGCAGGCGGATGCCTTGGCACAGCTGCTTGAGGCCGAAGGGCAGACGCTCGATGCGGTGATCGAACTGCAAATCGAGGACGAGGTTTTGGTGGACCGTATTCTGGGTCGTGCCGCTGATGCTGTCGCAGCAGGCGGTAAAGCACGCGCAGACGACAATGCCGAAAGCCTGAAAACACGTCTGATGGCCTACTACAAACAAACGTCGCCGCTCATCGGTTACTATTATGCGAAGGGCGGGCTTAGCTCCGTCGACGGTCTGGCGGATATGGCTTCCGTGCAGAAGAGCATTGCTGCTGTCCTCGACGCCTGAACACCCTTTTCTCCCCCTCGGGTGCCTTGAAGGCACCTGCGAGGGCCTTGCGCGATGACGCCACACCGCGTTTTTGATGGTGACCTGCTGCGGGCTGATCTGTTTAACGCGCAGGCGCCGCGGTTGTTTTTTACGTTCAGGCAGCGCGTTGACGACGCGGGCCTGTTCAGCGGTGCAAACCCCGTCAAAAGCTTCGTAAGGCACGGCTTTGCCCAATTGCACGTCCAGTCAAAGCACAAAGATTGGTACATCAATGATGAAACCGACGCGATGGACGCTGTTCTGGCCGAGTTAGGAAAAAGCTATCACGGGTCGCTGGCGATAGGCTTTTCTATGGGGGGATACGCCGCGTTGCGGTTTGCAAACGCTCTGGGCCTGCGCGATGTTCTGCTGGTCTCGCCACAGGTTTCTATCCACCCCGATGTCGTGCCATGGGATCGCCGCTACCGCGAAGATGCAGGCGCTTTTGACCGCACGCGCGGTGATCTGGGGCTGCACGGCGACCAAAGCTTGCGGGGATTGACCATCTACGATCCTTTTCGCCCGAAAGACAGGCGCAATGCGCGTGCCATCCATGCTCTCTTTCCCTCTGTACTGTCCTGCAGGTTCGTAGGCGGGGGCCATCCTGCGACGCAGGTTCTGCGCATGATGGCGGGGCTTGGGGGGCTGCAAACAGGTCTGCGCAAAGGCGCATTGACCCGCAAGCGGGCCGTGGACCTGCACCGCAGCGTGCGCTCGGGATCGCCGCTCTATTGGCGCAGGCTGGCGAAAGCTGCGGTTGCCCATAACAAAAATGAATTGGCCGAATTCGCCCGCGTCCGCGAGGCGGAATTGCAGAGTGCCTCCAAGGGTTGACGCCCCCTGCAAAAGCCCATAATGACCGAATTCTCGACAGAGAATCAAATTGTGTGGGCGGTCGCACCCTCTACACAAGATCACCTGATCAGCTTTAGCCCGCAGGCCAAATTGCCTCGGGCTTATGTTGTGAAAAAAGGGTCTGGTATAACGGACCCGCAACGAAAAGGAATTGCACACGTGGCACGTATTGCCGGCGTAAACATCCCCACTGCAAAGCGGGTATTGATCGCTCTCACATATATCACTGGTATCGGTCCAGCTAAGGCAGAAGAAATCTGCGAAGCTATCGGTATTGATCGCGCACGTCGCGTTAACGAACTGTCAGACGCTGAAGTCTTGAAGGTTCGCGAATACATCGATGCGAACCTGACTGTTGAAGGCGACCTTCGCCGTGAAACACAGATGAACATCAAGCGTCACATGGACCTTGGTAGCTACCGTGGCTTGCGTCACCGTCGCAACCTGCCAGTTCGTGGTCAGCGTACATCAACTAACGCA
>CBFHZX010000041.1:0-22002 GCA_965660425.1 Sulfitobacter sp. | reverse complement strand
TAGCTTACTTGTAAACGGCTTCTTTGCCGAAGTGCTTTGTCAGCATATAGTAACCGACTGCACGGTATTTGTTGCGCTCTGATTTGCCATATGTCTCAATCACAGAGTTTATGGCCTCCATGAGGTTTGGACCGTCAGGCAAGCCCAGTTTCTTAATGAGGAAGTTGTTTTTCACGGTCTCAAGCTCGGATGCCTGACCGCCAGCAACAGTTTGGGCATCTGCGTTATAGATCGACGGACCACAGCCAATCGTCACTTTTGTCAGCAAATCCATATCCGGCTCCATACCGCATTTGCCTTTAAGGTCCTCTGCGTATTTCGCAATCCACTCGTCGCGCTTACCCATATCATTGGCTGCATGATGTTACTTTATGCCGTACTCGGCTTACGAGTTGGTCCTAGTCACAATTTTTGCACCGCAAAAGGAATTTCTACCTTTTCGTTTCCCCATGGATTATCTGCACAGCCCATTACCAGTATGTTGCAGGTGGAAGTGATCAGCATGGAGACGGTTAAATCAGGGGCCAAGCGTAAGGCGAAACCAGTCACAAGCACTGGTGTTTGCGTACTTCAAGAACGCGCTTTTGGCGGTATCGCCACTCCAATCGCAAAGCAGACTCACGCGCGTATCATCCTCGAACACAAAACCGCTGACGTCGATCGCATCCGCCGTTGCATAACTGCTCATCCTGCTGGAGTTTCCTGACGCCGTACGCATTGGGCGACAAGAGTAGCTTGAGAAATGCTTGATCTGTGCGATGCCTTGGCCGAACAAATCCTGTGCCGCTGGTTGTAGCGCGTGCTGCGTCCACATCGCCAGTCGCAACGCGGTCTGGCAGCGCGTGTTGACTGGCGCAACCGACGCACCACCCGCGCTGCTAAGATTGACTTGAAGTGTGATGCCACATCGCGAGGTTTCAACAAAATCAGGTTTCCGCTCAATCTTTGCCCCCGTTTCCAACGCGGCAAGGCATGTCTCGGGATTGCCCAGCGCGCGAGTAAGCTTCCAGTTTGTAAGGCTCGTAAGCGGATCATCAATTGAAAGGGGCTGTACAGGGTTCCACTCGGGGGGAAGTGGCGTATCGGGATGGACCATCGCCTGCCATCCGCCAAAACCAATCCCGCCTATGATAAATGAAAAAAGCACCGCCCAGTGCAAAACAGGGCGGTGCTTATATCTGTTTTTTTCAGACACTGCGCTGATTAATAGCGGTAGTGCTCTGGCTTGAACGGACCCTCGGGTGCGACGCCAATGTAGGCCGCCTGTTCTGGATCAAGTTTGGACAGCTTGACGCCAATCCGGTCGAGGTGCAGCCGCGCTACTTTCTCATCCAGATGTTTGGGTAGGATGTAGACTTCGTTCTTGTATTCATCACCGCGCATCCACAGCTCCATCTGCGCCAGCACCTGATTGGTGAAGGAGGCGGACATGACGAAGGACGGGTGGCCCGTGGCATTGCCGAGGTTCAGAAGGCGCCCCTCGGAGAGCAGGATCAGACGGTTGCCGCTCGGCATCTCGATCATGTCCACCTGCTCTTTGATGCTGGTCCATTTGTGGTTCTTGAGGGCGGCGACCTGAATCTCGTTGTCAAAGTGGCCGATGTTGCCAACGATGGCCATGTCCTTCATCTCGCGCATATGCTCGATGCGGATCACGTCCTTGTTGCCTGTGGTGGTGATAAAGATGTCGGCCGTGCTGACAACGTCCTCAAGCAGCACAACCTCAAAGCCGTCCATCGCCGCCTGCAACGCACAGATCGGATCAACTTCGGTGACTTTCACACGTGCACCCGCACCCGCCAGCGACGCGGCAGAGCCTTTGCCCACATCGCCGTAGCCCATCACAACAGCAACCTTACCCGCCATCATGGTGTCGGTGGCGCGGCGGATGCCGTCAACAAGGCTCTCTTTACAGCCGTATTTATTATCGAACTTCGACTTGGTCACAGAGTCGTTCACGTTGATCGCAGGGAAAGGCAGCTGACCCTGCTTCACCAGATCATAGAGGCGGTGAACGCCTGTTGTTGTCTCCTCGGAAACGCCTTGAATCTGGTCGCGCATTTTGGTGAACCAACCGGGGGAGGCTGCCATCCGCTTTTTGATCTGGGCGAATACGGCAACTTCTTCTTCGGAAGTGGGCACTTCGATCAGGTCAGTCTCGCCATTCTCGACGCGCGCGCCGAGCAGGATGTAAAGCGTGGCATCGCCACCATCATCGAGGATCAGGTTTGGACCCTCGGGGAACATGAAGGATTTATCGAGGTAGTCCCAATGCTCTTCCAGCGACTGGCCCTTGATCGCAAAGACGGGCGTGCCGCCTTCGGCAATCGCCGCCGCGGCGTGATCTTGGGTCGAGAAGATGTTGCACGACGCCCAGCGCACATCGGCACCAAGCTCGACCAGCGTCTCGATCAGAACCGCCGTCTGGATCGTCATATGCAAGGAGCCCACGATGCGCGCGCCCTTAAGCGGCTTTGCCTCACCATACTCGGAACGCAGCGCCATCAGACCCGGCATTTCTGTTTCTGCGATATCAAGCTCTTTGCGGCCATAAGCAGCAAGGCTGATGTCCTTTACGATGTAGTCATTCGCCATCTTTGAAATTCCTTATCTGGTTGAGGGGGAGATAGTGCGTTTTGGCTCCAATCTCAATGGATCATATCCACGCAGGCAGAGGTTGTTCGAGCTTTTGATTTTTATGCGGTGGAAAATACTCAGGTACGCGGTGTAGCTTGATGCATGCAGGCAATGAAAAGGAATACAGATGGCACAGCAGCCGCGCGCATGGCAGCGCATGTTATCGGGTCGGCGCCTTGATCTGCTTGATCCAACGCCTGTTGATATCGAGATCGAAGACATCGCCCATGGTCTTGCGTTTGTCGCCCGCTGGAACGGACAGACCCATGGCGACTTTGCCTATTCGGTTGCCGAACATTCGCTTTTGGTTGAAGTGATCTTTGGCCGTATTGCCCCCAATGCGCCCGCAAAATGGCGGCTGGCTGCTTTGCTGCATGATGCCCCAGAGTATGTGATCGGCGACATGATCTCGCCTGTGAAAGCAGCGGTTGGCCCAGGCTATGGCGAGCTGGATGAACGGTTGGAGACCGCCGTGCACATCCGGTTTGGATTGCCTGCAAAGGTGCCTGCCGCCGTAAAAAAGCAGATCAAGAAAGCCGACCGTGTGAGCGCGTGGATGGAAGCCGTTCAGATCGCAGGGTTTGAAGCCGCTGAGGCGGATCGCTTTTTCGGGAAACCCGATCCCGCTTTGATGCAAGGGCTGGAAATCACACTGCGCCCCCCCGTTGAGGTCCGCACAGACTTCACGGCGCGCCACGCTGAACTTCTGGAGGAAATGCCGTGATCAATGTCCGTCCCGCAATGCCGCTCGACGCTGGCTCAATGGCGAAGCTTTTAAATGAGATTATCACAATCGGCGGCACCACCGCCTTAGTGCGCCCTGTCACCGCGGATGATTTGCGGGACTGGATGCAAGGATCACCCGAACAATCGGCGTGGCACGTGGCGCTGGACGCGTCCGAGCGTGTTGTGGGGTTCCAATGGATAGAGCCCAGCGATCAACTCCCGCCCGAGGCCGCAGAGATCGCCACCTTTGTGCAGGTGGGCCAAACAGGTCTGGGGATCGGCTCTGCCTTGTTCAGCGCAACGACAAAGGCGGCAAAGGCGCTTGGCTTTGTATGGATACGCGCCAATATCCGTGCCGATAACGAGGGCGGGTTGACCTATTATCAAAGCCGCGGGTTTCGCGACTATGCCGTTATTGAAGACTACAAACTTGCTGATGGCAGTGTCGTAAGCAAACGCCTCAAACGCTATGACATCTAGCGCGGGCTGCGTTTTGCCAGAATACGCTGCAACGTACGGCGGTGCATGTTGAGGCGGCGCGCCGTCTCGGAGACATTGCGGTCACACAACTCATAAACCCGCTGGATATGCTCCCACCGCACGCGGTCCGCACTCATCGGGTTTTCGGGGGGCGGGGGCAGATTGTCACCTGTGGCCAGCAATGCGTTGGTGATGTCAGTCGCATCCGCAGGTTTGGACAGGTAATCCGTTGCCCCGATCTTTACCGCTGCAACCGCGGTCGCAATCGCACCATATCCTGTAAGCACAACAACCCGCGCATCGGGACGACGTTCGCGCAGGATTTCTACAACATCAAGCCCGTTTCCGTCTTCGAGCCGAAGATCGCACACAGCGTAAGCAGGCGGTCGTGCAGTCGCTATCGCAGAACCTGCCGCAACAGAGCCTGCAATCTCGACCTCGAACCCTCGTTTCTCCATCGCTTTGGCCAAACGGCGCAAAAACGGCTCGTCGTCATCGAGCAAAAGAAGCGTTTTATCAGGCCCGAGATCGGGCATAAGTGTATCTGGCATGGTCGTCGCGCCCTGTTCCAAACGGATTGTCCCTATGAGCTAGGATATGGAGCACTATGATCGCGGGTCAAATACGTTCGACAAAACAACCGATCTTATCTGCCATTTGTTCAGGAGTGAGCTCGCGACGGAAGAACTCCAGAAATCCGTGCTCGGGGGTAACAAGATAGCTGAAGGTCGAATGATCCACGAGGTACTCACCATCCACAGGAGGGTGCGCTTTGTAATATGTGCGATACGCTTTGCTCGCCTGAGCAATCTGTTCGTCCGATCCTGTTAGGCCGATCATGCGCGGATGCATGGCCTCTGCAAAATCATTCACAACTTCGGATGTGTCACGTGCGGGATCAATGGTGATAAAGACAGGCGTCACAGACTGTCCGCGCTGTTCCAGAATTTCAACAGCAGCGGCATTGCGGTCCACATCAAGGGGGCACACATCGGGACAATAGGTATAGCCGAAATAGATCAAGGTAGGGTCTGTGATAACCTGCTCATTTGTCACAGTTTCGCCCGCGCCATTGACCAAGGTAAACGGTCCGCCAAGATCCCCCGCGACTGTGTTCCCGCCACATTGCGCAAACTGGCTTTCATCATTCCCGCTTGTCAAAACTGTCATGGCGACAAGCCCGGCACCCACGATAGCAACAGCACCAATTGCAGCAATACGGATCATAAATACTCCCTCGCGCGCAGCGTCATTGCGCGCCCTTGATGATGAATTACGCGAGTCCTACGCTAGCTTCACATCATTGCAAGTCACATTTGAGAGAAGCGCCCAGATGCCGCAGTCCAACATCCGTCCCTTCGGCGAACGCAAAAGAGCAAACTGGATCAGACTGCGCACAATGATCCTGCTGCGTTGGTTCGCCATCGCGGGCCAGTTTGTTGCTGTATCCGTTACGCCGCATCTGTTCCGCATCCAGCTGGAACTGGGCTGGTGTTATTTCGTGATCGGCATCTCGATCATCGGCAACCTGATTGCGGGCTTTATCTTTCCCGAAAACAAGCGCCTGTCGGAACGCCAGAACATGGCCATGGTCAGCTTTGATCTGGTGCAGCTTAGCGTTCTTTTGTTCTTAACGGGCGGGCTGAATAATCCATTCACGCTATTGCTGCTTGGCCCTGTCACGATTTCGGCAACCGCGCTGAGCCTGCGCGCAACCCTTGGCCTGTGCGCGATGGCGATTGTCAGCGTAAGCATCCTTGCGTTTTTCCACCTTCCCTTGCGCACAACGGATGGCGAAACCCTACAGATCCCACCATTGTTTATCTTTGGCCAATGGATCGCATTGATCATCGCGGTCGTGTTCACCTCTGCCTACTCGCGACGTGTGACGTCAGAGATTCATTTGATGTCTGATGCACTTGCAGCCACACAAATGGCATTGGCGCGCGAGCAAAAGCTAACCGATCTCGGTGGTGTCGTCGCCGCCGCAGCCCATGAGCTTGGTACGCCTTTGGCGACGATCAAACTTGCGAGTACAGAGCTGGTATTCGAATTATCCGACCATCCAGAACTGCGCGAAGATGCGGAACTGATTGCCCAGCAAACCGACCGCTGCCGCGATATTCTGCGGGATATGGGCCGCGCAGGGAAAGATGACCTGCACATGCGACAGGTCCCTCTTGTCACCTTGATCGAGATCGCAGCAGAACCACATATGGCCCGCGGCAAAGATGTTATTATCAGCTTCACGAATCTTGACGATCCAGAGGCTACACAACCCTCAATCCTGCGCATGCCTGAGATTATACACGGTTTGCGAAATCTGATTCAGAACGCCGTGGATTTTGCACAGAGCACTGCATGGGTTGAGGCCCGCTGGAGTGATGAAGTGATAACGGTCCGAATTCTGGACGATGGCAATGGCTTTCCACCGCAACTACTTGGACGGTTGGGTGATCCGTTTATGGGACAACGCAGCCGTCGGAAAAGGGATGAAACGCGACCCGAATATGAGGGTATGGGGCTTGGGCTGTTCATCGCCAAAACACTGTTGGAACGCTCGGGCGCAGCGCTTTCCTTTGCCAATGGTACCGATGAAATAGGTGACGGAAACCGAAACATCGGTGCCGTCATCGAAGTACGCTGGCCACGTCGGAAAATTGACGCCCACGAAGGCGAGAACGCAGTGATCACAGGCCAGAATATCCGCTTCACAGAGAGTTAATTTGCCGTAAAATTAACATTTTATAAAGGTTAATTGGGACATTGTATGATTGGATCTGGAGTACTGTATTGAACGATATTGTCCTGACACTTGCTGTTACTATCCCTACAATTGCTATTGGCATTTGGTGGGTCATGCGCTCGGAATTTACTCCCGTCGAGAGCACGCGCTCGAACATCGAATTACCCGTGATTTTATATCAGGACGGTGTGATCGAACATGCGTCAGTGGCGGCGCTACGCCTTTTTCCTATCGCAATCGGTGCGCACAGCTGGGAAGATATCGAAGAAGTTCTAACGCCAGACTATCCTGAGTTTCCATCACAACCACCTCCGAAAGGTAGTGATATTCACCTCACCCCTGGGCTGGTCGGGCAACTGCAGATTGAACGCCACGATACCGCGACCTCCCTCACGTTTCATGGTTTGGATCTAGCGCCTGAACCCTCAAGACCTTCTGACGAGCTAGAGGTATTGCAACAGGTCAGTGACAGCCTCCATTATCCCGTTTGGAAAACAGACGGTTCAGGTGCTGTGGTTTGGCAAAATGCAAAATATTCATCTTTGCAAAGACAGCTTACTTATGGCTCGGAAAATCTGGCGACAAAGATTTTCAATCTACCCCAGAGGCAGGTCGTGTCTAAAGAAACCCGCATAAAACTGGACCTGACATCCGGTGCTGAGCCATAATGGTATAATGTTGTCCATTGCGCGCTGGATGACGGTACGATCTATCGCGCATTGCCGCTGGACGAACTGGTCAAGTTGGTCAAGACCGAAGATGCCCAGCGCGATTTTGTTCAAACGCTGGCAAAAACCTTTGCCCAACTGTCGACGAGTTTGGCGATCTTCAACCGAGACAGGCAATTAGCCCTCTTTAACCCTGCCCTTGTCGATCTGACAGGCTTGTCTGTTTCGTTTCTCAGCCCTCGGCCAACAATCGATTCATTTTTTGACGCTCTGCGCGAAAATCGACGGATGCCCGAACCAAAGAACTACAAGACATGGCGCCACAGGATGGCTGACCTCATAAGTGCGGCTGAAACGGGCCAGTTTGAGGAGACTTGGTCCTTGGAAACAGGTCAGACCTACCGTGTCACAGGCCGCCCGCATCCGGACGGTGCAATTGCGTTTCTTCTCGAAGACATCAGCACAGAGGTATTGTTGACACGTAACTTTCGCGCTGAGCTTGAGATGGGGCAGAGTCTCGTTGATACATTCGACGATGCTTTGGCGGTATTTTCCCACGCAGGTGTGCTCACCTTTTCAAACAAAGCCTATGATTTGTTGTGAGGGTTTCAGAGCGACAGCAGTTTCGCTGATGTAATGATTGCGGACGCAATAAAGCTGTGGTGGGAAAAATCTGCGCCAAACGCGCATTGGGAAACATTGCAACAATCCATTACGACCCTCCGTGGGCGCGACGCGTGGGAAATGCCGGTCACCATCAAGGGCCAGTATCCGATGCTCTGCAAGATCGTGCCGATTGCATCTGGCGCCACAGTCGTTCGCTTTTCGAAAAGCCCGCCCAAGAATCCCGCGTTTGAAGATGTATCTGGAGCGTTAGAGCGATGAGAGGCCTTCCAAGCCCGACCTAGCACGGGTAGTGTGCAGACATGCAAATCTCCGTATCCCTGAACTATGCCGATGAAACCGCCATCTTTGCGCGAAAGCTTGGTGCATCCCTGACGGCTGGAGATACCATCCTTCTGACTGGGGATGTAGGTGCAGGCAAAACGCATCTGGCGCGCGCGTTGATTCAATCCATGCTCGCGGTCCCCGAGGACGTCCCCTCCCCTACGTTTACGCTTGTGCAGACCTATGATGCTTGGGACGGTGTCGAGATTTGGCACGCGGACCTGTACCGCCTGCATGATCCCTCCGAGATAGAGGAGTTGGGCTTGACCGATGCCATGCCCCAAGCAGTTTGCATCATCGAATGGCCAGACCGCCTTGCCAGTCTCAGGCCGAAGGACGCACTGGACATCACCCTTGTCGCGACAGATGTTGAAGACCAACGCATCCTGACGGCCGTTTGGACTGATCCGCGCTGGGATACAAAATTGACGGGTTTTATCAAATGACCGACCGCGAAGATCTCCTCATAAAGTTTATCCAAGAGGCCGAGTGGTCCGATGCGACACGCCACACAGTTGCAGGCGATGCCTCCAACCGCCGCTATGAGCGTTTGACCAAGAAAGACGGGGCAACGATCATACTGATGGATGCTCCATACGAGCGCGGAGAAGACATCCGCCCCTTCATCGCAATCGCAGAGCATTTGCGCAGCATTCCCTTGAGCGCGCCAAAGATCGTCGCGCGCGATATGACCAACGGTTTTTTGCTCATCGAAGATCTTGGCGACGACTTGTTCAAAACAGTTATCGCGCGTGATCCATCGCTTGAAGTCCCTTTGTATGAAGCCGCCACAGACGTCCTCAGCGTTCTGCACAGCGCCCCTCTTCCTGTGTTGGACGCTTACGACACTACAACGATGACCCGCTTCGCTGCACGCGCGTACGAATGGTATTTGTTCGGCGCAACAGGGGCGCAGAACACGCCAGAGCAAGCCACATTCGAGACAATGATGGCCGAGCAGCTAAGACTGCTTGAAACCGCGCCAAAGGTTTTGATCCAGCGCGATTATCACGCCGAGAACATTCTTTGGCTACCAGGGCGCCACGGACCAGAGCGGGTCGGACTGCTTGATTTTCAGGACGCTATGTCTGGTCACGCCGCTTACGATCTTGTCTCAATTCTCCAAGATGCCAGACGTGATGTACCGCGTGAAATTGAGGGCAAAATGATCGAGCGCTACCTGTCGCAGAACCCGCAGGACGAGGCTGAATTCCGGAGAACGTATGCTGTCTTAGGGCTACAACGAAACCTGCGGATTGTTGGTGCATTTGCCAAGCTGTGCATTGATCTGGGCAAGCCCCGATATGTCGATCTGATCCCGCGGGTTTGGGAGTTTGTGGAGCGCAACCTTGCCCACACTGCGCTTCACTCAATCTCTGAGCATGTCAAAACGACCCTTCCTGCACCGACGCCCGCGTTGTTGAAACACCTCAAATCACAGTCCGCAGAATGAGCTTTCCTGTCATGTTATTCGCTGCGGGTTTTGGTACGCGCATGAAGCATCTGACGGCCAATCAGCCAAAACCGATGGTAAAGGTTGCGGGTGCGCCATTGATTGATCATGCGCTAGCTCTCGCAAATGAGATCACCCCAAGCGTGATCGTCGCAAACCTGCATTACCTTCCCGAGCAGCTCGAATCCCACCTCGCTCCAACGGGCGTGCAGACTGTGGTCGAGACGCCTGACATTCTGGAAACAGGTGGCGGGCTCAGGAACGCGCTGCCTCTTTTGAAAACCGATCCAGTGATCACGATGAACACCGATGCGATCTGGCATGGGCCAAACCCGCTGGAGCTGTTGATCGATGCGTGGGAGCCAACGCAGATGGATGCGCTGCTAATGTGCGTTCCCCCGTCTCGCGCGCTTGAGCATAGCGGCGCGGGTGACTTCACGCATGCCAGCGACGGGCGTCTCTCACGTGGCGCGGGCGTCGTGTTCGGTGGCGTTCAGATTATCAAAACCGACCTGCTGGCAGGCATTCAGGAACACTCGTTTTCCCTCAATCTTGTATGGGATGCCATGTTTGAAACCAAAACTGTCTACGGCTTGGAATACGCTGGCCGCTGGTGTGATGTTGGCCATCCTGGTGGCATTGCCACGGCCGAAGAGCTACTAAAATCAGATGTTTGATCCTCAAGAAGCCCCTCGTGTTTTTGGCCTGCCCTCTGGTGTTGATTTCCCCCGTGCACTGGTCGATGGCCTGCTGCGCCGCACGCAGACGCAACCGCCCGACGCATTGGCCCGTGTCGATCTGATCGTAAACACCCAGCGCATGGCACGGCGCCTGCGCATGATTTTTGAGGATGGTCCCGCACTCTTGTTGCCCCGCATCCGCCTGATTACCGATCTCGAAACGCTCGCCCCCAGTGTGATCATCCCGCAAGGGATACCCGCACTGCGCCGCCGCCTCGAACTCATCGGATTGATCTCAGCATTGCTTGAGAAGTCTCCTGACTTGGCCTCGCGCGCGTCGCTTTACGATCTCGCAGACAGCCTTGCCGCGCTTATAGACGAAATGCATGGCGAAGGCGTATCGCCTGACGCCATTGCAAAGCTGGACGTGACAGATCAGTCGGGCCACTGGGAGCGCGCAAAAGTCTTTCTTGGGATCGTCCAGAACTACCTCTCTCTGACCGAGGCAAAGCCCGACAAGGAGGCGAGACAGCGCGCCCGCGTCAGCGCCATTGCAGCATTGTGGGCCGAGCAGCCTCCACAAAATCCAATAATACTTGCAGGCTCGACAGGGTCGCGCGGGACAACAATGATGCTTATGCAGGCTGTCGCGAAACTGCCGCAGGGCGCGCTGATCCTTCCAGGTTTTGATTTTGATCTGCCGCCCGAGGTTTGGGCCGCACTCGATGATCCGCTGATTTCAGAGGACCATCCCCAGTACCGCTTTTACAGCTTGATGAAAGGTTTGGGGAGTACGGCGAACGCTGTCGAGAACTGGCATGATCCTGCACTACCCACTGCGCCCGACCGCAACAAGCTCATCTCACTGTCACTTCGTCCCGCGCCTGTCACCGATGCGTGGCGCATCGAGGGTCCGCATCTTGGCGATCTTGGTACTGCTACGAAAGACATGACTTTGGTGTTGGCCGAGTCGCCCCGTGCCGAAGCTCTTGCGATTGCGCTGCGGATGCGCCGTGCGGTTGAAGACGGCCAGACCGCCGCTCTCATTACCCCAGACCGAATGCTGAGCAGACGGGTCACCGCCGCTCTCAGCCGTTGGGATATTTTACCAGACGATAGTGCGGGGACGCCTCTGCACCTCTCCCCTCCGGGGCGGTTTTTGCGGCATGTTGCATCGCTGATGACCCACAAACTTGATGCAGAGGCACTGCTTACCCTTCTCAAACACCCCCTCACCCACAGCACCGAAGAGCGCAACCAGCACCAACTGAATACGCAGCACTGCGAGCTTGGAATTCGCAAACAGGGCCTGCCGTATCCAGAGCCCGCGACCTTCCAAGCCCTGTGCGAAAAAGCAAAGTCTGACGACAATGAAATGCAGCAATGGGCAGCATGGGTCAGCGACGCGGTTATGGGACATCAGGACCATGACAGCCGTCCACTCAGCCATTGGGTGGAGCGCCATCTTGCCATCGCCAATGAAATCGCTGCAGGCCCAAACGGCGATCCCGATCACGAGCTTTGGCAAAAGAAGGCAGGACAGGAAGCCCAGCGCGTCATGCGCGACCTTATGGCAGAGGCGGAATATGGCACCAGCCTGACTGCATTGGATTATAGCGATCTTGTTGGTGCACTGCTTTCCGCAGGCGAAGTGCGCGACCGCGATGCCCCCCGAGCGGGCGTGATGATTTGGGGCACACTCGAGGCCCGCGTCCAAGGCGCTGATCTGGTTATTCTGGGTGGGCTGAATGACGGGACATGGCCCGAGGCGCCGCCCCCTGATCCGTGGCTCAACCGCAAGATGCGCAATGATGCGGGTCTTTTGTTGCCCGAACGACGCGTAGGGCTTGCCGCTCATGATTATCAGCAGGCCGTCTGCGCGCCCGAAGTTTGGATCACCCGATCCATACGCTCGGAAGATGCCGAGACCGTGCCATCACGTTGGGTGAACCGCCTTGGCAATTTGATGTGCGGACTGCCCAAAATGGGCGGTGTTGCCGCATGGAGTGATATTATCAAGCGCGGGGAATACTGGCTCGGGCAGGCGCGCGCGCTTGAAGCGGTTGAGCCTGTCGCATCAGCGCCGCGCCCCTCCCCGCGACCACCGCTTGCCGCCCGTCCGCGCAGCCTGTCGGTGACTGAAATCAAAACGCTGATCCGCGACCCCTACGCCATCTATGCGCGCCACAGTCTTCAATTGCGCGGCCTGCGCCCTTTGGTTCAGCCTCCCGATGCGCCCTTACGCGGAATCGTTGTGCACAGCGTGATGGAGCATTTTGTGAAGTCGGTTATGGCCGAGCCTGAGAACCTTAATCGCGCGCACTTAATGGCCATCGCTGAAGATAGATTGCGTGAGCTGGTCCCATGGCCCGCAGCACGCACAATCTGGCTGGCCCGTATTGCACGCATTGCGGACTGGTTTATCGAGCACGAAAGCGCACGGTTTGCCACCGCGACACCTGTCGCCTTTGAGGATGACGCGCGCGGGACGCTGGAACTGCCCGACCTTGGCTTCACTCTGAGTGGTATCGCCGACCGGATTGATCGCAACATCAGCGGGGAAATCCAGATTTATGACTATAAAACGGGTAACCCGCCGACTGAGAAACAGCAGAAGCATTTTGACAAACAGCTACTGATCGAAGCGGCGATGGTCGAAGAGGGCGCGTTCAAGAAAGTAGGTACCGCACCCGTTTCCAAGGCGACATTTATCGGGCTAAGCAACCCGCCCGTGCAAACCGATGCCCCGTTAGACGAAGAACCCCCGCGCGAAGTGTTGGCCAATCTGCGCAAGCTCATTGCTGCCTACCTTGATCTTGATCAGGGGTTCACCTCACGCAGGATGGTGGAAAAGGTCATCTATGCTGGTGAATACGACCATCTTGCGCGTTACGGTGAATGGGACGGATCAGACCCCGCTGCACCAGAGGATCTGACATGAGCACGCCGCCAAACTGGAATGATGCGACACGTGCGCAAATCACCGCAGCACGGCCTGACACCTCGACATGGCTCAGCGCGAATGCGGGGTCTGGCAAAACCCGCGTCCTGACGGACCGTGTTGCGCGCCTTTTGCTGGATGAGGTCAAGCCGCAGCACATTCTGTGCCTGACCTATACAAAAGCCGCCGCATCCGAGATGCAGAACCGTCTGTTTAAACGGTTGGGCGAATGGGCGATGATGGAGGACGATGAGCTGCGCGCAGGCCTGCGCGACCTCGGTGTTCTCAAAGACATCGCACCCGAGCTGCTCCGCGAAGCACGCACATTGTTTGCCCAAGCGATTGAAACACCAGGCGGTTTGAAAATCCAGACAATCCACTCGTTCTGCGCCTCGCTTTTGCGGCGCTTTCCCTTGGAGGCAGGCGTCAGCCCACAGTTCAAAGAGATCGAGGACCGCGCCGCCGAATTGCTGCGCGCCGACATTTTGGACGCGATGGCCGAAGGGCCACACACCCACCTCATGAGTGACCTCGCCGCGCATTACACAGGGGAGAGTTTCGCCTCCCTGACCCAGTCAGTTACGGGCAAGCGAGAGTTGTTTGAAACGCTCCCCGATGATCTGAATGCGCTGTTCGATCTGCCGCAAGGCTTTGATGTGGACACCCTACCAGCCGATGTGATGGACACGGCCGTTGCCCGCTGGATGCCAGATGCAATTGCCGTGTTCTCCATGCAAAAGACGGTTACAATGCAGTGGCTGGCCGAAAAGCTCAAAGAGATTGATTTCGCGAATCCAACGCCTGATGATCTGAACAAACTCAAAGCACAGCTGCTGACTCAGAAGATGGAGCTTCGCAAGAAATTCCCGACCAAAGATGCGCAAGCTGATTTGGGTCCAATGCTCAGCGCGTTTGAAGACCTCGCCCAGCGCACGATGGAGGCGCATGACCTGCAAATGCGCGCACGCAATGTGGCCCGCACGGGCGCGCTGCACCGTTTCGCGACAGAGTTTATTCGACGCTATGAAGCGGCAAAGCAGACGCGCGGGTGGCTCGATTTTGACGATCTGATCCTGCGCGCACGCGCTTTGCTGAATGATAAAAACGTCGCGGCATGGGTGCTCTACCGTATCGACGGGGGCATTGATCATATTCTAGTGGATGAGGCGCAGGATACCTCCCCCCGCCAATGGGACGTGATTGAGAAGCTAGCCGCAGAATTCACCACAGGCGAAGGCGCACGCGATGGTGATGTTGAGCGGACACTATTTGTTGTAGGCGACAAGAAACAGTCGATCTATTCATTCCAAGGGGCCGACCCGCGGGAATTTGACCGCAAGCGCGCCAGTTTTCAGGACAGCCTGCTGGCCGCGAACCTGAAGTTCCAGAACCAGAGCCTTGATTATTCGTTCCGCTCTTCGCCTGCCGTTCTGCGTGCGGTGGACCAGACATTCAACACACAGCCAAACCCGCATATGGGCGAGACAATGCAACACCTTGCGTTCAAAGACGCCCTTCCTGGTCGCGTTGATCTGTGGCCCGTGGTGGAGGCCAACAAAGATAACGAGAACGAGCCAGACTGGACCGATCCTGTTGATCGCAAAAGCCCGCAACACCATACGGTCATCCTTGCCGATCAGATCGCAAGCCAGATCAAGCATCTGATCGAGAACCAGCATTACATCCCCGATGATGACAAGGACCACGGCTTGCACCAACGCAGGATCACGGCGGGTGATTTCCTCATTCTGGTGCGGGGTCGCAAGACGGGGCTGTTCTCCGAGATTATCCGCGCATGCAAAGCCGCAGACCTACCCATAGCGGGCGCGGACCGCCTGAAAGTTGGCGCTGAGCTGGCGGTGCGCGATATCGGTGCGCTTCTCTCTTTTCTGGCGACGCCTGATGATGCGCTGTCTTTGGCGACTGTGCTGCGCTCTCCACTGTTCGGGTGGAGCGAGCAGGAGGTGTTCACCCTCGCGCACCACCGCCCCCCTAAACAACAGCTTTGGCAAAACCTGAGAACGCAAGAGAGCACCTACCCCGATACTCTCGCTATCCTGAAAGATCTGCGTGGGCAGGTGGATTTCCTGCGCCCCTATGATCTGATTGAGCATATTCTGACGCGCCACGATGGCCGCCGTCTGCTGCTTGCCCGTCTGGGGACTGAGGCGGAAGATGGCATCGACGCCCTATTGGGTCAGGCCTTGGCCTATGAACGGACCGAAGTGCCAAGCCTCACGGGGTTCCTTGAGTGGATGCAGGCTGATGATCTGGAGATAAAACGCCAGATCGACAGCGCCTCTGACCAGATCCGTGTGATGACCGTGCATGGTGCCAAGGGTTTGGAAGCACCAATTGTGATCCTCCCGGATACAGGCATCAAGAAGAACGATGTCAAAAGCGAGATTATCAACTTGGACGGTGTTCCGATCTGGAAGCCGAATGCACCTGAAATGACGCAAGGCATCGCAGCACAGATCGATACGTTGAAAGATGCACAACACCAAGAAAACCTGCGCCTTCTTTATGTTGCGATGACGCGTGCCGAAAAATGGCTCATCGTGGCTGCCGCTGGTGGTTTGCCTAAGGACGGTAGCAGTTGGTACCAGATGGTCGAGACGGCGATGGGCCACCTCAACGCTGCCCCGTTTAATGACGGCGCAGCCTTTGGCATTCGGCATGATGAGGCAGGCTGGGACGCGTTGCCTGTTGTGGCCACACCTCGAATTATCGCCAAAGAGCCCGTGTTAGAGACGGTTTTTACAACCAACCCACCTCCCGAACCTGAGGGCCGCGTGATTATCTCGCCTTCGGGCATGGGCGGCGCAAAGGCACTGGCTGGGGAAGTGGAGATGGATGAAGAGACCGCGAAATCCTATGGATCTTTGGTGCATCTACTGTTGGAGCACCTCGCCGCGATCGACCCTGACCAGCGCAGCGCCGCCGCAGCACAGCTGACGCAGAATGTGGATGCACGGTTCGCGGAACAGGCTTTGGCTGAGGCCATTGGATGTCTCGAGACCCCTGCCCTCTCCCCGATCTTTTCATCAACAGCTCTACCCGAAGTCCCCGTTACCGCCAATCTCGGCAAGGCGCGCCTCTACGGCATCATTGACCGCTTGATCATTGAGCAGGGCCGCATCCTTGCCGTGGATTTCAAAACCAACCGCACCGTGCCTGATGCGCCCGACGCCTGTCCCGAAGGGCTGCTACGACAGATGGGGGCCTATGCGCATGCGCTGCGTGCTATCTATCCCGATCACAAGATCGAAACCGCAATCCTGTGGACGCAGACAAGAACCCTTATGCCGCTGCCCCACAATACTGTGAGTGCAGCGTTGCAAAGGACGGGTCACCTTGACGCAGACATCACAGCTTCTTAGGTAGGACGCATACCAGAATTCATGGAGAGCTTTATGGCCACCGTTTCAGTTACCGACGATACATTCGACGCCGAAGTCAAAAACTCGGACATCCCCGTAGTGGTGGATTTCTGGGCGGAATGGTGCGGCCCCTGCAAGCAGATCGGCCCCTCCCTTGAGGAGCTTTCCGCCGAGATGGAAGGCAAAGTAAAGATCGTCAAAGTGAACGTCGACGATAACCCGAACTCCCCTGCACAGATGGGCGTTCGCGGAATTCCAGCGCTGTTCATCTTCAAAGATGGCGAAGTCGTCTCCAACATGGCAGGCGCGCGCCCCAAGGCAGCCCTGCAAAGCTGGATCGAAGAATCCATCTAAGCGACTAAGAAATTTTAGAATGGGCGTACCTTCGGGTGCGCCCTTTTTCTATGAAACAGGCCAATCGAACCGCTTGAGTCGCGCTGCAATCATATCCTCCGCCTCTGGCCTGCCCGCGTTGATACTTTTTTCTGCCAGAACCAGTGAACATAGGCGGCGTAGTCAGGCTGTATCGTCTGAACAGCCTCAAACCCCGCCACGAGCTGATCAATATCAGCCTGCACCACGATATGGTGAAAATCAGTCTTTCGAAACAAAAGTGATGGCTTGCCAAAGAAGTACCCGTTGAACGCAACGCTCGAGTTCTGCGTCACGATGTAATCACAGCGCCCCAGCAAATCCGACATCACACCAGATTGCACAGTGAGGCGCTTGTGCGCTTTCTCCAATCTCTCAAGAGCTGCAATCTCGGCCTTTCCGTAATGCTCGTTCGGATGCAGCGTGGCGACCACCTGACGAGAGGTCTGCGCAAGACAATGCTCTACCATCTCCAACGGGCTGCATATCTGGAACGGACGGTGAGCCAGCAGTTTTCCCTGCAAAGGAACATAGACAAATCCGTCCTTTGAGGTCTGATGCACCGCATCGCCAAACAGACGCTTTTGCCAGAAGCCATAGAGCCACTTCGCATGCTTCGCCTCGGCGGGATCAGGCTCAAACGGCGCTTGTGCCACGTCCCATGACCACCGCTCGGCGCTCTGCTCGATCTGCCAAAACGGATAATGATACGCACGGCGAAAGCACAGGCCACGATGGTTTGGCGGGGTCTTGATATGCGACAAAGACTACCCTTCGGCCGTTGATCCCCCAAAGGGTTCATAGGCCACATCCAACCCCAATTGGATCAACACACGCACCACCTTACCAATGAAATTATGCTTGCCCGCTTGCGCAGAGGCACACAGTTCAGGCTCCATATAAAAGGTGACGGTTTCAGCATCGCTCATGGCTGTGACGCTAGCCCCATGGGCGGTGCGCAACAAGGGGCACCCTTGTTCACGCGCACGCCTCACGCCATATAGAGTGCAACAAACGGAGGTTTTATGGCAGATAGTGATTTCCCGGGTTGGCACGGCACAACCATCATAGGCGTCAAGAAGGGCGGCGAGGTGGTCATCGCAGGCGATGGGCAAGTGAGTCTTGGCCAGACAGTGATCAAAGGGACAGCCCGTAAGGTGCGCAGGCTCTCTCCGGGTGGTTATGACGTGGTTGTCGGCTTTGCAGGCTCCACCGCAGATGCCTTTACGCTACTTGAGCGGTTGGAAACAAAGCTGGAGGCGACGCCAGGCCAGCTGCAACGCGCAAGCGTCGATCTGGCCAAGGACTGGCGCACAGACAAATACCTGCAAAAACTCGAAGCAATGCTGATCGTGACCGATGGCACCGAGCTGCTGATCATCACGGGTGCAGGTGATGTGCTTGAGCCCGAGCATGACATCGCGGCAATCGGCTCTGGCGGGAACTTCGCACTGGCCGCGGCACGTGGGTTGATCGACAGTGACCGTGACGCAGAAGCCGTGGCGCGGGACGCCATGAAAATCGCCTCCGACATCTGCGTTTATACCAACGGCAACCTGACCGTAGAAAAGATCAAAGCATGACCAATCTGACCCCCCGCGAAATCGTATCCGAGCTGGACCGTTTTATCATCGGCCAGAATGACGCCAAGCGCGCCGTGGCCGTGGCCCTGCGCAACCGCTGGCGCTGTCGCAACCTGCCCGATGATATCCGCGCTGAGGTGTATCCCAAGAATATCCTGATGATCGGACCCACGGGCGTGGGCAAAACCGAGATCAGCCGCCGTTTGGCCAAACTCGCACGCGCGCCCTTCCTCAAGGTGGAGGCTACAAAGTTCACCGAAGTCGGCTATGTCGGGCGCGATGTGGAGCAGATCATCCGTGATTTGGTGGATGCGGCCATCGTGATGACCCGCGAGCACATGCGCGAGGACGTGAAAGCGAACGCGCAAAAGGCAGCCGAAGAACGTGTGATCGACGCAATCGCAGGGCCAGACGCCCGCAGCGGCACCCGCGATATGTTCCGCAAAAAGCTGCACGACGGGCAGCTCGATGATACAATGATCGAACTTGAGGTCGCAGACACCTCCAATCCGTTCTCGGCAATGGAAATCCCTGGCCAGCCCCAGATGAGCGGCGGGATGATGAACATCGGTGATATCTTTGGCAAAGCCATGGGCGGGCGCACCACCAAAAAACGCCTCAGCGTCGCCGATAGCTATGACGTCCTAATCGGTGAAGAGGCAGACAAGCTGCTGGATGATGAAACCGTCACCCGCGCCGCGATTGAAGCGGTTGAGCAGAACGGTATCGTCTTCCTCGATGAGATCGACAAGGTCTGCACCCGTTCAGATGCACGCGGCGGCGATGTCAGCCGCGAAGGGGTGCAGCGCGATTTGCTGCCCTTAATCGAAGGGACAACGGTCAGCACCAAACACGGCGCGGTCAAAACCGATCATGTGCTGTTCATCGCGTCGGGCGCGTTCCACATCGCAAAGCCGTCCGACCTGCTGCCAGAGCTTCAGGGCCGTCTGCCCATTCGGGTTGAACTACGCGCCCTCACTGAGGATGACTTTGTGCGCATCCTGACCGAGACGGACAATGCCCTGACCCTTCAATACACAGCACTCATGGGTACCGAGGAAGTAGAGGTCAGCTTTACCCCTGAGGGGATTGCGGCATTGGCCAAAATCGCAGCAGATGTGAACCAGTCGGTTGAGAACATCGGCGCGCGGCGTCTTTACACCGTCATGGAGCGGGTGTTCGAAGAACTCAGCTTTACCGCGCCAGACCGCAGCGGCGAGACGGTTGTCGTGAATGCTGAATTTGTGGATGCAAATCTGGGTGAGCTGGTGAAATCCACCGATCTGAGCCGCTACGTGCTTTAACCTCTTTCAATTCTCCTGCACCCGCGCAATCAAGGGTGTATGAGCTATGTCCGCTTCCTTATCGAGAACCGCTTGTTCCTGCTTGCGGGATTCCTGCTGACGTTTACCTCGTCCTTTGGACAGACATATTTTATCGCGCTTTTCGCAGGTGAGATTAAGGATGACTTTGGCCTGAGCGATGGGCAGTGGGGCGGGCTCTATACGCTGGCCACAACGCTGTCGGCGATAACTATGGTTTGGGCGGGTGCGTTGACCGATCGCTTTCGGGTCAGGCAGCTCTCGCTTGTGGTGATGGTTTTGTTGGCGTTGGCATGTGTTAGCATGGCACTGGTCAGCAACATCGTTCTGTTGGTATTAGTGATCTATGCTCTGCGCATCACAGGGCAGGGGATGCTGTCGCAGCTGGGTGCAGTGGCAATGTCACGCTGGTTCATAGCGACACGCGGGCGCGCATTGTCCTTGTCCTCTATGGGGTTTGCAGCGGGTCAGGCGATTTTACCCATCAGCTTTGTTGCTCTGTTGGTGACTTGGGACTGGCGTATACTCTGGCTTCTGGCAGCGGGATGTATCGTTCTGCTCATCCCTGTCATGCAAACCCTTTTACGGTTCGAGCGAACACCCCAATCAATTTCAAAAGAAACTCAAGCTCTTGGAATGAGCGGCATCCATTGGACCCGCGCCCAAATGCTGCGGCATCCGCTATTCTACATGCTGGTCCCACTGATCCTTGGGCCCGCTGCATGGGGCACAGCGCTGTTCTTTCAGCAGGTTCACCTTACCGAGGTAAAAGGATGGAGCCTTGCAGGATTTGTAGCACTCATGCCCGTGTTCACCGCATCCAGCATCCTCTTTATATTTATCACAGGGTGGGCGATTGACCGCATCGGGGTCAAATGGATTCTGCCATTCCAGATCGTGCCTTACGGCGTCTCTTTCCTCGTCATGGCCTATGCCGATACGCTGTTCATAGCGGGTATTGCCATGTTCATCTTTGGCATCGGGCAAGGGATGCAAGGTACGGCGACAGCTGCCTTTTGGGCGGCTTTCTATGGCACAAAGAACCTCGGTTCTATCAAAGCCACAGCCACCGCTCTGATGGTCTTCGGCACCGCGATCGGGCCAGGCATCAGCGGTGTTCTGATTGATCTGAGCATAGATTTCCCTGATCAGATGATCCCGATTGCGATGTTCTATTTTGCCGCTGCGATCCTCGCTGGGTTTGGCATTCTGCGCTACCAGCGCAATCTACCTTTGGCGCCGTAAATAGACGTAATAGGCACCACCTCCGCCGTGGCTCACGTGGGCTTGCGCGACCTGAAGCACAACAGATTTCATCGGCTGCATCGCAAGCCATTGCGGCACCTGATGACGCAAGACACCGTGACGTACTGGGATAGGACCACCTTCGTCGCGCTGTTTTCCCTTGCCCGTCACCACGAGCACCAGACGCTTCCCGCTGGCGTGTGCGTTCATCACGAAACCTGTCAACGCAGGATGCGCACGATCGAGCGTCATGCCGTGCAAATCAAGCTTGCCCTCTGGGCGCAGCTCCCCGCGTTTGAGTTTGCCGAAAGATTTCTGATCCATCTGTACAGGCGCTTGGCGGATTTGGTCGTGGATCGCGGGCGCAAGGTTATGCGTTGGCGCGCGTTTCACGCCGACAGGTTTGCCAAAAATGGCCTTGCTCGCCTTATGCAGGCTCTTTGTCGTGGCAGGCCCAGGCAATCTCATGTCAGGATCAAAACGCTGTACCTCAAGATTGCTTCGCTCTATCGGTTCCGCGCTGGCGCGCACACGGTCCCATAGCTCCTGATCTTCTGCGGTTAAACGGCGGCGTTTCATATCGCACTTTCAGGGAGAAGCGCATAGGCCCGCTGGATCGGCATTAACACCACCAAACGGCCCGGATCGCGCAGCGTGACAGCTTTTCGCCCCGCCTCATCGCCCGTGCCAAAGAAGACATCGGCGCGCTGGGCGCCCTTCCAATCCGCGCCTTTCATATTATTGCACGTGTTCAGGAACGTCTCGAACGCGGCTGTGTGATCATCATCTGCCCAACCCTCAAGCTGGTCAAACGAGAG
>CBFHZX010000040.1:0-25847 GCA_965660425.1 Sulfitobacter sp. | reverse complement strand
CGCTACACTGCTCTTGGCATACCCGTCACTGAGCCAGTAGGCTAAATCCGTCTGGGGGAAGGGGTAGCACGCCCTCCCCCCGATTTGTGCAACAAAGCCATGTGCAGTTATATTGCTCGACGATTTGAGCCAATTGACTATGCAAATTAATGAAGTCATTCATCATCAAATGGTGAGCATCATAATACGCACGATTTAGACGTTCTCGTTTACCTGTGACACTTGCATAAATGTCCTGATAGAGTTGAAGGCTAACCTTTTCTCCGTTTCCCGAAAGAACGACAACGCCTTTTTCGTTATTTGAACTCACTTCAAAACCCCCTCAAACTCCCGCCATTCCCCCTTGCTCATGCCCGAAGTCTCCTGCGTGACCTCCTCCCCCTTCAGCATCCGCCGCACGCAGTCGAGCGCTTTGCCTGACATCGTGGCCCCGCCCAGACGGTAGTCCTCGAATGCGCCATAGGCGGCGGGGACCCAGTCGGCGACGACTTTGCAGATGGCGTCGGCGTAGACGCGGATCTCGTATTGGGCGTGCTCATCCGCGCGCAGGCGGAGGAAGTGGAAGAGGTTGTGCAGGTCTACCTTCCAGTACCATTGGGTATAGACATTGGCGGGGAGGTTCATGCGGGCCAATTCTCGTGCGAGGCCGTCTTGGGGTTCCCCGTCGGGGCCTTCGGTTGCGATCATGCTCTCGTAGTGGTCATAAGCGCGGTTGCTGTCGGATTTGAGGATTTCGAGCACGCGCGCGGCCTCTGCCCCTTCGAGCACGCCGCCGCGGCCTTGGTTATTCACCACGGACTGCGCGTTGATGTGGCTGGCCTCGGGGATGTAGAACTCGCGATCGAGAATCGAATATCGGGCGGAATATTCGTTCACATTTGCGGTGCGGTGCCTGATCCACTGGCGCGCAACAAAGACCGGAAGCTTCACATGCAGTTTTATTTCGCACATCTCGAAGGGAGTGGAGTGCCAGTGGCGCATCAGATAGCGGATCAGCCCTTCGTCGTTCTGGACCGATTTTGTGCCCTTGCCATAGCTCACACGGGCCGCCTGACAGATCGCGGCGTCATCGCCCATATAGTCGATTACGCGGATAAATCCGTGATCAAGCACATCATATGCCGTGTAGAGATGCGCCTCCATCCCCTCGGATACGGCACGCAGGGTCGGTTTTGGCTGGCTGCGCAGGTCGTCAATTTCGGCTTGTTGGTCGGGGCTGATGGGCATGGCAGGGCTCCTTTGAGCGGAAATACGTGGATTCGCCCTTCACTATATCTGGCGGAAGGCAGCGCAGGAACCGCCATATGCGGTATTGCGTTTTGACCATACTCAGCAAAATTTGAGACTAAAGTGAAGGGGTTACGTTAACAGCACAGGAGGCACGGGTCTATCTGGGGGAAAACATACAAAATACGTTATTGAGGACGAACCTGTGAAAAACAAAATTATAACCCTCGCGCTACTCGCGTCGCTGGCTGCGTGCAGCGGTGGCAATCCGTTTGATGCCCCCGAAGAAGTTGATCCCAATGATGTAACGGATGGGGAGACCGTTGGCGACGGTGAGGGCACAGGTATCGACCGCGAGGGCATCCCTCCCGAAACGGCTGCGCCCAGCCCGAACGCCGCGATCTTCCGCTCGGAACCCACAGCAGACGGGGATGGGCCTGACCGTGGTAACGGCTTTGCCAACAACATCGCCTATAATGCAGAGGACGATACCTTCTCGGTCGACAACCTCGCATTTGACGGCAACACCCCCTACACGCGCGGCACTCTGGTCAGCAGTCTGAGCGGCGATACAGACGGTAACGGGCGGTTTCAGATCTATGAAGCGCCACGGACCGTTATTGATCAGCGTGCGATCTCGCGTGACAACCCGACAGTCGAAGTGCGCCAGTTCGTGTACCGCGCCGTTTATGGCGTGAGCCGTAACCGTTTCAACAATGACGGGACCGAGGCGGCCACAACGCAATTCGCGATTGTCCGCACGGGCAGCTATGTGGACTACGGTTTTGGCGGCTTTATCTATCAGCGCGACAATTCGCTGGTGCTGCCAACGGAAGGGGTGGCGACGTTTGATGGCCACTCCGCAGGTTTGCGTGATTTCGAAAACCAAGGCGGATTGCAGTATTCCACCGCAGATGTGCGTGTCACGATCGATTTCTCGGACTTTAACGACGGTACAGATGTGCGCGGTGACGGGGTTGAGGGGCGGATTTACAACCGCCGTGTCATCGACCTTGAAGGGAACGACATCACCGCCGAGTTCGCGACGACTTTGGGTGAAGGTGTTTCGGAAATTCCTGATGCCTTGTTTATCGTCGGGCCAGACCGCCTTGATAACAACGGTGATCTGGTGACGGAAATCCGCAGTGATCTGCCAAACGGTGCCGGCGTCTAAGAGCAAGGTACCTTCTACGGCATCGTCTCGGGTGACGCGGATGAGATTGTCGGTGTCTTCGTGCGCGAATCCGAGAGCACCGACATCACCAGCAGCGATACAGGCAGCTTTATCGTCTATCGTGGTGACGGCGGGTAACCATGAACTGGCTTTCGCGGCAGATAAAGGGGTTGGCCTTTGGCGCCCTTGCGTTTGCAATGGCACAGGGGGGTCACGCCCAAGACACATCCAAGGCGGAGCGCCTGCATCTCTCGGTGGAGCAGATGCAGCTCGCCGCAGAGCTTAACCTGCGCAACGGCAATGTTGAACGGGCGCTGGCCTTTGCGGATGCTCTGCTGGCCCGTGACGCGCAGGATGTGACCGCCTCATTGGTCCGTTCCCACGCCTTGAGGATGAAGGGTGAGTTCGCGCAGGCCCAAGCCTCGGCGCGCAGCGCATGGCGGTTGGCCAACAGTGCCAACCTTAAGTTCAATGCCGCCACTTTGATGGCGCAGTCGCTGTCCTCGGAGGGAAAGCGGACGCGGGCACAATTGTGGCTGCGCCGTGCGCGCGAAGTGGCCCCGTCTGAGCGTCATGCAGCACAGGCGGCGCAAGACTTCCGATATGTCCGACAGCGCAACCCGTGGCAGACGCATCTCTCGTTCTCGCTGGCGCCTAATTCCAACATCAACAACGGCTCTGCCAATGACCGCTCGGTCGCCTTGTATCGGGTGTTCACCCCCCTGTTCGGCGCCGGCACCGAGGTCGATCTGGGGGCGTCCAGTCAGGCGCTGTCAGGATTTGAGGCCGGCATTGACCTGCACAGCCGCTACCGCTTTCATTAGACGGAGCGCACGGCGCATGATCTGCGCATGGGGCTGTCCTACCGCACCTATATGCTGTCGAATTCTGCGCAGAATGATCTGGATGCAGAGGACGCACACCTCATCGCACAGGGTCGCGCACCGCGGGACATCAAGGGCAGTGATTACTCCTATGGCACAGTGCAGCTTGGCTATGCCTACAAGCACCTGCGTGAAGACAGGCGCGGCGAATTCAGCGCCAACATCGATCTGGGACAGAGCCTTTACGGCGACAAACGCTATGAGACGTTTTGGCGTGCGGGGCTGGGGCAGAGCTATTACGCGTCGACCACGCTCAAGTACACGTTTGGTGCCGAAGCCGACATACGCCGTGCCCAGCGGGGTATCGACTATGACCGCTTCAGTATGCGCGCAGGAATGAGCCGCAAGCTGGCCAATGGCAACGGGCTTTTCCTCGGGGCGCAGGTCAGCACGCTCACCTCTGATACGGCGCGCGCGGAATATGACGAGCTGCGCCTGAGCAGCGGCTATGTGCTGGGCCGCGACATCATGGGCACGGGCCTGCAATTCGGGATCAATACCAGCTTTCGCGACTATGACATCTCGCCCGATGATCCATCAGGGCGGCGCGATTTCACAGTGGGCGCACAAATGACCGCGACATTCAAACAGATCGAGTATCTGGGCTTTAACCCTACGATAAGCCTCGAGGCGTCCACGACCAACAGTAATGTGGGATTGTATGATGTGGACCGTATCGCGGTGAGCGTGGGTATTGCCTCGTCGTTCTGACGGCTCTGTGTCTCGACATGGGCGCGCGCGGTGCTAGGGTTAGGGCATAACGCATTGCCCAAGGAGCGCCCCACATGCCGATCAAATACCTGCACACGATGGTTCGCGTCAAAGACCTCGACGCCTCGATTGCCTTTTACAAGCTTCTGGGCCTGATTGAGCGGCGGCGCATTGACCATGAAGGCGGGCGGTTCACGCTGGTGTTTCTGTGCCCCCCTGGCATGGACGACGGCCACGCGGATGTGGAGCTTACGTACAACTGGGACGGCGATGACGCCCTGCCGTCGGACAGCCGCCATTTTGGCCACCTCGCCTATACGGTCGAGAACATTTACGAGACGTGTCAACACCTTATGGACAATGGTGTGTTGATCAACCGCCCGCCCCATGACGGGCGAATGGCGTTTATCCGCTCGCCCGACAATATCTCGGTGGAGTTGTTGCAGGAGGGTGATGCCTTGGCGCCTGCAGAGCCTTGGACGTCGATGGGCAATACTGGAACTTGGTGAGCTTGCGCGCACTATTGGCGGCGGGTCTGGCGCTGGCCGCCCTGCCCGCCCATGCAGTGGAATGCCGGTTGGCGCTGGCGCTGGCGATTGATGTCTCAAGCTCGGTTGATGCGAGCGAAGATCAGTTGCAGCGCGGCGGCGTAGTCGCAGCGCTGACCGCGCCAGAGGTGCAGGCGGCATTTTTCGAGGGCGATCTGCCTGTGGCATTGGCCGTCTATGAGTGGTCGGGACGGTATAATCAGGAGATGATCCTTGATTGGGTGATGATCCGCAATTTGGGCGATCTGATCCGCGCCGCCGAAGTCGTCGACGCCTCCAAGCGCAGCCATAACGATTTCCCGACTGCCATGGGATATGCTTTGGGATACGGTGCGCAATTGTTGGCGCGCGCGCCTGCCTGTCTGCGCAAGACGCTGGATATGGCAGGCGACGGGCAGAGCAATGAGGGCTTCCCCCCCGCCGCCGCCTATGCCGAGTTTCCGTTTCAGGGCGTGACCGTCAATGGCTTGGTGGTGAACGGCGCGGATTTCGAGGGCGAGACGGGGCTGATCGCGTTTTATCAGGGCGAAGTGATCTACGGGCCCGGTGCGTTTTTAATCGTGGCCAACGGATTTGAAGATTACGAGCGCGCGATGCGCCGCAAGCTTGAGCGCGAACTTGCGCCGCCTGCGATTGGGGCGCTGGAAGTTGAGGGGGATGCGGGGTGAAGACCGTGCTCCTCGCGCTGCTCCTCGCTTGGGGGGGTGGCAGTTTGGCCGCGCAGGAGGTCTGCCGTCAAGCGCTGGCGCTGGGGTTGGATGTGTCAGGCTCGGTTGATGCGCGGGAATACCGTTTGCAATTAGACGGATTGGCCGCTGCGTTGGACAGTGGCCCTGTGCGCGCGGCATTGCTGGAGCAGCCCGAGGCGCCTGTAGAAATTCTAGTGTATGAATGGAGCGGCCCTACCGATCAGGTGACCCTGCTGCCTTGGACGCGGATCACAAATGCAAGGGCTTTGGACGCTGCCGTTGCGCTATTGCGCGGGTTGGAGCGGCGGGAAGAGGCGACACCTGGCACCGCTCTGGGGGTGGCGATGTTGCACGGGGCGCGGATGCTGAACCAGCGCCCATGCTGGCGCAAGACGCTGGATATCTCGGGCGACGGGAAGAGCAACCTTGGCCCGCGTCCGCGCAGCGTCAAGCCGCAGCTGGAGGGCACGGGGGTCACAATCAATGCGCTGGTGATCGGGGCGGATGACCCTGCCATAGGTGACCGCAGGCAGGGTGAGATCGGCGAATTGAGTGCCTATTTCAACGCCGAGGTGATCCTCGGGCCAGACGCCTTTGTCGAGGTGGCGCTGGGGTTTGAGGGCTATGCCGCCGCGATGGAGATCAAGCTGTTGCGCGAGTTGGACGGGATGGTGTTGGCACAGCGCTAGGTGTCATGACCCGGATTTTGCCGCGCGAGTTTGCGCATGAGGCCCGGCCAGACCAGATTGTCGCCCATGCCCGGAGTGAAGGCAGCCGCCGCCTGCCCTGCCACGATATCGGCCATGGCTTGCGGCTCCTCATGGAGATTATCGTTGCCTGCGGCTTGGGCGAGGATCTGGGTTTTGCAGGCGTTCTCGAGGAAATACATGCGCAGGAAGGCGATAGCGCAATTGGGGCCAACCGTTAGCGTGCCGTGGTTGCGCAGCATCAGCAGGCTTTTGTCGCCGATGTCGGCCACAATGCGGTCGCGCTCGTCCAGATCGAGGGCGATGCCCTCATAGTCGTGGTAGGCCAGATCGTTGGAGACTGTCATGGCGAATTGTGTGTAGCGGCGCAGACCCTCGTTCTGGACCGATACAGCAACACCGTAAGGCGTGTGCACGTGGATGACACAGCCTGCGTCATGGCGCGCGGCATGGATGGCCGAATGAATGGTGAAGCCTGCGGGGTTGATGAAATACGGTGTCTCGGAGCAGATGTTGCCGTCGAGGTCGATCTTGACCAGACAGGATGCCGTCATCTCGTCGAACATCACGCCGTAGGGGTTGATCAGGAACCGCTCCTCGCCATCCTCGTCAGGCAGGCGCAGGGAGATATGGGTGAACACCAGATCGGTCCAACCGTGCAGCGCACAAAGGCGGTAGGTTGCGGCAAGTTGGCAGCGCAAGTCCCACTCCATCTCGCTCACCTTGCCCTGAAGGCTTGGCAGTGTGGCGGGGTCGGGGATGTCAAAGCCCCCTGTTTTCAAGGCGGGTGCGGGGGACTGGCTGTTCATAGTATTCTCCGATCATTGTAAAACGGTATCCGGAGTGTCGCGCCGTGGTGCGCAGCCTGTCAACGCTGCTGGTGCAGCATGACGCCACGTTGCCGCCTGCGCGGGTGCTACGCGGGAGAGACGCGCAGCACGGCAAGATGCCTAGTAGATATAGCGGATCTGGTCGGTCCAGTACCGTTCCACCCGTTTCAGGGACGCCGTAATCTCAACGATCCCTTCTGGCCCCAGCACGCCGCGATCCTCAAGCCCGCCTGCGTGACGCGAGAACAATTCCGCCACGACATCGCGGATGTAGCGGCCTTTCTCTGTTAGGCGCACGCGCACGGAGCGGCGGTCAATTTCGCAACGCTGGTGGTGCATATAGCCCATCTCCACCAGCTTTTTCAGGTTATAGCTGACGTTACTACCCTGATAATAACCGCGGCTTTTTAGCTCTCCTGCGGTGACTTCGTTGTCGCCGATGTTAAACAACAAGAGCGCCTGAACGGCGTTGATCTCCAACACGCCGACACGCTCAAATTCGTCCTTGATCACATCAAGGAGCAAACGGTGAAGCCACTCGACCAGAGACAGCGCCTCCAGATATCCAGTCATAAACCCCTTTTCGGGCGGGGATGTTTTGTCATTGGCTGGCAGGCCAATGGTGTCTTGAATGCTCATACTACTCTCCAACTTTTCTAGCTCTGGGCTGCAGATTGCATAAAAAGTCGGAAGATTTCGTCAAAAGGGTAAGGGGCAGTTTTATCCTATATTTTTATAGGGTTACCCTTTAGCAACATGAGCCTGAATGTCTTTGACGAGTGCGGCATATTGCGGTTTTGGCGCGAATTGGCCTGTGACCCATTGATAGAGGTCGTGATCATTTTCATCCAGCAAATCATCATAGAGCGTTAGTCCATCCGCGTCCATGCTCTGCAAGCTGTCCGTGGCATAGGCCTGCAGGATCAGGTCCATCTCCTTTATCCCACGCCGCATAGAGCGCATGGCAAGGCGTTTGATACGCACCTCGCGTGGTTCGTTCACAGGGCGCTCGGGACGGGGCATTTCAAACATCGGTTTTCTCCAGCAACATCGCGCGCAAACGCTTTTCCAGACGGGCCACATGTTTGGCGCTTTGGGACAGTTCTACACGCAGGCTGCGCATTTCGGCCAGCAATTCAGCGCCGTCGGCAGGCATGACGCCCACGCCGTCTGTGGCACCATCAAGCCCCTCCCCTTCGCCATTGATCAGCCACATCATGGAGACATTGAGCAAGCCTGCCAGAATCGACAAACGGTTGGCGCGCGGTTCTGAAAGGTCGTTTTCCCAACTGCGCAGAGTGGCCAGTTGCACGCCCAAGCGGCGCGCCAGAACACTTTGTGACATGCCAGCGGCCTCGCGCGCGGCGGCAACGCGATCGCCAAAGGTGGCAACGTCAGGGCCGTACCAATCTGTCTGCGTATCGGTGTCGTGCGTATCGGTCATCGTCTTCTCCTGTTCGGGGCCTGCAATTCGTACGGTGCAGCGGCAAAGGCGCTTGCAACTGACGGCGGCCACCACCTATGTATTGTGCGTCTTTTATATACCGCTTTGAGGTCGAAATGGAACTGCTCTCCCGTACACTTGCCCGCGTCAAACCATCCCCCACCATTGCTGTGACGACCAAGGCGCAGGAACTCAAGGCCGCAGGCCGCGATGTGATCGGTCTGGGCGCGGGCGAACCTGATTTTGACACGCCACAGAACATCAAGGACGCCGCCGTGGCCGCGATTGCGGCGGGCAAGACCAAGTACACAGCTGTGGACGGGATCCCCGAGCTGAAGCAGGCGATCTGTGCCAAGCTCAAGCGTGACAACGGCCTTGAATACACCCCCGCGCAGGTAAGCGTGGGCACAGGCGGCAAGCAGACGCTGTATAATGCGCTTATGGCGACGCTGAACGAGGGTGAAGAGGTCATCATCCCTGCGCCGTACTGGGTGAGCTATCCTGACATGGTGCTGCTTGCGGGCGGCACGCCCGTGGCCGTGGAATGCCAGATAGAGCAGAATTTCAAAATGACGGCGGAGCAGCTTGAGGCTGCGATCACGCCCAATACCAAGTGGTTCATCTTCAACTCCCCCTCCAACCCGACGGGTGCGGGGTATACGTGGTACGAGCTTAAGGCGCTGACGGATGTATTGCTGCGCCACCCGCATGTGCTGATCATGACCGACGATATGTACGAGCATCTGGCCTATGACGGGTTCAAATTCTGCACCCCCGCGCAGGTAGAGCCACAGCTCTATGACCGCACGCTTACCTGCAATGGCGTCTCCAAAGCCTATGCGATGACAGGCTGGCGGATCGGCTATGCGGCGGGTCCTGAAAAGCTGATCGGGGCGATGCGCAAGGTGCAGTCGCAATCAACCTCCAATCCCTGTTCCGTCTCCCAATGGGCGGCGGTCGAGGCGCTGAACGGCACGCAAGACTACATCGCGCCCAACAACGAGATGTTCGTGCGCCGCCGCAATCTGGTGGTCGAAGCACTGAACGCTATCGACGGCATTACCTGCCCTGTTCCCGAGGGGGCGTTCTATGTGTATCCGTCAATTGCCGGGCTGATCGGGAAGACCTCCGCCGCAGGGACAGTGATCGAGAACGACGAAGTGTTCGCGACGGCATTACTGGAGGAGACGGGCGTGGCCGTGGTGTTTGGCGCAGCGTTTGGGCTTAGCCCAAATTTCCGCGTGAGCTATGCCACGTCAGACGAAAATTTGGTTGAGGCCTGCAAGCGTATTACGGATTTTTGTGCGGCGTTGACGTAAGCTGCGCAAGGGTCTGCGCCGTCGCTTCCAGCGCCCCCTCAAGGTAGCCGCCAAAGGTCGCTGCCGTCTCGGTGCCCGAGCATATCAATTGCCCGTCCCACAGCCCTGCCATTGCGTGCGGCAGGCCATAGTCGGGGTGGGCGTAGAGCGGTGCAGCATCTGCCTGTGTGGCTGTAAACACGTCCTGTGCCCAGTCTTTGATAAAGACCTCTCGTGGTGATGCGGCCTGTGGGCCGAACAGCCTCACGAGCTGCGCCACGATGTCCCTGCGCAACTCATCCGCAATCAGGCGGGTGTGCGGCGGTATGCCGATAAAGCCGAATAACGCGTAAGGTCCGCCTGCGGCGGGGGATGCATCGTGGATTTCAGCCATTGGCCCACGGCGGCTGGTCGCATCGCCTGACAGGCCTGCCTCGCGCCAGAACGGTGTGTCATAGACCGCCACCGCCTTGGCCTGCCCTGCCATCCATGTGGAGACATTTCGCATCGCCTCGATGGAGGCCGCAGGCAGCGCAGGTGTAAACGCGATCTGTGCCGCCACACGGGGCGGTAAGGCCAGCACGACACGCTCTGCTTCGATCGCCGGGCCGTCTTGCAAGGTTGCCGTGCAGATGCCAGCTGACCTCTCCAGCGCTGTCACCTGTGCGCCGAGGCGTTTGCGGTGATCGGGAAGGCCCGAGGCCAGCGCATCCGTCAGCCCCGCCAAACCGCCAGCCAGACGCCACGACCCCTGCATCGAGGCAAAGCCCCTGCCCCTCTGAACGGTCCCCTGCGCATCTTCAAAGCTCAACGCGCCTGCGCTGAACTGCTCGAACTTCTGCGCCTTGACGCGCGCGATCAGCGCGGCAATGCGCGGCTGTCCGTCCCAGAACCACGCAGGCCCCAGATCAAAACCCGCACCGCCTTCATGGCGTGTCTCGATCCTGCCACCAAAGCGCGCGCGTGCCTCCAGCAGCAGATAGTCTTTGCCCTGCGCCTCAAGCGCATCGGCAAGGGCAAGCCCTGACAGGCCGCCCCCAACAATGAGAGTTCTCATGCCTAGACCGATGGTGCTTTGGCGAAGGGGAGATGGCCTGTTTTCATCCAGATTTTCGCACCCTCTTCGCCAGCCGTGGCGTGCAAAGGGGTGCCTTGGGGCAACCGCAGCCATGCGCCTTTTGGCAGTGTCTCGCCGCTCACCACGACTGTGCCCTCCAGCACAAGTAGCTCGATCCCGCCTGCCTGCGCGCTCTCCAGCAGGGCATTTGGCGACAGCGCACTATAGGTCACACGCTCAAAGGCGTCTTCATGCAGTGTGGCCATGGCGATACCGTTATCGGGCGCGCCCAACTCCTCTGCCATGGTTTTGCGGAACTGCGTGCGGTCAGCCATGTCGAACTGCCACAGCTTGACGAAGATGGTACAGCCCGCGTCCGAGCGGGGCGTGTGGGCGGTGGTTGGCGGATTGCGCACGTAGGTGCCTGCGGGGTAATCTCCACGCTCATCCTGAAACACGCCCTCAAGCACGATGAATTCCTCACCACCCGTATGGGTGTGGGCAGAGAAGGCAGAGCCAGGCGCATAGCGCACAATGCTGGTGGCGCGCGCCACCTCGCCACCGATCCGGTCGAGCATGCGGCGGTCGACACCTGCCATCGGCGAGGGCTGCCATTCGAGTGTTTCAGACTGCACAAGTGCACGCATGTCGAAATCGGCGTTCAGTTCCATTTATTCCCCTTTGGCATGAGCTGTATCACGGCTTTGGTATCTGCACATTCTGCGCTATCAGCCACGGCAGGCCGCAGGTTGCGCCCGCTGTTTTACCGCGTCAACACACAATAACGAGATCAGCCATGAACGATACTCTGCCAGACTATTACTCCCGCGTGCGCGAGAACGGGGCATTTGTCTTTCGCCTTGATACGGAGAACCGTCAGCGGCGGATCGAGATGGACCAGATCGCCTTGGTCAACATGCGCAATGGCGAGATCAAGGCGCAGGGGGATCGCAAGCTCTCGGATGCGGATATCGCTGCAATCAAGGAGTGGATGGAGGAGCGCGCCAAGACGCTGGCCTACCGAGAGATTGACGATATTTTCCGCGCCGTGGACTATCTCAACACCACTGCCCATTGGGTGCAGTCTAAAGCCACTGAAGCGCAGCTTGAGGCGGTGACGGATACATTGTTGCTGGCGATGCATGATCTGCGCAGCACGTTGGTGCGCAAAAAGGCGGACCGTTTGACCAAAGGCTAGGTGGCGGCGTTTTGCGCTGCATCCTTGCGGCTGACGCCCGGCAATACCGTGCGCCAGAAGCGCCAATTTAGCAGGATGGCGGCCACCGCGAGGCCCAGCGCCAGACCGCCCCAGACGCCAATCCCGCCCCAGCCCAGCACAAAGCACATCACATAGGCCGCAGGCACACCGATACCCCAATAGCTCAGTGCGGCGTAGACCATGGGCAAACGCGTGTCCTGAACACCCCGCAGGGTGCCGAGGGCGATGGCTTGGGTCCCGTCGACAAGCTGGAACAGGCCCGCCATGAACAAAAGGCCCACACCGATGGAGAGGATCTCTGCGCGGGCGGGCTCATCTTTGAGGATAAAGATGTTGATGAAGAATTCGGGCGTCAGCACAAACAGCGCAACCGTGGCCAGCGCAAAGGCGAGCGACATGACCGTGACCACCCAAGCGCCGCGCGCCAGATGGGCTACATCTGCACGCCCGTAGGCATTGCCTGCGCGCACAGTGGCGGCGTTGCTGAGGCCCAGATGCACCATGAACGTGAGTGAGGTCAGTTGCATCGCGATGCCATGAGCTGCCAGCGGCACGGTGCCCAGCCAGCCCATCATCACGGCGGCAGCGGCGAAGAGGCCGACTTCGCTAAGAGACGTGATCGAAATGGGCCAGCCAAGGCAGAACACACGGGCCAGCATGTCGCGATCCACCACCCACATACGACGAAATAGATCTTGTTCGGGAAGTGTGCGACGCACATAGACGACCACTCCGATGAGCGAGACAATCTGTGTGCTCAGCGAGGCTATCGCTGCCCCTACCACGCCCATCTCGGGCGCGCCCCAATTGCCGAAAATGAGCGCGTAATTGACCAGCGCATTGACCACCGCCGCCAGCACGGTGATCCAAAGCACGACCTGAGTGCGCTCAAGGGCTGCGAGATAGCTTTTGAGGACCATGACGAACAGCGCGGGCAGGATGCCCCAGCCCGCAATCGAGAGGTACTGCGAGCCGAGGATGACCACCGCTTCCTCCTGCCTCATCAAGCGCAGGATCGGACCCGCGAAGATCATCAGCGGAAGGGCCAGCAGCGCGAAGCCGAAGCTGAGCCACAGCCCCATGCGGGTGGCGCGGCGGATCGATGTCTCGTCCCCTTCGGCCTGAAAGCTGGCCACCATCGGCATCACCGCCCATGCAAAGCCCGAGCCGAAGATGAACAGCACAAAGAAATAGGTAGAGGCGAGCGTGACCGCGGCCAGCCCCTCAACCCCGTACCAGCCCATCATCACCGTATCGGTGACACCAATCGCCATCTGCGCCAGATGCCCGCCAATCAGGGGCAGGCCCAGAACGGCGATGGCGCGGATATGCGCGGGCGTGGACATGGTATGGTGCATTCCCTCTGTCTAGGCTCAAAAGGGCCTGTGCGAAAGCTGCGAATTGCGCGATGTGATGTTGCGTCATTTGTCCGCGCGACAATTGCGCGGGCAGGCTTGCAAAGCCTAGGCTGGTGCAAAGGGGAGAGGCTGGCATGGCGACACATTGGACAGAGCAGGTTGAGCTGAATGGCGAGGAATTCTTTGTGCGCCATTGGGGCGACAAGGACGCGCCGAAAATTCTGATGCTGCACGGGTTTCCCGAGTATTCAGGTGCTTGGAATGATCTGGCACCACTTCTGGCCGAGCGGTTTCACTGCATCGCCCCTGACCAGCGCGGATACGGGCAAAGCTGGCGGCCTGCCGATCCTGCGCTTTACAAGACGGCGCTTCTGGTCAGCGATCTGGTGGCGCTGATTGGCGAGGAGCCTATCATTGTGCTGGGGCACGACTGGGGTGCATCAGTGGCCTATGCGCTGGCCATCGGGCGGCCTGATCTGGTGTCCAGACTGATCATCATGAACGGTGTGCACCCTGCCCCGTTTCAACGCGAACTGGCCAAAGGGGGCGCGCAGACCGATGCGTCGCAATACATCCACTTCCTGCGGCGCGAGGGGTCGGAGGATATTCTCGTAGCGGATGATTTCGCCAAGCTGATGGGGCTGTTTTCAGCCAATATGGATATGGATTGGCTGCGTGGCGAGGCGCTGGCAGGCTATAAGGCGGCATGGCGCGATGCGCAGGGCCTGCGCGGGATGGTGAATTGGTACCGTACATCGCCGCTCAGGATTGGTGCTGCGGGAGAGGCGATAGACGGGCTGGTGTTTGATCCCGCGCGCTTGCAGGTGCGCTGCCCACATCTTCTAGTTTGGGGATCGGCGGATACCGCCCTGCTGCCCGAGACGACTGCAGGCTTGGAGGATTATGCGCCTGATCTGACAAGGGTAGAGATTGCAGGGGTAGATCATTGGCTGCACCACCAAAAACCGCATGAGGTTGCCAATGCGGTGCTGGGCTGGTTGGCCTAGCTCAACCACGGTTTTGGCCTCTGCACATTATCCTAATTGACACACCTCTTGAGTGGCGCATAGCGTCTGTTCACCAGACCCCCATTCAGGATTGAACAATGCTCGAAGAAGCCAAGAAAAGAACCTTAACACTTCAAAAAGCCATGCAGGAGCACGGCATTGAACAGGCTGTCTTTACCGATGAGAGCTCCATCGCCTATCTGGCGGGATTCTGGGGATATCTGGGAATTGAATTCGGCAGGCCCTCGATGCTTGTCGTCAAAGCGCAAGATGCGCCAATTGTGATCACCCCATTGATGGAATCAGAAATGGTTGCCGAGATGACGTGGGTTGAAGATGTCCGCACTTGGGAAGACTTTGGCGACAATACATGGGGGGCCGCCCTTGCCAGTGCTTTGGGCGACAAACCTGCGGAAATCTGGGTCGAGCGCCCCACCATCCCCGCCATCGTGCGCAACCATCTGGATGAGACATATGCGGGGGTCCCGATCAAGGATATCTCGGCCGTTTTGGGCAAAATCCGCATGATCAAATCGCCGTTCGAGATTTCCGTGATGAAAGAGGCAGGCCAGATTGCGGGCGCGATGATGGCAGCGGCACATGGCAGCCTGAAGGTCGGCGCGCAGGAATATGAAAGCGCGCTAGCGGTAATCGAGGCGGGGTCGCGCAAGGCGGCGACGTTTCTGACGGACAAGGGCTGGGACCGCTTTGTCTCGCCCATGATCCATAACCTGCAAATCTTGCAGAGCGGGAAGGACACCTCGATGGTCCATCGGCGCGCATCGGTCCGCGCCTATGAACGTGCGGATCCTGTGTATTTCTGTTTTTGCAATATGGCGCAGTTCAAACAGTACAAGCTCGGCTTTGACAGGATGTTCCATGTGGGCGAGGTGCGCGACGACGCGGCCCGCGTTCAGGAAGCCGCCATCGAGGCGCAGCAGGCAGCGATTGCCGCGATCCGTCCCGGTGTGCTGGCGCAGGATGTCGCGGCGGCGGCCAATGCGGTCTATGACGCGCGTGGCTATGCCACGGGCTACCGCACGGGCCGCTCGATCGGGGTGGCATATCTGGAAGCACCCGAGCTTAAGGCAGGTGATATGACGTTGCTGGAGGCGGGCATGACCTTTGCGGTTGATGGAGGCATCTCGATTGACGGTGTGACGGCGGGGCGGATCGGGGATTCAATCGTGGTGACCGAGACGGGGTATGAGTACATCACGAATTACCCGCGTGAACTGCTCGTGACCAACGCGTAGTCGTGGACGCGCCCTTCCACCTCGCCGTGGGCCAGTCTCCTGCGCAGCTTTCCACCACTGCGGCGCGTCTGGCGTGGTTGCACGAGATACTGCCAGACGTCGTTGCCAATCAGACCGATCTTCTGTTGCTGCCCGAGCTGTTTGCGACAGGCTACAACATCGGCGATCAGATCAAGGCGCGGGCAGAGCCTGCGGACGGCCCCACGGCCCAAACCATTGCCGCATTGGCAAAGGAGCATGGCCTTGCAATCCACTATGGCTATGGCGAGGCCAGCGGCACCGATCTTTTCAACGCGGCACAGTGTTTTGGGCCTGATGGCGCGCGTTTGGGCGGGCACCGCAAGCTCGCCATCCCGCCCGGATTTGAAGCGGATTATTTCACGCGGGGCAAAGGGTGTAGCCTGTTTAAATACCGAGGTCTGCGCATTAGCACATTGATTTGCTATGATGCCGAATTCCCCGAAACGGCCCGCCATGTGGCCGCGATGGGCGCAGATTTGATTTTGGTTCCTACAGCGCTTGGTGCGCGTTGGGGATGGGTTGCGCAGACGATGATACCCACGCGGGGCTACGAGAACGGCGTTTTCCTTGCCTATGCCAACAGTGCGGGAACCGAGAACGGGATGGATTTCTTGGGGCAGAGTTTTATCTCCGCGCCCGACGGCGAAGAGCTTGCGCGTGCCGCAGACGGGCCTGAGATCATTTACGCTGTGCTGGAACCTTCACGGGTAGAGGCCGCCCAGAGCAGGCTGCCCTATCTGGTCGATGTAAAAACGCTCAAAGGCGATGCGCTCTAAAGACGGAGTAGTCGGAAGCCTGAACGCCAGCCGCCCCCTTTACCGATGGTTCCAGTCATCAGGGTCTGCGTTATTGTTCGGGCTAAGCCCGATCACATCGCCCTCGGTTGAACACCCCAACCCAAGAACCGTGCGGTTGGCGTAGCAGAAATAGGCGGTGACCTGATTGATCTCGAGTATCTCGCCGTCGCTCCAGCCTGCCATGCGCAGGGCCTCGACGTCGATTTGCACCATCTCGGCGGGGGATTGGGTCAGCCGTTCGGCGTAGCGCATGGCCGCTTGTTCGCAAGCATCCAGCGGCATGGCGGGGATGTCGTTTGCCGCGATTGCCGCGCGCAGGGCGTCCGAGCGGGCGTCATCGGCCATCAGGCGCTTCATGCCCGCAAAATGATGCTGAATGCAGTAATCGCAGCCGTTGAGATGCGAGACCCAGACGCCGATCGCCTCCAGAAACCACTTGGGAATCTCGTTGGCGCTATGGTGCAGGACGTATTTATACACCGCCATATGCGCCTCCATCGTATGGGGGCGCAGGGAGTGCATCATCATGATGTTGTCGACGTTATTGTCAGGCCCTGTGACACGCTCGTAAAGCTGTTTGAGCTTGCCCGTGGCAGCGTCAAAGGGGATGGTTTTGATCCAGGCCATGGGCGTTCTCTTTTTTGCTAGGGTGCGTGCAGCCTAGCAGTAACTTGCTCGCGCTTACAAATACTCTGCCAGCAGCTTCGCCTCGCGTGCCTTGAGCGCCATGCGCGCTGTGTCGCCGTAGCCGCCCATGTTGCTGCGCAATTCGGGGAACAGGGAGAAGAGTTCGTCGCGGGTCTGATCCTCCAGACCGCCCACACCGAAGGAATTTGGATGATAGCTCTCGGTGGCGATGCCGTTGGCAAAGATGATCTCGTGGCTCTCGAACATGATGTGGATATACGTGACCTCGTCACACGGCGCGCGGGTCACGCCTTTGCCGTCGATCATGTACAGGGCGGGCACCAGTACTTCGGATTGGCCAAACAGCAGCTCGGCGCGGTATCCTTTGATCAGCATACGGTGCTGGGGCGAGACGATGAGTTCCTCTTCACCACCTGCAAACGTGTTAGGCGCAAAGCGGTCACTTCCTGCAACGGTAGTCTTACCGATCTAGCCGATGCGTTGCAGGCCGTTATCCTGTGTCATCACAGGATTGCCGACGCGCAGGTCCTCGATGGCGCGCAACCCCGCTTGGGTCGCGATCATGGTGCCGGGGGCAAAGCAAATGATGTTTTCGATGTTCGAGAAGTTGACGACTGTACCATCGAGCATTTCGACCGTGCCAGAGATGCCACCGCCAACGTTTGCGCGTGTCGTGATATTGAGGGTTGTGCGGTCGACCTGTCCGTTGAGATCAAGCGTGTCGCCGTTTGTCTTGTCGCTTTCGCCGCCCGTGATGGTGATCGCATCATCACCAGCTTCACCCAGATCAACCAGCGTGAAGGTATCGTCGCCGTCGCCACCCGTGACAGTGTCGCCTTGCGCCGTCTCAATGACATCATCGCCATCGCCTGCGCTGATCTCGTCCGAGCCAGCGCCGCCCGCGATCGTGTCATTCCCCGTACCCGCCGTTATGCTGTCATCGCCGCTGCCCCCTGTGATCAGGTCGTCGCCGCCCTCCGTGTTGACATTGATGCCACCCAGCGCTGCGGTGGCGTCAATTGTGTCATTGGTATCGGCTGTGCCGACAATTTCAATTTCTGAGAACGCGACCGAGTTCGGACCGGACGTATACACTCCAGATTCAGGATTGCTTGCGTAAACCACCGTGATCGGATCAGGAGAAGCGAGCGTGTTCGTGCGCAGCTCGTCCGCATCTGTGCCGCTGGTCACTGCTTCGCCGCCCACCACGGTATCGTTGCCAAAGTCATCTTCCAGAATGAAGAGGTCAGCATCAGCCCCGCCATCCAACCGATCATCGTCTGTCATACCGTGCAGCACATCCGAGCCGTCACCGCCGCTCAGCGTATCATTGCCGTCATAGCCGAAAAGCGTGTCATCGCCAGCATCCCCGTTCAGCGTGTCTTCGCCGCTGAACGCATAAAGGATGTCGTCGCCATCGCCGACCGAAAGCAAATCATTGCCGCTGCCAGAATCGACTGTGTCATTGCCGCTGCCCAGATTGACGGTGTCATTGCCGTCTCCTGAGTTAACGCTGTCGTTACCTGCGCCAGCCTCGACGCTGTCGCCGTTTGAGCCATCGAGCGCGTCGTTGTTGTCGATCATGTCGCCTTCGGGGTCGCCAGTGTAGCCAAAGTCGATTGTGCCATCGCCAATGGTGCCCTCGACGATATAGTTCAACCCGTTCGGAATACCGATCGAGACGAGTTCTGCCGGGCTGTCGACCGCATCGGGAAGCACACCGACGAGCGTAATGCTTTCACCGCCCGGGAACGTCAGAATTGCGTTCCCTGTTCCGTCGCCATTGGTGTCCGTGACTGTAACGTCAGTTGTCGTCACAGGTGTTGTCCCGCCATCGCTGGTCAGACCCGAGACATCCAGCTGGTCGTTGGTTGTGCCATCACCGCTGTCGGTCAGATCAAAGGCCTGAACGGTATCCGCGCCGCTGCCATCGGCCAACACAACCGTATCGCGCCCACCGCCAAGCACGATGTTTTCGATATCGATGAAAGTTGCAGTATCGGTGCCATCGCTTAAGGTGCCGTTCTCGCGGTTTGCGTTGCTCAGATCAACGGTGACACCTGTGGTTGTCGCACTCAGGTCAAGCGTGTCGCCCGCAACTTCAGTGGTTTGGCCGCCATCAATGCTGTCGTTGCCAAAACCGTCTTCCAGCACGATGACATCATTACCTTCCGCTCCGTCAATCGTGTCTGCACCGGTGCCGCCGGACAACGTATCATCGCCAAGCTCGCCATCGAGCAGGTCATCGCCCGCGTCGCCGAGAAGGGTGTCCGCACCCGTGCCGCCTTGTGGTGTATCATCGTCCGAGCCGCCGCTGAGTTCGTCGTTGCCCGAGCCGCCTGTAAGGCTGTCGAAGCCACCGCCGCCATCGATCACATCATTGCCGCTGCCACCGTCGATGGTATCGCCACCCGATCCGGAAAAACCGCCGCCTGTGAGGGTGTCATTGCCCGCACCGCCGTCGATCACATCAGAGCTCGTAGATGCTCCAACGACATCGTCGCCGTCGCCTGCAAAGACGATATCATTACCATTTTCTGCAAAAATCGTATCGCTGCCGATACCACCATAGATCAGGTCACTGCCCGAGCCCGTTTGCAGAAGTTCATCGCCCTCTTCGCCAAAGACGGTGTCGTCGCCCGCGCCAGAGAAGACACTATCATTGCCCGCGCCCGCCACGACGCTATCGTCATTCAATCCGTCGAGCGCATCGTTCGCGTCGATCATGTCGCCTTCGGGGTCACCCGTGTAGCTGACGTTTATGACATCATCACCCGACGTGCCTTCAACGATGTAGTCGGGCGCAGGAGTTGGTAGCAACAGGTTCTCGATCTCAGCAAAATCAATGGTAACCCAGTTGCCTGCAGCATCCTGAACTTCGAAGCTACCCGAAGTACTGTTGCCGCCGGGGTCGGCAGTCTCTGTGAGATTGCGATAGAACGCCCAATCGGCCAGATCCAGCGTATCATTGTCGGTGCCGCCATCGCCGCCATACAAGGCGTCATCCCCTGTGCCGCCCGAGATGGTATCGTTGCCGTCATCACCCCAGATGCTGTCCGAGTCGAGACCGCCCGAAAGGCTGTCATCGCCTGCGCCGCCTGTGATATTGTCGTTGTCCGCGCCGCCCTCGACCGTATCATTGCCAGCGCCGCCAGCGATATTGTCGCCACCATCGTTGCCTGAGAGCACATCCGCGCCGTCGCCACCGCTGACAAAGTCCGACCCTGTGCCGCCCGCGATCGTGTCCGTGCCGTCGCCGCCATAGAGCAGGTCATTGCCCGCGCCACCGTCGAGATTGTCGTTGCCTATGCCGCCCTGAACCGTATCCGCGTCCGCCCCTGCGAGCACAGTATCATCCCCAGCGCCCACAATGATGCTGTCGGCGTTGGTGCCTGTGACATTGTCGTTGTCGTCGACCATGTCGCCTTCGGAATCGCCCGTGTAACTGACGTCGATCAGGTCAGCGCCGCCCGTGCCTTCAACAATATAGTTGGGCGCGGGTATGCCGATGGCCACGAGGGCCGCAGGATCATCGAATGGACTGGCTGGCACACCTGTCAGCGTGAGACTTTCGCCATTCGGGAAGGTCAGAATCGTATCGCCTGTGCCATCGCCATTGGTGTCAGTGACTGTCACGTCATCCGTATTGACCTGCGCACCGTTGGCATCTGTAAGATCTGTGACATCAAGTACATCGGTACCTGTCCAGTTGCCCGACCCGTCATTGGTGGGCGCGCTAAAGCCTTGAACACTGTCATCGCCCGAGCCATCGCCCAGTACCAGCGTGTCATCGCCATCGCCCAGTATGATGTTCTCGATATCCGTGAAAGTGGCGGTGTCTGTGCCGTCTGTGACGGTACCTGCCTCGGGGTTGGCAGAGGTCAGATCATCGGTGACCGCGCTCAGATCAAGGGTATCGCCTGTCGTCTCGACCGTCTCGCCACCGCTGATGACGTCATTGCCAAAATCGTTTTCGAGGATACAGAGGTCATCACCACTGGCGCCAAACTGTGTGTCATCACCAGTGCCACCAGACAGCGTGTCATCTGCATCACCTGCGCTGAGCGAGTCGTTGCCGTCCGCCCCGTCCATGTAATCGTTGCCGTCGCCACCGTTCAGTGTGTCGTCACCGATCCATGCTTCCATACTGTCATCGCCCGCGCCGCCCGCTAGGCTGTCGTTGCCAGCCCCGCCAGAAATGCTGTCAGCATCGGCGCCGCCATCGACGCTGTCGTCACCACCGCCCGCGACGATAGTATCCATCTCGGTGCCGCCAGAGATCGTGTCGGCCAAATCACCGGCAAAAATCTGGTCATTACCCGCACCACCTGAGATGTCGTTATTGCCAGTCGATACATAGATTTCGTCGTCGCCTTCGCCACCAATCAGTGTGTCGTTGCCGTCATCGCCGATGAGCGTATCGTTGCCAATGCCGCCATCAATGCTGTCGCTGCCAGAACCGCCATCAAGGCTGTCTGCGCCATCGTCGCCAAGAATGGTGTCATTCCCAGCACCAGCGCTTATGGTATCGTTGCCGCCATATACCTCGATCAGGTCATCATCGGAGCCATCCAGCGCATCCCCGCCGTCGACCACATCCCCTTGGGGATCAAGTGCATAGGTTCCGTTGATGTTGTCAGCGCCGCCTGTCCCTTCGACGAAATAGTTGAGCGGGACCGTTGCATCGGTGTTGATGGTGACATAGCCCACATCGACATCGCCTGCCGTGTCTTGAACGGTATAGGTAAACGGTTCCGAGCCGATATCGCCATCTGCGAGGACGGTGAGGGTATTGTTGGCATTCAGGGTGATCTGTTCCCCCGTGGGGAGGGTCACTGTCTGGCCCGTCGTGACATCAACGCCATTGATCTGCGTGATGGTGAGGCCGCCTCCGATTGTGTTGACATCATTGGCCAGCACATCAACCACCGCAGCGGTGTTTTGCTGCAGTGTGACCTCATCATCGAAGGCAAGTGCAACCGTCTGAACACTGTTGGCCGCAATCAAAACGTTGGTGTCATAAACGCCGTCGCCACCATCGGCCAAGGCAATCTTAATCGTATTGGGCTGGCCCGAGTTCACGGGGGCCTTGATCGAGAGAACGTGTGTGGTGCCGTCCATCTCGGTGTTGAACTTGTCATCCCCAATCGCATTGTCGCGATAGAAGTTGGAGCTAGTGGTATTATTGACCGTATCAATGGACACAAGATCGGAAGCAGCAGGGGTGAAAGGGACATAGGTTCCGTTCACCGAGACGCCGAATGCATCATTCACGCCGCCGTTCACATACTCCAGATACTCTTCGGAGGAGAAGGTAAATTGCATGGTGATATAGTCGCCCGTGGGCGTGAACGTCGCCTCAAGCACCACAGCGTCGAATGTCGTCTGGCCAGCAACTGCATCGAGATCTGCATCACCTGCGCTACCGTTATTGGTACTTGCGGCCGGCTCGGTTGTGTTGGTGTCGAGTGTCCCGCTGGAGTTGGTGAAATCCGAAGCTTGCCCTGTGGACAGGATTATACCTTCATCCGCGGGTGCGATGCCGCCCAGCGTTGCGTCCGCACCAGAATATGTCGCCGAAGCCCCCGCGGCCCCCGTGAGTGTCGCACTCGTGACTGTGGTGCCCGAACCGAAGATTGTCTGTGCCAGTGTTGTTGCGTCTGCTGCGGTGTTAATCGCGAGTTCGGTGGCTAAGGGCATTTTGTCGCTTCCAGTCTTGGAGCACTGCACGATGCAGCGTCCTTGTTGCGGCAAAGGTGACAGCCAAATGTGGGGCGACAGCGACGACAATATGATTTTACTTGGACAACTGCGCAGGGCCCCGACACGAAAATACAATTCCGAGTAAACGAAATGGAGCAATTATGGCGCTATGAACACTTTTCATGCCCGATTGGAACACAATCTCTCTGTGCCCCCTTTTTGCGCAAAGGGGGCGCGCACACTGCTGACAATATCCGAGATTTACGGGGAATTCTGCCGCAAAAGCCTCATTTTTGGAACTTTAGCGCGTTACAACTGGCCAGCTACACCGAGCAAAGCCAGCGAAGCATACAGAAAAACACACGAGAGTTTGACACAATTCAGGCGGGAATTGGCATTACTTGCGTATGCGGGTAAAAACCATCTTCTGCGCATGAAGGTCCGCCTTGTCCCCGATCCACGCATAGGCCAAAAGTGCGGGTTCCCGATCTCCTACTGTGATGCGGTGCAGATGGTCGGGCGGATTGAAGATCATGGAGCCAGGCACGTAAACGCCCTGATGGTTCTCGGACACAGCGCCAGACAGGCAGACATAGCTTTCTGTAATGCCTTTGTGCGCATGAGCAGGATAGGTGCAACCCGGGGCGAAGAGGACCACGCCGAGAATGATCTCGTCGCTCACAATCGGGCCGTTCAGGCCTGCAAGCTCGGCGTAGGCATAGGAATTGGCCAGACCTTTCGGCACTTTTTCATACCCATATTGCCAACTCAGCTGTGAATCCAGCGCATCGAAGGCGCGCACCACGGGGGCCAGCACCCCTTGGCGCCCCTCATCTAGCGCACGGCGCAGATGGGCCGTGACAGGCTTCTCGGCGCGCTCTTGCAGGCGGATGGTGGCGTTTTTCTTGAGCAGACGGTTGATCGCCTCGCGCACCTTGCGCTGATGGCTGCGAATACGGTCAGAGCCGCCAGCAGGCAGGTAGCGGTAAAGCTCGTCGTATTCTTGCAGCAGATAGCGCCAGTTGGGCAAATCGCGCAATGTGGGGTCTGGCGTAGGGTCCATGGGATGCTCCGTGCGTTTGAGCGCCACGTAGCGCGACAAAGCCCCTGCGAAAAGAGGAATTCTGCCGCAAGAGCGTTTTTGCGGTGGATAAACCGATCACGGCGATTGCCCCGCCTGCTGCAGCCTGTCAAAATGGCGCTCAACCAAAAGCAACAGAAGCAGGCCGCCCCATGTCCGATCTCCTCTCTGGCTCCAGCCCCAAGCCTTCCGATTATGACGCCTCCTCCATTCAGGTGCTGGAGGATATGGAGCATGTCCGCCTGCGCCCTGGCATGTATATCGGCGGAAAGGACGACCGCGCGCTGCACCATATGGTTGCCGAGATCATCGACAACTCGATGGATGAGGCCGTCGCGGGCCATGCCACATGGATCGAGCTGGAGTTGCACGAGAACGGCCATGTGACTGTGCGCGACAACGGGCGCGGCATCCCGATTGATCCGCATCCCAAGGACCCGTCAAAGTCGGCTTTGGAAATCATTTTCTGTACGCTCAACGCAGGCGGCAAGTTTTCGGGCGACAACTACGAGACGTCGGGCGGTCTGAACGGGGTTGGCTCCTCGGTGGTGAACGCACTCTCTGATCACTTGCGCGTGGAAGTGGCCAAGAACCGTGAGCTCTTCGCGATGGAGTTCTCGCGCGGTGTGCCGCAGGGCAGCCTTGAGAAGATCGGTGCGGCTCCCAACCGCCGCGGCACGGCGGTGACGTTCCATCCTGATCCTGAGATTTTCGGCGGCCTGCAACTGCGCCCCTCGCGGCTCTTCTCCATGGCGCGCTCCAAAGCTTTCCTGTTTTCGGGCGTCGAGATCCGCTGGAAATCCGCCCTGCCCGATGGCGACATGCCGCAAGAGGCAACGTTCCACTTCCCCAACGGGCTGACCGATTACCTCAACGAGGTGCTGTCGAAGTCCACGAATTACGCCGAAGTCCCCTTTGGCGGGTCTGTCGATTTCAAAGAGAAGTTCGGCCAGCCCGGCAAGGTGGAATGGGCGATCAACTGGACGCCTTCGCGGGACGGGTTCATCCATTCCTACTGTAACACGGTGCCCACGCCCGAGGGCGGGACCCATGAGGCAGGCTTCTGGTCCGCCATTCTCAAAGGGATCAAGGGCTATGGCGAGTTGGTGGGCAACAAGAAGGCCGCCACGATCACACGCGAAGATTTGCTCACAGGCGGCTGCGCGCTGGTCTCGATCTTCATCCGCGAGCCTGAATTTGTGGGCCAGACCAAGGACCGTCTGGCCACCGTCGACGCCCAACGCATGGTCGAGAACGCCGTGCGGGACCACTTTGACAACTGGCTGGCGGCGGATACGAAATCTGCGGGCGCGATTTTGGATTTTCTGGTGCTGCGCGCCGAGGAGCGTCTGCGGCGGCGGCAGGAGAAGGAGACGGCGCGGAAGTCCGCGACCAAAAAGCTGCGCCTGCCGGGCAAGCTGACCGATTGCACCAGCAAGGACCGCGCAGGCACGGAGCTGTTTATTGTGGAGGGCGACAGCGCTGGCGGCTCTGGCAAGGGCGCGCGCAACCGTGTGAACCAAGCGTTGCTGCCGCTTAAAGGCAAGATTTTGAACGTGCTGGGGGCGGCCTCGGGGAAGCTGAACACCAACGCAGAGATCAACGACCTGTGCGAGGCGCTGGGTGTGGGGATGGGCACAAAATTCAACCTCGACGATCTGCGCTATGACAAGATCATCATCATGACGGACGCGGATGTGGACGGCGCGCATATTGCGGCGCTGCTTATGACGTTCTTCTACACCCAGATGCGCCCGCTGATCGATCACGGGCATCTCTATCTGGCCTGCCCGCCGTTGTACCGTCTGACGCAGGGGGCCAAGCGGGTCTATGTGGCCGATGATGCGGAGAAGGACGCGCTGCTGGAAAAGGGCCTTGGCGGGAAGGGCAAGATTGACCTGCAACGCTTTAAGGGTCTGGGCGAAATGGACGCGAAGGATTTGAAAGAGACTACAATGGACCCTGCGACGCGGAAGCTGATCCGTGTGACGGTGCAGGAGGATGTGGCAGGGCAAACCGGCGATCTGGTGGAGCGGTTGATGGGCAAGAAGCCCGAGCTGCGGTTCCAGTATATTCAGGAGAACGCGCGGTTTGTGGAGGAGTTGGATGTTTGAGGGGGAATAGGCTTTGTTGCACAAATCGGGCGGAGGGCGTGCTACCCCTTCCCCCAGACGGATTTAGCCTACTG
>CBFHZX010000039.1:0-27345 GCA_965660425.1 Sulfitobacter sp. | reverse complement strand
CCCAGCTGCTCATGCCTTGAGCTATCACGCTGGATTCATACTGTGAATCCCATCAGCCGATTTGTGCAACAAAGCCCTCTGCATATCAAAGGCCTGAAACCAGTTGCGCGGCGCCACTCCAGAGGGCTGCGATAAACGCTAGCGGATGAACGACCTATGGTCCATCTTGTCGACAGCTTTAACCGTCAGCACATTCAGGTTTGATGCGGATCTGGCCGCAGGGTCAGATCAGTACGGGAACAGCTATAGCGGTATCGAGAACATCTTGGCAGGCAGCGGGAATGACACGCTTGCGGGTGATGATGCGGACAATGTTCTGTACGGCGGCGGAGGCGATGACGTGTTGAGCGGTGGCGCGGGCGATGACATCCTGACGGGCGGGGCAGGGGCCGATGTCTTCTCGGTCACGGCTGAGACAGGTAGCGTTCACATCACAGACTTTGGAGAAAATGCCGAAGATGAAAACAGATTAGTGACCATCCAGTCAGACGAAGAGCTAGAAGAAGCAGACTTCTTGTTCTGATCGCTTCTGCATGGGAATTTGGAAAGCTGATATCTAGTTCGCTCAAGCTCGTTCCACATCCGTGGCTGTGGGCACAGCCGCTGCTAGCCTTCTGCCACTTTGATGGTCAGCGGGGATGCGCCCCCGATGATCTCGAGCAATCTGTCGATATTGGGGTGCGCGCCTGGGCGGGCTTTGGCATCTGCTGTGTGCTCTGCAAATACGCCAAGCGCATGGGTTGCGGCCGTGGCGTCCAGCAGGCTGAAATTCTGCGCAAGATATTGATAGACGGCCAGCGATCCCTGCTTGCCAGCCTCGTTTGCAATGCTGGCCACGGTTGTCCCATTGGGATCAATAAGATCAATACGGGCAATCGCCTCGACAGAAGGCAGGAGGGCGAGGTTGTCTTTGAACGAGGCTGTGGACTGGATCATGGCAAGCTCCTTTGGGGTCAATTTGCGAAGGGCCTATCAGCTTGTGCTGCGTCCTTCAAACGTCTGAACGGTGACGCCAGCCGCTTCCAAGGCACCACGCACAGAGCTTGCAATTTGCACTGCGGTAGGCGTGTCGCCATGCAGGCAGATGGTATCGACGGCTGCAGGAATGTGCTTGCCGCTTTGGGTGATGATCGCACCTGCTTTGACCATTTCAACCATGCGCGTGCCCGCAATGGCGGGGTCATGGATCACCGCACCATCGATGCTGCGGTCCACCAGTGTGGCATCATCGTTATAGGCGCGATCGGCGAATATCTCACCCGACCATGTGCAGCCCAGCTCTTGAACCGCTTGCTGTTGGGCCGTGGCCGTTAGCACCATGACGATGAGATCGGGCGCCACCGATAGCGCCGCTTCATATAGGTCACGGGCCAGTACGGGGTCTTCGGACGCCATGTTTGCCACCGCGCCATGCAGTTTGAGGTGGCGGACTTTTGCGCCCACACTGCGGGCCATGCCGATGCTGGCGGCAACCTGATATCTGATCTGGTTTTGCAACGTCGCGCTCGGCACTGACATGCGGTTGCGCCCAAAGCCCGCCAAATCCATAAAGCCGGGATGCGCGCCGATGCCCACCCCATTGGCATTTGCCAGTGTCATTGAGGCAGCCATCACATCGGCGTCTCCCGCATGCCCCCCACAGGCGATATTGGCGGAAGTCACTGTTTTGAGCAAAGCCGCGTCATCGCCCATCTTCCATGGGCCAAAGCTCTCTCCCATATCGGCATTCAAATCTACACGCATGGCTATTCCTCGTTTTCAAATGGGTTTGCGGTGGCGCTGACAGCACCACTTATCAATTGGTAGGACAGAAGGTCACGGATGCTGTGCGGGTCGCGGAGCAGGGGCATGACGGTCTGACCAAGGTTTGTGCGCTGCGCCAATGCGCGTTGCTCGATGGCGCGGGCTTGGTCCATGTCAATGAACTCGAACGACAGGCTGGCCCCTGCAGGCGCTTGCGCCACGCGGCCCAAATCGCAGGGCAGCACCGTGCCGATGCGGGGGTAGCCGCCTGTGGTCTGGCATTCGCACATCAAAACAAAAGGCGCGCCGTCGCCTGCAATCTGGATATCACCCGGCACGATAACATCCGACAGGATCGACAGCTGGTCGCGTGCCATGAACCCCTCACCGTCAAAATCCATCCGCACGCCCATGCGGTTGGCGCGCGCATCGCGGCGAAAGGTCGTCGCTGCAAAGCGCTGCTGTGTGTCGGTGTCAAATTGCTCGGTCTGCATGGAGGCGATGATGCGGATGCGCCCGCCGTCCCAGCGTTCTTCAACGGGGAGAGTCATACCTGTTTCGGCACCTTTATCATTCCCCGTGGGCAGCATATCGCCCGCGGCTAAGGCTGCTCCCAGCCCCGCGCTCAGATGAGCGCCGCGTGCCCCCATCATCGGATCGGTGTCGATCCCTCCGCCCAGATGAAGGTAGCCATAGGTGCCGCTGCGTGCCCCGCCAATCTTGAGGGTCGATCCTTCGGGCAACAGGTGGCTGGCATGCCACGTTAGGGGCGCGTCATCCAAGGTCGCTGTCATTGGTGCGCCTGTGAGTGCGATGCGCATGTCGGCGTGGGCATAGAACGTGCCCCCCGTGCCAACCATCTCGAGAGCGGCGAGTTCAGGGGATTGCGACAGTAGTGCCGCGCCCTCAAACAAGGGCAGCACATCCGCTGCACCACCACGGGTCAGCCCTTTGGCCAGAAAGCCAGGCCTGCCTTGGTCCTGAACCGTTACCGCAGGGCCGCAAGCCATCACTTCGAGAAGTGCGCTCATGGCAGCACCTCCGTCTGCGCGCCGCCATTGCCGCTGGTGTCACGCTCCAGAATGCGGGCATATTCGGCGGCACTTACGGACGGAAAGCACATCTCGTCCCCGGGCGTGAGCGCGATGGGGGTCTCGCTGTGCGGGCGGAAAGTGCGGAAAGCGGTCTGGCCCACGTGCCGCCAGCCTGTGGGCGCATCGTTGGTGAAGACAATCAACTGACGGATTGCCATGACCAGCGCTCCCGCAGGCACTGATTTGCTCAGCGCTTGTTGGCGCGGAATGTCCCAATGTGTAGGCAACTCGGCGGTATAGGGTTGACCGGGCGCAAACCCGATGGTGAGAACACGCACGCGGGCGGTGGACAGCTCCTTAATGGCAGTCTCGGGGGATACCCCTGCGGCCTCGGCGGCTTCCTCAAGCTGGGGTGCGGCATCGGTGCCGTAGAGCGTTGGAATTTGCCAAAGGGTGCGCCCCGCAGGGAGGGGTGCCGCGAACCAGTCTTGGGTCGCCAGCAGCGCCGCCAGCTTTTCGGCAATAGCCTCGGGCGCTGTGCTCACGAGATCGACGCTCACAAACGTCGAGACAAGCGAGGTCGATGTCTCGCGCACCTCTGGCCATTCCTGTGCCTCCACGGCGGCGCGAAAGGCAATGGCAGCGCGGTTGGCAGGGTCGCTCATCTGCTCGGCGAATTGCACCAGCATTCCAGACAGGCCCACAGGGCGGATGCGAAAAGAATTAGCCATCGATAGCAAGCGTCTTTCGATAAAGCGGGGGTAGCAGTACAGGTGTGAGATACATCGGCAATTGCCAGCAGCCAATGAAAATGAGCAGCGGTGCAAGTATCTCTGGCGGAAGGGCCACAAGGAACAGGGCAATATTACGATTGCCCGCGCCAATCGCAAGCGGCCCTGCGACATCGTGCAATGCGCTGCCGCGCAGGCTCAGCAGTGTCGCGGCTTGCAGGCCATAGCTGATCGTGAATGCGAGACCTGCCCAGAGCGCTACCTGAATAGGGTCCGAACGCAGGGCCGCGTTGAGCGGCGCCATGAGCGCTATCACGATGACGCTGAACGCAAGGACGGATGCGCCGTCAAGCGATTGTATCTGCGCCGCTGTGGGCGCTGGGAAGAGCTTTGCGCGCAAGGCAAAGCCAAGGGCAGTTGCCGTGAGGACGACCAACAGGACAATCCCTGCAGAGCTAAGCACATCCTGCACTGCACCGATTTGAGGCAGCAGCAGGAGCAAAGGTAGCACGGTTAAAGGAAACGCAGCGGTGCCCAGCACCATGATCTGCATCATGCGACCCGCGTCCAGCCCCAGCAAAAGCGCCAGATTGGTACTTCCCGAGATCGTTGGTGCGGAGGTCGCCAGCGCGACTGCGAGTGCGGCAGGCGTTGTGGCCAGACCTGCCATGCTCAGCAAAGCCAAACAGGTCAAAGGCACCCCAACTTGCAACACCACAACAGCGCCCAGCCCCCACCGCAGATCGCGAACAGCGCCGCGCGCGGCGTGGTGTCCTATCCGAAGGGCGGTGATGGTCAGCAAGGCCGCGACCATAAAGGGCAGCCAAGGTGCCATCGCATTTGCGAGATCGGGTAAAAGCAGCCCCGCGGCCAACCCCACCATCAACAGCAGACGGGCATGGCGCGATGCACATGCGAGGGACTTATTCATCTGTCATTCGGGCGTTGCATCGTGGCCTCCTGCTGCAAGACAGACCAGAGCCGCGGGGCAAACGCAATGCCAGACGCCATTGCAAGGGACGCTTTAGGCCGGGTTGTCCTCCAGCACCATATCGCTGGCCTTTTCCCCGATCATAATCGCGGGGGCGTTTGTATTGCCTGACACGATTTCGGGCATGATCGAGCAATCGGCGACGCGCAGGCCAGATATGCCATGCACACGCAAGCGTGCATCCACAACGGAGGTCTGGTCGCTGCCCATTTTGCAGGTCCCAGTGGGGTGGTAGATTGATGCAGTGTTGTTGCGCGCCCAATCCAGCGTCGCATCGTAGTCTTCGATATCCAGATCTGGATCGGGGCGGTATTCGGTCGAAATTTTGGAGGTGAGCGGCGCGTGGCGCGCGATGCGGCGGGCGATGTTGACGCCCTCGACCACGGTCCTGCAATCGGTTTCGGTCGACAGGTAGTTCGGAATGATCTTGGGGTAGTCTTGCCCGTCAGATGAAGCCAGCCTGATCTCGCCCTTGCTCTCGGGGCGCAACTGACACACCGACATGGTGAACGCCGAGAACTTGTCAGTACCTTTGCCGGGGTTCTCGGCAGAGAGCGGTTGCACGTGGAACTGGATGTCAGGCGTCTCGACATCGGGGCGCGTCTTCAGGAACCCTGTGGCAAGGCTGGCCGCCATGGTCATGGGGCCTGCGCGGAACATCATGTATTTTAACCCGATCTTGGCTTGTCCGACAAGACTCGAGACTTCGTCGTTCAGCGTCGGCTCATGGGTCTTATAGACGAGCCGCGCCTGTAGGTGGTCTTGCATGTTCTTGCCGACGCCGTGCAAATCCTTGTGGACCTCAATGCCGTGTTCGCGCAATTTATTCGCCTCCCCGATGCCCGACAGCATGAGCAGTTGGGGTGAGTTGATGGCACCGCCACACAGAATAATTTCCTTGGTCGCACGCAGAGTCTGAGGCTTGCCCGATTTGTCTTTGTACCTGATGCCAGTGGCCTTTGCACCGTCCAGAATGACCTTGTCTGCTTGGGCATGTGTAACGATTTGCAGGTTCGGGCGTTGGCGCGCGGGATTGAGGTAGGCGACTGCCGTTGAGCAGCGCCGCCCGTTTTTGGCAGTGAGTTGGAAAAAGCCGACGCCTTCCTGATCTGCGCCGTTGTAATCGGGGTTGAACTTGTATCCTGCCGCTTGTGCAGCCGCGACCCATGAGTCGGTGATTGGGCGCTGGATGCGCATATTCGATACGGACAGTGGCCCTTCAGTGCCATGATACTCGTCTGCGCCGCGCTCATTATTCTCGGCGCGTTTGAACAGGGGGAGGACGTCATCCCAGCCCCAGCCCGTATTTCCCATCTGCCGCCAGCGGTCATAATCCTGCGGCTGTCCGCGGACATAAAGCAGCCCGTTGAGCGAAGAAGAACCGCCCAAAACCTTTCCGCGCGGCCACTCAAGGGAGCGCCCGTTCAAGCCTGGATCGGGTTCTGTTTTATAGCACCAATCGACGGAGGGGTTATGGATCGTCTTGAAATAGCCAACGGGGATGTGAATCCACGGGTTCCAGTCACGCCCGCCCGCCTCAAGCACGATCACCTTGTTGCGGGGGTTCGCACTCAGTCTGTTCGCCAGAACACACCCCGCAGAGCCTGCACCCACGATGATGAAATCTGCGTCCATTGTGAAATCCTCCCCCTTGGTAAAAAAATTCTATACAGATCGAAAGATTAACACGAGCCTTTTTTGAAACAATTAGTCTCAATAATGAGAAAAAAATTCTGAGAAGACCTAAAATGACTGTTCAAAACAACCTAAAAGGGATTTCGCGCCGCGATCTGTTCCGCGTTGCAGCCCGCTACGGGATGAGTTCTACGTTGATGGCTGCGGGCACATTTGGTGGCGCGATGAGCCTTGCAAACTTGGCGTCTTCGGCGGAATCCACCTATGATAAGCGCTTTAAGAAAGAGGCCAAGCACACGTTCAAATTCGGCGCATCGGGCTTTAACGCGCGCAACCTTCTGATTGAGCGCGCGGGCGCATTGGAATTCTGTCGCGACCTTGAAGAGCGCACAGACGGCGAGATTAGTATTGAATTCATCGGTGACAACCAGACTTGTGGCCAGACATCCTGCGTCGAGAAGTGCCAGCAGGGCATCGTTGATTTCTATGCGGCCTCCACACAGAACTCTGCGGGTGGCGCGCCATACCTTAACGTGCTCGACTATGCCTATATGTTCCGTAACCGCGCGGACCAGTATCACTTCCTCTATTCACCTGTCTCCGCTGGTTTGCTGCGGGAGCCTTACGAGAAGCGCCACGGCCTCAAGCTGCTCTTCTCGCACGCTGAATTGCGCGGCATCCAGCTGGGTCTTGCATGGGAAGACAAGCCAACGGTCACCTCCGTTGAGCAGCTTGCAGGCACCAAGAACCGCGTGACAGGCACCCAGTTGGGCCGCATCGCGATGGAAGCCTTGAACCTGAACCCTGTGCCCGTTGCGTGGGAAGAAACACTCGACGGTCTCAAGCAGGGCCTGATCGACGGTGCAGAAACATGGGCCTCTGCGGTTGCGTACGCCAACATGTCGCCTGTTGTGTCCCAGTCGGTACACCTCAACTTCTTCTGCGGCACCGAAGCAACCTCCATGAACGCATCCGTCTTTGACGGGCTTTCAGGTGAGCTGCAGGACGCCGTGCTCGAATCCTCCTACTGGGTGCAAACCCACGTTCAGGCGGCAAACGAGGCGGCGCTGGTCAAGACGGTTGGGCAGTCTGACCCGATCCTGCCCGGCACCATCTTTGCCGAAAACAACGTGCGCAACGCGTTCCTGTCCGAGGCCGAGATCAAGAAAGCCGAAGAGATGTGCTCGCCTGAGTTCCAGCCGCAGCTTTGGGAGCAGTGGCGCGAGCGTCTGAACGGTTGGTCCGGTGGTCGCGATACCTATCAGGAAATCTATGACGAAGTCCGCACAATCGACGCCAACACATTGCCCGAAAATGTGGAGCCGCGCCGCTGGTGGAAAGGCTAAACCCTAGGGTTTGACTTTAGGCCGATCTGCAGTTCGCGGGTTGGCCTTTTTTCCGTTATTATTCAGACGATTAAGGTCTACGCTCGGGCGATGCGCGACGTAGTATAGGGGGATATAGCAATGTCGATTTGGTCCGAAGCGGCAGCGGTGGTGCCTGCCATTCTGTCGGGCGATCCTTGGAAGATGAAGGATGCCTTTTATGTCGACGGGATGTGGTTGTTTTGCGTGTTGGTCACGCTAATCGGCGGCTATGTCGCACACCTCCTCTTTATGAAGGTCCCCTTCATCGAGCGTCATCTTGAACGCGGTGTCTCCGTTATTGCCTATCTATTGATTGCAGGCATCATTTTTTGGGGCGTGATTGACCGCTTTATCTTTTCGCACCAGTGGTCCGGCTCGACCACGGTGCCGCCTTTCCTGTTTATGATCATGGCGTGGTTTGGATGCTCGTATAACGTCAAACTTCGTACGCATCTGAGCTTTAGCGAATTCCGCTCCAAGATGAGCCCGCCGCGCCAGATGGCAGCACTTACAATGGATACAGTCCTGTGGCTGGGCTTTTGCTTGCTGGCGATCACAACGTCCCTGCGCTTTAGCGCCTATTCGGCTGACAACTTCCAGATGGTCGACGGTGTCGATGACGTGATGAAATGGTGGTTCTACATCACCGTTCCTGTTGCCTTTACGCTGATGGCGGGCCGTGTGATCGGCAACTGGATCGAGGATTGGGGCAACTACAAATCGGGTAGTCCGATCATCAAACAGGCTATTATCGGGGGAGATGTATAATGACCGATGGTACATGGATCACGATCATCTCGCTGGTTGTCACGATGTTCTTTATGCTTGGAACGCCTGTTTTGCTGGTTATCTTCTATTGGGTTGTTGGCTTTAGTTTCGTGATCGAGCTGCCGCTCAACAACACGGGCAACGAATTGCTCAATGTATTTAACAAGGGGTTTGCCCTGCTTGCGATGCCGCTTTTTATCCTCACGGGGGATTTGATCAACCAGTCGGGGATTGCGCGGCGATTGTCTGACTTCGCCTATTCCTGTCTGGGTTGGCTGCGCGGCGGTTTGGCGATGGCTTCGCTTGCCGCATGTGGGTTGTTTGCCGCGATCTCTGGCTCGAACTCTGCAACGACCGCGACAATCGGCTCGATGCTACACCCTGAAATGGTCAAAGGCGGCTACGACGAACGGTTCTCGGCGGCGACAGCTGCAGCAGGGGGCACCGTTGGTATCATTATTCCGCCGTCGATCATCTTTATCGTCTACGGGTTTTTGCTGAACCTGCCGATTTCGGATTTGTTCATCGCAGGTATCGTGCCAGGATCGCTGATGGTTCTGGCGATGATGACGGCGGCGTTCATCATTTGCACGGTGAACGGCTGGGGCTACCTAATCGCGCTGTTGCCTTTGCGGGTCATTAAAACGGCGATCGGTGCGTGGCTCGGCTTCTTTGCGATCGGTCTGGTGCTGTGGGGCATCTACTCGGGCAAGTTCTCTCCGACAGAAGCGGCTGGCGTCACCGTCGGCTTTTGTATCATCGTCGGTATGATCAGCTATCCGCTGAACAAAGTCATGGGCGATAGCAGTGACAGACCCGTGGAGGAAAAGTCGGTGGTGTCCATGTTCGTGGTGGAAGGGTTCACACTGATGAACCTGCCAAGCGTTGTATCACGCTCGGCGCAGATTACCGGAATTCTGGTGCCGCTGATCGCGGTATCCGTGGCCATGCAACAGGTGATGTCATCGCTTGGCGTCAAGGAATTCATCGGGGATTTTGTGACAGGCATGGGCGGCTACTATGCGGTTCTGTTCACATCGATGGCCATTGTGTTCTTCACAGGGATGATCCTCGAATCCCTGCCCGTGACGATCATCCTTGCGCTGATCCTTGCGCCCATCGCGGCGTCTGTCGGGATTGATCCGATCCACTTTGCTGTGATTTTCCTCGTTGGCGCGTCTATCGGTTTTGTCACGCCGCCCTACGGGTTGAACCTTTATGTCGCAAGTGGTGTGACAGGGGTGCCGTATTTCAGATTGTTGAGATATACTGTGCCCTATCTAATCGCCTTGATCAGCGTCTGGATGATTGTTGCACTGACACCTGATCTGGCGCTGTGGCTGCTGCCTGCAAGATAAGGAAACCGCCGACCCATGGATGAAGAGGCCAGTGAACACGAAAAAACAATTCCAACCAATTTGAGGTTGCTTTTGTTGCTTGAAGAACTTGCACGGGTCGGCGTTCCCATCACGCCTACGTCGGCGAATGAAGTGTTGGCCCTGCCGAAACCAACCATTCACCGCCTCTTTCACACGCTTGAGGAAGAGGGGTTTTTGCAACGCGATATTGACGGGCGGTCCTATGCACCCGGTGCCCGGTTGCGCAGGTTTGCTGGGTCTATCTTGTCAACTTCCCGTATCCGCATGGTGCGCCAGACGGTTCTAAAAGATCTGGCCGATGATGTGGGGGAGACCTGCAACATCGCGATGCCCGAGCGGCATATGATGGTCTATCTTGACCGCGTCGAGACGACATGGCCGCTGCGCATCCAGTTGCCTGTTGGCACGCAGGTGCCTTTCCACTGTACTGCAAGTGGCAAGATGTACCTCAGCTCTCTCAAGCCACGCCTGTTTGCGAAGTATCTCAGCATCGTGTCACTGGATGCGCACACGTCACATACAGTGACAGACCCTGATGCGCTCTCGGCCGAGATCGAGGTCATTCGGGCGCGTGGATACTCAACAGATAATGAAGAGTTTATGGAAAGTATGGTTGCCGTAGCGGTGCCGCTTTTGGATGCGCAGGGGCGTTTGATGTCGACCCTGTCAATCCATGCCCCGACTCAGCGCATATCCCTCGAGGGTCTGGAGCAACATCTGCCGAGGTTGCAGGACGCGGCGCGCGATCTATCCGAACTGGTGCGCGATTGAAGGTCTGAGCCAGCCGTCCTCGAAGGTGATATTACTGACCCCCGCAAAGCGCTTGATGCGGTCCAGCTCGGCCTCAAAAGCGGCCTGTCGTCCTTTCCCCCACGCTACGGACACTTCGGGCCAGAGGGCGCGGATGCGCAGCATGTCTTCGCCCCGAAACGCTTTCATATCGACGCGCCCCACCAGCCGCTCGCCTTGCAACAAGGGAAAGACGTAATATCCGAAAATGCGTTTGGCCTCGGGCACGAAAACTTCGATGCGGTAGTCAAAGCCGAACAGGAATTTGGCGCGCTTGCGGTCGCGCAATGCGGGATCAAAAGGACTTAGAACGCGCAGGCGGTTCGGGGCGGGCTGGTCAATTGCGGGATCTCGGCCAGTATCAGGCCGCGCAAAGCACGACTTAATTGCGCCGTCTGCACCTTCGATCTCAACCTCTTCGATCTCACCTGCATTGAGGGCGTTTGCACACCACGCCTTTGCCTCTGCGGCAGTGACATGGGCCCAGAAGGCTGCGATCTCGCCCGAGGTGGCAAAGCCGAGGCGGTCAAGCGCACCTGCACAACACCATTCAATGGTTTGGGCTTCTGTTGGCATTGCGTTGGCGGCCCAAACCTGCGGATCAAGGACGCGTTCGGTCAGATCATAGCGTTTCTGGAAATTCTCCCGCCCTACAACATGCAGCGCGCCGCTGCGCCACAGATACTCCAGCGCCGTTTTGGAGGGGTGCCAATCCCACCATCCGCCAGAGCCGCGTTTCTCTCCCTGACCCACATCCGCAGAGCGGCAGGCGCCAGTGTCGCAGATATGTTCCAGCACCGTTTGCAGCTGGTCCTCGAACCCGTCACGCCTGTCGCTGCGCCATTGTTTCTTCAACCGCGCCGCATCACGTGTGCGCCGCATTTGCCACTGCGGATAAAAGCTGAGCGGGATGACAGCCGCATCGTGTGTCCAATGCTCGAACAGGCCTTTGTCGCGCTCATACAACCTCTTTAGGTCAGTGGGGCGGTAGCGGGGTTTGCGCGCAAAAAGGATCAGATCATGGGCGCGGGCCACAGTATTGATGCTGTCGAGCTGCACGAACCCTAGTCGCTCGATCATTGCCAGCAGGGCAGGGCAGTCTGCCTCTCCTTGTGGCGCCTCCAACAGGGCATGGCGATCCAGAAATATCCGCCGCGCTGCCTTGTTGCTCAGGCGGTGCTTTGTCATCCGCGGCTGCGGCGGCGCAACGTGTCCCCGAGGCTGAGAGTCGGTTTCATCGTGACAAGCTTTGGCTGGTCTGGGTCCGGCTCGGGGCTGGAGGCATTGAGGATGATCTGTGCAGCCTGACTTCCGATTCCATGGCGACAGGCATCCGTTGTCGCAAGCTGCCGTGGCAGCCCGTCCAACAGCTCGATCCCGTTAAACCCCGCCAAACCGATTTGGCCGGGCACATCGATCCCGTTGTCCAGAAGGTGCATCAATCCACCCGCTCCGATCATGTCGTTCGAGTAGTAGAGGAAATCCAGATCGGGCGAGCGTTCAAGCATCTCTTGTGTCATCTCGCGGCCTTTGAGCAACGCCGAGCCGCCCGAATAAAAGGCGCGGTCCTCGATCTCGATCCCTTCGCGAGTCAGCGCCTCGGTGAACCCTTCAAAGCGTTTGCGCGCGCGGTGATCTAGCGGCATTTTCGTGCCAAGAAAGCCGATCCGCTCATAGCCTTCGCGCAGAATTTCTTTTGCCATGTCACGGCCCGCCTGGCGGTGCGAAATGCCCACAGCGGCGTCCACAGGATTGCCGTCAACGTCCATAATCTCGACCACGGGAATGCCAGCATTCATCAGCATCGCATGAGTGGCCTCCGAATGCTCAAGCCCTGCGATGATGATGCCTGACGGTCGCCATGACAGCATCTCGTAGAGGACCTGCTCTTCCTTTTCGGGGCGGTAGTCGGTCACGCCGACAACAGGCTGGAGCGGCGTATCGTCAAAGACCGTATTGATCCCGTTGAGAACTTCGGGGAACACCATGTTGCCGAGCGAGGGGATGATCACTGCGACCAGATTAACCCGCTGAGAGGCAAGCGACCCTGCAATCTGATTGGGCACATACCCAAGCTCCTTCGCGGCGGCCAGAACACGCTCGCGGGTGGTGGCCGAGACATCACCGCTTTTGCGCAGTACGCGGCTCACGGTCATCTCCGACACTCCGCAAGCCTCTGATACGTCGCGCAGAGTAAGGGGGCGTTTGGGTGAGTTTGACAAAGTATGCATCCTGAAAATCGATTGTGTTAGCGCCAGCGTAATCCTTGAACAGGCAACAGGCAATCAGGGATATAGGCCGTAGATCAGCGCGCTGATTTGTTCTAGGAAGATGTTGTGGCCCCGTAGCTCAGCTGGATAGAGCGGCGGTTTCCTAAACCGTAGGCCGCGTGTTCGAATCACGCCGGGGTCACCATCGCCCACATTTTCCTACCCGACAGCAGGCCCTTTGCCGCGCCACGCCAGAGACCGTGAATTGAGCATCGCCAGATCGGTATCCCCAGCAATGATTGCCTCACAAACCGCCACCGCCTGGATCGCCTGATCACGGGTCATGTTTTTATAGGCTGGGCGTGCGATGTGGTCATACCAAACCCCATCCGTTACGGCATCCAGCACAATCCGCTGAAAACAGTGATCATTGCGCACAGGCCAATGCGTGTGGGTCGTCACGGCAAGCCCGGGCATGATCTCTTTTGTAAGCACCATATAGCGCGCAACAAGGTCGGCGGTGCGCGGGGGTGCGTTTGTGCTTTGTTCAAGGTTTAACATGGCCGAAAGGTAGTGCTGAATGCTTGATGGCAAAGGCGTAAACGTCGCAGCCCTGCGGTCTGGACGCAGTGGGGTTCGCAGCTAGTTCTACGCTCATGAAACGAACGGATACACGTCCCTTGAGGCGACTTCTCTCTCTTGTGCTGGGTCTGTTGCGCGCGCCCAAAGGGGCTGTGCGGATCTCCACGGCGCTTGCTTATGGCATCGTCTGTCATACCATTTTTGCGGCTGCCGTGCTGGCTATGATTTTGGCTATGTTCTTTGGCATGTCCGAAAGCTTTGGTCGCGTGGCGGCACCTTGGTCTGCTCTGGTGAATGCAGCGCTTGTGGTGCAGTTCCCGCTGGCCCATTCGCTGCTTTTGTCGCGGCGCGGCGGGCGGGTTCTGGCACGGCTGGCCCCGCGCGCCTTTGGCCCCACACTGGCCACAACAACCTACGCCATCATGGCGTCGGTGCAATTGCTGGCCTTGTTCGCGCTCTGGACGCCAAGCGGGATCATCTGGTGGGAGGCGTCGGGAGCGGCTTTTGTGGTCCTGTGTACGCTTTACGCAATATCGTGGTTGTTGTTGATCTGGGCCAGCTATGATGCGGGTGCCGAAGTGCAATCGGGCGCGCTGGGCTGGATGTCGCTGGCGCAGAATATCAAACCTGTCTTTCCCGATATGCCGACAAATGGCCTGTTCAGCATCATTCGCCAGCCGATCTATGTGGCATTTGCGCTCACGACGTGGACCGTGCCTGTCTGGACCCCTGACCAGCTTGCTCTGGCGCTGGCGCTGACGGGCTATTGCCTGCTTGCGCCGCGCCTGAAAGAGCTGCGCTTTGAGAAACGCTATGGACAACAGTTCGAGCAGTATAAGCGTGAGGTACCCTATGCCCTGCCGCGGTTGTCACCGACCAATAGGCCGCAATGAAAACAGACCCGGTCATAGCGGATTGAGGCCAACTGACCGACCTGTTCGATTTTATACCAAGGCGGGCGCAGGCTTAGGGAGGTGTATGTCCTTCCCGCCTAGGCAAGCCCCCTTTTCTGAACTAGCGTTTTCGCATGAGCTTTCTTGGAATTGATCTTGGGACATCGGGCCTGCGGGTGATCCTTGTGGATGAACAGTCCGATTGTATCGGTGTGGCGGAGGCTGGATACAGCGTTGCCCAGCCATACACAGGTTGTTCAGAGCAGAATCCGCAGGACTGGATTGATGCTTTGAACGCCGCCGTAGCGGTTTTGCGCCAAAACTGTCCCGCGTTTGCATCGCTCAAGGGGATCGGTGTTTCGGGCCACATGCACGGTGCGACCCTGTTGGATCAGAACAACGACGTGCTGCGCCCTGCATTCTGTGGAACGACACGCGCAGCCATGCGCAGGCCGCGCAGATGGACGCCGATCTCTTGTTTCGCGAGGCCTCATGCAACATCGTCTTTCCCGGTTTCACAGCGCCCAAGCTCGCTTGGGTGAAGGAGCATGAGCCAGAGGTTTTTGCCCGCATTGCAAGGGTACTGCTGCCTGCTGCATTCCTGAACCATTATCTCACGGGTGCGCATGTTTCGGATATGTCCGATAGCGCGGGCACCGCATGGCTGGATGTACGTGCGCGTGATTGGTCGCCCGCGCTATTGGAGCGCGGCGGTATGACGCCCGATCAGATGCCTGAATTGGTAGAAGGCTGCGCACCAGCTGGAACGCTGCGCGCTGAACTTGTGGCACAATGGGGCGTTTTGGGGGAGGTGATGGTCGCAGGCGGTGCAGGCGACAATGCGGCTGCGGCCTGCGGCATGGGCGCTGTGCAGGAAGGGCAAGGGTTTGTCTCGCTTGGTACTTCGGGTGTTGTGCTGGTCGCCCGCAATCAGTTGGCTCCCGCCCCCCAGACATCCGTGCACAGTTTTTGCCATGCGGTGCCCGACCGCTGGTATCAAATGTCGGTCATGCTTGCCGCTGCGGATAGCATGACATGGCTGGGAGCGATCACGGGGCAAAGCCCTGCGGCGCTGACGGCGGGTTTGGGCGCTGATTTGCGCAATCCCGGTTCTGTGCATTTCGCGCCCTATTTGTCGGGGGAGAGAACGCCGCATAACGATGCCCAAGTGCGCGGTGGCTTTACAGGGCTGGGCACAGGCACAACCCCACAGGATTTGACCCAAGCGTTGCTGGAGGGCGTCTGTTTCGGCCTGCGTGACGGGGCGGAGGCGATTGCATCTACGGGTGCCCAGTTTGAGACGCTCTATGCTATCGGCGGCGGCGCGGGATCACGCTATTGGCTCGAGATGTTGGCAACGGTGCTCAACACGCCGCTGCATATCCCTGAGGGTAAGGAATTTGGTGCAGCCTTGGGTGCTGCGCGCCTTGGCATTGTGGCGGTAACTGGTGCTGCGGTGGCGGATGTCATGACAGCGCCTGACACTGTCGAGGTGATCGTGCCAAATGCCCGGCAGGTGCCAGCATATGACGCGGCATATTCGGATTTCCGCAGGCTCTACCCCGCGCTGAAAGCGCTTGGTTAGGCTGTTGTTGTCTTGAAGTCGCCGCGCAGGGCTACTTCGAGCAATTCCACATCCTCGGATGGGTTAAGGTACTGAATCTTCATATCTGGCGGGATGACAAAGCCGTCCCCAGCTTGCAGGGCGCGCGGTTCCTGACCCTCGGCGCTCAGTGTCATGGTGCCCTCCATCACAAAGGTAAAGTGGATGTCTGCATTATGCGAGAAAATGGGGGAGGGGCCCGTAGCACGGCGGATCACATGGATGCCAGCCACGCCCTTGGTACCCGCTGTGATACCAGTGTCGCGGGAGGTGAAACCAGGGATATGGGCGGGGGCCCAGGTTGCGGTCTCTTTGACGTGATGCACAAAGGTCTGGCCCTCCCACTCGCGCCCAGGATCGCCCTTGCCGTTGGGCAGGATAAAATCGTGGTCGATCGTGGTCACATGCTCGGCTGGCACGCCAATCTCGATAACTTCGATATTGGGGGAGGCTTCAACCACGCGGTGGCGGATGCCAGGGGGTTGGGTCACGCAATCGCCTGCGTGCAGGCGGATCATGTCGCCTTGGTCCTCATAGAGAACATCCACCCAGCCGCGATAGCAGAAGATGAGCTGAAATCCGACTGTGTGGTAATGCACCATGTCGGGCACGGGCCCGCCATCAGGGATGCGGATATGGCTCGCGATGATCGAGCCGCCAAGGCGCGAGGGGATCAGATCGCGGTAGTGCATTCCTGCGCGGCCAATGACCCAAGGTGCCTCATCCGCAAGGCGGCGTACGGCAAATTCATGCTGCGTCGCGATCTGCTCAAGCTGCGGCGTGAGCGGCACAATCGAGACGCGGGTGCCATTGGGCGCGGTCAGCTCACGTGCGCCATCCGCGAAACCGTCCACATCATCGGTCAGAATGCGCAAATGGCCCACGCCGACATCCGCCCCTTTCTCGATTCGCAACCGCATGCTATGTCCCGAAAAGCTGGCCACACTCGGGTCATCAGCGGGAAAGATATTCTCGAGCCGCATGCCAAGTGTCTTTGTGTAGAACGGCAAATCATCACGCAGCTCGTCGGTGGGCAAAAGAAATTCGGCGAGGATGGGCGTGTCGGTCATAGGGTGGTCCTGTAGTAATGATGTGACAAACCCTGCCTGTTTTTGCACAGACGCTCAATCGTGAAAGGCAATAAAATAAAATGCCATATTTCCGCCGCTTTCGCCTCTGAGGCTAAAGGCAGCAGAAAAGAGGCATATTATGAAACATACCGCCATCGACCGTGCAGGCAGTATTGCCGCCACAGGGATCGCAGCGCTCAGTGATGCTGAGCGGCAAGACATCGCGTCCGAACTTATCTCGAGCAACGGTTACCGCTGTGGACGTGTCCTGTCTGTCCTGCCCACAGACACGCCGCATGTCTGGCGCGTCTGCGGGATGCAGGACGGGGCAATGGACAGCCTTGTGACGTTTGAGATGAACGCCCGCAAAGGTCTGGTTGCCCGCGCTTAAAGGCTCTCGTCGAGGGCTTTGAGGATCACATCGCCCATTTCGGTGGTCGAGATCGGCGTGCCGCCTTCCTCGCCCATCAGGTCGCCTGTGCGTGCGCCATCGGCCAGCACTTTTTCAACTGCTTTCTCAAGGCGCGTTGCCTCGTCGCCCTGATCAAACGAATAGCGTAGCGCCATGGCAAAGCTCAGGATACAGGCGATCGGGTTGGCCTTGCCCTGACCCGTGATGTCAGGGGCGGAGCCGTGCACGGGCTCATAGAGTGCCTTTGGACGGCCATCCGCATTTGGCGCACCGAGGGAGGCAGACGGCAGCATGCCCAGCGAGCCGGTGAGCATCGCGGCGCAATCAGACAGGATGTCGCCAAAGAGGTTGTCCGTCAGGATCACGTCAAACTGTTTGGGCGCGCGCACCAGCTGCATCGCACCATTGTCGGCATACATGTGGGACAGCTCGACATCAGGATAATCCTCATCGTGGACCTTCTGGACGACTTCGCGCCACAGGATGCCGCTCTCCATCACGTTGGCCTTCTCCATGGAGCAGACCTTGTTGCCACGGCGGCGGGCCAGCTCAAATGCGGAGCGGGCAACGCGGTCGATTTCGCTCTCGGTATAGCGTTGGGTGTTTATGCCCACGCGCTCGTTGCCTTCCTCGAAGATGCCACGCGGCTCGCCAAAGTAGACGCCGCTTGTCAGCTCTCGGACAATCATGATGTCGAGACCTGCGACCAGTTCGGGCTTGAGCGAAGAGAAATCGGCAAGCGCGTCAAAACACTGCGCGGGGCGCAGGTTTGAGAACAGATCCATCTCTTTGCGCAGGCGCAGCAATCCACGCTCTGGCTTTACAGAGAAATCCAAATCGTCGTATTTCGGGCCGCCCACAGCGCCGAGCAGAACGGCGTCCACTTCGAGCGCGCGCGCCATCGTGTCGTCGTGCAGGGGCGTGCCGTGTTTGTCATAGGCTGCACCGCCGACCAGATCATGCTCGACATCAAAGGCCAGATCGCGCTTGGCGCCGAACCAGTCGATGATGCGCGTGACCTGACCCATAACTTCGGGGCCGATGCCGTCGCCGGCGAGGATCAAAAGGGTCGGGTTTGCCATGGGAAAGTCTCCTGAAATAAGTTGCCTGTGGGCTAGCCTACAGGCGCGAGGGCGTCAAGGATTGGGAAGCTCTACATCCACCCACAAGAGGCTGTGACGGCTTGCTTGATCGTCAGTTCGCATGCCCCGTGCCGTGACGCGAAGTTGTGACGAAGGCAGGAGGTAATCTACCTGCAAACCGTCTGGCATCTTATCGGAGAAGACGGCAGTGGGGGTGTCGCCAAACGGGTTTTGCAAAGCTTCCGACCCCAGAAGCGTCTGGATCGCGCAACACCTGCCACTGCTGCGCTTGGGATCAATGTTGGCTGTGCCAAGCAGAATGAAAGGGTCTGTGCCAGTATTCTGCGCGATGTAATCATTCCAAAAGGCAACCTCGTCATGGTTGCGGCGTCCATTGCGATCCTCGTTCCCGTCATAGAGGGGGGGCGTCGCGTGAAATGTCATCAGACGCAGGCAGGCGCCGTTTGGTGTCAGGATCGGGATCACCCAATGGTTGCGTGATGACAAACGGTGCGCGGCGAATGCGTCTTCACCACCAAAGGGCCGTCCCTCCACAAAGGGAAAGATGTGACCGTCGAGATTACGCCAGAGCAGGTTGGTATAGTCCTCAACCGCGTCGTGCATGATTTCGAACCGCGACAGGACAGCCATGCGGCCCATGCTGGTGTAGCGGCCAAATCCGTGCGCATCATCGGCATCGCCAAGACGGCCATTTCTGTTCAGGTCCAGCCCGCTTGTCTGTCCTGCATTGGGGGCTGCGGTGAAACTGTAGGGGTAGGGGAGGCCCACTTTCTCCTACACCTTGGTCAGCGCGGTGAGTGCACGATGCTCCAAATCATAATCGATGCCCTGCAATGCGATGATATCGGGTCGGATGTCGCGCATCAGCGCGGTAAAGGCCGCGACTTGCGGGTCTTCTTCTTTGAGAATGTCGCGCAGCAGCAGACCTGGTCCTTTGCGCGTCAGCTCCGCGTTGAATGTCGCGATGCGGATGTTATCCGCCGTGACATGACCGACAGCGCAGAACAGGATCAGCGCTGCTGCCAGACAGCCCTGAATCAGGCGGCTTGCAAGCCTTCGATGGCCTGCTGCGCATAAGCGCGCTTGCGCTTTTCCTCGATCATATCGGCGATCTTGCCCGTGGCAATGCCGCGCATGATGATGCTGGCGGGAAGAAAGGACCATGCTGCGATTGTCCAAATGATGGTTTGAGGGTTCTGCAGTGTAACAGGGTCTATCAGGTCAGCGGCCAGTTTGACCACCGCTGGCACCGCAAAGGGCAGCAAAAAGCCAAGCGCGATATTGACCCGCGCATTGCGCTATAACCGCTCGAGCATGTCACCACCCGCGGTGGGGTCAAAAAGGGGCAGGTTGACCCAGACGTTGAATGCGCCAGACCGTGCAGGCCAATTCATAATGCGGACCAGAACGAGAAAGGCCGTCATGGCAATCAGGCAGATGAGATAGGACAGGCCTGCGGCCATGCGCACAAAGCTCACGGCTTCATAGCTTGAGTCGGAGGGCAGCATCAGCACCACCATACGAACGGGAGAGTAGGGGAAATCCATAGCATCGCCCACAATGGTGCCAATGCGTGTCAGGCTGCCCGTCAGCAGTGTCGGATCGCTCATGCCTTTCAGGATGGCGCTGAGCAGAAAGATGATCGCGAAGAGTGTAGCAAACCGCAGACGGTTGAAGGGGGCTGCATCGCGAAACTCGACAATACTTGGGAAATCGGAATTATATTCTACGAAGGTGAGAACCGCGGCCAACAAGGCCACAAGCAGGACGATCTGCGTCGTGTCACTGGATAGACCCGGCAGAATAAGAGCCGGCGTCATAATCATGGTCGCAACCAAAAGTCCACGCGCCGCAGCGCTGGTCATACGTACTATCCCTTTCAAACTGGTCAGCCGCGTTTATCGCGTTCTTGTCCCAACTTGATGTCTTCGGGTCGAGAAGGCCTGCCTCATTGTTGTCACAATCGTGCCTACTTTCGCCTTAGTTCTCAAGACTGTAAGAACAATTGACCCTAGGGAGGGGGCGTTTTGAAGGAGAGGGTGGTGCGTTCTTGCATCATTTGCGGGGCATAAATGTGGCAGTCGTAACATCTAGTGGGCCGAGAGGCCCAGCCCACTAGGAAAATCGCTCAAATTTTAGAACAACCTAATTAAAGGTTAACCTGTCTGGCCTAAACCCAAGGGCGGCTCTGGCTGGCAGCGGCCTCGAAGGTGTCGATGGAGGCTGCTTTCTCCATCGTAAGGCCGATATCGTCCAAGCCGTTCATAAGGCAGTGCTTTTTGAACGCATCGACTTCAAACGTAAACACGTCGCCGTCTGAGGAGGTGATGGACTGGTTTTCAAGATCAATCTCGATGCGGGCATTGGCGCCTTTTTCAGCGTCTTTCATCAGCACGTCCACCTGTTCTTGCGGCAGCACGATGGGCAGAATGCCGTTTTTGAAACAGTTGTTATAGAAGATGTCGGCATAGGAGGGTGCAATCACGCAGGTGATGCCGAAATCCGCAATCGCCCAAGGCGCATGCTCACGCGAGGAGCCGCAGCCGAAATTGTCGCCCGCCACGAGGATCTGTGCCTCACGGTACTGTGGCTTGTTGAGTACGAAATCGGGGATCTCGTTGCGATCATCGTCATAGCGCATCTCGTCAAAGAGGTTCACTCCGAGGCCCGAGCGCTTGATCGTTTTAAGAAACTGCTTGGGGATGATCATGTCGGTATCGATGTTGATCAGGGGCATGGGTGCTGCGATGCCGCTAAGAGTGGTGAATTTGTTCATTGGTGTGGTCCTTTCGGAAGGAATTTGAATGCGCCGTGTTGTTGCTTGTCTCGATGCGCGCGCGGCGCGTTTGAAGCCAAGCATGTCCGGCTTTGTGATGTTGCTGACGGCTTTGACGCGGGTGCCGCCGAGGACAGGTTTGACAAAATTGGCGTCAACCATTTCGCCAATCATGGCTTCGGCCTGCGGAAGGCTGACCTTAAGGCTGTGTGCGATGCCTGCGGCACTGACTTGTGTGCGGGTGCGGGCATGAAAAACGGCGAGACCATATTGATAACGGTTATACCCCGCCGCCGCCTGCGCAGGTGCGCCGAGGGCGGGCAGGGCGGGGGCCACTGTCGCGGCTCCCATCATGGTAGGGAAATGGCGTCTTTGCATCTTGCCTCCAACGGCGGCTCTTCGCTTCCCTACGGTCGCTCCTCGCATGCGAAGAGGAACCGAAGGGACGCGATGAGGTGCGTCTACATCATCTCGCGCACGTCGGTGAGCTTGCCTGTGACCGCCGCCGCGGCAGCCATCGCGGGTGACATCAGATGCGTACGCCCGCCACGGCCCTGACGGCCTTCGAAGTTGCGGTTGGACGTTGCCGCACAGCGCTCTCCGGGTTTGAGTTGGTCGGGGTTCATGGCCAGACACATGGAGCAGCCCGCAAGGCGCCACTCAAAGCCGGCTTCTTTGAAGATGTCGGCAAGGCCTTCTTCCTCGGCTTGCGCCCGCACAAGGCCAGAGCCGGGGACGACCATAGCGCGCATGCCTTCCTTGATCTTTTTACCTTTCAGGATCGCAGCCGCGGCGCGCAGATCTTCGATCCGCCCGTTGGTGCAGGAACCAATAAAGACTGTGTCGATGGACACACCAGACAATGGCGTCCCAGAAGTCAGACCCATGTAATCAAGCGAGCGCTGGGCAGCATCAACCTTACCGCCTTCGAAATCCGAGGCAGCAGGCACGGCAGCAGTAATCGGCAGCACATCCTCGGGCGAGGTGCCCCAAGTGACGACAGGTGCGATATCCTCGCCCTTGAGCGTCACGACCTTGTCCCAATGGGCATCGTCGTCGGAATAGAGCGTCTTCCACCATGCAAGGGCGGCCTCCCACTGTGCACCTTTCGGCGCATGCGGACGGCCCATGCAGTATTCAAATGTCTTCTCATCAGGCGCAATCAGGCCGGCACGTGCACCGCCCTCGATGGCCATGTTGCAGACGGTCATGCGACCTTCCATGCTCAGATCGCGGATTGCTTCGCCGCAATACTCGATCACATAGCCTGTGCCGCCTGCGGTGCCCGTCTCGCCAATCACGGACAGGGTGATGTCCTTGGCCGTCACACCGGGGCGCAGCTTGCCTGTGATCTCGACCTTCATGTTCTTGCCCTTGCGCTGGATCAGCGTCTGGGTGGCCAGCACATGCTCGACCTCTGAGGTCCCGATGCCGTGGGCCAGCGCGCCGAAGGCGCCGTGGGTGGCCGTGTGGCTGTCACCGCAAACAACTGTCATGCCCGGCAGGGTCCAGCCTTGTTCGGGGCCTACGATATGCACGATGCCTTGGCGCACGTCCGAGACGGGATAGTAGTGGATGCCGAAGTCCTTGGCGTTCTTGTCGAGCGCTTCGACCTGAATACGGCTGTCCTCGGTCATCGTGGCCGCATTGGCGCGGTCCAGCGTGGTGGGAACGTTATGATCGGGCACGGCGATGGTTTTGTCTGGCGCGCGCACAGTGCGGTTTGTCATGCGCAGACCTTCAAACGCCTGCGGTGACGTTACTTCGTGCACCAGATGGCGATCGATATAAAGCAAACAAGTGCCGTCTTCGGCTTCATGGGCGACATGCGCGTCCCAGATTTTATCATAGAGCGTTTTGGGGGACATAGGTCCTCTCCCGTATATAAGTGGTTGTGAATGAGTATGGTCAGCGCGCAGATCCGCGCAGCAGGTCTAGCCCCGTGCCAGAACAGCCCGCGCCGCTCCGAAAAAGCGCTCGGCCAAACGGGTACGGTCTTTGAGATTGAAGAACTTTTCCATAGGCTGACGATAGATGCTTTCGCCTTATCGTTCAAGGTGCATGCGCCTTGATGGCGAGGGATGGTTCGTCCCAGACTGAATAGAATAAAAAGAACAACCGAGGCCACATGGCAGAAGATCAATCAGATCAAATTCGAGATGAAGGCGAAGGGTTGGGGGTAACGCAACCACTGAACACGGATTCTACTGCGCCCCAAAACGACCTTGACCGTGCAACGACCGAAATACTGGATGTGGGGCAGTCACTATTTGCCCAAGCGGAGGCGCTTTGGGTGAGTGTTTTGCGCCCTTGGACGGCGTATCAGGTCCTTATTCTGGTCGGTATTTTCTGCATTGCGCATCTGTTGCGTGCTGTTTTGGGACCCCGCATTCGGCAATGGATGGCCACACGTGAGGGATGGCCGACATGGCGGATGCGCATCCTTGTTGTTGTCCACCAACGCCTGCGGGCTATTTTCTTTGTGGCGCTTGTCTGGGGTGCGGTGCTGGTCATGCGTGAGGTCACATGGCCTTCACGCTCCTATTTCCTGAGCATTGCTGGCACGCTCGCTGCAGCGTGGCTGTTGGTGGCGTGCGTGACACGCCTCATCCGTTCGCAGTCTTTTCGCAAGATGGTGCGCTATGGCGCATGGACCTATGTGACGCTCGATATTCTGGGCGTGCTGGATGAGGCGGTGTCGATCCTTGATGCTGCTGCCCTCGAGATCGGAGCGATCCGTGTCTCGCTGCTGATGCTGGTGCAAGGCGCTGTGATCATCGGCGTGCTGTTGGCGGCAGCGCGGTTTGTGACGAAATCGACCTCGTCGCGCATTCAGGCTAATGACGACATCAGCCCCTCGATGCGGGTGCTGATCATCAAAGTCGTGCAAGCCGTTTTCTATGCGCTGGCGTTCTTCATGGGTGTGTGCGCCATTGGCATTGATCTAACGGGGCTTGCGGTGCTGTCGGGCGCCATTGGCGTGGGCCTTGGCTTGGTCTGCAAAAGGTTGTCTCGAACCTCGTGTCGGGTGTGATCATCCTGCTGGATAAATCCATCAAACCCGGCGACGTGATCTCATTGGGGGAGACGTTCGGCTGGATACAGACGCTGGGCGCGCGCTATGCCTCCGTTGTGACACGGGACGGCAAGGAATACCTTATCCCCAACGAGGATCTGATCACGGGGCAGGTGGTTAACTGGTCCCACTCAAACGAATTCGTACGCCTCGATATTTTCTTTGGCACTGCGTACCTCGACGATCCTCATGTGGTGCGTCAGCTCGCCATTGATGCCGCAACGGGGGTGGAGCGTGTGCTGGATCACTGACCGCCAGTCTGTCACATCGTGGGCTTTGGCGACAGCTCCGTCGATTATATCCTGCGCTTCTGGATCGAGGACCCGACAGGCGGGCTGACCAATATCCGTGGCAAAGTATTCCTCGCGCTTTGGGACACGTTCAAAGAGAACAACATCTCCATTCCCTTCCCACAGCGCGAAGTGCGCATGCTGGGCGAAGCGCAGGACACCCCCTTGAGGGAGCGCGGATAAATACGAAAAATCTTCGACGGTATACCAATGTATACTGTAGATATTCCTGAAAAGGTCGGTTATGTAGCGTCAAAGCCAACATTGAGGAGTGTCCCATGTCCGACATTATATACACCAAAGTCGACGAAGCGCCCGAGCTTGCGTCCGCATCCTTCCTGCCCATCATCCAGAAATTCGCCGCCGCCGCAGGCGTGTCGGTCACGACCAAAGACATCAGCCTTGCGGGCCGTATCCTCGCGACCTTCCCTGAACATCTCAGCGCGGACCAACAGCAAAGTGATGATCTGGCAGAGCTGGGCCGCCTTGTGAAAACGGCAGATGCCAATGTTATCAAGCTGCCCAATATCTCTGCCTCCGTGCCACAGCTTGTCGCCGCGATCTCCGAGCTTCAGGCGCAAGGGTTCGCCCTGCCAGACTACCCCGAGGCACCTGCGACAGACGGAGAGAAAGCCGTGCGCGCCAAATATGACGGGATTAAGGGCTCCGCCGTGAACCCCGTGCTGCGCGAAGGCAACTCTGACCGCCGCGCGGCCAAAGCGGTCAAGAATTTCGCCCAGAACAATCCCCACCGCATGGGTGACTGGTCTGCGGACAGCAAAACCGAAGTATCATCCATGTCGGGCGGTGACTTCTTCTCCAACGAGACGTCTGTAACGCTCGAGAAAGAGGCGACAGCCTCCATCGTGCTGACCACGCCCGCTGGCGATACCGTCCTTAAGGAGGGCATCACCTATCCCGCAGGCACTGTGGTCGACGCGACCTTCATGAGTGCTGCGGCGCTCAAGAGCTTCCTCGCGGATGAAATTGAAAAGACAAAAGCCGCAGGTACGCTTTTCTCGCTGCACATGAAAGCAACGATGATGAAGGTCTCGGACCCGATCATCTTTGGTCACGCGGTCAAAGCGTTCCTCGCGCCTGTGTTCGAGAAGCACGGTGATGCGATGGCGGCACTGGGTGTGAACCCCAATTCGGGCCTTGGTGATCTGCTGGACCGCGTCAAAGACGATGCGGCGATCATGGCGGATATCGATGCCTGTATGGCTGCGCGTCCGCCGATGTATATGGTCGACAGCGACAAGGGCATCACGAACCTGCACGTCTCCTCTGACGTGATTATCGACGCTTCCATGCCCGCGCTGATCCGAACGGGCGGTAAGGGCTGGGGTCCTGACGGCAAAGAGCATGACAGCAATTGCGTCATCCCCGACAACTCCTATGCACCCGTCTATGACGAGAGCATCAAGTTCTTCAAAGAGAACGGCAAGCTGAACCCTGCCACGGCGGGTACTGTCCAGAACGTAGGTCTTATGGCCCAGAAGGCGGAAGAGTACGGCTCCCACCCGACGACCTTCGAGATTGCCGAAGCAGGCACCGTCAAGATGATCCTCGATGACGGCACGGTGATCCATTCCCATGATGTTGAGGTGGGCGACATCTGGCGCTCCGCCTCTGCGCGCAAGGCACCGATTGAGGATTGGGTGAACCTCGCGATTGATCGCCAGAAGGCGGAAGGATGCAGTGCGATCTTCTGGCTGGACGCGGACCGTGCCCATGATGCCGAGCTGATCAAATACGTGACCCCGATCCTCGAGGCGAAGGGTGTAGCAGACAAGTTCCAGATCATGGCCCCGCGTGCGGCAACCCGTGCCTCGCTCGAGATCATTACGCGCGGCGAGAACTCCATCGCGATCACGGGCAACGTGCTGCGCGACTACCTCACCGATCTGTTCCCGATCCTTGAGCTGGCGACGTCGGCCAAGATGCTCTCGATCGTCAAGCTGATGCAGGGCGGCGGCTTGTTCGAGACGGGGGCGGGCGGCTCTGCGCCCAAGCACGTCCAACAGCTCAATGAGGAAAACCACCTGCGCTGGGACAGCTTGGGCGAGTTCTGCGCGCTGGGCGAGAGCCTGCAATTTCTGGCGGACGCCAAGGGCAACGAGAAGGCCCGCGTATTGGGCCAAGCGGTGGATGCAGCGACCCAAGGCATCCTTGATCATAACCGCTCTCCCTCGCGTAAAGTGGGCGAGCCTGACAACCGCGCTAGCCACTACTGGTTTGCCCGCTATTGGGCCGAGGCCCTGGCCAGCCAGAATAGCGATGCCGAACTGGCCGCATATTTCGCGCCCATTGCCACAGCGCTGGCCGAGGGTGAGGAGGCGATCCTGTCCGAGCTCGCCGCCGTGCAAGGTCCGCCCGCCGATCTGGGCGGCTACTTCCGTACGGACGCCGCAAAGACCGCCGCCGTGATGCGTCCGTCCCAGACGCTGAACGCCATCATCGGCTAGGCGCTGGTTAGAACGAACAGGGGCCGCGCACCGAAAGGTTTGTGCGGCCCTTTTTGTTTGCAGGCTTGGTTTACACTGCCTTAACCCCTGCGCGGTTAGCGTCAGGCCATGCTGAGAACCCTCTCCTTTGTCTTGCCTGTCTTGATGCCGTCATGGCGGTTCTTCAAAACGATTGAGCCGTCGCCACGCATGGAATACGCAGCATTTGCCAAGGGTGCAGTTGCGGACGCGTGGCATGCCCTGTCACGGCGCCCTGAAACCGTGACGCCGTGGCATATGATCGGGCGATTGTTCTGGAACCCCGCATGGAATGACGCCCTGTTTATGGTCAGCTGCGCGGAGCGGATTGCAGAGCAACCCACAGATCACAGCATCAACGAAATCACGCAGCGCATAAGGCAGTTGCCGCAGGTGCAGGGCATGGA
>CBFHZX010000038.1:0-27935 GCA_965660425.1 Sulfitobacter sp. | reverse complement strand
TTACATTGCTGTTCGTGGCAAGTGTGATGCTGGCGTATTTCTTCCCGCCAGAGGCGACTGTTGATTTGTTCCTGCGCGTGGTGATCATGATCACTATGTTCTCGGCGGCCTATATTGCCGAGGTGATCCGTGGTGGCCTCGCTGCTTTGCCCAAGGGCCAGTATGAAGCGGCGGACAGTCTGGGCCTCGATTATGCCCAAGCGATGCGCCTGATCATTTTGCCACAGGCTTTGAAGATTTCGATCCCTGGCATCGTGAACATTGCGGTGGGCCTGTTCAAGGATACCACGCTTGTCTCCGTTATCTCGATGTTTGATCTGGTTGGAATGATCCGTGGTCCTATCCTCGCCTCCACTGATTGGAACGGGGTCTACTGGGAGCTGCTGGGCTTTGCGGCCGTCCTGTTCTTCGTCGTCTGCTACGGCATCTCACAATATTCGCAATGGCTTGAACGCCGTCTCGCAACAGATCATCGTTAGGCGCGCTCAAGTAGCGAAAGCGGTAGTGCATTAAAAGGAGCACATCATGACCGATACAAAACTCAAAGTGTCCGACGAAGTCGCCATCTCGATTCAGGCGATGAACAAATGGTACGGCACCTTCCACGTGCTGCGCGACATTGATCTGACTGTTTATCAGGGTGAACGGATCGTTGTTTGTGGCCCGTCAGGGTCGGGTAAATCCACGCTCATCCGCTGCATCAATGCGCTGGAGGAACATCAGAAAGGCTCGATCGAGGTCGACGGCACGCTGCTCTCCTCGGACCTCAAGAACATCGACAAAATCCGCTCCGAAGTCGGCATGTGTTTCCAGCACTTTAACCTGTTCCCGCATCTGTCGATCCTCGAAAACCTTACGCTGGCTCCGATCTGGGTGCGCAAAACGCCCAAGAAAGAAGCCGAGGAAGTGGCGATGCACTTCCTCGAGAAGGTGAAAATCCCTGATCAGGCGGACAAATTCCCGGGGCAACTCTCTGGTGGCCAGCAGCAGCGTGTGGCCATTGCGCGCTCGCTCTGCATGAAGCCACGCATCATGCTCTTTGACGAGCCGACCTCGGCCCTCGACCCCGAGATGATCAAGGAAGTTCTCGACACAATGATCGAGCTCGCCGAGGAAGGTATGACCATGATCTGTGTGACACACGAGATGGGCTTTGCCCGTCAGGTGGCCAACCGCGTGATCTTTATGGACCAAGGTCAGATCGTTGAGCAGAACGAGCCTGAAGAGTTCTTTAACAACCCGAAGAGCCCGCGGACTCAGTTGTTCCTGAGCCAGATTTTGGGCCACTAAAACGACGACAAGATTTCGGAGAGGGGCGGGGGGAAACCTCCGCCCTTATTCTGTCAGGCTGCGTGGCACGATGAAATGCTGCACCATACCCGTACCCATTTTCATCTCTGACCATTCCGCAATATCAAAATCCAGAACCAGCGTGGCGCAGGTTGGGAAGCTGTCAAATTCAGGATCTTTTGGTGGTTGACCCACCATCTGTTCGGCCAGAACTGCAATGCCAGGATTATGCGCGACCAGCAGCAGGCACTCTCCTGACTGCTTTTTGATCGCCTGCGCCATGACCTCGGCCTGTGCCAGATAAAGGTTACGTTGAAACGCCACGGGTGCCTCAGGCAGTCCGAGCAGCTCAAGCGTTTGTTGTGTGCGAGCAGCGTCTGAGCAGAGAATTTGATCAGGTAGAATGTCGTTTTGTTTCAGCCACGCGCCCATCGCAGTGGCGCTCCGAATGCCGCGTGGATTGAGCGTGCGCTCGTGATCGCTGGCATCCAAATCGGACCAATCCGATTTGGCGTGACGCATGAGGATGAGACGTTTCATTCAGGCCGCGCGAATGATTGAGCCTGCACCGTGCTCGGTGAACAGCTCAAGCAGGCAGGCATTCGGCGCACGGCCATCCAGAATAACCGCCGCGCGCACGCCTGCGTTCAACGCATCCAGCGCCGTCTGGGTTTTCGGGATCATGCCCCCCGCGATTGTCCCCTCGGCAGTCATATTCGCGATCTGCTCGGGGGTGATCTCGGTCATCACCTCACCGTCGGCGTTCTTGACGCCCGAAACATCGGTGAGCAACAGCAGGCGATCGGCTTTGAGCGATGAGGCAATCACACCAGCGGCGGTGTCTCCGTTGATGTTGAACGTCTCGCCATTCATGCCCATCCCCAGCGGGGCAATCACTGGGATCAGCTCTTTCTCCGCCATATCGGTGAGGAGGGTCGGGTTTACCTTCACAGGCTTTCCGACAAGGCCCAGTTCGGGGTTCTCAGGCTCACAAATAATGAGGCCGCTGTCCTTACCCGACACACCCACAGCGCGGCCACCTTGGGATGAGATCGCCTGAACAATCTTGGCATTAACCAAACCTGACAGTACCATTTCCACCACTTCCATAGTGGCGGCATCGGTGACCCGCTTGCCATTGATGAACTCGGATTTGATGTTCAGCCGCTTGAGCATATCGTTGATCATGGGGCCACCGCCGTGCACGATCACAGGCTTTACGCCGACCTGCCGCATCAGAACCACGTCGCGAGCGAACTCGATCATAGCCTCATCACTGCCCATGGCATGGCCGCCCAGCTTGATCACAACGGTCGCGTCATTGTAGCGCTGCATATAGGGGAGCGCCTGTGAAAGTGTGGCGGCAGTGGCGGCCCAATCGCGGTTCATGTCTTGTTTTCTCATATTGATGGTCCCGATGCTGGGAAGGATCATAGGCGCTTATTCAAGCGTGGCAATGACCGAGCGGAGCGTGGGAATGCCCCAGCCCTTCTCTGACGAGGTCACGATAATCTCGGGGTAGGCGGCGGGGTGTTTGCTGAGGGCACCGCGCACCTGATCGAGCACTTTTTCGCGCTCCTTTTCCTTCACCTTATCGGCTTTGGTCAGAATTGCCTGAAAGGTCACAGCAGAGCTGTCGAGCAGGCTCATGATCTCGTCATCGACCTTCTTCACACCGTGGCGTGCGTCAATCAGCACAAAGGCACGCCGCAACGTCTGGCGCCCTTGCAGGAACTGCTTGAGCAGGCGTTGCCATTTCTCGACCACAGGCAACGGCGCATTCGCATAGCCATAACCAGGCAGGTCGACGAGGTAGAAATCATCGCCCGCGGTGAAATAGTTGATCTCTTGCGTGCGGCCTGGGGTGTTGGAGGCACGTGCCAGTGCCTTCATCCCTGTTAGCGCATTGATCAATGTGGATTTGCCCACGTTTGAGCGCCCTGCAAAACAGACCTCAAGGCGGTCCGCTTCGGGCAGGCCCGACATTGCGACGACGCCTTTGACAAACTCGGTCTCACCTGCAAACAGCAGGCGGCCTTTCTCCAGCGTTTGGGCGTCAGGTTCCTCAGCAAGGGGGAAAGGGAGTTGCATTAGATAAGCTCCAACTGGTCGCCGAGCGCCACATCACCTGATTGTATCACAGTGGCGTAGATGCCGAAATCCTGATGGCCCAACGTGTTCAGCGCCTTCAGGGTGTCGACATCGCGCACCCCTGTATCGGTGTTGGCGGTGGTGGCTTTGCAGCGGGTGATACGTTCTTCGACACGCAGAACGGCGGTGCCAAGCCGCAGGTCACGGCCGAGCCAGCCAAATTCCTGCCACGCCGTGGCACCCTCAAACCAGATGTTCCCCCGCCAACGCTGCTGCTGGAGCAGTGACTGGGCTAGTCCTTCGACAGCAGCGTGAGAGGCCGTGTTGCACAGGGAGACTGAGGCGAACGGCGTATCGGTAAAGGCGCGGTGGTCGAGCCTGAAGACCTTGTTGGGCTGCGCGCGCTCGGGATCGGCCAAGGGTCGCACCCAGTCGAGCAGGCGGTCTGGTTCATCCGCAGGGCGTACCGTCAGATCAGGCTGGTCAGGGTGGCTGAGCGTGAGCGTCTCGGTCGCTTCATCAAGGGTGGCTGTGATCGCCATGAGGCGCGGAGATTGCGCACCTCTGTTGAAGTTCTGGCAGGCAGCCCATCCTGTGCCATCCGCTTTTGCCGCGTCATGTGCAATGGCCCAGAGGCGGTCGTAGGGCATGGCGCGCCCTTCGGTCAGGGAAACACGTGTCAGCGCCTCACGCCCGTGGCTCTTGATGGGGTGACGCCAGAGCGCGGTGACATTCATCACTTCTTCGGCTCGGGCTTCGCCTTTCTGGCAAAGCTCCCTTTGATGTTGCCCAGCAAGTCGGGTTTGTAGCCCTGACTGCGCATGATCAAATATTGCTGTGTGAAGGTGATCGTGTTGTTCGCGATCCAGTACACAACAAGGCCCGAAGCAAAGCTGCCCAGCATAAACATGAAGACCCATGGCATCCACGCAAAGATCATCTGCTGGGTGGGGTCTGTGGGCGCGGGGTTCAGCTTTTGCTGGAGCCACATGGAAATTCCCAACAGGAGCGGCAGGATGCCGATGAAGACCAGCGCCATGATGCTACCCGGCTCGGGTGTGCCCCATGGGAATAGGCCGTAGAAGTTAAAGATCGAGGTCGGGTCAGGCGCGCTGAGGTCTTGGAACGGACCAAAGAAGGGCGCGTGACGCAATTCGATCGTGACGAAAATCACCTTGTAGAGCGAGAAGAAGATCGGGATCTGCATCAGGATCGGCAAACAGCCTGCGGCGGGGTTTACCTTTTCCTTTTTATAGAGCGCCATCATTCCCTGCTGCATCTTCTGCTTGTCGTCGCCTGCTTCCTCTTTGAGCTTTTCCATCTTGGGCTGAAGCTCTTTCATCTTGGCCATGGAGACATAGGATTTATAGGCCAGCGGGAACAGCAGTGCCTTGATGAACAGCGTCAATGCGATGATCGCGATGCCCATGTTTCCAATCAGGATGTTGAACTGGTGCAGCAGCCAGAATATCGGCTTGGTCAGGAAGGCGAACCAGCCCCAATCGATCGTGTCGATAAAGTTGTATACGCCAGCGTCCTCATAGGCCTTGAGCACATCCCATTCCTTCGCGCCCGCGAAAAACTGTGTGGTGTTTGTGATGACTTGACCCGGTGCGACGGTCTGGACCGAGCTGACGGCCTCGGTCTGGTAGATATCGCGGCGCTCGTCATATTTCGCAACGGATTTAAAGGCGGTGCCTTGGGTCGGGATAAGAACACTCATCCAGTAGTGGTCGGTAAAGCCGATCCAGCCGTTCTCGGTAATGTTGCGTTCCTGTGTCCGCGCACCTGCTCGCTGGTTGAATTCAAACTCTGGCAGTTCGTCCCAGTCGGTCTCGGAGTATTCGCCGTCGGTCATGGCAACAACGCCTTCATGCAGAATGAAGAAGTTCTTGAGGTCTGTCGGCTCCCCGTGACGGGCGAGAACAGCATAGGGGGCCATGGAGGCCGCCGCGTCGCCATTGTTCTGGACGGATTGTGTGATGGTGAACAAGAAGTCGGCGTCGATGCTGATCTCTTTGGAGAAGAGAAGGCCAGCGCCATTGTCCCACGTCAGCGTGATCGGGGTATCTACCGTCAGCGTGTCACCGCTTGCTAGTGTCCACAGAGTATTGGGGCCGGGTACGGCGGTTGGATCAACACCAACAGCGGCGGCCCATCCGTGGAGCGCATATTGTGCGCCAGCTTCATTCGCAGGGAAGAGGATTTCAACAATCTGCGCATCGTCGCGCAGCGATGTGTTGTAATCCGCCAAAGACAGCTCATCAATCCGACCGCCAAGCAAAGAAATCGAACCGTTCACGCGAGGCGTCTCGATTGCTACGCGCGGTGCGGTTTCAATCGCACTCGGCTCGGTTGGTGTGCTGGCGGTTGTCGTTGCGGCGGGGACATCCGCAGTGGGTGTCGCTAATGTACCCTCAGCTGGTGCCGTTTCCGATGCAACTGGGCCGTCAAGGGTCGCGTCGGGTTCTGGTGGTGGGAAAAGTACAAACCACACAAGGATAACAACAAAGCTGAGCGCTGTTGCGATGATAAGGTTCTTGTTCTGATCGTCCATTGTCGCCACCATCCGATGTCTGAAATGCGTCCGGTGGGTACACAACGGGCAGGGCCAAAGGTCAAGCGGATTCGGCCCTGCCAGCCGCTTGATACAAGGGAATTTTGTTGGTTTTCAGTCTATTTCTGGCGGCCTTGCATGATTTGGGGAACATCCATGATTTTGGCATTGTGTGCGGTGATCCAGTCAATTGTCTGGTCAAAGGGCATGGGCCGTGCAACCCTGAAGCCTTGGACATGATTACAGCCTAGCTGCGCCAACATCACGTGCTCTCCAACGGTTTCGATTCCTTCGGCGAGCGTTTCAACCTGTAGCCGTTCTGCCATGGTGAGAATGGCGCTTATCATGCGCTGTTGCTCGGGGTCGCGGTCTGCCTTCATTACGAAACTGCGGTCAATTTTGATGCGGCTCACTGAGAAACGGCGGATAAAGGCGATAGAGGCATTGCCCGTCCCGAAATCATCCAGATCAATGCGACATCCAAGCGCGCCCAAAGCATTGATATTACGTGTGATCATATCGTCAGGGTCGCTTGCGACGACTGTTTCAAGGACTTCGACAGCCAGTCGGTCTGGCGTCAATTCAAACCTATCGAGGTCCCATTTCACTTTCTCAAGCAATCGCGGGTTGCTAAGCTCGGAACCTGCAAAATTCACGCCGACCTGCGGGATATCGACGCCTGCGCTGTCCCATTGTTTGAGTGCCCGAAAGCTGTGGTACATCATCACCTCGGCAAGACGCTCGAGCAAATTGACGGATTCAATAACGGGCAGGAATTCAGCAGGCGAAATGACGCCCCTCACGGGGTGGGTCCAGCGCGCCAAAGCCTCAAACCCCGTAATGCGGCCTGTATCGGTGCATAGTTGTGGCTGGAACCATGGTGCAATTTCACCGCTGTCCAAAGCGGCAACCACGTCCTCGTTCAACGCGCGGCGCGTCTGACGCTCTTGGTGCATTTGGTCGGAGTAGGCGCAGATGCTTGATGCGCCCCGCGCCTGCGCGCTGCGAAGCGCGATATTTGCGGCCTCCAACCATTCTGTTGCCTTTCTATCAGGTGCGCGTGAATGCTGGCAAAAACCGATGCAGACGTCGGTATAGACGACTGTCCCGTCAAGGGTGAAAGGCTCTTCTGCCGCTGTCTGCAGACGGCCTGCCAATTGAATACACAGCTCAAGCGAGAGCTGCCGCACTGGCGTGACGCAAATCGCAAATCGCGCATCACCAATTTGCCCGATTGCATCGCCGTCCCGCATGACGCCTGACAAGCGCTCGCTCATCCGCTCTATGATCGTGTCACCTGCAGCAGCGCCATAGCGCTCTACCAGTTCGGGAAAGCTCTCGATCTCGATCACATAGATGCAGGAGTTCAAATCCTGTGAAGCGGCCTGTTGAAACACCGTATGGCAATGATCATTCATTGCAGCCCGCGCCATCAGGCCGTTTTTGGTTAGGCTGCTCGGCTTGAGGTGTCCGACTGTTGCGCCTAGCCCGCCCGAGACAAGATACGCCGCAGGGACCAGTCCTGCGACCACAATCAGGGCGCCCTCACCACCGAACCAGAATGCTGCAAGCGAGAGGGCAGGGATAAAGGCGAGCGCAGGGGGGCCAGTGAGCAGATCAAAGGCGCGTTGGCGTAATGTCGAAACATTCGTTGGGGTTTTGTCATGGCTTATTTTCGACATTTGCGCCCCTTTTGTGCGAGACGCCTGTGCGCCCGTATGAGAACAATAGCGAACACGACCTCAAGCAGTCGTTAACGCGGCAGGGTCTGCTTGGCAGTGTTTTATTAAAAATTTTCGTACCTGGCAGACCCAGCGGCATGAAAGCATGTCAGTATCCCCAGCAGGTTGCTTTTTCATCCAGCGGCTTACTCTCATCCAGAGCAACTGGAGTGTTGAAATGCGGGTTCTACTTTTTGCATGTATACTTTTATTGGGGGCTTGCGTGGGCAAGCCTGCTTTGGATGATCCAAAGCTCTCCTCGGGTGATTTCAATCTGGAAGAGTTCTTTGACGGGCGTGTGCTTGCAAAAGGGCAGTTTCAGGATGTGTTTGGTACGGTGCGCAGACGTTTTGATGTTGTCGTTACAGGGACATGGGATGGTGAAAAACGCAAGCTGGTTGAGGATTTTGCCTATGCAGACGGCACTACGGAACAGCGTATCTAGCGACTTGAAAAGACAGGGCCGATTGTGGCGGACCAGACATGGACAGGATATGCTGACGGTGTTTTGGGTGTCGCGCGTGGCGAGGAACAGGGCGATACCTTCAATTGGACCTACCGCATTGATCTGCCCGTGCCTGACGGGACACTTCGGGTCCGTTTTGGTGACTGGATGTGGGCCTTGGGCGGGGGCTGTGTCCTCAACCGTGCGTATATGAAAAAGTACGGTGTGGACATCGGTGAAGTGTTGATCACTTTCGAAAAGCAGTAGCTAGTCGCGCGTCGAAAAAACCTGTTCTGACAGGATTGCGCCACTGCGCATGCTGACCCTTGTGGCATGGGTGCCGTCCGCCGTATCAAAAATCACATCCAGCTGTGATGCGTCGATCATTTCCCTTTCGAGCACGCTTATGACGCCTTCGGTCACTTTGCGCGGTGTGTCCCATTCGGGTGACGTAAGGTAGAGCGATTTGGTATCACGTGCAGACAGACGGCCATCGTCATTGGTATCCGTTTCAACGACGGTGAGAAGATAGCCAACGGTGCGCTGCGTGCTTTGTGCGGGCAGCCGCAGCTCATTCGTCGTGACAATAAAGCGATCAGCGGGGGCAAACAGCCAGCAATTGGTTTGCGCATCGGTATCAACAATTCTGTAGTTCACAATGTTGCCACCGCTCGATTTGCTGATGCCGCGGTTTGGATATTCCTGCTCGATATAAAGGGGCAGGGCATAGAGCGCGCGGTTGCCGTTGCCGACAGGAATGCCAAACCTGTGGCTGATCTCGGTCGGTACGGCTGCATGCCCTGATTCTTCGTCGGAAGAAGGGAGTGCGACCGTATTTGTCGTTTGTGTTGGAAAACTCTTGCGTCTGAGCTCGGCTGTACCTTCCCAGACCAGCACGAAAAGGAGGAGACTGGAGCCGATGGCGATGATGACCCCGTTAAAGCGCCAGACCCATTTGAAAAAACCGCTTTCCATCACTCATCCTTTTCTGGAACAGGGTCATAGCCATCACCACCCAACGGATGACACCGCCCGATGCGGCGCAGGGTGAGCCATGTGCCTTTGATCCCGCCATGTTTTTCCAGCGCCTCAAGCGCATAGGCCGAACAGGTCGGCTGGTAGCGGCAATTGAACCCAACCCATGGGCTGAACACAAGGCGGTAGGCGCGGATCGGCAAAGCTGCGATATACGCCAGCGGGCTCATTTCCGTTTGCCATGAAGGATGCCGAGCGCCTTTTCAAGATCGGCCAGCAAGGTAGAGTAAGGCAAAGCGGCAGTGGCTGTTTTGCGCCCGATAAGGACGTAGTCAAAGCCCAGTTTTGCACGTTGGGGTAGCACAGCGCGCGCGATTTCACGGAGCCGCCGCTTGGCACAGTTGCGTGCAACCGCATTTCCGACTTTCTTTGAACAGGTATATCCGATCCGGATGCCTTGGGCGTCACCTGCGGGTCGCTCAAAGGTCTGTAATACGAAACCCGCCATTGCCACCCGTTTGCCGCGCGCCGCGCGCTGAAAGTCGCGACGCTGGCTCAGGACAGTGAGAGGAGGACCTAACAAAACCGCCGAAGACTGTCCCGTCTTGGCGTTGCTGCCAATCTGGTCTGTCTCCGACGGTGTCATAACACTAAGCTTGTGGCGCGTTTTACGCGCTCAGCTCTTTGCGGCCTTGGGCGCGGCGCGCGTTGATGATCTTGCGCCCTGCTTTTGTAGCCATGCGTGCGCGGAAACCGTGGCGCCGCTTGCGAACGAGGTTGCTGGGTTGAAAGGTGCGTTTCATCGCTCCGTCTCCATCTAGGTCAGTTTGCGCAAAGCGGATTCGCCGTTACGCGTCAATTCAGACCTGTCCCCTAAAGCCCAGCGCAGGCCAAGTCAAACCCCGTCGCACGCCAAATTGACCCGATCTGCAATAAATCGACACATCGGGCGGTCAAATGTTTCAGTCTGCGTCACTGGCCCTTCTGAAACAGTGCTAATCGCGCACATATGATCAAGCGCGCGTGAGTGGGCTGTCTTTCATGCGGGCAAAGGCGCATCTAGGATATAGAAGCAACGCATCGGATATAAACAATGACAGAGATGAGCCAAGACATGAGCGATAAGTCACGACTGATGCGGTATGCGCCGCTGGCGATGATTCTGGCGGTCGCTGTGGTCGGGGCGTTCTTTTTGCGTGACTACCTCAGCTTTGATGCGTTGCGGGATAACCGTGAAGCGTTGATCACGTTTCGTGACAGCAATATTGTGCTGACGGTCTTCATCTTTATCGTTGCCTATGTGCTGATCGTGACATTCTCGCTGCCAGGTGCGTTGATTGCCACACTGACAGGGGGCTTTCTGTTTGGCACAGGCATTGGGGCTGCAATCAACGTCACTGCGGCCACTATAGGTGCTACGGCAATCTTTCTTGCAGCGCAGATGGGGTTAGGGGGCCGCCTCAAGGCGCGGATGGAGGCATCCGAGGGCATGGTGGCAAGCATCAAGAAGGGTTTGGACGAGAACCAGTGGTCTATGCTGTTTTTTATTCGCCTTGTCCCTGCTGTGCCGTTCTTTGTGGCCAACCTGATCCCTGCGTTTCTGGGCGTTCCGCTCAATCGCTTTATGATCTCTACATTTCTCGGCATTATTCCTGGGTCACTGGTATATTCCTCAGTGGGTGCTGGTTTGGGTGAAGTATTCGCCCTTGGCGAGAGCCCTAATTTGGGCATCATCTTCGAGCCGCATATCCTGCTGCCTATCATCGGGCTCTGCGTGCTCTCTGTGCTCCCTGTCATTATCAAAGCCGTAAGCGGTAAGAAGGAGGCTTTGAAATGAAACATATCAAAGCAGATGTTCTGGTTATTGGTGCGGGTTCAGGCGGCTTGTCGGTGGCAGCAGGGGCTTCGCAGATGGGGGCGGATGTTGTCCTGCTTGAAGGGCACAAAATGGGCGGTGACTGCCTGAACTACGGGTGTGTGCCGTCCAAAGCGCTGATTGCGACGAGCAAAGCGGCGTATGGTCAGCAGAACAGCGCGCAATATGGTGTGGCCGATGCGGCAGGCACGGTGGATTATGCAGCTGCCAAGGACCATGTCGCCGATGTGATTGCCACCATCGCGCCTGTAGACAGTCAGGAACGCTTTGAAGGATTCGGGATCAATGTGATCCGCGAATTTGGTAAATTCATTTCTCCGACCGAAGTGCAGGCGGGGGATACTATTATCAAAGCGCGACGCGTTGTGATTGCCACTGGCTCTTCCCCATTGGTGCCGCCAATCCCGGGGTTGGACACGGTTCCCTATGAGACGAACGAGACCCTTTTCGACCTACGCGAAGCGCCCGAGCATTTGCTGATCATCGGCGGTGGTCCTATTGGCATGGAAATGGCGCAAGCGCATATCCGCATGGGGTGTCAGGTGACCGTGATCGAGGGCGCAAAGGCGCTGGGCAAGGATGATCCCGAACTGGCCGAGGTCGTGCTGTCGTCGCTGAAGGAAGAGGGCGTTGTGATCGCGGAGGACGCCTTGGCCGCCGAGATAAGGGGCACGGCGGGCGTGATTGAAGTTGAGGCCAAGGACGGCCGCATTTTCAAAGGATCGCATTTGCTGATGGCCGTCGGGCGCAAGGCCAATGTAGATAGCCTCAACATTGAAGCGGGGGGGATCAAGCCTGCGCGGAACGGAATCGAGGTCGATGACAGCATGCGTACCAGCAACAAGCGCGTCTATGCGATTGGCGATGTGGCGGGCGGGCTGCAATTCACGCATGTCGCAGGCTATCATGCAGGCGTAATTATCCGGTCCATGCTGTTTGGTCTGCCGTCCAAGGCTAAGACGGCACATATACCTTGGGCTACTTATACCGATCCCGAGCTGTCGCAGGTTGGCCTGACAGAAGCGGAAGCCAAGAAAAAGCATGGAGCCGCACTTGAGGTTGTGCGTTTTCACTATTCCCACAACGACCGTGCCATTGCAGAGTGGAAAACCAAGGGTTTTATCAAAGTGATGGTAGTCAAAGGGCGGCCTGTCGGGGCCTCCATCGTTGGGTATCAGGCGGGAGAATTGATTAATCTATGGGCGCTTGCGCTGGCCAATAAGATGAAAATGAGCCAGATTGCGGCAATGGTAGCCCCTTATCCGACAATCGGCGAGATCAATAAACGTGCTGCTGGCGCCTATTTCAGCCCGCGCCTGTTCGAGAGTGATCTGGTCAAGCGTGTGGTGGGTTTTGTGCAGCGGTTCGTCCCGTGACGCGCGTCTGCGACGACGCCCCACCCGCCGTCCCGCACGCAGCGGGGTAACACGATGATCAATTCGCTCTCTGGTCGATTGCTGATCCTGACGACGATCTTTGTAATGATCGCTGAAATCCTGATCTTTGTGCCCTCCATCGCACGGTTTCGCGAAAGCTATATGCTCGACCGGTTGGAGCGCGCGCAAATTGCGTCGCTGGCATTGCTCGCCGACGAGATGATCGACGCAGAACTGGAGGCGGAACTTTTACGCAATGCCGAGGTGTTCAACGTGGTGTTGCGCCGCAATGAAGTGCGGCAGTTGATCCTTGCTTCGCCCATGCCGCAGATGGTTTCAGATACCATTGACTTGCGCGATAACACTGCGGCTGTGCTGATCCGTGACGCTATTGCGCGCCTGCTTGACCCTGAGAATGAAGTCATTCGTGTGATTGGGGCCCCTGTGCGCGACGCAGGGCTGCTGATCGAGGTCACGATGGATACCCAACCAATGCGCGCGGCCATGATCGACTACGGTTTGCGTATTTTGGTGTTGTCCGCCGTGATTTCTGTAATCACGGCGCTGCTCTTGTTTGTGGCGATGCGCGTTTTGCTGGTCAAACCGATCAAAGGTGTTGTGGGCCACATGCAGCGCTATGCGGCAGCACCCGAGGATGCGCGGCGGATCATTGCGCCCTCTGCGGGTATCACAGAGTTGCGCGAAGCCGAAGAGGCGCTCAAAACCCTCCAGACCGAACTGACGGGCGCGCTTAAGCAAAAAGAACGTCTCGCGCAGCTTGGTTTCGCTGTTAGCAAGATCAGCCATGATTTGCGCAACATTATGACCTCGGCCCAGCTGTTTACGGACCGCATAGAGATGTCGGAAGATCCTGTCGTCGCCCGCTTGGCTCCCAAGCTGGTCGGATCGATTACCCGCGCTGTGCATTTGTGCGAATCGACCCTTGCCTTTGGTCGTGCAGAAGAGCCGGGGCCGACACTCACGCAGGTGTCGCTGGCCGAGATCGTCGAGGATGTGCTTTATGCCGAAGGTCTGGCTGCAGGTGAGTTCGACCTCGATTTGGTATCAGAAGTGCCGACCGAGCTGTATATCCGCGCAGACCCAGAGCAAATGCACCGCGTACTGAGCAATCTGGTCCGTAATGCCCGACAGGCGATCATGGCCACAGGCAAATCCGGCAAGATCAGCATTGCAGCGACAGAGACGGCAACTGCATGGGGCGTTGTGCTGATAGACACAGGGCCAGGCCTGCCTGCGGAAGCCCAAGAGCATTTGTTTTCTGCCTTTCAGGGATCAGTACGCAAGGGCGGTTCAGGGCTTGGCCTCGCGATTGCGGCAGAGTTGATCCGCGGCCATGGCGGAAGCCTTGAGTTGGCGCACACAGGCGCCGAGGGAACAAAATTCGCGATCACGCTCCCCAAAGGAGACAGCAGCATTTAAGGAATTTTGCATCTAGGCCCTTTTAGCTGGAGAGAGGGCTTGCATTGCCGAGACGCTGCTACTAAACCGCCCCCAGTGGACCGATAGCTCAGCTGGATAGAGTACCTGACTACGAATCAGGGGGTCGGGGGTTCGAATCCTCCTCGGTCCGCCACTAAGTCAACAAAATCAGTATGTTGCGCCTATTTATGAGAGCTACCCACTCTCTTGCCCAATTTAAATGCTAAAGCTTGATTTTCTGTAATCTAACTGAGAGTCCGCTTCAGCACTCCTGAATTGGCCAAGTGGCTATCTTGTAGCAGCTCCGCATCAGCGCCCAGACCTTTGGGCTTGATTTAAGCGATCCGGTCTGACTGCGGGCTTTCATCCATTTGCGCAATCAGATGATGCGTCAACCGCTCTGACAGCTGCGCGCGGACGTCTTTGTGCATGGCGCTGTCCCAGAGGTTGTGGGTTTCATGCGGGTCTTGCTCGAGGTCATATAGCTCGCCCCAAGGTTGGCCGTGATAAACCGTGTAGCGCCAGCGCGCTGTCACGAGCGAGCGCACGCGTGCGGGGCTCTCAAAGCCGAGGCGCTTGCCACCGTCGTTATACTCGACGAGGGCTTCACTGCGCGGTCCGCTCTCGCCGCGCGTAGCCGGTAAAAAGCTCTGGCCCTGGTTGCCGTTAAAGGGCTCAAGCCCCGCACGTTCAAGGATCGTTGCGGCAAGATCAACAGTCGAGCAAAGTGCATCGCTGGCGGTCTTCTTGCGCTGAGTGGGGTCAGACCAGATGAAGGGCACGCGGGTAATGCCCGAAAAAGGCAGCGCGCCTTTCAGGAGCATGTTGAAGTCTCCCATATAGTCGCCATGATCGGAGTTGTAGCAGATCACGGTGTTGTCCATCTGCCCACTGACCTCAAGTGCTGCAATGATCTCGCCCACGGCGTCATCGACAAAAGCCATCATACCCGCACTCAGCGCCATGGCTTCCTTGATCTGCTGTTCATCCAGCATCATTGCGGTTTGCGGGGTTGTCTGCCCGCCCTCGCCTTTCCAGTTGTTATGCAGCCACTGCATTGGCGGGGTCGGGTTCTGGTGGGCCTCAAAAGGCAATCTCAGCTCAAAATCATCGGGGTTATACATGTCCCAGTATTTGCCCGGCGGGTTGAAGGGGTGATGTGGATCAGGGAAGCTTACAAAGGCAAAGAACGGTGTGTCTTCGCCCGCTTGCGCCTCGATATACTCCACCGCTTTGTTGCGCACGTAAGCCGTTGGGTAGAGTTCTTCGGGAATGGGGGTGCGGTAGGCCTGCGGGCAGGAGTAGCTGTGGGGCAGCTCGTTGGCGTCGTCTTGCAGCGCTTCCCAGTCGGGTGTGTTTTCGCGGAACCATTGCAAGTAGTGCCCGCCGCAGCGGTCGCCGTGGGAGGTGACCATGTCGACGTGCTGATACCCGTAATAGGGCGTATTGATGTCATAGCGACCTTCGGCGGTGTAGTTTGGCGGCTCTTCCTCGTAGGTCTCGGGACGGGTGAGCTTCCAAGCTTCGGGCATGCCAGCCACTTCGGCTTTGGTTTTGCCCATCGGGGCCATGTCGGTAAAAGGCTGCAGATGGCTCTTGCCGATGGCGGCGGTATTGTATCCCGCATCAGCCAGAACATCGACAAAGGTGCGCGCGCTTTCGGGCAGCACGCAACCGTTGTAGCGCAGCCCGTGCAGACTGGGGTAGCGCCCAGTCAGAAGCGACGCACGGTTGGGCATGCACACGGGGCTGGCGGTATGGAAGTTGTCAAACCGCGTGCCGCGTGCGGCAATCGCATCGATGTTGGGCGTCTTCAAAACGGGGTGGCCGTAGCAGCCCAGCCAGTCAGCGCGTTGCTGGTCCGTAATGATAAAGAGAAAGTTGGGGCGTTTGCTCATGGGGGGCCTTTCGAAAGGGCGCTGGCAAATCTATCGAGGCTGCGGGCAAGTTCATCCGGTGCTTCGATCATCGCGTCATGTAGGGTGGGCAGTGTCTCGCTGCTCCAGCCGCTTTTCGTGCGCACGCGCTCGTATTCGGCCCAAAATGGCGAAGGCTTATTGCGCTCAGCCAGAATGTAGTGGCGGTCGCGCACCTCTGCCTCGCGGCCCGTCAACGTGACACCGGTCTGGAGCGTCCCTTTTGGGTGGGGAGTGCATTGGCGTATGAGCCAGGCTTTCACCTCAGGGTCATCCGTCCAACTATCAATGGCGTCGTCAGGCTCAAGCGCAATTGCGCCGGCGTCGATCTGCTTTTGAAACGCTGCCATGCGCGCGGGGTTTGCATTGGCAAAGATCGCCTTGCCGCTCACCTCGGGCACAAAAGCGTCGAGGTAGACAAGCGCGCTGATGTACTCTGGCATCTGCCCCGCCACACCGGTGATCACCGTGCCACCGTAGGAGTGGCCGACCAGTACCACATCGCGCAGCTCGCGCCATTTCAGCACGTTCACGATGTCCAACACATGGCTGTCGGAGGTGATGTTTTCGTGCAGCAGGTGGCTGCGCTCGCCCAGCCCCGTAAGCGTGGGGGCATGCACCTCATGGCCTAATTGGCGCAAGGCTACCATGGTTTTGGCCCAGCACCAGCCGCCATGCCACGCCCCATGAACAAGTACGAAAGTTGCCATGGCTCAGGCCTCCTGCGCGCGCCGCGCGGCGATATGATGAACTGCGAGCAGGGCGATGGCCGCTGCGATCCCGGCAAGATAGACGGGTTCGGGCTTCATCATCACCATGAGCGCTATGCCAAGCCGCAGAGCAATCCATATGAGTGTTAGCCGCGCAGCGTCAAACCCTGCCAGCGCGGTTGCCACGAGGTAGAGCGCCAGCATAAGTCGCGCGAGCAACCACAAGAGCGCCATCGTCTCGACGCCGTTTTCATACCCCGGCAGAGGGGCCTTTGTCGGGCTGGCCGGGTCGATCAAAGCTTGATCGATCAGCAGGATCTCGGGATAGAAGGCGAAGACAAAGGGGATCACGAACATCACGATCCCTGCGCGCACGGCGGCAAAGCCTGTGGCCATTGGATCGCCCTTTGTGATGGTTGAGGCGGCAAAGGCTGCCAGTGCCACGGGCGGGGTAATGGCCGAGGCCACCGCGAAGTAGAAGATGAACATATGAGCGGTGAGCGTGGCGATGCCGAGGCCAATGACGAGCGGGCCCATCAGCAAGGCGACGTTGATATAAGCGGGCACTGCCGGCATGCCCATGCCAAGGAGAATGGCCAGTAGCATGGTGATCGCCAGTGCAATGAACTGGAGGAACGCCGAGCCGCCACCGCCCAAGTCGAACTGCAAAAGGAACCTGAGCACATCGATGGCGACAAATTTGGAGAGGCCTGTGAAGTTGAGGCAAACGTCGATCACCGTGACGGCAAGCAGCATCAGGTAGAGGGTCGAAATGGTGATGCCACTTTCCGCCAGCGCATCAAGCAACTTGCGCGGCTTGGCTCGGAAGTCTTTGTCGAGGAACAAGAGCACCACAACAAACATCGCCGCCCACCAGCCGGTAGCACCTGCGTCGCCTGCGGTGTTCTGGTAAATCTGGATAAGCCAGGGCAGCGACGTGACGTTGCACCGCCCGTTCTCAAACACCGCGTCAGCCCCCATGGCCCAAGCGACGGGGCCACAGCCAACCATGTCTTTTGGCGTGAGCAGGAAGATAAGGATCAGCAGGATCGGCAGGAAGATCTGGCACAGGTGCAGGATGTCTTCGCGCGTCACGCGCATGTCGTCATTCAGCTCGCCAAATGCTTCGATGCCCTGTTTGCGCGCCTGAAACGAGGCCGTGAGGAAGAGGCAGATGAAATAGGCAAGCGCGGGCAAGGCAGCGGCGATAATCACGTCGCCGTAAGGCACGGCGGTCATCGCGGCGAGGATGAAGGCTGCAACGCCCATCACCGGCGGCATAATCGAGCCACCCGATGAGGCGGCGGCTTCCATACCGCCAGCAAACGTTTTTGAGAAACCGCGTTTGATCATCATCGGGATGGTCAGAACCCCGGTGGAGAGTACGTTGACCACAGGACCGCCGGAAATGGTGCCAAACATCGCTGAGCTAACGATAGCCGCATGGGCCGGCCCGCCGCGCAAGTGCCGCGTCCAGCGGAAGGCAAGCTTGATGAGGGTCTGCCCACCGGCAGATTTGCCAAACAACGAGCCGAGGATGATGTAGGGGAACACCGCATTCATGATCACGTTCATGAAGCGCCCCAAAATGCCCGAGGCGTTGTTCACCAGCGCATCCTGGACGTTGGGTACTCCGTCAAGGAAGGTGCGCGGCTCGCCGCCCAGCTTTGTCATCAGGTATTTGTTGATGTCATCGGGGCCGTGGAAATACCAAACCAGCACCGTGCCGATAGTGTAGAGCGCGATCACGATTGACACGATTACCAGCGGCAGCCCCCAGACCTTGATGTTGTACCCCAAAAACACCAGCATCGACAGACCCACAATCGCCACAAGCCAGACGTCTGTTGTGGCAACACATTTGGGATCTTCCACAGTGTCGGGGGCGGGCAGGCCCATGGTTTCGGCAAACTCGATCTCGGCAATGAGGGTTTCGGCCATGATGCGGGCGCGCTCGCCCGATATGGCATCAATCAGGCAGACGCTGTCGATCTCAATGAGGTACGTCAGCGATACCGCCGCCGCCGCCACAACAACCGCCACGTCCATAAAGGCCCCAAAAGTCGCACGGCGGGTTCCACGCCACGCGCGCCACATCGAGTGTTTGAGCGCGACGATTAGCATCATCATGAAGAACACGATGGGATAGAACCACTCTGTCGAAAACTGCCGTGTCTTGAGCTTTTCAACACCCGTTACAGTGCGCCAAAGGTCGTCCCAGCCGGGGATGAGCGGCGTGCTGTTCACCAGCCCTGCAAAAACAAACACCAACGCCAGAATATAGAGCGCCTTGTTCGGAAAGAGCATGGCGTGCGCGCTGCGTTCGGTTTCCTCAGACATGTCCGGGTTCGCTTTTCTTGAGTGGTTTCGAAAAAAGGGCGCCGCCTTTGCAAGCGGCACTCCTATTCAGTTCTGCCGTGGGTTACTCGGCAACAGCGCAATCATCGAGCTCGTAGCCCGCTTCACGCCATGCCCGTGCCGCAGCAGGGTGGTATTTGACTGGGTTGGCTTTGCACATCCCGAGCATGGGATTGTCAAAGTTGACCGTGTTGCCAAAGGGCGCTTTGGCCTTCAGATCATCCATCGAAGCGATGTAGGTGCTAACAAGTTCAAAGACCAAATCGTCGTCCATGTTCTTGTTCACAACCATGCCGCCGATGGTGGCGAAGGCGCGGAAAGTGTCGTCTTCCGACACGAAGGTCCAATCATCCCCCATAGTCGCCTGAAGCTCTGCAAGCGGCATTTCGACAGGCGCTGAGCCGGGTGCCACCATGTATTTCTGCATGGCTTCGCTTTCATAGGTTTCTTTGGGCATTGACCAGCCTGTCATCTTGCCGGCCGCTGTGACCGTGGTCAGGCGGCTACCGGGAAACAACTCTGGCAGAACCACGGCGTCAGGCTCACCGCTTGTGACAAGGGCCGAACCCTGGCCCCAGTTCACCTGAAGACCTTCATAGCCCTCGCCATCTTTAAGGCCTGTGATGAGTTGGATCATCGTGCGCCCGTTGGTAAGCGCGCCGCCGCGGGGCGGGCCATTGTAGATCTTGCGACCTTCAATGTCGTCCCAGCCGGTGAGGCCTTTGGCATCATAAGCGTAAAGGAAAAACACACCGAGTGTGAGCGGTGCGATAGCGCGCAGGTTGCTTGCAAGCTCAGCCCCTTTTTCTTTGCCAAGCGATCCGTATGGGCCGACACCGCGGCTCATCAGAAATGGCAGAATATGCGGCGCACCTGCGATGTCTGTCTTGCCTTCGGCCACGTTTTGAACCGAGTTGGTCAGCGTTTGACCATCGGCAAGCTGGATGTTCGCGATGCCCCTGGTGCCGGCGATCTCGGTGAGATGCGCAGGCGCGAGGTAAACCGCGCCACCGGGGCTTGCTGTTTCGGCTGTTAAATTGGCCTGCGCATGTGCGCCGTTTGCCATCATGGCCACGGTGGCCACTGCCACCATCATTTTAATCGGCTTCATTATATCCTCCCTGATTGAGAAACCATTTATTGTTTGTCGTAGTGCCCGCGCGCCTTGGCTCATGCGATTTTTCGCTGCATTTGGCTTGGCTTGTGAGCGTCGTCTTTCTCCTCTGTATCCAGATTTTCCATCATGTTTTCGACCGCCTGATTTGCTTTGTCCAGCAGGCGCTTGAATTCTTCGAACTCTTGCGGAGTGAAGTCTTTTTCGACCATGCGTATCACGTGCTGTGCGCGCGGCCAGACTCTTTCAAACGTCTTCACGCCCTCAGGCGTGAGTGAGATGAGCTTGCGTCGGCGGTTTTTCGGGTCATCAATCCGCGAGATAAGCTTCCTCTTTTCAAGGGCTGTAGCTGCGCGGCTGCCGTGGGCCGGATCGATCGAGGTGTGGCGTGTGATATGTGCCAAGTGGCAGGTTCCAAAACGCGCGACAGAGAACATGACCTGCCACTCAAGCAAGGCCAAGCCTTCGGCTGTTAGCACCCGTTGCGTGACGATTTGGCGCGTCTCGCTGGTGAATGCACGCATGCGCAGGATGATGAAATCATCCACGTCTTCTGCTGGAACAAGCTTGCCGTGCAAAACGCTTTTCTCCTCCCCCGAGAATAAGATTACTTGAAGGAGGATAGTTGGCAAATGCAATATATGGCAAGTGCAATATAATTATTGCCAGCGCCGCTCTGTTCGCACTAGGCTGATCTTCACGCCTGCAACTAATGCAGAGCAAAAATTGAAAGGAAAGCCCGTGACGCGGCCCAACATTTTGCTCTTTATGTCCGACAACCAGCCCGCCGATTTGTTGGGCTGCTATGGCAACGACGAAGTGCAAACGCCGCACCTTGATGCGCTGGCACAACGTGGGACGCGCTTTGACAATGCTTATTGCGTCAACGCCATGTGTTCGCCTTGCCGGGCTTCGGTGCTGACAGGCTTGATGCCCAGCCAGCATGGTATTCACAACTGGCTCGATGACAGGCTGATCGACCACTGGCCCAGCAATTGGTCCGCCATCGGCGAGTTTGCCAACTTGCCGACGATCATCAAAAACGCGGGCTACACGACGGCGCTCATCGGCAAGTTTCATCTTGGCGTGCCTTTTGTGCCCCAGCTGGCGTTTGACCATTGGGTGACCTTTCCGCATGGCCATACGCACAGTTTTTACGGCAATGAGGTGATCGACCAAGAAGAGCGTTACCGCTTTGAGGGCCACACCGTAGATTTCTTTACCGACAAAACGGTGGAGTTTCTGGAACATCAGGCAGGGGAGGATGAACCCTTCTTTGCTTTTGTGCCCTACAATGGCCCTTACGGGCATTGGCCCGCCATCAAGGGCCGCTCGCAGACGGAGTTTGCCGAGCTTTATGACGACGCCGATATGCACTCGATCCCGCGGGAGGGGCTGTCAAACGAGGTGATCGAGCGCTTTGGCCTGCGGGTGTCCGAAGGGGGCGTGCGCGAGCAGTTCAAAGGCCCGCTGCTGTTGCCGAACAATCTGGAAAGCCTGCGCAACTACTTTGCCCAAGTCAGCTTGATCGACCACGGTGTCGGACGGATCCTGTCGGCTTTAGAGCGGCTCAAGCTCGATGAAAACACTTTGGTGATCTATACCGCTGATCACGGCTTTTCGCTGGGGCACAACGGTGTCTGGGGCCATGGCGCTGCGGCGTTTCCGGCCAGTGCGCATAGGCCGTCCTACCACATCCCCTTGATCATGTCGGGGGCGGGTGTGGCTGAAGGCACGGTTCATGACGGGCTTGTCAGCCAGATTGATCTCTTCCCGACGCTGGCAGGCTTGGTGGGGGCGCAGACAGCGAAACCGAGCCTTCCAAGTGCGGCCCGCGATCTGGGGCCCGTGCTTCTGGGCGCGCGTGACGCGGGGGCTGATGCCGTCTTTTACGAGCAAGAAGAAACACGCGCCATTCGGACGCGTGAGTGGCTCTATGCCATGCGCTTCAAAGGCGCGGATGCCTACCCGATCAAAGACGAGCTGTACCGTTTGAGTGATGACCCTCTGGAAAAGACCAACCTCTATGGCCAGCCCGAATTTGCCGATGTCGCGGCTGAATTACGCACGCGCATTTCGGCGTATTTTGAGAGCTACGCAGCGCCGGGGTATGACTTGTGGCAAGGCGGGAGCGCCAAGTCGAACGTGACCTTTCCCAAGCTGTGGCAAGAGGCTTGGGGCGCGGATTGGGTGCCTGAGTTTTCGGGCGGATGAAGCGTGGCTTGAAAAGGGGATGACGTGAAGATTGCATTGACAGGTGGCGCCAGCGGCATTGGTGCGGCGGTGGTCAGCAAGATGAATGCGCTGGGGCATTCTGTCACCAGTTTTGACATTGCCGAACCTGAGGGCGTCGCACAGTGGATCAAGACCGACCTGAGCGACGCGACCTCTATCACCCGCGCGCTGGCACAGGCCGAGGGGCCGTATGACGCGCTGATCAACAACGCATGCCTGCCCCCGCGCAAGGGAATGGCAGAGCGGGTACTGCAAGTAAACTGGTTTGGTTTCAGCCAGTTTCTCGACGGGATGCTCGGCAAGCTCAGCGAGGGTGCCGCCATTGTGAACGTCGCCTCGCGTGCGGGCGCAATGTGGCCGGATAATCTTGCGCAGGTTCAGGCGTTGCGCGGTCTTGAGCGCGAAGGGCTTGGGGCCTTTGTCGCCGCGCACAACATCGATGCGACGCGCGCCTACAACCTTTCCAAAGAGGCTGTGATCGTCATGACGCATGCACGCACCCAAGAGATGATCAGCCGAGGCTTGCGCATGAACGCGGTCAGCCCTGCTGCCGTGAGCACCGGTATTCTGGAGGATTTCGTGAAGGCCTTTGGTCCGCGTGTTGCCGCCAACATCGCCCGCGCCGGCCGCGCAGGAACGCCTGAGGAAGTGGCCGATGTTATCATCTTTTTGGCCTCGCCACAGGCCGGTTGGATAAAGGGGCAGGACATTGCCATCGACGGCGGGATGGGGCCGATGACCATGACAGACATGATGGAGCTTTGAGATGCCGAACGCGAAACTTGTTCACCACAATGCGACCCAGTTCAAGAAAGGCGTCGTTAAGCTTGCGCCGGGGTTATACACCGCCGTGGGCTATGCGGCCTCAACCCAGCATATGGTGGTTGGCAAAGCTTCCGTGACGATCATCGACACGTCTGAGAGCACGGCGGCGGCGGCGAATGTTCTGGCCGAATTTCGCAAGATCACCGACAAGCCGATCGCGCGGATCATATATACGCACAGCCACCGGGACCACATCTCAGGTGCTGCGGTTTTTGCCGAGGGGCAAGATGTTGCGATATATGCGCATCACGGCTTTGCCTCGGATCTTGTTGCGCAAGACCAGGCGGCCATTGCGCCTTACAAATCACTCGGGCGGCGCACGATGGCACAGTTCGGCATCGGGCTGAGCGCCGAGCAGCGGATCAGCCTTGGTTGTGGCCCGGGGGACCGCCCGATGGAGGGGCTGGGCGCCGGGTTCATGCCGCCGACGGTCATGATTGAACAGGGACAGAGCCTCGATCTGGATGGCGTTCAGGTCGAGTTGATCTTTGCCCCGGGCGAGACGGCTGACCATATGGCGCTTTGGTTTCCTGAGGACGGCGTGCTGATCCCCGGTGACAACTGGTATCACGCCTTTCCCAACCTCTACGCCATTCGCGGCACGCCATACCGCGACTTTCAGGCATGGGCCGACACGTTGGCGATGCTTGAGAGGCTCGGAGCCGACGTCATGGCGCCCGGTCATACGCAGCCGGTCTTTGGCGTAGCGGCTATCTCGCAGGTGCTCAGCACGACGCGCGCGGCTATTTTGCACGTCATGCGACACACGGCTGACGGCATGGATGCGGGCCTGCCGCTGGATGACATTGCGGCAACTATGCAGCTTCCACCCGAGATCGCCGACATGCCGTGGCTTGGCGAGTTTTATGGCAAGGCAAGCTGGTCGGCGCGGGCGTTCGCCAGTGGCATGTTGGGCTGGTATGATGGGAACCCGACGCATTTGGGCACGTTGTCGTCCAAGGGGCGGGCCGAGCATATAGTCAAGCTGGCTGGAGGAGTTGATGCACTTTGGGCAGCGACCAAGGACAGCACAGAGTGGCAATGGCGGCTTGAGCTGTGTGATCATCTTCTGGCTCTGGGCGAAGACGCGCGGCTGCTGAAAGCCGAGGCTATGGAAGCGCTGGCGGAGGATGAGATCAACGCGACCGCGCGCAACGCCTACTTATGGGAAGCCAATCAGTTGCGGATTGCGAGCGAGACACCGCTTTAGGCGACTTGGATTGATGCCGTCAGTGCCAAAACCCTGACGATAAACGCAGTAACCTTGTCTAAGAACGAGGCGATAGACTCGTCCAGCTTCTTCGAACAAGCCTGTTTGATTTTCCGCGATACCCCAAGTTCTCACCTCCACCCGAGAAGATCGCCTTAAAAGCAATGCCGCAGTGTGCGTAGGCCGTTTTTTTAAGGGCCGGCCAGTGCCATTGGGACCCGCGCTTTCTCATCACCTGCATTTACTTTTGTATCTGGAACAAAGGTCTGCTTCCCGCCTAAAGCTGCTGTTCGTAGGGACTACAGCATTTAACACTATGGGCTCAAAGCCGCCATTCGCCGCGCCTAACGTGAATGTCCGTTAGACTACTTCATCAAACGTCAACGACTAAGCGGCTTTCCGAGTGATCCTCCCCCACCGGACAACTGGACACCCCTTTAGGGGGATGTCCGTGTCTGTCCGTCTGAATGGGGGGCGGACAGGGGTTGGACATGTCCGCTACTTGTCCTGTCTGTCCGTTTCATCGATGAACCAAACTTTGTTATCATATTCGCGAGTATAGTCTTGGTCCTGTAGCCAGTTGCGTGCGCGTTTGAAGGCCTTGCGATTGCTGTCTTCCTGTACGTCATCGCTAGCCCGCCTCATTTGGAACTCGCGATACCATTTATCAGCGCTGACTATCCTGCGGTTTGATGGGTAATGCTCTGAGTTGGTTACCTTGCTGCCTTCGTTTTTGAGGGCATCATGTAGAGCCTGATGAGCGACTAGATGAACACCTTTTAGCAGTCGCTTTTTGCTACGCTTCAGATCATCAGCGTTCTGCGGTTGAACCGTACAGCTTGTGATTGGGTCGCCATCATTGTCCTCACCAATATTTACGACGTTTAAAGTAAAGGCTGCTATTTTGCCCCCCTCCAGATCACGCTGTTTCCTTGTGGTTGCGAGCCGGATTAAACCTTCGACCGTAAGTTCGATCTCAGTGTCGACAGCGGCACGTAAGCTGCTATGCCCACGGGCGCCTTTGCCTTGGTCTTTACCGCTATGGTGGACAAGCATGACATGGCAGCTCAGCTTTTGGCGTATCTCTGCGATGTGGCTTAGGAACTGCGTGACATCTTTCCCGTCGTTCTCATTACCCGCTCCAAACGACATCGCCAGCGTATCAATGATCAGTAGATCAACAGGGCTGCCATCTAATGCGGTTAAGAGCGCGTCGACATCGTCTTTGCCGTGAAGGTCCAGCTGGAGCGGCAGATGGCAAAAGTGGCTCTCGCCAGCTTCAAACAGTTCTGGATTGCCGTTGGAAATTGCCGCGATCCTTTTTGAAAAGCCTTTACCCCCTTCTGCGGCCAAATAGATGACGTTACTTTTTGTGATCCTGCAGCCGTTCCACGGCCGACCGGCTGCAACATGGAAAGCAACATCTAAAGTGAAGAAGGATTTGCCTGCGTTGGACTGCCCATAAACGAGAGACGTGGCGCCTAAGTCTAACCATGACTTCACCAAATAGGGCTGGTGCTCAATACGATGAGTGTCAGTTGCGGTAGTTAGGGCTGCCCGTATCTGTTCCACCCTTGGGTTGCTTATCTTTACGCCCTGTGAGGGATCAAAGTTAGTCATTGCGCTGCTCCATCAAGATGTCGTTCCAGTCTTTGCCTTCCGGCGCCTGCATGAGAGTGACGTCCCATCCAAGACGCGCAGCACGTTGGCCAAGCTCTTCAGCAGCTGCGAGGCCGACTGGATCACCGTCAGCCGCTACCACCAACTGATCTGCGGTCTGTGGTAGTTCGAGCGATTTGACCCCGTTTGCTGAAAGAGCGGACCAATAGCGTCCTTCGTTAGAGTGATGCAGTGCAGGTATCGAGAGTGCAGTCTCAATGCCTTCAGCCACAATGAGTGGCCCAGCTGTTCCAATCAGATGGGCTGCTCCGCCTTTGCACTTACCAAGCATGAGCTTGTCGCGCTTTGTCCCGTCGGCATTCAGGTAGGTGCGATGAAGCCCAACGAGCTGACCGCCACGTTGTATGGCTGTCAGAAGAACGGGCAGCCGCTCGCCTGTATTGGGGTAAATCAGGCCTTAGTGGTGCTGCTGCGAACTGCTCCAGTGGTCTATACCCCGCGATGCAAGGTAGGATTGCGATAGCGTGCCCTCGAGTAGTTGGCCCTGCTGCCATAATTCCTTGCGGTAGGCTGTTTTGCGTTTAGCTTCTTCCAGTTGTTGCTGCTTGATCTGCTCAAGATCATTGCGCGTAACAGATCGAACTGCTTGAGAGCTACTCAGACCTGCTGCTGCGACAATGTTCTCGAAAGTACAGCCAACGAAGCAATAAAGCAGCAGCTTGCCATCGGCAGCGATGTTAATGCTGAGCGATGGGGACCGGTCGTCATGTGCTGGGCACAGATCAACCCAACCGCTGCCACATTTGCGGGCTTTTGGTGAAAGTGGGTAGTCAATTTGCATGAAACAATCTCCAAGATTGAGACGCATTCGAAAGCATGCTACTTTTCATTCAGACAATCGCTCCCCAACGAATTTGTCAGATCGAACTAACCGCGTGCTTTCTAAGTGCGCGGTTTTTCTATGAGCAGGTGCGCTCTTTTGCGTATTCGCGGAAAGTGGAGGGCGGGGCGTCGAGGAGCTGGTCCTCTGATGCCGCTGAGAGCAGGTTTAAGCTCCCACACGTCCGCATCAGGCTGTCACGACACGTGTGATAGCTAACGCCTCGCCAGGGGCTGCATGGGAGGCCTCTTTCTTCTGGATAATCCACTGGATGCGATCCTTGCAGCAGATAATTCGCCAGCGGGCGGTGAGGTGACGGATCACATCATCGTAGTAGTCCGCGCTCTCCATGTGTGAAGAGGGCAGTGGTGAAGTACTCCCGTCTTTTAGCGACAGGGTGGGGGCTATTTTAGTCATCTGCTGACACCCCTTGCATGGCCTCAAACCATTTTTCGATGTCTTCGGCCAACCAACCGACGGCGCGTCGACCTATTTTGACTGGGCGAGGAAATTCGCCGTCATCCATCATTTTGTAGATCGAGCTGCGAGATAGACCGAGCCTTTGTTCCAGCTCAGTTCGGCGCAATATTGTGGGAACCATTGGGTTTTCCTTCGATGCAGTTAGTCACTGCTGGAAGGGTATTTGCTGATTTTCAGTCTGTCGTTTGCGGATAACTTTTGATCAGTTTTTCGCAAACTTCGCTCTTCCAAGCTCGATCGATCCTGAGGGTGCTTTTTCCTCTTGAGACCGATGTCTGTAGGTTCGCTGTTGTTATTGGAAAGAGGCGAGACTGTTTTTTTCGAACGAGTTCGGCGTGTTTCGTTTCTAACTCCTGAAGTGCTTTGATGAGCGCACGATTGGTGAGTTTTGATCTTTCTTGCTTTGGTATGTATTTATTTACATGGTGCCAAATCGCATACGCTCGGCGGCAATCAATATGCTCATATGGCTCTTTGTGGGGTCTGCCGACTTTTTTTGTTGCAGCAGTTCGGATTGCTTCACCCGCTTCAAGCAAGAAACCTTTATATGCCCAGCGTGTTGCTTCTTTTGTTGCCCGCATGCCCATACCAACCACAAAGTCCTCGCTATTTGGCTCAAACTCCCATTCTTCGCCATCAGCTAAGCTGACAATATCAAGAATACCTCGGACACGCTTTTTACTCACCCCGTTCCCTCCAAAAATGCATGCCATTTGTTCATCAGCTCGGCGCGTTGTTCGAGTAAATCTGTTCGGTAGTATGCGTGTTCGGTAGCCCCGCCAAATTTATGAGCAAGTTGCAACTCTGCTGCCTCGC
>CBFHZX010000037.1:0-28304 GCA_965660425.1 Sulfitobacter sp. | reverse complement strand
GTCAGGACCAGATCGCCGAATTGGGTGGAGACGGTTGCGTGTTTCATGGCCGTAGTATGGAGCGGGGAGAAGCAGGTCTCAATCCGAATGATGCGCAGGGCCAAGGCGGATCGGCCCTTTGGCAGTCTGCGCTGTGACAACTTCGCCTTTTTGCGTCACGACAATATAGCCCTGAGCGGCCAGATCCTCCGCCACTGCGCGGACCACTGGCATCAACTCCCGCCAATCCGTGTGCAAAGCGCGGGCCACTTCGGAGGGGCAGATCGTTTTGCCTGCCCCTCTCGCGATCACTTGGACTGTGATCTCATCAGCTATCGCTGCCTCAGATGGCGTCGTCACAGCGGCCGCATGCGCCTGCGTGACTGTGCTTGCCCACATCGGGCAGCACCTTCCAACAGCGCGCACATTTCTCGCCTTCTGCTTTGGCGAAGTGCACTGCAACACCTGATACTTCTGACAGACGGAATGCACCCTCTGGTGCGGCATCACCTGTCACAGCAATCGCGGAAGTGATGCTCACGTCGTCAAAGGACACGCTTTCAAGGGCAGCACGTTGGGCTGCATCCTCGACATAGACTGTGGGTGCTGCCTCAAGCGAGGCACCGATGACCTTGTTGGTCCGCTCGACCTCCAAGGCCGCTGTCACCACACGCCGCGCGGCGCGCACTTGCGCCCATTTCGCCGCCAGTTCCGCATCCAGCCAGCCGTCTGGCGTGGCGGGAATGTCCTGCAAGTGGATCGAGCTTCCCTCACCGCCGAAGCGCTCCAGCCAGACCTCCTCCATCGTGAACACCAGCACGGGTGCGAGCCATGTGGTCAGGCGGTGGAACAACAGATCAAGCACCGTGCGCGTGGCACGGCGGCGCAGCGTATCGCCATCGCAATAGAGCGCATCTTTGCGGATATCGAAGTAGAAAGACGAAAGGTCCAGCGTGGCGAATTCGAAAATCGCGCGGAACACCCCTTGGAAATCAAACCGCGCATAGCCGTCGCGCACAACGGTATCGAGCTCTGCCAGACGGTGCAGCACCCAACGCTCAAGCTCGGGCATATCGGCCACCTCGGTGCGGTCGGCCTCCGTGAAATCGCTCAGCGCCCCCAGCATATAGCGCATGGTGTTGCGCAAGCGGCGGTAGCTGTCCGCTGTTCCCTTGAGGATTTCGTCCCCGATCCGCTGGTCATTGGTATAGTCGGTCTGCGCCACCCAAAGGCGCAGGATATCCGCGCCATATTGGTCCACGATCTTCTGCGGTACGATAGTGTTGCCGATGGATTTGGACATCTTCATGCCCTTGGCATCCAGCGTAAAGCCATGCGTGACCACATTGCGATAGGGCGCGCGCCCCGTGGTCCCGACAGATTGCAAAAGCGAGGAATGGAACCAGCCGCGGTGCTGGTCCGTGCCCTCCATATAGACATCCGCGATGCCGTCGTCAGAGCCGTCCTCACGGTCGCGCAGGGTAAAGGCATGGGTGGAGCCTGAATCAAACCAGACGTCGAGAATATCGGTGACTTGGTCGTACTCCTCGGGGTTCACGATGCCGCCAAGGAAGCGCTCTTTCGCGCCATCGGTATACCACGCATCGGCACCTTCAACCTCGAAGGCCTCCACGATGCGCTGGTTCACCTCCGCATTACGCAGCAGGAAGTCCGCATCTGTAGGCAGCACGCCCTTCTTGGTGAAACACGTGAGTGGCACACCCCACGCGCGTTGGCGCGACAGCACCCAATCGGGGCGCGCCTCCATCATGGAATGCAGACGGTTGCGGCCTGATTTGGGCGTCCAGTTGACGTTGTCGATCTCGGTCAGGGCACGCTCGCGGATGGTCTTGCCATGCATGTCCAACCCGTCGCCAACAGGTTTGTCGATCGCTGCAAACCACTGCGGCGTGTTGCGGTAGATAACAGGCGCTTTTGAGCGCCACGAGTGCGGATAGCTGTGTTTGATCTTGCCGCGCGCCAGCAGGCCGCCAACCTCCACCAGCTTGTCGATCACGGCAGCGTTGGCGTTGCCCTCCTTGCCGTTGGGCTTGAGGATCGCCTTGCCGCCAAAGAATGGCAGGTCGTCGCGGTAGCGGCCATCGGGGTTCACGTTATAGGTGATCACCTGCTCCAGCATTCCCAACTCGCGGTAGAGGTCGTATTCCTCAAGACCGTGGGAGGGCGCGCAATGCACAAAGCCCGTGCCTTCGGTGTCGGTCACAAACTCGGCGGCACGGAAATCGCGGATGTCGTCCCATTCGCCGTTGCCGCCTTCGGCACCTGCAAGCGGGTGTTTCAAGGTGATGCCCGCAAGCTCGTCATTAGTCACATCGCGCACACGGGTCCACTGATCCTCTTCCAGACGCGCACGACCCAGAACATCGGCCGCCAGATTATCGGCCAACAGATAGCGGTCACCCACATTGGCCCAGCATTCGTCAGGCGTGCCTGTGATCTCATAGAGACCGTAGGAGACCACCTCACCGTAGACCACCGCCTTGTTCGACGGCATGGTCCAAGGTGTCGTAGTCCAGATCACGACCTGCGCGCCAGCCAGATCACTATCGCTCAGCACGTCAAACTTCACCCAAACAGTAAAGCTGTCTTTGTCATGATACTCGACCTCGGCCTCTGCCAGCGCCGTCTGCTCGACGGGCGACCACATGACGGGCTTGGAGCCTTGGTAAAGTGTGCCGTTCATCAGGAACTTCATGAACTCCTCGGCGATCACCCGCTCGGCGTGGAAATCCATCGTGAGGTAGGGGTTTTCCCAATTGCCCGTGATGCCCAGCCGCTTGAACTCTTCGCGCTGTACGTCAACCCAGCCTGCGGCAAACTCGCGGCATTCGCCGCGGAACTCATTGATCGGCACCTGATCCTTGTCGCGGCCCTTCTTGCGGTACTGCTCCTCGATCTTCCACTCGATGGGCAGGCCGTGGCAGTCCCAGCCAGGGATATAGCGCGCATCACGGCCCATCATCTGGTGGGAGCGCACGATCATATCCTTGATGGTTTTGTTGAGCGCATGGCCGATGTGCAGGTTGCCATTGGCGTAAGGAGGGCCATCGTGGAGCGTGAAAGGCTCACGTGTCTCCGCCTTGGCCTTATCGCGCAAGCGGTCATAGATACCGATCTTCTCCCAACGGGCCAGCCACTCAGGCTCGCGCTTGGGCAGGCCCGCGCGCATGGGAAAATCAGTCTTCGGCAGGTTCAGCGTGGATTTATAGTCGAGTTTTTCGGGGGTGTCGGCGCACATAAGGGGCGTCCTTTTCGGCTCGGAATGTCAGAAAATGAGGGGCGGTGCGAGGCTCTCAAACACCTTTGCCCGGCGGCTCATGCGTTGCTGAGCGCCGGGGATGTAATTCGTATGATGGGCAAGAATGCTGTCATGCTACTGTGGCTTATAGGCCCGCCTGCCATAGGGGGCAAGCGGGTCTTAGTCTGGTACAGGTGGCGGCCTTGGTGCGTCCTTGCGGTCCCGCTCCTGCGCCCAGCGGTTAAGCCATGCAAGGGCTTCAAGCGCCAAGCCAAGCACGAGCAGCGAGAACACCCGCGTGAGGCCATCCAGATCGGTCACATCCGCAAAGAATACCTTGGCCACCGCCAGCCCGATCACGACCAGCCCTGCCTTGCGGATCATTGCAGAGCGGCGTGCCAGCGATTGATAGAACAGCAGCGCGCCCAGCCCCAGCAGCACGATAGTATAGCTGTATTGCTCGGGTTGCGAAATGCCCAGTCCCATTGGCATCGCCTCGCCCCCCTTCCAGAAATGGCGGATAACGGCAAAGCCCCAGAAGGCCACAAGTGCCAAACCGATAGCGGCAATAAACATGCGAATACGCCTGTCAATCGCAGCCAGTCGCCACGCACCCAGTAGCAGTAACAGCGCAGGCATGAGGTATGCCGCCGCAAGCGTGTTGAAGATGATCGGCCCAAAGACCTCAGACCGCGCCTCGAGCCTTGTGGCCCCTTCCGAGAGGGTCCCGTCGAACGTCCACGCATAGGTGTTTGCAAGCAGCGGGTTCGCCTCGCTCAGTGCGGCCACAAGTGCGCCCGCACCGATCAGCCCGAACACCGCCGCCAACCCCAGCGGAATTTATCGAGCAAGCCACTTGTCCGCCTTTGGCTCCGCTGCACCTGCGCCAGCGCCAGCCCGATCCAGATCGCGGCGTTGAGGCCAAAAGTCCAATGGGTCTGCAGCAAATCCGCACCAATGCTACGCTCGATCCAGCGCAGCAACAGGATGCTCAGGGTAAAGCCCGCCGTAGACCACGCGGCAAAATCCAGCATGACCGATGCCGTCTCCCGCTCCAGAGGGCGCAGCAGCCACAGCGCCGCAATGAACGCAGCCAGCGTGCCCAGATAGGCCAACAGCACACCGCCCAGTGGCCCCTCGCCCGCGTAATCAAGCCCCGGATCGGCAACCAATCGGTAGCCCAGCGTGATCACTCCCGCCGCGATGAACCAGCCCATGGGCTTGAGGTTCCATTTGCGGTCAAGTGCGACCGCCGCAACAACCGTCACAGCCAGCGCCACGGTCAGGGCTACCGCGCTCACCACAATAACAAAGGCAAACGCCATACAGGCCAGCGCCGACATCATGGCAAAACTCACCCGCAAGCGCGCCTCGCCATCTCGCCGCGCCAACCGCTCGGCAAAAACAACCATCACCGCGGCAAGCGCTGCCGCGTACAGCGCCCAATGATAGGGACCAATCACGGCAGCAGGCTGCCAGCCCATCTCAAGCACAATCGCCATAGCAGGGGCAAAAAGGGCAGAAAACGCAGCCCAGATTACGCCAAACTGCCCACCACGCAGGGCGCGCCACAGACCCAAGGCAGAGATAACGATAGCCATGCCAATCAGAATTGTAATGACCCATGGAAAATCTGCTTCTGGCGTCTCGGCATAGGCTTGGGTGAATGTGCGATAGGTCGCGCGGTTGTTCTCGGCCTGAGCGAATACGGACAACAGCAGCGCCAACGGCGGCAGCAGGGCTGCATCCTGCAAGGCAGGCGCGTGGTCCGACCAGCTGATCAGCAGCACGCCGAGCATCGCCAACAGACCGACGCTGAGCCATATCTCGATCTCGCCAGGTTTCCACATCATCAGCAGGATGACCGTGCTGACTGCAACGCTGGAAAACGCCATCAGCGTAGGGAAGCTCGGCCACTGCACACCGTGCTCGCGCGCGCCAAACGTCATCCGCCCCAGCACGCCCAACAGCGCGGGTGGGCCTGCGTGATCAGGCACAAACCCGCGCGCAGGGATCAGGATCGCGAGCAGCGGCAGCCCCGCAAAATAGAGCTGGCCCGTGAACGCCACATTGCCACCTCCACCCAACAGCAAGGCAAATCCCATGAAGTAGGCCAGCACAAGCGTCAGCGCGGAAATCCACCCGCAGCGGCGCATCGTATCGACGCCCAGCCCTAGCATGGCAACGATGGCGAAAAACCCGAACAGTGGGCTGGCGTCTGTATTGGAACTCTCCAGCACCACCGCCGATAAGATCATAGAGCATCCGCGCCGACAGGATCGCGCCGAACAGCGTCACAATTCCCGCGCCCGAGAAGACCGAAGGCAAATACGCCGTCGCCGATTGCTCCCCGTCGCCAAAACGGCGGCGAATGAACTCGCCCACACCAATCAGCCCTGCCCCAAAGGCCAGCGCAGCCGCGACTCGCGCACGTGGCGGCAGCAGGCCGTTCTCCATCCCGTATTGCACTAGGAATATCCCCGCCAGCGCCAGTGAAGCGGCGGAGACGGCGAAAAACCAGTTCTGCTGAAGCCAAGGTCCAAGATCGGCAAGCGCTTGCGCCACGGGCGACGGCGGGCGCGGTTCTGGTGGCGGTGTTGGCGCAGGCGGTGCCTGACGCACAATGGGCGGTGGCGCAGCCCGTTCAGCGGCTGCAGCAGGCGGCGTTTGCGGCTCAGGGTCGGGCTTTGATGTAGAGGCAGGTTCGGGCGCAGTTGTTTTCTCAGCTACCACTGGCCCTGAAGCTTCCCCAGCCAATCTGGCTGTGAGGTTTTCAATCTGCTTTTCGGCGTCATAAAGGCGCGTCCGCAACTTTGCCTGCCCGATGAGCAAGGCCACAACAGCAACGGGGATTGCCAGTACCACCAGCGCTGCAATGACCAAAAGACCGTCCATTTATACACTCTCCAATCAAAGGAACCATACGCCCACAGCTTAAGTGTGTGCTGTCCTCTTTCACAATGTGCAAACGATCACAGCTTGGCCTCGCCCTTCGAGAAGAGGTTGCCAAGGCTCGACTTGATGATCTGGCGGACCTTCGGGCGCGCTTTTTTGGTGAAAGGCAGCGGGCGGCAGACCTCCATCGCGGCCACGCCCACCCGCGCGGTTAACGCACCATTCACCAACCCTTCCCCAAAACGGCGGCTGAGCTGTCCAAGAATTGAGCCGCCCAATATCGGCTCCAGCATATCGTCCCCCACCGCCACAGCGCCCGTAGCCACCAGATGCGACAGCACTGCACGTGTCAGTCGCCAACTGCCGAAGAACTCCGACCGCCCGCCATAAATCTCGGCGATCCGGCGGATCATGCGCAGGTTGGAGGTAAGCGCCGCAACAACATCGGCAAGCGCAATGGGCACTAAGGCCGTCACAGTCGCCACTTGGCGCGCTGCGGCCTCAACCTCGCGCTGCGCGGCTAAATCAAGCGGTGCCAGAACTTCGCTCTCAGCCACAGCAAGAAGTGCCACAGCGTCGAGTTGATCCCCGCGCAATTCGGCCAGACGCTCTCGGCCCCAACGCGTGTCCTCGCGGCCTTTGTAAAGGCGCACGAGTTGATCTGTGACATCTCGCGCGCTTTCAGATCATCCTGCGCAAGCGCCTGTGCCGCACTGTGGCGCAACGTATCAAGCCTCCCAAGCGGCCAAACGCCGCCATCTCGCGCAGCGCCACCAGCGCCAGCACCAGCACCAGCAGGAACACACCAAGCAAAACGGACATCACGGTGCCAACAAGCGGATAGCGCGCCATCAGATCGGTGATGAAGGTCCATGCCGCAAGCGAGACGAAAGCCGCAACAATCACCCTCGCCAGCGACCAGAACAGCAGCATCAGACGCGAAGGCTTGCGTGCAGCCAGCCGCGCTGCGATCTGCATCGCTTGGCCTTGGGGGGCGTCCTGTTCGGGCAGATCGACAACCATCGGTGCCTCGGCGACCGAGGGGCGCGGTGCGGTGTCCTCGTCGAGATCAAACAGAACGGGGCCGCGTGCCATTACTCTGTCTCCTTGGTCCACTCAAAGCGGAACGCAGGCAGACCTGCATCATTGTCAGCCCCGTCAGAGAGGCTAACCTGCACAAACCACGCCGCTTGATAGAAGGCTGTCGCACTGCTGTTGGCCTGATAGCTGTGTAGCCCCAGCTTCTTCGCGTTGCGCTGCGCATCACGCATTAGCGCACGGCCCACCCCTTTGCCCTGCATATGTGGCCACAGGCACAGGGCGTGGATCTCAGTCCCCTTACGTGCAATCCAGCCTACGATCTCCCCCTCGACATAGGCCACACGGACCCAGCCGCGCTCTATCATATCACCGATCAGCTTGATCTCCTCGGCGGAACTATAGAGGTCAGGCAGCCACTCCAGCTCGGCATTGGCGGCGGCAAGGATATCGGCCAGTTTGCTAGGCCCCATAGAACCTGCGGGGCGTATAAGAACAGATGTCATAGCCTCTCTCCGATTAGAAATTCTGCTGCACGGTCAAGGCGGATGTGCGGCGGCCCGTCCCCTGACCGCAAGCTCAGCGGCGCAGGCGCAAACCGCATAATTTGGTAGTCGGCGTCACGCCATTTCTCGGCCCCCGCCCGCGCAGGGCTGAGCAAATGCGCAGGATCATCGGGCAGCGCACCGGGATAGAACGCCGCCTGCTTGCCCGTCTCGAGCAATGTGCCACGCACCACATCAAGGTCTATGCCTTCATGGGGCATCGTATCCTCCGTGGTGGCGCGCAGCGAGGCGATGGCCATTGCGGCGGTCTTGGCCCCTGCAAAGCGCGCACGCTCGCGCGCATCGCGGGTCAGCGCCTCCATGATCGCAGTGAGCTGGGCGTGCTGGCTGTGGTGCAGATGATCTGCCTTGGTCGCGGCAAACAGGATCTTTTCCACACGTTTTCCGCCCAACAATCCCGACAGAAAGCTGTTCGTACCTGGGCGGAAGGCACCCAAAGTCTCGCTCATGGCGGCGCGCAAGTCTTCGACGGCGGGCGGGCCTGCGTTGATCGCGCCAAGGGCGTCGACAAGCACCACCTGTCGGTCCATGCGCGCGAAATGATCGCGAAAGAAGGGCTTGACCACCTTACGCTTATAGGACTCAAAGCGGCGCGCCATCTCACGGCGAAGGGATTTGCGGGCGTCCCCCTCAACAGCGGGCAAAGGCGCGAATGTCAGAACAGGCGAGCCTGCCAAATCGCCGGGCAGCAGAAAACGCCCCGGCGTACAATCAGAGAAACCATCGCTGCGCGCCTGCGTGAGGTAGGCGGCGAAACTGGCGGCGAGCGCTTCGGCTTGTGGCTCTTCCAGCGCGGCTTGGGGGTCGGTGTTGGCGACCAGCGCCAGATATTCCTGCGCTTGAGTGCGCGGTGCAATGCGCTCAAGCGTCTGCGCGCTCCAGTCGTCATAGCTCACATCGAGCAAGCCAAGATCAAGCAGCCAGTCACCCGGATAATCCACAATATCCAGATGGATCGTGCGCGGTCCCTGCAATCCTGACAACAAACCGTTCGGCCGCACCCGCAGGCTCAGCCGCGGCTCGGAGACGGCGCGGGTGCTGTCGGGCCAGCTGGGGGATTTTGCGGTAAGGGCGGCCAGATGCGCCTCGTACTCAAAGCGGGGGATCGTGTCGTCAGGCTGGGGTTGCAGGAACGCCGCCTCAATCCGCCCCTCGCCCGCCGCGACCAGCGCGGGCATGCGGCCCCAGTACATCAAATTGGCCACAAGCGAGGTGATAAACACGGTCTTGCCCGACCGCGCCAATCCTGTGACGCCCAAACGGATCACCGGCTCGAAGAATGTCTCCGAGACCGTGTCTTGTACCGCATCAATCTGCCGCCAGATGCCATCAGCGATTTGAGATATGACCACGCGTGGCTCGATCCCTCATAAGAGCCTTCTACATAGGTCAGCTGCACAGGGATTGCCACAGGGAGAGACCCGCGATAAGTCCCCTTTCATGCACAGATACGCCCTCAAAGTAGAATACGACGGTGAGCCGTTCCACGGCTGGCAGCGCCAGAACGAATATCCGTCTGTGGCAGGCGCTATTGAGGACGCACTGCATAAGATCGAGAAAGGCCCGCATAAAATCGCCGCCGCTGGGCGCACGGACCGCGGTGTGCACGCGCTGGGGCAAGTGGCCCATTGCGACATGCCCCGCGATTGGGAGCCGTTTCGTTTGTCAGAAGCGCTCAACTACCACCTCAAACCGCTGCCTGTAGCCATTGTGGATTGCGCGCGGGTGGACAGCGATTTTCACGCGCGTTTCGCGGCCCTTGAGCGTAAATATATCTTCCGCATCCTGCCCCGCCGCGCCCCTGTCACCCATTTGCGCGGCTTTGTGTGGCAGGTGAAACAACCCCTCGACGTAGGCGCGATGCGCGATGCGGCCAGTCGTCTGATCGGCCTGCATGATTTCACAACCTTCAGATCGACGATTTGCCAATCGCTCAGCCCTGTCAAAACGCTGGACCGTCTGGATGTGGCGCAGGTCGAGACGGAGTATGGCACCGAGGTCCATTTCGACGTGCGCGCGCGCTCGTTCCTGCACAATCAGGTGCGCAGCTTTGTCGGCACGCTGGAGCGGGTCGGCGCAGGCTCAATGACCCCTGATGATGTAGAAAACGCGCTGGCTGCAAAGGATCGTGCCGCCTGTGGCCCCGTCTGCCCGCCCCACGGCCTCTATCTGGCGCAGGTCAGCTACGCGCAGGATGTTTTCGCTTAATCGTTGTCCGTGAGCCCCGCGCCCGCGCCTGAAATCCGCGAGGCATCGCTTTCAGGAACCAACAGCTTGGCGGCTAGCGCGCTCCACCTCGCATAGACTTCATCGCTCAATTCAATGCGGGGGAGGTCTCGCCGCGCTGCGGGGCGTTTGAGGTCAAGGTGCAGGACATGATCTGTGGTCAGGCTGGCCTGACAGGGCAGCGCCTCGATATAGCTTCTGGCCAACGCCGCCGCATCCACCTCGAAAGCACCTTCTGCGATGCCTTCCACCTGCGCCTCGGCGATCCGCGCAAGTGCGAGCGGGTATTCCATGATCGGACCTGCGGGCACGGCATCCAATGCCGCATCAAGTGCCTGCACATCGCGCGCTGCACATAAATGCACCACTGCTGCCGCCCCAAATTGCGTGGCCTGCGCAGGGGGCGCGCCCGCACCACGCGCAGCCTTGACCGCCAGCGCCGTCACATCATTGACCGAGCGCGTCATGGCCCGAACACAGGCAGCCACCAATCATCGGCGCGGCCCTCGGACAGCTCATCCGCCAACGGCGCGCCTTGACACAGGGTGATCCTTGTCCAGCGATCGGATTTGGGGTCAAACTTGGACGCGCCAAAGAACGACAGCTTACAGCGCAGCATGTCGATGGGCAGGCAGCTCTCTGCGATCAGATTGTCGCGAATTTCGGCATAGGGGTAGCGTTGAGACAGCGCCACCCGCTCCGCCGCCAGCGCGTGATCAGGATGGCGCGCGAGGAAGGCCGAGACAGGCTCGGACACTTCGGGCAGATCACTGTGCGCGCGGGCCACCCGCCGTGCGATATCCAGCGGGCTCTCAAGCCCTGCGCCCTCCTCCGAGAAGCGCAAGCCCAGACGCGGCTCCATCTTGGCCTCGGAGACATACCAGAACTGGCCGCAATGCTGTGACGCGTCATAGTCAACGCCAAGCGCCCAATCGAACTCCGCCTCGATCTGCGCCTTGAGCGCCACTGTATCGCTGAGCGGCGGCGCGAAGGCACCGTAGGGGTCGGCCATACATTCGGTCAGCCCGTCGACCAGATCACCGAAGGGCTCGATCAGGAGAGAGAGCATGAGCTCCTGCACGTCTTGGCTCATATTTTCCGCGACGTGCATCGCGCTCTTCAAAGCATTAGGCACGCCAAGCTTGTCAGCGCTCAGGCCCTGCACAGACTCCGCCCAATCGATGCGCAGCGTCTCGATGCGCGCCTGATGCGCGGGGTCGGGGACGTTCCATTGCGCCAGATGTCTTGTGGCACGGGCCGCCAGCACGCCGATGCGTGCCTTTTGCGCCTCGCTCAGCGTCTCAACCGCCAGAACACGGGACAGCGCCGTCTCACGCACCAGCATCCAGTTGTTCAGAAGCACGGGATGGTTGACGAGGAAAGGCGCCATGCCCAGCCCCGTAGAATTGCCAATGCCCAGATGCCGCTTTGTCTCACGGTCCAGCGTGCCCTGCCCTACATGCTCCACCAGCGCATGGGTGAAATGGCGGATGAGCCAGACGGTCAGCATCTCGGCGGCGAACGGCCCCTCCAGCCCTGCGCGGGTGTCAAAGCTGGCGCGGTCCGCGATGCCGAATTTACCGTTGCCGTAGACGGCAGTCGTTCGCATGAGGTAGCCCACTTCGGCGATCATCTCCCTATCGGGCTGGCGGCCTGCGCGCAGCGCCTCGGCCACATGGGCAAACAGGCGCACGGATTTATTGGCACGGCTCAGGATCAGATCACGCGGGCCAAAGCGCCCCGCCTCTTGCAACGGTGCGTTGGCCTTGATCCGCGTGATTTCATCCGCGTCTGGTATGCCGTCGAACAAGACATAGGCGCTGTCCCATGCCGTTGCGATCACACGGTCGGTACGCATCTCGGGCGGAAGATCGGTGGAGATGGCGACGAGCGAATAGGTGTAGCCGCCCAGATCGACGCTAAACACCGCGTGGCCGAAACCCTCCGCGCACATCTGCCAATCGCGGCGGATGACCTCGGCACGCTCTGACGCCAGACGGCGCATGAGGCTGCGCAGGAACGACAGGCGTGTGGGGAACATCGACCCCATGCGTGACAGGCGCATCACAGTACTGGTAGGGCGGAGCGGAACTTGAGGTGGCGCGTCAAAGATATCCTTCAAGATGCTGCTCCAAAACTGTTTTCATAGAACCGCAACCAATTGCCGCCCATGATACCGTCAATGTCCGCGGCGGTCAGGCTTGTCGCCTCCAGCCCTGCGCGGATGTTGCCGAAATCGCGATTGTCGCCAAACCAGTTTGGCATCGGCGGGAAGCCTGCGTTGCTGGCCGAGCCTTCGCCATAATCAATCACCTTGGACCAGCGGCCCACGCGCATCCATTCCACAATACTGTCGGGCTGGTCCTGACACAGATCGGTGCCGATCCCGAGGTTTTGCGCGCCATAGCGCCGCGCCGCCTCCTCGATCATCTGGCAAAAGCTCTCCAGCGTGCAAGAAGGCCCGCCCTCAAGATGATGTGGATAAATCGAAAACCCCAGCATGCCGCCGCTGGCGGTCAGCGCGCTCAGCACCTCGTCGGATTTGTTGCGCAGCGCCTTGTGCCACCACGCAGGGTTGGCGTGGGTGATCGCGATGGCGCGGGTGGAATGCTCGATCGCCTCCAACGTTGAGCGGTCGCCCGAATGCGACATATCCACCACCAGCCCCACGCGGTTCATCTCCGCCACGACCTGACGGCCCATGCGCGTCAGCCCTGCGTCATAATCCTCATAACACCCGGTCGCCAGAAGGCTTTGATTGTTATACGTGAGCTGCATGAAACGGATGCCAAGTTGGTGACATATCTCGACCAGACCAATGTCATCCTCAATCGGACTGGGGTTCTGGAAGCCAAAGAAGAACGCCGTGCGTCCCTCCTGCTGCGCGCGGCGCACACAGGCAGCGGTAGTCCCTTTGAAGATCAGATCGGGGTGCGCCTCGAACCAGCGGTTCCATTGCTCAAGGTTGAGCACCATCTCGCGGAAGCTCTCGTGATAGGCGATGGTGACATGCACCGCATCCACACCACCCTCCCGCATCTGCTCAAAAATGCGAGGGCTGAAATTGGCGTATTGCAGGTTGTCGATAAGGGGTGTTTTCATGCCTCCTTGATGGCCCAACCTGCAACACCGGTCCAGCGAAATTTGCACCACAGGGAAAAGAGCCGCATATGACCGACAAAACGATAGAATACTTCTATTCCGCCCATTCGGCCTTTGCCTATCTCGGCGCACCTGCGCTGTCGCAGATTGCGCAACGAACAGGCGCTAAGGTCATCCACCGCCCGTTTGATTTTCTACCCGTTGTGCAGGCGGCGGGCGCGCAAGGGTTCAATGACCGCAGTGCGGCGCATATCGCCTATTTCTTCGGGCGTGAGTTGCGCCGTTGGGCGCAGTGGCGCGATCTGGAGATTCTCGATTACCGCCCCACCCACCATGACAATTCACTGGCGCCGGCCAGCGGGATGATTCTTGCTGCACCTGACAAAGACGCTCTCAGCTTTGCGATCCTGCAAGCGCATTGGCGCTATGACGCAGATATCGCCGATCCTGACGCGCTCAGGGTGATTGCACAGGACTGCGGAGTGGATGCAGACAAGCTTTTGCGCAATGCCCAAAGCGCCGAAATTCAGGCGCAGTTCGCAAAAAATACCCAAGAGGCGATTACACGGAGCGTCTTCGGCTCACCCACCTATTTTGTGGATGGTGATATGTTTTACGGACAAGACAGGCTCGACATGGTCGAGCGTGCGCTCACCCAGCCGTTTGCCCCCTGATTGAGCCTAGGCAAGACCTCTGCCGCGTGATTAACCTGTGGCAAACGCACCCTTTTGAGAGAACGCCCATGCAAACACCCGCCCACTCCAGCTATGATGTCGTCATTGTTGGCGGCGCGATCTACGGCTCGTCCGTGGCATGGTGGCTGACGCAAATGGCGGGGTTTCATGGCCGCGTGCTGGTGGTTGAGCGGGATCCAACGTACGAGTTCGCCTCGACCTCGCATACCAACAGCTGCATTCGCCAGCAATTCAGCAATGCCACCAACATCGCCGTGAGCCAGTTCGGCGCGCAGTTTATCCATAATTTCCGCGATTTCATGGGCGGCGGTGAAGACGTGCCGCATCTGACATTGCAAAGCTATGGCTATATGTATCTTGCCGATACGCCCGAATTTGCCGACACCCTAAAACAATCGCAGCAGGTGCAGCAATCCCTGGGTGCGGCCACGCGCCACATGAGCCGCGACGAGATTGCCGCCGCCTACCCGTTCTACCAGCTGGATGACATTGTCGCGGCCAACCACAACCTTGTGGATGAGGGGTATTTCGACGGTGGCACCATGTTTGACTGGTTCAAACGGGCCGCGCGCAGGAGCGGCGTGGAGTATGTGCACAACACCGTCACCTCCATGACACGTGTGGACGACGCGGTGCAAAGCGTGACGCTGGCCTGCGGCACTGAAGTGGCCTGCGGCACAGTGGTTAACGCCTCGGGACCGCGTGCGGCTGCCACGGCACAGATGGCGGGCCTCGACATTCCCGTGGCCCCGCGCAAACGTTATACTTTCATCTTTGATGCGGCACTACCACTGGACCGTGACCTGCCGCTGACGATTGATCCTTCGGGCGTGCACATGCGCTCCGAGGGGAAGTACTACCTCGCGGGGTGTCCCCCTGACGAGGACCCTGACGTGGCTTTTGACGATTTCGCCTTTGACCATTCACTGTGGGAGAGCAAGGTCTGGCCCACCATCGCCACCCGCATCCCCCAGTTCGAGGCTATCAAGGTCATTAACGAATGGGTCGGGCATTACGCCTTTAACACACTCGACCAAAACGCTCTGCTGGGCCGTACGCAGGACTGCCCGAATTTCATTTTCGTCAACGGCTTTTCTGGCCACGGCCTGCAACAATCACCCGCCTTGGGGCGCGGCATTGCGGAATTGATCGCCTACGGTGAATACCGCAGCCTTGATCTGGGCGCGTTTGACGTGAACCGTGTTGCGCGCGGCGAAAGCTTCGTTGAAAAAGCCGTCATTTAACCTGATCGGAGCCGCCATGACACTAACCATCCGCCCGCCCGAGGCCGCCGACAAACCCGCATGGGAGGCATTGTACAAAGGCTATGCCGAGTTCTACGGCGTGGAGCAAGCCCAAGATATGCGCGACCGCGTCTGGGGCTGGATCACCGACCCTGCCCACGATGTTAACTGTTTTGTCGCCGAGATGGATGGCACGCTGATCGGCCTTACGCACTTCCGCCCTTTCTTTTCCCCGCTCAGCGCGAACATAAAAGGGTTTCTGGATGATTTGTTTGTGGATCCTTCAACCCGTGGCACGGGTGCGGCAGACGCGTTGATCAATGCCGTTTCCGCGCATGGCCGCAAAAACGGCTGGGCCGTGATCCGCTGGATCACCGCTGACAACAATTACCGCGCGCGCGGCGTCTATGACAAACTCGCCACCCGCACGGGCTGGATCACCTACGACATCCCTCTTTGACCCTTGAAAGGCCATCCATGTCCAAGAAACTAACCAAAATCGTCCTCACGGGTGCCGCAGGGCGCCTTGGCTCTTACCTGCGCGAGCCACTGGCGGCCCTGTGTGATGAGCTCGTCTCGACCGATATAAAAGAAGCGCCCGCCAAACTCTATGCAGGCGAGACGTATATGCAGGCCGATCTTGCAGATTTCGACGCAATGAACGCGGTTATTGAGGGCGCAGAGATGGTGGTGCACATGGGCGCCTTCGTCGATGAAGGCCCGTTCGAGCAATTGCTTGGTCCCAATTTCGTAGGCTCTTACAATATCTGGGAGGCCGCTTCGCGCCACGGCGTGCGCCGCGTGGTCTATGGCTCGTCTATCCATGCCGTGGGTATGTACCCCAAGAATGAGTTCATCGACACTGAAGTGGCCCACCGCCCTGACACCTTCTACGGTCTCGCCAAATGCTTCACCGAAGACCTTGGTCGCATGTATTGGGAAAAACGCGGCCTTGAGAGCGTGCACATGCGCATCCTTTCCTGCGCGCAGGTCAACAACGCCCGCGCGCTGGGATCATGGCTCAGCTACGATGACCTGATCCAGCTTGTCACCCGCTGCATCGAGACGCCTGTGACGGGCTTTGCTGTGATCTATGGCGTGAGCAACAATGACCGTGCCCCTGTGGATAATTCCAAGGCCAGCTTCCTCGGCTACCGCCCCAAGGACAACGCAGAGCAGTTCGCCGACGAGGTGCTGGCCAATGAGCCGCCCATGGACCCCCATGACCCGAACCACATGTGCCACGGCGGCCCATTCGCAGGGGTAGAGCTGGGTAATTCAGGGCTGGCAGGCATGAACGTCATCGACGATACCAAAAAGGACTAGTCCGCCAGATAAGGGACCATGATCCGCGCCACAGGCAGCTTGGCGCGCAGCCGTGCGCCAAGCAGGAACATGCCCCCGAATTTGCGTTGAAGATACAGCACATCCATCGGCACCACAGGCGGAATAAATCCATCGCGTGCAAGGGCTTCTCCACCGCGCTGGATCTGTTGGGTGAGCTCTGTGTCGGTAAAATCAAACACCTCTACACGCAGCGCCTCGAACGCGATGCGCATCAGATCAAGGCACTGGCGACGGTGGTCGGGTGAGATGGTATCGTCGAGAAATCCGATACTTACGGCAGCTTCTTCCAGCCTGTCGTACTCCCCAGCCATGCCGAACTTCAGGAACGCCCTGTAGCTTCCTGAAAGACCGTCACTTAATTCGCGCGTCGCACCAAAATCAAGCAGGACAATATCCCCCGTCTGAGGGTCATAGCGATAGTTGGCAAAGTTAGGATCGCTCTGCATGAGTTTGAAATCAAACATTTCCTTAAGTGTCAGATCAATCAGCTTTCCCATTATCGCATCGCGGGTTTGCTGATCGGCCTCCACCGCCTCCTCAATGGGTTTGCCACTGACAAAACTCATCGACAGGATGCTGTCCGTGCTCCAATCGGCATAGACTTCTGGCAGCTTGATCCCTTCAATACCTTTCAGAAGATCGCGAAAGCGGTTCAAACACGCCGCCTCGCGCAGATAGTCCGTCTCCTCATGCAATTGCGCCGCAGCCTCGGCCAGATAGGGATCAATCGCAAACCCCTTGGGCAGCATTCCCGACATGCGGATCAGCGCGCCGACGTTCGAGACATCACTGTCGATGCTGCGCGCCACACCTGAGTATTGCACCTTGATCGCCATATCACGGCCATCGCGTAATTGGGCGCGATGAACCTGTCCGATGGAGGCCGCCGCGATGGGGCGCACGTCAAAGCGCGCAAAATCGCGCAGCCAGCCCTCATGCCATTGCGCCGCCAACACTTTCTTCAATTGCGCAGGCGGCATGAAATGCGCGTCATCGCGCAGCCGCGCCATGATCTGTGACAGCTCTGGCGGCAGCACATCGCCCGTATCCATGGAGACAAGTTGCCCGATTTTCATCGCCGCCCCACGCATTTGCGCAAGCTGATCGGCGATCCGCGTTACATTTGCCGGGGTGAGCAGCAGGTCGCGCCACGCAGGCCTCTGACCACGCCCCAACTGCGCCATCCCGCCCAATGCCATGTTGCCCGCAACACCTGCGGTCATAGACCCAAGGCGCGACAAGCGACCCAGACGGCTTGCGGGGACGGCCAGTCCCTTATCCCGCGCAGTGCTCATTTATACACCTCGCGCCGCGTACCAAAGGCATGTACCCGTTTGCGCCATGTGCGGTAGCTTGAGGGTTTGAGCTCTGCCCGCATAAGCGCTTGCACTTCTTTCTCGGCAAGACCGTATTCCATCTGGATCGTGGCAAACGGCATGTGATCGCTCAGCGCCATCTCGATCACGGCACTGATGTCTGCGGGGGTGAGGTCGCGCGCTTTACTCATGGGCTTCAACGGTAAAACCCGACGGAAGCAACAGCGATATCCGCCTTCATTTCCGCACCGATGGCGAGCACACCAATCCGCCGCAGTCGCGTCGCATCAAACGCCGCATCTGTGCGGTGCGCTTGAAACCCAGCCCATGGTAGCCGCAGTGTTTGCCATTCCGCCTGCGGGGTAATCTCTGTCCTGAACGATTGCCAAGGCCGCGTGAGCGCATCGGTGCGCAGGCGCAGCTCATAGCCTGTGCCACGGCCCTGCACCTCCAACGCAATGCCAGACCAAGCGGAAGCATCAAACGCCGCACCGTCATTGAGATCAAAAGCCATCTGGATAAACCCGCCGTTATTCGCAAGCGAGACGTCCCCGACAAGCTGCACAGCATCGCGGCCACCCAGCGAGACCTCGCGCAGCGCACCAGTCGAGACACCGCCCATTACCGTGTCGGCAACATACTCCCACTTGGGCATTAGCTCCATCATACGCTCTCCTGCATTGGCCGCACTGGCACCCACAAGCGCAAGGCTCAGAATAGTCATGCGCATGATGCGGCTCCTCTGTCTTCTTGCAGGTAAATAGCTGTGCAATCGCCGCTGACCAGCAAACCGCGACATAAGGACCTCGAGACGCCACATTCTGGTGGCCGTCCTGTCCTTGTGCAATATCTATGGTCCAGCCAAGGAGATCGCGATGCTGCTTAAGGTAAAAGCGCTGATAAAATCCTATGATGGCGCGGAGGGGCCTGTGCCCGTTCTGCGCGGGATTGATATGTCCGTGGCCGCAGGCGACACGCTGGCCCTCACTGGTGAAAGCGGATCTGGCAAGAGCACGCTGCTGCACCTGATCGGCGGGCTGGACACGGCCAGCGGGGGCGAGGTGCGCCTCAACGGACAAGACATTTGCCAGATGGACGACGCAGGCCGCGCTGCGGTGCGCCGCAAACATGTCGGCATCATCTTCCAGCAGTTCAATCTGATCCCCTCGCTTGATGTGACTGCGAATATAGCGTTTCAGGCGCGGCTTGCCGGGCTGTATGACGCACAGGCCGCGCGTGATCTGGCGGATGCGCTGGGGCTTGGGGATCATCTGGACAAATACCCCGAACAGCTGTCGGGCGGCCAGCAACAGCGCGTGGCCATCGCCCGTGCCCTTGCCGCAAAACCGCAACTGATCCTCGCGGATGAGCCGACAGGCAACCTTGATGAAGCAACCGCCTCAGATGTGATGGCCCAGATGATGCGGCTTGTAGCGGGCACAGGGGCCGCGTTGATTATGGTCACCCACTCGCCACGCCTTGCGGATCAGATGGGGCGGCAATTGCACCTGCGCCAAGGGGTGCTCGCGTGATCGCAACGGGTCTGTCTGCGCTGTGGTCCTATTGGCGGCGCAATCCCCTGCAGCTTTTCACGCTGATTGCAGGCTTGGCGCTGGCCATTGCCCTGTGGTCGGGGGTGCAGGCCGTGAACGCAGAAGCACGCGCCAGCTATGATGCCGCCGCCACATTGGGCGAAGGGCAGTATGACCAGCTTTTGCCCGCCGCAGGGGAGGACATTCCGCAAGAGACCTTCCTCAAGCTGCGCCGCGCGGGCTGGCTAGTCGGACCATTCGTCGAGGGGCAAGTCGGCCCGAATGGCGCGCAGGTACGTCTTGTCGGGATTGACCCACTCACAGCGCCTGGCGGCATGGGGCCACTGGGCGGCAGCGGCATGCAACTGCCCGATTTCCTGAGCGCGCCGCCCGTGTTTGCCAATGCAGAGACCGCGGCAAAGCTGGACGGCATTATCGACGCCCAGATCATCATCGAGGCTACGATCGCCCCCGATACGGCCATCACGGATGTGTTCACTGCACAGCGCCTATTGGACGCGCAAGGCCGCTTTCACCGTCTGATCATGGCCACCGATCAGCCTGTTGGACGTGTGCCGCTGGCCCAAATCGTGCCAGAACTTACCCGCCGTTCAGCACAGGGCGGCGCGGACATAGGGCGGCTTACCGATAGCTTTCACCTCAATCTGACCGCCTTTGGCCTGCTGAGCTTTGCCGTGGGTATTTTCATCGTGCATGGCGCCATCGGGCTGGCCTTCGAGCAGCGGCGCGCCATGGTGCGCACGATGCGGGCCTTGGGCATGCCCCTGCGCAGTTTGATCCTGCTGGTGGCGTCCGAGCTTCTGGTGTTGGCGCTGATCGGCGGAATCATCGGCGTTTGCTTGGGCTATCTGGTCGCCGCAGCGCTGCTGCCCGATGTGGCGGCGACGCTTAAAGGGCTCTACGGCGCGCAGGTGTCAGGGACGCTGCAATTGCGCCCGTCGTGGTGGATTTCGGGCCTTGCCATTTCGGTTCTGGGCACAGCGATTGCCGCAATCGGTGCGTTGTTGGCGGTGGCACGGATGCCGCTGCTGGCCAGCGCGCGGCCCCGTGCTTGGGCCACTGCGCGGGGACGTATGCGGCGCATCCAGATGGGGGTGAGCCTTGGTCTGCTTCTCGCCGCTGCCATGCTCGCGCTGCTTGGAGAGGGGTTGATCATGGGCTTTGGCCTGCTGGCCTGTTTGCTGATCGGTGCGGCACTGGCCCTGCCCGTGCTGCTGGATGGCGCGCTTGCGCTTGCCGCCGCGCTGGCGCGCAGTGTAACCGCGCAATGGTTTTGGGCCGACACCCGCCAACAACTCTCGGGCCTGAGCCTCGCGCTCATGGCGCTGTTGTTGGCCATGGCGGCCAACATCGGCGTATCCACAATGGTGTCGAGCTTCCGCCTCACCTTCACAGGGTTTCTGGACCAGCGCCTCGCCTCCGAGCTTTATGTGAGTGCTGAGAGCGCAGAGCAGGCGCGGGCATTTGAGGAGTTCGTCTCACCACATACGACTGAAGTGCTGCCCCTGCTGTCGGCTGATGCGGAATTGGCGGGATTGCCCGTCGCAGTATATGGCGCGCGGATCGGTGCGACCTACCGCGAGAACTGGGGGTTGTTGGCGCAGGCACCACGGGTTTGGGACAAGGTCGCTGCAGGCGAGGCCCTGTTGGTCAACGAGCAGCTTGCACGGCGTGCTGACCTGTGGGTCGGCGATCAGCTGAGCATCAGTGCCACCACCACCCTACCGATTGCGGGGGTGTTCGGGGATTATGGCAACCCCATCGGGCAAGCGATTGTATCCGAAGCGCTTTTCACAGTCCTGCACCCTGACATACGAGCCACACGGTTTGGCCTGCGCACGGACGATGCGGCCGCTTTGCGCGGTGCCTTGACGCAGGATTTTGGCCTGCCCTCCAGCGCCATCACTGATCAGGCGCAGATCAAAGCCTTCTCACTCAATGTGTTCGAGCGGACCTTTACAGTGACCGCTGCGCTTAATGTCCTCACGCTGAGCGTGGCGGGGTTTGCGATCTTTATGAGCCTGCTGACACTGGCGGGGATGCGCGTGCCACAGCTTGCCCCTGCATGGGCGCTCGGGCTGACGCGGCGGCGGCTGGGGCAGTTGGAGCTCATACGTGCGGTGGTTCTTGCCCTGCTGACTGCGTGTTGCGCGCTGCCTTTGGGACTGGCGCTGGCGTGGGTTCTGCTGGCGGTGGTCAACGTAGAGGCCTTTGGCTGGCGTCTGCCCATGTATGTTTTTCCGCTCGATTACACGGTTTTGGGACTGGTTGCGCTGGTGGCGGCGGTGCTGGCGGCCGCATGGCCTGCGCGTAAACTGGCACGCACGCCGCCCGCGGATTTGTTGAAGGTTTTTGCCAATGAACGCTAGAGTCGCGCTCCTCGTTTCACTCCTCGCTTTTTGGGTGCCCTCATGGAGCATTGCACAAGGATTTGGCGGCCTTGGAACGCAGGCCGAAGGCTTTGCTGTGCCCGAGCGCGGAACACAATTCGACTTTCCCCAAGATCACGGCGCGCATTCGGACTACCGTATCGAATGGTGGTATCTGACCGCCAATATGACGGGTCCGGACGGGACACCCTATGGCTTGCAATGGACGCTCTTTCGCTCTGCACTCGCCCCTTTCGAGACGCAGGACTGGGATAGTCCGCAAGTGTGGCTGGGCCATGCGGCGGTGACAACTGATAATGCGCATTACACGTCCGAGCGCTTTGCTCGCGGGGGTACGGGTCAAGCGGGGGTAAGCCCCGCGCCATTTGAGGCTTGGATCGACGACTGGCATATGCGCAGCGCGAATTTCAATGCGATGCAGCTGCGCGCCAGCGGGTCGCAATTTGCCTATGACGTGGCCCTCACAGCGCAAGGGCCGCTCGTCTTTCATGGAGACGCGGGATATTCGGTCAAATCCGAGCAGGGGCAGGCAAGCTATTACTACTCACAACCCTTCTTTGATCTCAAAGGCACGCTGACCCTGCCCGAAGGCGAGGTGACCGTGACAGGGACCGCATGGCTTGACCGTGAATGGTCGTCCCAACCGCTGGCCTCTGACCAGACAGGTTGGGATTGGTTTTCCCTGTCATTCGACAGTGGCGACAAGCTCATGGGGTTTCGTCTAAGGCAGGCCGACGGGACATATTTCACCTCGGGCACGTGGATCACAGCGCAGGGTGAAACAACCGCCCTGCCAAACGGCAGCTTTCGGGCCGAGCCTTTGACCATCAGCGACGTGGGCGGGCGCGATGTGCCAACAGGCTGGCAAGTAGAAGTGCCCGACCACGGCCTTGAGGTAACAGTTGATGCGTTGAACACGCAGGCTTGGATGGACCTGTCGGTGCCCTATTGGGAAGGGCCAGTCACCGTGAAGGGGAGCCATGCGGGGATCGGCTATCTCGAGATGACGGGCTATGACTGAGGTCGCACTTAATCAAGTTGAAGTACGCGGCGGCGAGATCTTTTGCACATAGTCAGTACCCAAGGAAGGTTTGGGTGATGACGTTTTAGAAACAGGTCTTCGTCAAAAATGCGCGTTCGGTGGCTTTTTTCAGTTTAAAGGCAAAATGAAGAAGAGGCCTGCGTGTTAGAGGTCGACCTCGATAACGCCGCCCGCGTGTGCAGCGCGCGATTGGCACAGGATTACGGATGTCTCGCGCTGGCGTTTGGACAGGACAAAGTCGCGGTGTTCGACCTCGCCTCCGATCAGGGCGCATTTGCATACACCACACAGACCATCGGCGCATTTGACGTCCACATGCACGCCGTTCTCGGCCAATACGTCCGTCGGGACGCGGTCAGCTGGCACTTCGATGTCGCAGCCTGTTTTGGCAAGGCGCAGGGTGAAGGCGTGGTTGATGTAGTCGGGCACTTCGGGAACCGAGAAGTATTCAAGGTGCAACCTGTCCTCGGGCAGACCTGCTTGTGCTGCCGCCTCCATCACCGCTTTCATGTAATGCTCTGCCCCGCAGGTATAGACGTGGGTGCCCTCGGGCTGTGCCTGCATGATCGCCGCGAAATCTGCACGGTTGCCTTCTTCGGAGATATGGACCTGCACGCAATCGGCCCAAGCAAATCCTGCTATCTCGTCCACAAACCCCATCGCGGCGCTGCTGCGGCCTGAATAATGCAAGGAGAACGGGCGCTTTTGCGCGTGCAACTCATGCGCCATGGCAATCATTGGTGTGATCCCGATGCCGCCGCCCATCAGCAGGCTATGCGCTGCCTCAGCGACCAGAGGGAAGTGATTGATCGGGCGCGAGATGAACACCCGCCGCCCTTGTGTAAAGATACGCTCCATCAGCTTTGATCCGCCGCGCCCGTCTTCTTCATGCAGCACCGCAATCTGGTAACAGGAACGGTCCGCAGGATCGCCGCACATGGAATATTGACGCAGGTATTCGGGCGTCACCACGATATCGAGATGCGCGCCCGCCTGCCATGCAGGCAAATCGCTGCCATCCAGCGCGCGGAAGGTGTATTTCGTGATGCCCTCGGCGATGCGCTTGGCCTCGCTTACCTCGACCTGAATGACGGGGCTGTCACCGTCGGCAGTATAGATGTGGGCGACGCGGTCGATTGTGCCATTCGCCAGATGTGCTTTGTACTGTTCGGCAGTAACCATGGCCTGATAGGCTTCGATCCCTGCTTCGCGATCCATAGGGAACGGATAGGGGTGCGGTGGCGGGGCCAATGGCGCGGGATAGACGGCTAACGTCTGGTCCTCGTACTTAAGATCCAGATCCTTTTGCAGTTTGCGGGCATTCACTGTCGCTTTGGCGGTCAGATAGGCTCCGCTCTCGTCCAGCTCCAGATCCCACCACCACTTCTTGACGGGGTTAAGCTCCCCTTTGCCGAGCGCATCATCCAGCTTGGCCAGCACGGGTGCCGCGGCTGGCACATTCATCGCGGCCCAGCGGAACGGCTTTTCGGCGAACAGCCCTTCGAGGTTCCACGGGCAGGTCTTCATACAGCGCCCACACATGGCCCCGCCTTCGGTGGTGATGCGGTAAGTGGCGCATTTCTGGCTATCGGATTTCCAGATCTCATAGCCGTTGAACATGAGCTTCGGCCCAGCCGTGATCGCGCCCGAGGGGCATTCGCGCGCGCATTTGTTGCAAGCCTCACAGAATTTCTGGAGGCCAAAGTCGATGGGCCTGTCGTGCGCCATCGGCAAATCGGTGGTCACCACACCCGATTTCAGACGCGGACCAAGGAACGGGTTTAGGATCACTTCACCAATGCGGCTGACTTCACCCAAGCCCGCCAGCAGGAGCAGCGGCGGTTGCAGCACTTCGCCGTCCATCACCGTATGCGCCTTGGCACTGTACCCGAGGCGGCGGATTTGCTGGGCCAAAACACCGCCGAGTAGCGAGAAGCGCAGGTAGGCGCGCATGGATTGCGCCACGCTGATCCAGTCATCGCCCGAGGCGCCCTCCATCGTTTCGAACCCTTGGTCGATGATAATACTGATGGCTTGGTCATGCGGCGGGTCGATCACATCGCCCCGCGCATCATGGCTGTACCACGTCCAGTCAGGGCAGGCCGAAATGCCAACCGCGTCACAGCCCAGCCAATAGGCAGTGGCCTTGACCAGATCGGCGGCCTCTTGTGGATCAATCTGCACACGCGTGTCGGCCAATGGCCCGTCTTGCAGCAACACGAAAGCCCCCAGCGCACGGCGTTGGGCCATAGACGGAGCAGCCTTGCGCGCATAGTGACCGCCTCCTGCCCCTTTTTGCAGGGCTTTGCCCATGTCGCCGAATTGCGCACGCGCAAACATATCGGTGCGCTTTGGCACCCGTGCCACGCGGGGTGCATCAATATAGGTGGTGGGGTTGTCGACGCGTTTGAGCGTCTCGAAAGGATGCGCGCCATCGACAAAGCGGCGTTTGGCAAACGGCACCACATTGGCGGCATTGCGCGGATACGCGCCGCCCAGTTTCCATTTTAGGCCAAAGGCTTTGGCGGGCTGTTGAGCACGCGGGGCCAGCGGCAGGTCGGCTGCGATCTCGAAAGTCGTTGTTATTGCCGCCAAGCCGAAACGCGTGCCGAGATACGGATGTGTCAGCACCCCCTCTTCAAAAGTTGCAAGGCCCGCAGCCACGACAAGCTGGTTAAGGTCAACATCCCCGCTGCTCACCGTATGGGCGCGCGCATCATAGCCGAGAAGACGGATATACTCGGCCAGCACCACCGCCGTCTCAGAGGCAAGCAAGCCTGCGCGGTGGTTTTGTGCATCCGCAATCCAAGCAACGCCATCTTCACCCTCCTCAGGGTCGCGGGGGGTTTCATAGAGAAAGACCAGCGCATGGGTGTGCGGCGCAATTGAGACGTCAGGCGCGCGCACAGAATCGCGCAGATCAGCCATGATCACATCAATCCCTGCTGCTAGCGTCTTGGTCTGGCGCGTGTGCAGGGTGTCTATCAGACGGTCCAGCGCGGGATTGCGGTAAGGGGCAGGCAAAACCGCGCTTTCGGGCAGAAGACAAGCGCCCACGATGGCCGCATCACAGAAATACCCGAAGGATTTAAGATGCTCGGCCCGTGCCACAGGATCGTCTGGACAGGCCGCAGGCTGTGGATTGGTTTTGCCGCTGCGGATCGCATCGAGCATCGCCTGATATTCAGCCATTGCATTGATGATGCTGCGTGGATCAGTGGCGCGCGCGTAAGACAGGGGCATGTGCGCGGGCACATGACCCAGATCGGGCACCTCCGCCAGCCGCGTCAAAAGCTCACAGGGAAAAGGGCCTTTGTGGACAGGCCTGTTCTTGCTTGAAAACACCTTCATACGCGCGATGGCCTGCCTTTTATCCCTAGAGCATTGAGCTTAGCAGTGATCGGTCCAGAGGTCACGGCAGTCCGTTAAGGTTTTTGTTTGATCGGCACACTTAAATTCGCGCGTGACGCGTCGTGCGGGCACGCGCAGTTTGTCGCATGATCCTGTATGGGCCGAAAAAGAGACTATCTAAGCCTTACGAATTGAAATCGTACGTCATGGAGCCTGTTGTGGACACTCTTTTGCTATCGCGCATCCAGTTTGGTGCAAACATCTCGTTTCACATTCTTTTCCCAACGATAACAATCGCATTGGGCTGGATGCTGCTATTCTTCAAGGTGCGCTTTGCGCGAACGGGGGAACGCAAGTGGATGGATGCCTATATGTTCTGGGTAAAAGTCTTTGCCCTTTCCTTTGCTATGGGCGTAGTTTCGGGCATCACCATGTCCTTCCAGTTCGGCACCAACTGGCCCGGATTTATGGAGAAAGTCGGCAATGTGGCGGGGCCACTACTGGCTTACGAGATCATGACGGCCTTCTTCCTTGAGGCGGTCTTCCTCGGGATCATGCTGTTTGGCGCATCCCGTGTGAAATCATGGGTTCACACGTTGGCCACGTTTCTGGTGGCCTTTGGCACCACAATGTCGACCTTCTGGATCATTGTTCTGAACTCATGGATGCACACGCCGCAGGGGTACGAGATCATCGATGGCGCGGTGCACGCGACCAACTGGTTCGAGATTATCTTCAACCCGTCTATGCCCTACCGCTTCGTGCACATGATGCTGGCCTCTGGCCTTACCGTGGCCTTCCTGATTGCGGGCATCTCCGCGCTGCGCATGCTGTGGGGGGACCGTAGCGAGGACGTGAAAGCGGCCTTGCGCGTCGGCATCATCACAGGTGCCACACTCATCCCCCTGCAAATTCTCGCGGGCGACTTCCACGGGCTGAACACGCTGGAATACCAACCTGCCAAGGTCGCGGCGATGGAGGGAAACTGGGAGACCCAAGGCAATGTGCCGCTGGTCCTGTTCGCCCTGCCCGATGAAGAAGCGCGTGAGAACCACATGGAAGTGGCGATCCCCAATGGTGCCTCGCTCATCCTGACACACTCGCCGGATGGTCAAGTGCCGGGCCTCAACGATTTTGTCGGCCCTGATGGGGAGATCATGCACCCGCCTGTAGCACCTGTATTCTGGGGCTTCCGCATCATGGTGGGCACGGGCATGGCGATGCTTGCCCTGTCGTGGGGCGGCTTGCTGCTGCTGCGCAAATACGGTGCAGGCGACATGCCGCGCCTGCCCCTCTATGTCTTTAGCGCGATGAGTTTCAGCGGCTGGATCGCAACCCTCGCAGGCTGGTACACTACAGAGATTGGCCGCCAGCCATGGCTTGTCCAAGGGGTTCTGTCGACCAAAGAGGCCGTGAGCGATGTGCCTGCGGGCATGGTGCTGAGCACGCTGATCGGCTACCTCATCGTCTACGGCTTGCTGGTACTGGCCTATATCGGCGTGATCACCTACCTCGCGCGCAAGGCCACACGCGGAGAGAGCTACTCCAACCGGACCTACCCGCGCCGTGGTGAGACCCCTGTGCCCACCCTTCAGCCAGGAGAATAGAGATGGACTATTTCGGTGATCCCGCCGTCTGGCTGCCGTGGAGCTTTGCCGCCCTGATGGGGCTGTCGATCCTGATCTATGTGGTTCTTGATGGGTTTGATCTGGGCGTGGGACTGCTCATGCCACTGGCCGATGAGGCGCAAAAAGACCGCCTCGTCGCTTCCATAGGGCCATTCTGGGACGCAAACGAGACGTGGCTTGTGCTGGCTGTGGGCCTCCTTTTGGTTGCCTTCCCCACCGCCCACGGCGAAATCCTGACGTCACTATACCTGCCCGTATTTGTCATGCTCATCGGCCTAATTTTGCGCGGTGTCTCATTCGAGATGCGCGCCAAGGCACCGCTGGCGCAAAAGGGGCTGTGGAACGGCGCGTTCTTTGCAGGATCGCTCATGGCATCGCTGAGCCAAGGGTTCATGCTGGGGATGTATATCATGGGTCTGACATGGACCCTGCCGCATGTGGCCTTTGCCCTGCTGACGGCAGTTTTCCTCACCGTCGGCTACAGCTTTATCGGCGCAGCATGGCTCATCTGGAAGACAGAAGGGCCGTTGCAGACCCGCGCCATCGGCTGGGCCAAGGGCGGCATCTGGGGCTTGGTCCTCGGCATCGCTGCCATCTCGCTGGCGACACCGTTTGTGAGCACGCGCATCTTTGACAAATGGTTCAGCTGGCCCGAAGCGCTGTATCTGTCACC